>CAYZJR010000044.1:11603-17115 GCA_964478655.1 uncultured Candidatus Obscuribacterales bacterium
CCTTGGCGGATTCGGTATGTGCAAAAAAGTGTGTCCGGAAAGGCGCTGTGGAATGAGCTTTCGGGCGATGAGATTCTGCGCATACCGAACCTCTCCAGGGACGCGTCTCCTTAAAAAAAATGACTCTCTCAAGGATTCTGTCCGGCAAGGATTTTCTCTCTCAAGGATTCTCTCCCGCAAGGATTCTCCCGATTCAAATAACGATATTGCTGGCGCGTGACGACCCTTTATCTATTCATCGTCGTCATCGTCATCGCGTTTCTTGCGTTTCCTACTGCCGCCGTTTTCGCCGCCCTCTGCTCCTTCGACACCGTGCATTTTTTCTATGAGCTTACCTTTGACGTTCTTGTCCGGAGTGTCGGCGAAGTCTGGCGCTTTCATGTTGAAGACACCCGCGACTGTTCCTACTCTATAGCAGAAGAAAGTCCGCTCTTCTTGGCCGACGACGCGGTCAATGTTCAGTTTTTCTTCGTCCGAAATAAGTTCGAACTGTGGTGAAGTGTTGACCTTGTTGAAGAAGTTGGAGATCGTCTGGTGTTTGATCTTTCTTCCATCAACACGGAACATCTGAGGACCCAACATATCGCCGTCTTTCTTCGCCAGCGCGAACGCGTTGATGATACCGACGTTGATGATGAGCTGGTTGCGGAAGTCTTCCGGCAAGTGTTGCAACGTTTTGATTGCACCGACAAATCCAATCTGAAACTTCTTCGTTTCGGAAGTGATGTTTTCCAACGTTTCTTTTTCAATGAAGTTGTCGAACTCGTCCATATATAGTGCGACTGGGCGCTCTCTATCTTTGGTTCCGCCCAGTGACAATGCCGCTTGTTTGAGACCGGTCACTATAAGGCTTCCCAAAAGGTTCGCGTTTTGATCCAATTGACCTTGAGGAATTTTGACCAGAAGAATTTTTCTTTCTTGAATTACTTTCTTCAAGCTCAAATCACCGACAGGCTTCGTCAAAATTGGACGAATTCTGGGGTCGCTGAGCATCGGTGTAACTCGGTTGAGAATCGGTTCTACCCACGTGATCCACTGATCTGTACGGGCAAGCTTTTTGTATTGTCCCCATGTTTCCAGCAAACTTATGTATTCGACTTTCTCTCCCTTTTTCTTCTCGACACCCTCCAACAAAATGTCTCTGAAGTCGTTGTCTTGAAGCAGGGTGGGCAGGTCGATTAACGTTTTGTTGTTGGCAATCAAAAGCAGGGCGGCGTTGCGAAGGATGTTCGCAGTTTGAGGGTTCCATTGACTTTGTGAACCGGGTGGCTCCGTGTAAATCGCCTTGAAACCATATACGATGGCAGATGCTGCTGCTTGTAGGTCACCGTCTTCCGGCATTTCAAGTGGATTATAAGCCTTCGAACCACCTCTATATGTCGGGTCGATTAGAGTCACGCGTTTCGCAAATTCTTTGCCTTTCGGATGCGCGGACATCCATTTCGTAGTCAAGTCGGACAGCGATCCGTCTGAGTCAATAACAATGACTGCGCGGTCTCCGGCTTCGATATCGTGGCAAACCATTGTAGCGACCAGGCGAGTTTTTCCTTTGTCGCCCGCGCCGATAACGAGGATGTGCGGGTTGTTCCTTCGCATTTCCGGCGGAATTGCGAGATCCTTCGGCGTCCAGAACATAAGTGGATTCCACTCGCAGCGTTTTCCGAGAGGGAGACCTCCAGGTTTGATTGGTTTCGCCATTTCAGCCAACATTTTGTTGTGCTGACCCTTAAACTGCGATGGAATGTACTTCTGTTTCTCCCAGTAGTTCATCTTTCCGGCTGGACCGAAGAGATACAAGAAGAATAAGAAGATGAAGAGTCCAACTGCGAGCATGCCACCGGCGATCCACATAAAGAACTTTTGCGGACCTTTCACCGAATCCACCGAAGAACCGCTTATTTGCTGTGATCCTTGGGTTCCGATTTGCGGCATGTCAGGATTGTTTGACGCAATCTGCTGCGTCATTCTAGCTTTCCATTGACCTGTCACGGTCATTACTTTTCTATGAATGAAGTGACCCGTCGCAACTTGTGTTTGGAAGATTCCGCCTGCTTCCATCGGCTTCTTTCTGGTATCGAATACGCCATCATAGGTGATGGGTTTTCCAGTTAATTGCCCATTCTGCAAATACTGTTTGACGAAGGTGACCTTGTTGTTTTCGCGCATGTTTCCTTTGAAAAGGAATGTTCCGCCTTGGTCGTTGCCTTGTCCGCCAATTTCTCCAGTTTCGTTTTGACTCATTCGCATCGCGCCGGCGAAGTTGAAAGACTTGCCTTCAATCGTAGCTCGGCCGATCACCTGCCAATCTCCTGAAACTTGCGGAAAGTCGGTCGGCGTCGCTGGATTGCTAAGGAAAGCCAGCGGATTGAATCCGCCGCCGCCACTGCTGGCAGTGCTGGTGTTGCCACCACCGGCGAGGCTGGTCAGTCCACCGATCCACCCAGGAAGTTGAACCAAAACAATCAATGCGAACGCGCAAAGAGTGAGTGCTGCCTTCTTGTTCAGCGTCATTCCGAGAAGATTGACTTCACCATCCAGCGCTGCTAGGAAACCTTGCTTTTCATCGTCATCGTCATCTCTCGATGCGACGTCATTGCCCTCATCATCCTCGTCTTCATCGTCATCTCGGTTTCGACCAGATTTCTTGGCTTTAGATGCTCCACCGGAAAACGATCGCCTCGGCGGCGCATCGGATGATTTTTTCTTTGCCCGCGAGCGCGGTCTGTCTTCGTCTTCGTCCTCATCGTCATCAAGATCTTCCGCCTGCATGCTGCGCATGCGCGATGATGATGATTTCCCTTTGGTGGCATCCTTGATAGACATCGCTACTTTTGGACGTTCTTCGTCCTCAGTTCCTCTTCGCGACCGCGATTCATCAGGGAAGAAATCGTCTCCACCCTTCGATTTTGATGTCGGAGGGTCGAAATCAGTATCGATTGCTTTTTGCTTCGACGAACCTGAATTGGAGAAAAAGTCGTCACTACCTTTGGCACTTGATGGCGGTTGGCTCGTCTTGACTGGCTCACTCCCGCCACCAATCGGTGGTGGTGCAGAGCCGCTGACTCCAAAGAAATCTGTTAGCGGATTCGAAGTCGGCGGCGCCGAATCAGAGCCTTTCTGTTTTGGTTCCTCTTCGTGTCTGGCAGCCGGTTTTGGCTCTTCCGGAGGTTCTGCGGCGGCAGGATTGATTGGAGGTTCCTCCTTCGCCTTAGCAGGCGGCGCGCCGCCCCCGAAAAAGTCGAAATCTCCACCTTGCGAAGCAGGTGCTTTGGCTTGCTCGTCTTTTGAACCGGGCGAATCACCAGGAACAAACTCATCACCAGGAACAAACTCAGGCTTGCTCTGCGCCTGACTCGATTCCGGCTGGGCTATTTCCGGCGGTTTGGAAGGCGCTCCCGCACCGAAGAAATCATCTCCGCTTTGCGTGCCAGCAGGCGGCATGACCGCGGTACTAAATTGCCCTGAAGTCACCATTGACTCGGGTGGTGCCGTGCGCGCTTCTTGCGGTATCGCCGATGGCGCCGCCGCTGGACCAGGCTCGTCACCAAAAAACGAATCGGGCTTCGCTTGTTCTTGCGCACCCTGACCCTGATTCAGATTTTGCATATAGCCGAAACTACCCAGCTGTGACGGATTTCCCATCGAGCCGAGTGCTGCTAAACCACCCATCGCGCCGGCGGCACCCAATGCTGCTGCCAAGTTAGATGAAGGAACAGCCTGATTCGAAACAGGTCCCGATTCAACGGATTGAGGTTCTGAAGCACCAGGAACCATTGAAGTTGGTGATGCCGCATAGTCGTTGCTGGTGCCCGGAAAGCTAGTCGCATCCATGCTAGATCCTGGAACCATGCCGGCTGGCGCGTTGCCCAAGAAATCCGAATTGGTGAAATCAGGCGGGGCATCGGGCGTAACAATCGGCGCTTCTTGTGCCGTTGATGACATGAAGCTGTTCACTTCGTCTTGCACATTGAATGCGGGGTCGAACAGTTTCGGTAGGGTAGGAACCACTGGTTCCATCGGGCTCGGCGGTGGATCTTCGGGTGCGACTGGGTCGTTGAATGTCGAGCTGCCACCGTAATTTTCGTTCAGCCCGAACGAAGGTCCGGCAAACCCTCCCATCATGGAAGACGCTCCGCCAAACAGCGTGGGGTGTCCGTATCCATACTCCGCTGAATTGGGATCGGTCTGTTGGCCGTTGCCGCCATTGGAGCCATTGGAACCATTGCCGTTTCCGTTCTCGTGGCCGTTCCCATCGTGTCCATTGCCGCCATTGGTGCCGGTAAACCCGACTCCGTATAATGCTGAGTATTGTCTATGAGTGACCACGCGCTCGAGCACGAGCGGGTCTGCTCCTACTTCAACTGCAAGAGGCGCACTGGATCTCGAAACTAAAGGCAGTGTCGTCGGGGAAAATTTTGAAATGATAACGCCGCAAGAGGAGCAGTTTTTGCTCTTCCCCTTGAGTATGACCCCGCACGTCTGGCAGATTTGAATTTCCAAGTCAGGACTTGCTCCGATGTCTCACTTACTGATTTGATGATAGCTCTTAATCGCCCAACTGGTGCATCTTTCTCGTATTTATCGGCAATTCAATAGCCGGCTGCGTGCCGCTAGGCTTTACGGTTGAGAATTAGAAATTTAGGCAAATTACGATGGTAAGCGGCTATAGAACGATAATTACAGGAATGGTACCTAGCGTCCAGATGGTTGTCAAGTTCTATAAAGTGGCAACTGGCCAGGCTAAATTGGGATTTTGGGTTATATACTGAGAGTGGGGGTCGTTGTTGCGGACTCTCGACTAATCTACCCGAACGTCTCAGTCGTCCCGACTGATAACTTTCTACACAAGATGTTAATTAAACCGAGTAATCGGAGTAACTCAAGGCGTAAAGGGTAAAAGTAATTAGGGGGCTTAGAGCCCTTGTTCGGCAATAATCTCAGGTGGACTGAAAGGGGGCCAGATGGCTCGCGAGGACAAAGGAAGCGCTGCCAACAGCAGCACTTACCAAGACCCAAACTCAAACTCAAACAACGGGGAGAACGGCAACTCGTCACTTGCTGCTCGACGCGCGCGTCTGCGTGGGTCGTTGGCGAAGCAGGCGATGGCCGCTGACCCATATGCCACCGGGGCGCCGACGGTAGAACTTGACAGGGCGACGGTGTCTCCGAGCGATTCGCTGCATTCATCGGGAGAAAACCCGTTTGACAAAGAGCAAGCGCCGGCGCCGGTTCCTACTGTAGAAGCACCCGAAGAGTCGCCGGCATACGAGTACAAAGAGCCGGAGTATCCTGACTATCCGCCTCCGAAATATCCGGACTATGCCGATCTTGACGATCCGAAGCCCGAAGAGCCGCCGGAAACGGAGGAGGCGAAGGCACCCGAGCCGGAGCAGAAGGGCAGCGAGAAGAAGAAGGCTTCGAAAGAAGTCGAGCCGCCCGAAACACAAACAGATCAACTTGAGACCCAGCCTCAGGCACATGATCAAATCAACGAGAGTTCTCAGACCCAACC
>CAYZJR010000044.1:17215-51756 GCA_964478655.1 uncultured Candidatus Obscuribacterales bacterium
TTGAGACCCAGCCTCAGGCACATGATCAAATCAACGAGAGTTCTCAGACCCAACCCCCATCCCAGGAGCAGCCTCAATCGCAGCCGCAGCCTCAATCGCAGCCGCAGCCTCAATCGCAGCCGCAACCGATGATGCATGCTCAGCCGCCTGTCATCAATGTTCCTGCACCGGTTGTCAATGTTCCTGCACCGGTCGTCAATGTTCCTGCACCTATAGTCAATGTCGAAATCGATCGCGCACAGGAAATCGAGCTTTTGAACAATATGGATCAATCGCTCGGAATCTGCGCGATGAATCTTGCGTCGCTTCACAAGAACGCTTCGGAGCAAATTGATGAGCTGCGGTCGTTAAGTGAAGTGCTGCAGAAGCAGACCTTCTCCGAGCTGGCACTCACGCTCAATAGTTTGATGGACTCGCTTTCTGCGGCATTGGAACCGTTGAAGGCTGTAGGCGAGTTGGTGCCGGCAATCGATCAGCTGGTGACGGCTATCGAGGCCCGCGAAACTGCAAAAGAAGATGCGAGGCTGACGCCTGATCAATTGGTCACAAGTTTGGCTGACCAACTTTCGTCAGGCATCATCGATCCATGGACTTTCAAGTGTGCATATATGGCGGTTTATCCGTCTGAACATCCCGCCGATCTTCTCCATAGATTGGTTGATTTATTGGGAACGCAACGACTTTCCGGAGACCTATTTAGAGCCGCTTATGAGGCAGTGCAAGCTGCAGAGCCTCCACCGCGTTCTCAAATGGCACCGCGGGGGGAGTCGAGTGAGAACTTCGCGCCAGGACCAGAACGAATCGTCGAAGTAGAGAAAGTCGTCGAAGTCGAGAAATTGGTCGAGGTTCACGTTCAAGACGAAGAGATGGTCAAGCGTCTTGAAGAAATCAGCAGATTCAACGAAGAACTCAGAAAGAAAATCGAACAGCGAGAAGAAGAGTACGCCGAACTGCTCGCCGCCAAAGAAGCGGAAGTGGAAGAGACGAAAGACGCTCTTCAATCGCGCCTTGAAGAAGTCAGCTCTCGCTACGAAGAGTTGACCGAGGCAGTGCACATGCGCGACGACTTGATTAAGGAGCGCGAAGCTGAAGTCAACAAAACCGAAAGCGAGCTGAAGAGTCGCGAACAAGAGATCAATCAACTCAAAGCGCAGCTCGATGAACTGCGGGAGTCTACCAAAGACATGGTCTCGGAAATGCAAAAGCAGCTGCAGGCACCGAAACAAGCACAAGAAGAGAAGAAAGCATCACCAAATCCTTTCTTTGATTCGCAAACTTCTCAGCCAAGCAGTTTGTTTGATCAAGGTCCTGCCAGACCGCTTTTTCAGCAGCAGATGGACACGTTCAACAACATGTCGGGCGGTCAGCCAACTCAACAACAGCAAGATCCGACAATGCAAATGCAGCAGCAACAAACAATGCCGCAGCAGCAGCAGACAATGCCGCCACAACCGGCGCCTGCTCCGCAGCAAACGATGCCGCCGCAACCAATGCCGCAGCCGCAACAATCAATGCCGCCGCAGCCACCGCCGCAGCCGACAATGCCTCCTCAGCCGCCGCCGCAACCGACGATGCCACCACAGCCGGCACCACAACAATCGTCGACCGACACAGGCTCCCAGGCAATTCCAAAACCAGTGCAGACAACACCGTTCGTTGCCGGCGCCGGAAGCTACGGAAGCGGTGTTCGCGCCCAGGTCTTCGAAGTCATCGTGCGCCAAGCGTTAGCTGGTGCGCCATGGCGTGAAATCTGCGCCGGACCGATGCAAGTCAACAATATCTCGCCTGAAGAGGTCGAGTCTGAAGTTAAGCGCCGTCAAGCACTGCTTAAGAAGTAGGCGCGTGCTTACTTCGCAGTAAGCGGTGGCGCTGCAGGTGGTGGCGCTTGCGGAGGTGCTACTGCGGGTGGTGGCGCGTCCTTTTGCCTGCTCTGGCTTTGCTCGTACACCTTCCACTCTTTCACGATCTCGTCCAGATTGTTTCTGTAGTGCATGACGATGCTGCCGGGAAGCTTGCTGAACATCTCTGTCAGTGTGTAAAACATCACACCTAAAACTGCAAGCGTGCAAATAACCATTACGCTTCTTGTGAATCTTGCCTGTTCGTCAATCTTTCTTGAAAGTTGCGCGACGGTTTTTTCGAGATCGGTGTCTTCAGCCATATTCAGCCTCAAATGAAGATGTTCAAGAGCGCCTCGATTATAACACTGAAGTCTTGACGCAAAATCACGCCGAACTCGCGCCGACAATGACGTCAATCAAGTCCTTCTCGTCTTCTGCCAAGACAGTTCTGACATCAATTATCAGGCGGTTGTCGTTGATTATTCCAATAACTGGCGGCAAACCCCTCTGACCGCTTCGAAGCCGCTTGGCCAGCTTCTCTGCAGAGGTCTTCTCTTTCTCCAGTTCCAACCCATAACTGTCAAGTGTCTGTCCAGGCAAGCTGCCACCACCTAAAGTTGATTGTGTTTTGACAAGGTTGCACTTCATCGATCCGTTGAGCTTTTGCTCCAGCTGCAAAACGAGTCTCTCTGCTCGTTCTTTCAATTTTTCTGGAGGAACGGATGCAATCTTTAGCGCTGGAATTATCTCTTCAGGAGCTGGATGCAAGTACGATGCCAAAACGCTTTCAATGATCGCAATTATCAATTTGTCTGCGCGCAGTGCGCGATACATCGGGCTCTTTCGCAGCTTCTCGACGTATCTTTTCTCACCGGCGATGATTCCGGCTTGGGGACCGCCAAGCAGCTTGTCTCCGGAAAACATCACTAGATTTGCCCCTGCACGAATTTGCAAATCGATTGTTGGTTCTTTCTTCAGACCTAACTTCGAGATATCGAAGAGCGCACCGCTGCCCACGTCTTCTGCGACTGGAATTCCTCTTTCCTTGCCCAGTTCTACCAACTCGCCAAGAGTGGCTTCCTCAGTGAATCCTGTTATCTCGAAATTCGATCTGTGGCACTTCAAGATCAACCCTGTGTTTTGATTTACGGCTTCTCTGTAGTCTTTGAGGCGAGTTCTATTGGTGGTGCCGACCTCTTTCAATGTTCCGCCTGCAGACACGATTACATCGGGCAATCTAAAGCTGCCGCCGATCTCAATAAGTTCTCCTCGCGAAACGACAACCTCTTTGCCTTTTGCTAATGCATCGACTGTGAGCATGACTGCTGATGCATTGTTGTTGACGACGATCGCATACTCACTTCCTGTGAGTAGACAAAGCAACTCGCTGATGAACTCAGTGCGTTCTCCTCTCTTTCCCGATTCGAGGACAATCTCCAGATTCGAGTATCCTTTGCCAATCTCCATCATTCGCGACAGAACCGAATGTGGAATTGGTGCGCGGCCGAGATTCGTGCTGAGGATAACGCCTGTTCCGTTTATCAGCCTGTGAAGCGCTCCTTGAGCGAGTCGATCGGCTTCGCTCGCGACATTATTTGCAATTTCTTCTAAGCTCGGCGCGCTTTTTATCGTTCCTGCGCGAAGCTCTTCTCGAATTGAAGCGAGCTCGCGGCGTGTGAGTTCAGCTAACAACTCGCGTTTGATATCAGCCTCCTTCGCGACCAGTTGTGGCGTGCGAAGAACTTTGTCGACTGCTGGGATATTTTGATTTTGCTGGGCGCTCACAACCGCTTCATACCCACACGAGTGGCATCCAATTACAAATGATCTCAGATAGAGATGATTGCAAATGATCGATCTTGGCGAAAAAAATTCAATTAGAGTCTTGCCAAAGTCCTTTGCAACCGGGACAATTAGAATGTGTAGTACGCTTGGGAGCCGCATAAAAGCAGCGCGGCTGTCCGTCCTAACAAGTACTCAGCCCTCTACCAGGCTACTAGAGGAATTGCACGTGGGAAAGACTCTTAGAACAAAGACCCTGTACCAGGACAAAGACTGGTTGTACCAGAAGTATGTGAAGGAAAAACTGAGCACCGTTGAAATCGCTCGTATCTACCGCGAGGAAGAAGACAAATGGTGCGACCCCAACACAATCTCGCGTTGGCTCAAGAAACACAATATAAGTATGCGATCGCTCGCCGAAGCGCAGCAAAACCGCCACTCTACGCCAGTAATGCCTGTAAAGCGCACGCGTAGCTAGTCACTTTCTGGACTTTTGTCGAAAATACTTTGAGCGTTGCTATGGTCCTACAGGAACCATTGAAGTTAAGCCGTGCCCAATCATCAAAGCCACAGTCAGATAAAGAATTACCTCGCGTCCACCGACCAGATAGAAGAGGCAATAGGCCGAGAAAGAGCAGGTAGGAAGCCAAAATTGCGGGTGCTGGTCGCGAATCGCGTGTACTCCAAGGCACACTGCCAAAACCAGTGGAAAGCCGAAGAACACTACATCGAACAGCATTTGTGACTCCTGGGAACATGCACGAATGCACCTATTCCAGCTTGAGAATACTTATTTATGCAATTTTGTGTCCATGGGGTTTTACCCCATGAAAGCGCGCGCTCGGATAAACCTTTATATAGGAATATAGGATAGACTTGGCTCTGCTCTGCTCTTTAGGTGTTGCCTGACGGGCGATTGCGGCGCAGACCCACGAGAACCGAACGAGATCCGGCACATCAAACCAGATTCACAGAAGCAAGAAGAAGAGTTCGTCGGCGGGCGCAATGCTGTGCTTGCTTTTCTCGACAACGACGATTCCCCCTCAAAAGCGGCTATACATAAGGTTTTTATTGCGACAGGAACACACGCAGACAAACGCCTGGAAAAAATTCGAGACATCTCGAGAGCGAAAAAGATTCCTGTAGTTGATTGTGATCGCAAGAAGTTGGATCGATTGATGCCCGAAGGAGTGAGGCATCAAGGCGTTGTTGCGCAGATTAGCGCCGCTGATTTCATCGGTTTCGATCAGTTTCTCAAGCAGCTCGATAAAGACAAAAGTGCGCGCGAGCAAGCTGGAAAAACTATGGATGGATACTCAATTGCTGTGCTCGATGGCATCGAAGACCCGCATAACCTCGGCGCGATCATCAGGGTGGCAGAGGTTGCGGGTGTGAAGGCGATACTTGTTCCATTTCGTCGTTCTGCCGGTTTGACCGCCTCAGTTGCGCGTGCAAGCGCCGGAGCAATTGCATTCATGCCGATGGTGCGAGTCACAAACATCGTTCAATCACTGGAAAAACTGAAAGAGCTGGGGTTCTGGGTCGTCGGCTTGGCCCTTGAAAATTCGCAGCCCATCTATGAAGTCGACTTGAAGCGACCAACTGTATTTGTCATTGGCAGCGAAGACAAAGGTATCGGCAGATTGGTGGCGGAACATTGCGATTTCCTTGCACGCATCCCAATGTTTGGACGCACTGAGTCTTTGAATGCATCGGTGGCGGCCGGCGTCGCGTTTTACGAAATTGTCAGGCAGAACCTCTGCTAATCTCCTGACCGGCGGACGTCTGGAGACCTTACCAATTGATTTCGCCCGGGGTTGTCAAGTGTCAATTGTGCGAATTGTCGATGTCTGAATCTGAAGGAACAAATAAACCTTGGCGGATTCGGTATGCGCAAAACTTCGCCTCCCAAAAATCCACTCCAGCAAGCATTTCCAGCTGCCTAATTGTGCACATACCGAACCCGCTCAGGTAACTTCTTCCCTGTGCGGATTCGGTATGCGCAAAACTTCGCCTCCCAAAAATCCACTCCAGCAAGCGTTTCCAGCTGCCTAATTGTGCACATACCGAACCCGCCAAGGTAACTTCTTCCCTGTGCGGATTCGGTATGCGCAAAACTTCGCCTCCCAAAAGTCCACTCCAGCAAGCGTTTTCAGCTGCCTAATTGTGCACATACCGAACCCGCCAAGGTAACTTCTTCCTCGAATAATCGAACAGGTACGAAAACCTTGGACGCCGCTTATCAAGAGGCGTGAAGGTTTAGGCATCGATGCAGATTCAGATTCAGTCCACTTGTGTAGAATTGTTGCGAACTTGCAATTTTTATCGTGGCGATTCTCAAGATTACGAAAATTAAATCAGGTTGTAATGTGTGGCCCGCTTTGATGATTGCTAGTTCTTCATGGTTATTTGACACGATTTATAATCAACTTGTAGAATTCCTCTCCAGGCCTCCACATCCCTCGCCGGTGTAGCTCAACGGCAGAGCAACGGTTTTGTAAACCGTAGGTTGCGGGTTCGAATCCCATCACCGGCTGATGGGCGGATGTCCGAGTGGCTAAAGGAGACGGGCTGTAAACTCGTTGGCGAAAGCCTACACTGGTTCGAATCCAGTTCCGCCCAGTCCTCGTTTTCACCGCAAGGTGGCCTTGCTCGTGCTCTCGCCGTGCATGAGCAAAGTAGTTGAGACGGCTCTTTTCGAGCCGCTCCTCAATTATTTTTGTGTCCAAAAAAATAAGGAAATATAGGAGGAGTACTGAAAATAGGCATTACGTAGGCAATAATGTTTGCCCACTGCCTATGTAGCACAGCGGTAGTGCACCCCCTTGGTAAGGGGGAGGTCATGGGTTCGATTCCCATCATAGGCTCCATTTACCACGCGCGATTCGCAATAAATTCGAGTGGACCCAGGACCGCAAAGAGGTCCAAAAAAATCCCAGGTTGCTACTTTCATTTAAGTAAGGAGTTGAAAGGATGGCCCGTCAAAAGTTTGAAAGAACGAAACCAAACGTGAACGTTGGAACGATCGGGCACGTTGATCATGGTAAGACATCGTTGACAGCAGCAATTACGCTCGCCCTGTCTAAACAAGGAAAGGCAAAATTCAAGAAGTACGACGAAATTGATGCCGCTCCTGAAGAAAAAGCTCGTGGTATCACAATCAATACCGCGCACGTTGAGTACGAAACCGAAAACCGCCACTACTCCCACGTAGATTGCCCGGGACACGCCGACTACATCAAAAACATGATCACCGGCGCCGCGCAGATGGACGGAGCAATTCTCGTTATCTCCGCTAACGATGGACCCATGCCGCAGACAAGAGAACACATCCTGCTTGCTCGTCAGGTAGGCGTTCCTTACATCGTTGTTTACCTCAACAAGTGCGACCTCGTCGATGATCCTGAATTGCTCGACCTCGTCGAACTCGAAGCACGCGAACTTCTCTCCAAGTACAACTTCCCCGGAGACGACATTCCGTTCATCCGCGGTAGCGCTTTGAAGGCGTTGGAAGGCGACACCAAGGAAGAAGAAAACCTCAAGAAATTGATGGAAGCTGTCGACAGCTACATTCCGACACCGACCCGTGAAGTCGACAAACCGTTCTTGCTCGCAGTTGAAGACGTATTCTCGATCACAGGTCGTGGAACCGTCGCCACAGGCAGAATCGAGCGCGGACAAATCAAAGTCGGCGAAGAAGTCGAAATCGTTGGTCTGCAAGACACACGTAAGACAGTCGTAACCGGCGTTGAAATGTATCAAAAGACCCTCGACTCCGGTATCGCAGGCGACAACGTCGGCGTACTGCTCAGAGGTATCGACAAGACTATGATCGAACGCGGCCAAGTTATCGCGAAGCCAGGCTCGATCAAAGCTCACACCAAGTTCGATGCTGAAGTATACGTTCTGTCCAAAGAAGAAGGCGGACGTCACACCCCGTTCTTCCCTGGTTACAGACCGCAGTTCTACATCAGAACAACAGACGTAACCGGCTCCATCCAACTTCCTGAAGGAGTTGAAATGGTTATGCCTGGCGATAACGTCAACATGAAAGTTGAACTTATTCAGCCAGTAGCCGTTGAGCAAGGTATGCGTTTCGCCATTCGCGAAGGCGGCAGAACCGTCGGCGCAGGCGTCGTTGCAAGCATCATCGAGTAGTTCGAAAAACTCGAATTCTCGAAACAAGACAAAAAATGAGAGACCTCCGCAAGGTGGTCTCTTTTTTTGCGCTCGAAAGGATCCACTCCAAAGGTTCCTCCAAAAGACCACAGACGCAAGACCAGCATTGCCACAACCTTGCCCAAACTGAGAACTAAAATAGGAAAATCGGAAGGAACGCACCTCAAAATCGTACGAATCTCAATGCTTTGGCCAAGCCCACAAGACTATAACGAAGCAATTCAAAATCCAAACATTTGCTTCACCGACTCCGACCTCAAGTCGGCGCGTGTTGCACTTGGTCCGTTAGGCTTGCCGCACCCCATCACAGGCGCATTCAGCAGCGTCTATCGTTTGGAATCTGACTTCCAAGATAGAGCTTGGGCCGTCAGATGTTTCCTTCGCCCGGTTTCAGATCAGCAGCAGCGGTACGCGCATATTTCAAAGTCCAACCTCGCGGAAACGGACTGTCTAGTAGGTTTTCGCTACATCGATCAGGGTATTCGAGTCGGTGGCGTCTCGACGCACTTTCCAATTGTAAAAATGGATTGGATTGATGGTGAGACTTTAGATCGATACATCGCACGAAACCTAAAGAGCCCACTCATGCTCTTCTTGTTGCTTGAGAGCTTCTTTTCTATTTTGGACCAACTCCAGTTGAGTGGTGTTGCCCACGGTGACTTGCAGCATGGCAACATTCTGGTCTCTCAAGACACAATTAAGTTGGTGGACTACGACAATATGTTCGTACCAGCTCTCATTGGCGCCAGAAGCAACGAACTAGGTCATCGCAACTATCAGCATCCTAATCGCGACGAACATTTTGGACCACATCTCGATCGCTTTTCTGCCTGGGTAATAGCTACCAGCATCGCATGCGTCGCCTGCGATCCCAATTTGTGGATTGAACTCGACGGTGGCGACGAGTGCCTTTTGTTCAGAGCAACCGATTTCAAATCCCCCGACGCATCCAAAGCATTTACACTCCTTGCCGATCATCGAATGGACCTGGTCCGCAATCTCGCAGCGAAAATCAGGAAGTTCGCCGCGTCTGGAATTGATGATGTTCCGCCAGTTTCTGCACTAGAGATTCGAAGCTTGATCACTTCATCTGGAGTCGCGACGGCTCCAATTATTTTGCCGGCTCAAATTGCACGCTCTGCTCTAACCATGGCGACAAAGTCTCTGCCTACATCTCAGAAGGTGGTGCAACGTTCCGTCGACCGAGCAAAAGCGTGGAGCGACAGCACAATCAGATCATTTCTGTCGTTGTTCGTCGGAATTCCCGCTCAGGCAATGCAACACATTCGCAGCGGCGACGACGTTTTCTCCCGCGGCGACTACTTAAAGGCGAAGGAGCATTATCTCAACGCCTTGAATATGACTGAGACCCAATTGCTCGACATGATCGCGATGGAGCCGGAGTATCCCTGGTCTCCCATCAATTCAAAATGTTCCGCACTAAGACCGGTGAAGTGGCAAGAGCCTCTGATTTTGCTTTTGGGAATGTGCTATGCCCACATGCACAAGTGGCGAGAATCGACGCAATGTCTGAGACTGTGCATCAACACCCACGCGCGCAGTGGCGACGCGCGATTGCATTCACTATCTTCTCTTTTGCAGGCGTCTGTTTTGCTTGCGTCAGGAAAGAAGGAACAAGCAATTCATACGATAACCAGAAACAGTGAAGGACCACATGCATACGCCAGGAAGAACCAACAATACAACGTAAGGCAGGCAGCGCTCGCGTGCAAATCGAAGTTGTTGAAGCCTCTGAAGGATGAGGTGTGCACCTTCATGATTGCGCTCGGCGACAGCATTTCACCGAACCCGAATGAGGAGGGTGCCGATAAGCAATCCACTGCGCTTTGCTACAAAGCAGCATATGAGCTCGACGTCGAAAAGCCTGATGCTCTCATGAGGCTCGGCTGTCTGGAAGCTAAATTGGGCAATCGCCTGTATGCCTACGAATATTTCAAGCATGCTCACGAACTCTCGAAAACGGTCTCCGCAATTCAAATCTCAGGACTTGCCATGTGGATTATGTCCGTCAATCCTGGATTGGTGTTGAAAGAGTTGCTCGACTCTCCCGTGTTCGGCAGGCGTTGTGAACTCGATGCAAACTATGCCGACGGCTCTGTTTTGCAAGTTCTTGCAGAGCAGCCGGAGTTCTTGCAAGCAATGGATGCGTGGTCATTGCACTTGCTAAAGAACTCTCGCTTCGACGATGTTGCGGGGCTTGTCAGCATTGCACTGAAAGTTGCGCCGAGGCAAACTGCTCCATCAGTGCCGGAGATTTTGCTGCGATTCAACCTTGGATTGGCGCATTGGTTGGACGGACGACCAACTCTTGCTCAGGCGATTTTCAAGGAGTCGGTTAGCAGACTGGCGTCGAATCTTCCGTACAGAGTTCCTTATCACGCTCTCGCTTCGATGTGCCTGGCAGCCATATCTTTCGAACTCGGAAAAGAGGTGGAGTCGAAAAGACTGGTGAAAGAGTGGGCTCAACGTACAGAGCATGCCGGTTTCAACTTCAAGATTTGGGTTGAAGAAGGCGGAGAGGAGCTGTTGCGACGTATCGGAGCATTGGGATTGAGTGAACGGCTTCATGCCCTTGCAATGAACGCCGATGAAGCTATTCCGTCAACTTCGCTGATAATGAAATTGATTGCATCTGCCCGCGCTTACAGCGGCTGGGCCTGATTCGGAGACTTTTTCTTGGCTCGCCGAATAAGCATGTCGACCAGTCGGACAATCACTTCCAAGAAGTATGCAATGGCAGCCGTCACACAAACGACAACAAGAAGTGCGGGCATTAGAAAGTAACGATCCCAATCTGCTGGAGAGAATAATGCCGGTATTCCGAGAACCAATAAGAAACATACAAGCACCAGGGCTGCATCTCTTCTCTGCCTGTCCTGTGCCGCGAATGCGTTGATGAGCAGTCCGATTAATCCTACTACTGCCAGAAAAGCGTCAAGGAATATTGACGTATAAAGAAAGGTTGGAAAGAACGAATAGTACAGGCGATGAATGACGAGCGAAGTGCGTTCGCCCACAGGCAGCTTCGTTATGCCCAATGGATCTTGCTGCAAGAGTGTCAGCTCAGTGATTCGAACGTTGATCATCGCTTTCGTTCGTCCAATCGGATCTGAGTAAAGAAATGGATTCAACCCGATAAACGTGGCCACTGCGGAGGCACTGACCAAGAACGGAAATGTGAGGAGTCCATTCGTTCCACATCTAAGCACCATCGTTAGTACCACTGCTACGGCTGCCGTCATTCCGTTCAACTTCGCTGAGCCGGCGAGTCCGCAGCAAATGCCCGCCGCTATCAGCAGCCAAGTTGTTTTGGTGCGGCGATTCTCGTCGTCTGCATCGCGTACTTTTTCCAGGGCCTTGTACGTCAAACAGGCAGCCAGAAGGGAAAAGGCAACAAGCCCACCCTCGGTCATTGCACGCGACAACATTTGTGTGAAATAGACGCTTTGCCAGAATACGTAGAGAAACAGATAACCGCCCAATCTCCCGCAAGCCTTTCTCATGAGAAAGAAAAGCATGGTTCCGGAAAGTGCGCCCAAAAGGGCCATCGGAAATCTTGACCAATAAAGCAGTTTGGCTCGAGGCTTCCGCCCCTGAGCCTCGTTTACCGCGTCCGTCTGTGAGAAATTCCACGGCTTACAGATTTCGCGATTGCAACCAAATCGTCCTATTCCTATTAGATATCGCGCCAAGGGTGGCGCGTTAAGAGCATAGTAGTTGCCCTTTTCTTTGTCTTTGTCGAACCTCCACTTTCCTTCGAGCAACTGGTCAAAACAATAACTTGTTGCGATGAAGTGCCCTTCATCCTTGTGAAAGGGCTGTTTTTGAAGATTGTTGATTAGCGATGAAGCTAAAAAGATTGCAACGATCGCCAGCTCAATGCAAGTCAGATGCTTTGAGTACGACAAAAGGGAGCGCATCCAAGGCGCTTGTGCCTTAGCGCTTATCAATCCCGTCTCCGCGATTAAATGGTGAGTGAAGTGGTGCGAAAACTTCCGATGGGATTTCGTCTTCTTTCGACCCGTCTCTGACGATGCATTTCGGAGGAAGGCATCCTGTGCGGAGTTGCTTCATGTCATTGGCACTGAACGATCGTTTTCGCAACGTAATTTTCTTGAGGTTTTTCAGTGGTTTGAGCTCTTTGAGTCCTTGGTAGGTTATGGGATTGTCCATCAAATCCAGCTCTTCAAGTGATTTGATTGCGGATAGTTTTTTGATGTTGCGATCTGAAATTTTGTTATTGCAAAGATCCAGACCTGTTAAATCAGTCAAGTTTCCCAGTAGCTCGAGGTTGCTGCCGCGCTGATTGCAACTCGACAAATTGAGCGAGCGAAGACGTCTTAGTTTACTGATCGCTGGAATGCTCTTATCGTCAAGGGCGTTTTTTGCCAAGTTGAGATTTTGCAACTCAGGGCAGTAGGTGCAAGCTTTCTCAACGCCCTTTGACGTGACGAGCGTGCATCGCATATCCAGTGATTTGAGATGCTTCATTCCTTTGAGGTAGTCAACACCTGAGTCGGAAAGGTCTGTTCTTGCCAACTTCAGAAGGGCCATGTTTGGCATTTGCGAAAGAAGAGACAATTGCTTGTCTGTAAGCGGAAACTCATTTGCATCGAACTGCATGATGAGTTTCGGATCGATTTCTTTCAAGGGCGAGAAGTCCTCAGAGAGTTCGTAATTGATCTTCAGTCCGATGCCTTGTCCTTGAGGCACCTTGATTGTGCCTTTTGCTTCGAAGTCGGAGCTGAATCGCGGAAATCTTTTGCCGTCGCTTGGATCGACAAAGCAACAAGTTCCAACCGAGCGACGCGGAAATTTGACGGTGTTGTAATGAGAAAGAGCTGCCGCAGGCCATTCCAACTGCATGACCAAAAGCAGAATCACCGAAAGCAATGTTTTCATTTGGCTGGCACCGCGGGCGACTGACCTAGAAATTCGCATTGTTTCGTAATTGCTTTGTTATCCCCACAATAGCAGAGCTTCGATTTATTGCAGTACGTAACCTTTGCTTTTTCTAGGATTTACTCGATTGGAATCTGATGGGATGTTCCGAATAGGGCAACTGCTGAGGGTTTTACCGTTCCAGCCCAGTGTCCGTTCAAGGGCAAGGGTCTCTTGTGATCCTTATTCTGAGATAAATTTTTATATTCCTTCTCTATCTTATTTGTACAATGTTTGGTTCGTCCGCCGGAAACGGGCATTCTGTGACGTCTTTGAATATAAGCTGCGCTTAACGTAGTGCGTTTATCTGTTCAGAGAGCTCGCGGAAGCCGCTTTTGACTGACCGTCAGTTCACGAATCAGGAGAAATTTCCCAGATGGCACGCGCCAAGACTCACAAATCCGATCCAGCAACAGGCACCGCAAAGGTCCAGCGCATCAGAATTCGGCTCAAGTCTTACGACCACCGGCTTCTCGATCGTTCTGCCGATCAGATCGTTGAAACCGCCAAGCGCACTGGAGCGACCGTCTGTGGTCCCGTTCCCCTGCCAACCAGAAAGCGCGTGTATTGCGTGTTGCGTTCACCCCACGTTGATAAGAAATCGCGTGAGCACTTCGAAATCCGCATTCACAAGCGCCTTATCGATATTAATGACCCAACCCCAACTACAGCCGATGCGCTTATGCGCCTGGACCTGCCAGCCGGCGTAGACATTGAAGTCAAGCTCTAATCGACAACCCCCGGAAACAAGAATCACCGATTGTCGAACTACACATATAAGGAACTCCAGCGATGGTACTAGGCTTACAGGGCAAAAAAATTGGAATGACGCAGGTCTTTGATAAAGAAGGCCTGGCAGTTCCCGTCACCGTTGTGAAATTGGGCGACAACATCGTCACGCAAACACTGACCACCGAGAAGAATGGCTACACTGCCGTCCAGATTGGTGGTTTTGTTATTCCTGAGCGCAAACTGAACAAGCCTCAAATGGGCGTCTTCAAGAAGCGTGAACTGCCGCCATTGAAGCCACTCCAAGAATTCCGCGTTGACGACGTATCTGCATTCAAGGTTGGCGAACCAGTCAAAGCTGATTCCATATTCCAGGAAGACATGCTTGTTGACGTGCGCGGACGCTCAATCGGTAAGGGTTTCCAAGGAACAATCAAGAAGTACCACGCAGGCAGAGGACCGATGAGCCACGGCTCTAAGTTCCACCGATCGATGGGTTCGATTGGCGCCGGCACCACGCCCGGTCGCGTCTTCCGCGGTTTGCACATGCCGGGTCAAATGGGCAACAAGAATGTCTGCGCCCGCCACTGCAAAGTCGTAAAAATAGATTTGGAAAAAGGCCTCCTCCTCGTCAAGGGCTCTGTGCCTGGAGCGGATGGAGGTCTTGTAGTTGTTACCCCGTCCAAGACGAAGTGGAACTAACTAACTCCTATATGTCACTGACCAATCCAAACATATATCGACCAACCCCGACATATATCGACCCCAACATATATGGAAGCAAGTAGAGCTAAAGAGAGAACAAAATGACATCTGCTCAAGTACTGGATCTAAAAGGAAAAAAACTCGGCGACGTAGCGCTCGCTGATGATGTGTTCGGTATCGAACCAAACAAAGGTTTGATGCACAGCGCATTGGTGCGCCAACTGGGTAACGCCAGAGCCGGCACCGCAAGCGCCAAAACGAGAGCCGAAGTTCGCGGCGGCGGACGCAAACCGTGGCGCCAAAAAGGCACCGGTCGCGCACGCGCCGGTTCCATTCGCTCGCCACTATGGGAAGGCGGCGGCGTTATCTTTGGACCAAAACCGCGTGATTACTCGGTTTCTATGAACAAGAAGATGCGCGCATTGGCCGTCAGATCTGCACTTGCTGCCAAAAAAGATGCACTCGTTGTCGTCTCCAATTTCGATGACGTCAAAGAACCGCGCACCAAGCAGTTCTACCCAGTGCTCAAGACTCTGGGTTTGGAAGGCAAAAAAGTACTTTTAGTTATGGACTACGAATGCGACGCATGTTGCCGCGTAGAACTTGCCGCCAGAAACATTGATGGATTGACAGTTCTGCACATCAACAACCTCAACGTCAAAGACATTCTTCATGCCGATGCGATTCTCACAACCGAGCGCACCGTGCTTGCAATCAACAAGAGATTCGCAACTGGTCCGAAAGCTGAATTCAAGCCGAAAGAAAAGGGCGAATACAAAATCAAAGAGAAAAAGCCGAAGGCTCCCAGAGATGTGAAGTCACAAGCTGCGAAGAAAGCGGCGAAAGCTGCATCCAAGCCTAAAGTCGAGAAAGCGGAAAAAGCAGAAAACGCTGAAGGCGCGGCTGAAGAAAAGGTGAAAGAACCAAAGAAAAAAGGTGATGCACCGAAAGGCGAAGCAAAGGGCGAAAAGAAGCCAAAAGCTAAATAGTCTGAAGGGTATTAATCGCTAGATAAAGACGCTAATCAGGAACAAAACAATGAACAAGCGACATTCGCAAATAATCATCAGACCGATCATCACCGAGAAATCCGCATTCATGGCGGCTAACGGTCAATACACATTCGAAGTGGTGCGTGACGCCAACAAGATTGAAATTGCCGAAGCCATCAAGCAGCTTCTCTCCGAACTCTATCCGAAGAGCAAGTCGGAAGTGGTGAGTGTCAACACCAGCGCGATTAGAGGACGCATCCGCCGTTCGAAGCGCCACGGTCGCGCTCCCAAAGACAGCAAAAAAGCAATCGTCACCATAGCCGGTGACCCGCTTGAATTGTTCAGCGCATAAATTCAGGACGCCCAAGACACGACAGAAGGACAGACAAAATGCCTCCTCGGAAAGTAAATCCAACATCAGCCGGTCGTCGCAACATGACGATGCACGATTTTTCGGACATCACGACCGACACCCCTGAAAAGACGCTTCTGCGTCCTTTGAAGCAACGCGGCGGTCGCAACCACCAGGGTCGTCTCACCGTTCGCCACAAAGGCGGCGGTCACAAGCGCGCCTATCGCATCATCGACTTCAAGCGCAACAAGCACGACATTCCTGCAGTTGTGAAAACCGTCGAATACGATCCAAACCGCAACGCTCGCATCTTGCTTTTGCAATATGCCGACGGCGAAAAGCGCTACATCTTGGCTCCTTTGGGAGTGAAGGTCGGCGACAAATTGATGTCGGGACCGAATGCCGAAATCAAAAACGGCAACTCGCTTCCACTTAAGAACATCCCACTGGGCACCATGGTGCACAACGTCGAAATGACTCCTGGAAAAGGCGCTCAAATGGGACGTTCTGCCGGTACCCAAATTCAAGTTCTTGCTAAAGAAGGCAATAAGTGCACACTGCGTTTGCCGTCAGGCGAAATGCGCATGGTGCTTCAAGAATGCATGGCCACAATTGGACAGCTAGGCAACCCCGATGCCAAAAACATTCGTTTGGGTAAAGCCGGAAGATCTCGCTGGATGGGCATCAAGCCCACCAACCGCGGCGTTGTAATGAACGCCGTAGACCACCCGCACGGCGGTGGCGAAGGCAAGTCGCCAATCGGCGGCAAGCCGCAAACTCCATGGGGCAAACCTGCGATGGGTTACAAGACTCGCCGCGGCAGAAGACCATCGGACAAGTTCATCGTTAAGCGCAGAACTAAGTAGTTCAAATTTAGTTCCAAAATTCTTAAAAGGTAGGAGATTCACAGTGTCACGATCGCTTAAGAAGGGACCATTCGTACATCCCTCGCTTCACAAGAAAATTGAAGAAATGAACCGCAAAGGCGACCGCCGTGTCGTCAAGTCGTGGTCGCGTTCTTCGATGATCATTCCTGAAATGATCGGGCACACTATCGCGATCTACAACGGTCGCAAGCACGTTCCTGTGTACGTCACCGAACAGATGATCGGACACAGATTGGGAGAATTTGCGCCGACCAGATTGTTCAAAGGACATGCCGGTGGCGACAAAACTGCAAAGAGGGCAGGCTAAGTCATGCAAAGCAAAGCACACGCCAAGCGCATAAGAATGTCACCAATGAAGGTGCGTCGTGTAATCAACGAGATTCGCGGCAAAACCGCTGGTGAAGCCACAATTATGTTGAGATTCATGCCGTTTGCGGCCGCTCGTGAAGTCGAGAAGGTTCTGCGATCTGCAATGTACAACTTGATTCACAGCGAAAAAGCTCCGATCTCGGAAGATGATGCCGCTGAACTCGTCATCGTCGAAGCGTACGCCGATCAAGGGCCGACACTCAAGCGCATTCAACCAAGAGCTCGTGGTCGCGCTTATCCGATTTTGAAGAAGTCGAGCCACATCACAGTCGTTCTGTCCGACGTATAAGAAGAGGAGATCAGGACATTGGGTCAGAAAGTAAATCCTAACGGTTTCCGCCTTGGTATTCACAAAGGCTGGAGTTCCAACTGGTTCGTGCAAAAGCGCGACGTCGCTCCTCTAATCGAGGAAGACCATCGCTTGCGCGCCTACCTCGAGAAGGAACTCGCCGGTGCCGGCGCATCGAAGGTCGAGATCTCTCGCAAAGCAGATCAAATTCAAATCGACATCTATACCGCAAGACCCGGCGTTGTCGTCGGCAAAGGCGGACAAGGCATCGAGAACTTGAGCGGAAAACTCAAAGGACTTTTGAATAGAACTGGTCTCGATATTCGCATCAACATTCTCGAAATCAACCGCGTCGATCTCGAAAGCAAGTTGGTTGCAGAATCAATCGCTCAGCAACTCGAAAAGCGCGTTGCTTTCAGAAGAGCGATGAAGCAAGCCATTCAACGCTGCATGAGAGCCGGTGCAGTTGGCGTAAAAATCATGGTGGCCGGTCGCCTGGGCGGAGCCGAAATTGCTCGGACCGAGTGGGCGAAAGAAGGTCGCATTCCACTTCAGACATTGCGAGCCGACATCGATTACGGCACAGCCGAAGCCGCCACCGTTATGGGACGCATCGGCATCAAGGTCTGGATTTTCCGGGGCGAACTCGAACCCGGTCAGTGGTCTCCACCCAACATCAAAACGCAACAAGAGCGTGAAAGAGGTCAGGGTGGCGGCGGAGAAGGCGGTCAGCGCCCCGAACGCGGGGAGCGCAGTGGTAAATCTGGGCGCAAACCCAGAAAGCAAGGGGGTTAAGTCATCATGTTGATGCCCAAGCGAACTAAGTTTCGCAAGCACCATCGCGGTCGCATGTGCGGCACGGAAACCCGTGGCGTAGAAGTGCAATTCGGAGAATTCGGTCTTCAGGCAATGGAGCCGGCGTGGATCACGTCTCGTCAAATCGAAGCCGCTCGTAAAGCGATGACCAGAAGTATCAAGCGCGGCGGCCAAGTTTGGATTCGTGTCTTCCCAGACAAGTCGGTTTCCAAAAAGCCGGCAGAAACCCGTATGGGCTCTGGAAAAGGCAACCCGGAATTCTGGGTTTCGGTTGTGAAAACCGGACGCGTCATGTTTGAACTCTCCGGCGTCGCTCAAAAAGATGCCGCAGAAGCTCTCGAACTGGCCGCTCAGAAGTTGCCGATCAAATGCCGCGTCATCGCACGCGACAGTCTATAAGAGAGGTGTCAAATGAGAGTCAGAGAAATGAGAGAGCTTTCGGGCGAAGAGCTCAAAGCCCGAATCGATGAAACCAGAAAGAGTCTGGTTGAGCTGCGCTTCCAAATGGCCCTTCGCAAGCTCGAAAGCCCAGCAAGACTGCGCAACACCAGAAAGAAACTGGCTCAGCTTCTAACCATCGAATCGGAAAAAGCTAGAGGCGAAACACACACTCCCAAAGAAAAAGAGTCTGCAAAGCCGAAAAAAGCTTCCACCAAAAAAGAGTCCTTGAAAGAAGCAAAAGCTGAAGACGAAGTGAAAAAGCCAAAAGCCAAAGCGAAAGCAAAGGCTGAGTAACTAAAAGAACGCAATCATCAGAAGCAGCAATCCAAGAAACTAAGCAGCAAACTAAGAAGGTTCGAAATGCCCAAAAAGGAATTAGTCGGAAAGGTAGTCTCCAACAAGATGGACAAGACAGTTGTCGTCGCAGTTGAAAACAAGTTTCCGCACAGAAAATACGAAAAGCAAATTGTCGAGACCCACAAGTTCAAAGCTCATGATGCCGAGAACAAGTGCCAGGTCGGTGACGTGGTGCGCATTCAAGAGTGCCGCCCGTTGTCTCGCGACAAGCGCTGGTGGGTAGTACAAATCACCGGTCGTATCGGTGTAACCAAAGTTGAGGAGTCGAACTGATGATTCAGCAGCAAACAAGACTTAACTGCGCAGACAACACTGGAGCACGCGAATTGTTGTGCATCCGCGTGTTGGGCGGTTCAAACCGCAAGTACGCGTCGGTGGGTGATGTAATCGTCGCCGCCGTCAAAGATGCTCTGCCGAACATGCCCGTCAAGAAATCCGAAGTAGTGCGCGCGGTCATCGTCCGCGTCCGCCAAAACGTCAGAAGACAAGACGGTTCTACAATCCGTTTCGATGACAACGCTGCCGTCATCATTCAAAAAGACGGCAACCCTAAAGGAACCCGCGTTTTCGGACCAATCGCCAGAGAACTTCGCGATAAGAACTTCACCAAGATTATTTCGCTTGCACCGGAGGTGCTCTAGAAATGGCTGTCCAAAAGAAAAGAAACATTCGATTCTCAACTTCACCTATCAAAAAGAAAGTGAAGATGGGCGGACGCACGGTCGTATCCGAAGCGCTCGTCAAGCAAGATGCATCGAATTTGACACCGAAGATTCACGTGAAGCGCGGTGATCTCGTCATGGTCATCAGCGGCAACAAGAAATACAAAGGCAAAACCGGCAAGGTGCTGCAAGTATTTCCAGCTCTCGGCAAAGTCACCGTAGAAGGTATCAACGTCATCACCAAAGCCGTTCGTCCGCGCACTCAAATGGGCAAGAGCGGTCTGGTGCAAGAAGAAGCGCCGATCTTCGCATCGAAGGTTATGTTGTATAACCCCGAAACGAAGAAACCGGTACGCAAAGAGTTTCGCAAGAAACTGGGTCTCGAATAGAGAACCAAAAATCCCACGAGAAGCACGAACTAAAGTAGCAACTCAAGATTGGTGACGACAAAGACCGTCCCAACAGAACTAAAAGGAACATTTGAGTCATGAGCACGGCCACAGCAAATATGATCGACATCAAGAAGCACTACGAAGATTCGGTACGTCCGCATCTCAAAAAGCACTTCAACTATTCCAACGAGATGCAGATTCCACGGCTGGAGAAGGTCGTCGTCAACATGGGTCTTGGCGAAGCAACCGCAAACGCTAAGGCGATTGAAAGCGGCATCAAAGACCTGGTGGCAGTTACCGGTCAAAAGCCCATCGTCAATCGCGCTCGCAAATCAATCGCCACATTCAAAGTAAGAAAAGGCATGCCGGTCGGCGTCTCAGTAACGCTCCGCGGCAAGCGCATGTATGACTTTTTGGCGAAGCTCATCCACATCGCACTGCCCAGAATCAGAGACTTCAGAGGTCTGCCCAGCCGTTCGTTTGACGGTCGCGGCAACTTCTCACTCGGTGTCAAAGAGCAAATCATCTTCCCGGAAATCAACTACGAACAAGTTGACAGCATTCGCGGGATGGACATCGCAATCGTGACGACAGCCCGCACCGACCAGGAAGCGCGTGAGCTTCTGGCAGCGCTCGGAATGCCGTTCAAGAAACAAGGATAAGTTTTTCAAGGAGAGTATCCGAACCATTACACCAACTGGGTTCGGAGCGGAACGGTTAAGAAGGAGAAAAAACCACCGTGGCCAAAACATCGATGATCGACAAAGAGCACAAGCGAAGGATTGCTGCCAGCAAAGGCAAATATCCAGTCGTCAAATTGCACAACCGTTGCCGAATCTGCGGACGCCCTCGCGGTTTCTACAGAGACTTCGGACTCTGCCGTTGCTGCTTGCGAAAGATGGCCCACAAAGGTTTGATCCCTGGCTTAACAAAATCGAGTTGGTAGGAGAGAGTACATGCCCGTCACAGATCCAATTTCTGACATGTTCACACGCATTCGCAATGCCATCCGCGTGCAGCTGCCCGCGGTGGAGATGCCTGCGTCCAAGCAAAAGGTAGCTTTGGCAGAACTTTTGCGCAACGAAGGCTTCATCTCTTCGTTCGAGACCAAAGACCTTGGTCGTCCGGATCAGAAGATGCGAATCGTATTGAAATACGGCCCCAAGGGTGAGCAAGTAATTCAAGGACTGAAGCGAATTTCGACACCAGGTCTGAGAGTTTATCGCGCAGCCAAAAAGGTGCCGAGAGTCTACGGCGGACTCGGTGTTGCGGTTATTTCGACCAGTCGTGGTTTGATGACCGATCGCCAAGCACGCAAGAGCAACATCGGAGGCGAAATCGTCGCGCACGTTTGGTAGTGACTCGTTCACTTCTTGAAGAGCGCTCGGCGCAACGCTATAAGAGCTAACGAATAATCAGGGGAAAAAAGATGTCTCGTATCGGTAAAGCACCAATTCCAGTACCATCTGGAGTTACCGTCGAAATCAAAGACAACAACGTATCGGTGAAAGGACCTAAAGGTCAGCTTTCACGCTCGATTCGTCCGGAAATCGCAGTCAAGCAAGACGGCAACGCATTGCATGTGGTCAGAAGTTCTGACGATCGCATGGTCAGAAGTCTGCACGGTCTTTCTCGCACGCTGGTCGCCAACATGGTGAAAGGTGTAACCGAGGGCTTCACCCGTACGCTCGAAATCGTCGGCGTCGGCTATCGCGCTTCAATGGAAGGCACCAAGCTGATTATGCAGTTGGGCTACTCCCACCCTGTCGAAATCAATCCTCCAAAAGGAATTGAAATCGCAGTCGGCAAAGGTAACGTCATTACCGTTAGTGGCATCGACAAACAAGCAGTCGGTGACATGGCAGCATACATCCGCGAACGTCGTCCACCCGAAGTCTACAAAGGCAAAGGTGTGAAGTATCAAGGTGAAGTAATTCGCCGCAAGGCAGGTAAAGCTGCCGGCAAAGGCAAAAAATAAGTAACTAGTTAAGCACTCAATCACAGTTCTCTAGTCCAAAATAATTTTCCGAGGAATCGAAGTCATGATCGTCAAACCAGACAGGAAGCTAAACCGAGTAAAGCGGCATATGAGAATTCGTCGCCGTCTCGTCGGCTCAAAAGAACGCCCGCGTCTGTGCATCTACAGATCAAACAAGCATATCTATGCGCAAATCGTTGACGACAGCACTGCTGCCACATTGGTGCAAGCATCGACACTCGATAGCGAATTGAAGCTTACGAAGACATGGGATAGAGAATCTGCCAAATCCGTTGGTGAACTCGTTGCAAAACGCGCCAAAGAAAAAGGCATTGAATTCGTCGTTTTCGACAGAGGTGGATACATTTATCACGGTCGCGTGGCTGCAGTTGCCGAAGCGGCTCGTGAAGCAGGCCTTAGTTTCTAAATCAGATGATTGGTCGCAGTTAAAAGAGAGGATGCGTCTAGAACAATGGTAGACAAAGAAGAGAAAACAGGTGTTGATGAACCGCAGACCACTGCCGGCGATGGCGTACGCCGCGGACGTCGTACAACTTCTCGCGAAAACAATCGTCGTGGCGGTCCCGATGAAAACAAGCGCGATCGCGAAGGACAACAATCCGACTGGGAAGAAAAAATCATCCAAGTCAGAAGAGTAACCAAAGTCGTCAAAGGCGGTAAAAAGCTCAGCTTCCGTGCCGTAGTCGCAGTCGGCAACGGCAAAGGTCAAGTCGGGATCGGCGTCGGCAAAGCCGCTGAAGTTATCAGCGCCATCCAAAAAGGTGTTGTTGATGCTCGCAAGCAACTCGTCACAGTGCCCCTCGTCGGCGCAACCATCCCGCACCAAATCGTCGGCAAACGCGGCTCCAGCAGAATCATGCTGAAGCCGGCAGCAAAAGGCACCGGTGTCATCGCCGGTGGTGCCGCCCGCTCAATTTTGGAACTCGCCGGCATCGGCGACGTTCTCTCGAAGTCGCTCGGTTCGCGTGCTCCGTTAAACGTTGCTCGCGCCACCATCGACGGTCTCAAGTCGCTTCGCACATTTGAAGAAGCAGCAAGACTTCGCGGCATCTCCATCAAACAGATGCTTGCATAACGCAAGGACAACCAGCCATGAGCAAGAAATTGAGAATCACACTGACAAGCGGTCTTGTCGGAAAGAAACAAACCCAGAGACGGGTGGTTGAGGCCTTGGGTCTCAAGAAATTCGGCACCTCGGTTGTTCACTCCGACAGCCCGACCATTCTTGGAATGATCGACAAGGTTCAACACCTCGTCACCGTCACTGAAGAGACTGGTGAAGCTGCCACAAAACAACCCAAAATCAAAGCAGCGAAAACCACAAAAACAGAGAAACCTGCTGCTGCCAAGCCGAAAGCAAAAGCAGCCGCCAAGTAACTCACTGAGTTAACTGGTTTCAAGCAAGCCGAGTCGTATAACGGCGCAAGGCAAAGGAGAAAAATCATGGAATTGACAGAGCTCAGACCAGACTACGGCGCAAGAAAGCGCAAGAAAAGAGTAGGTCGCGGTCGCGCATCCGGTCATGGCAAAACATCCACCCGCGGTCACAACGGACAAGGCCAACGCTCCGGCGAATCGAAGCGCTTTGGTTTTGAAGGTGGACAAACCCCATTGTTCAGACGCTTGCCCAAAATTCACAACTTCGACGAAGTACAAAGAAGAGACTGGGTCGTCATCAACGTCGGCGCTTTGAACCGCCTGCCCAACGGCACCGAAGTCACTCCAGAATCTTTGGTCGAACACAAAGTTCTGCGCAAAGTCTCCGACAGCATTCGCATTTTGGGCAACGGCGAACTCAAAGCTAAGCTCTCCGTGAAAGCTCACCACTTCTCTCAAGGCGCAATCGACAAGATTCAAGGCGCCGGCGGCTCTTACGAAGTGATTCAACCCGAGCCCCAACATCGCGGTCGCGTTCCGAAAGCAAAAGCCACCAAATAGTTTCGGAATTCGAAGTATCAAAGGTTCAAGCAGGGCGGAGCGAAAGCACCGCCCTATTTGCTGTTTGGATAGCGAGTGCGGCTGTGAGGTGCTTTGCAACGCCCATTTATAATTATTTTCCAGCTTTTATTCTGTGTTTCGGATAACATCAGTCTTGTGCGGTGATCCGCCTGTACTCATGAAAGCGACGATTCGCGTCCTCAACAAGCGGCACCACCCTAACTTTGGAGAAGTTCTCACACGATGCAATCTCAAGCAAATAGACGCGGCGGAAAAATTGGTGGACCTGAGCAGCTAATTGCGCTTCTTTCGGCAGCAGGACTGAAGGAGCGAATTCTTTTCACGCTCTTTATGATTGCTGTCTATCGAATCGGCGTACACATTCCAATTCCCGGCGTCGACCCGTCTGCATTTATGAAGCACCCCGAGCTCGCCCAAAACTTGCTCGGCATGATCGACCTTTTCACAGGTGGTGCTCTCAACAAACTTTCGATCTTCTCGATGGGCATCGGTCCTTACATCACCGCCTCAATCATCATGCAGTTGATGACAGTTGTAATTCCAAAATTGGAGGAACTGCAGAAACATTCGGGTGAGCAAGGAAGGCGTCAGCTCCAACAGATCACTCGTGTGGTCACAGTCTTTATCGCAGCAATGCAATCAATGGTTTTGGCCAATCTTTTGACGAAGATTCAAAACCCGCCTGTGGTGCTAACTCCAGGCCCAGTGTTTCTCGTTCTCACCACAATCATTCTCATGTCATGCGCACTCTTCATCATGTGGATGGGTGAGCAAATCACAGAGAAAGGCGTGGGCAACGGGGCATCACTACTAATCTTCCTCGGTATCGCCGCGCGTTTGCCGGTGATGATTCACAACACTTGGGAGTCTGTTCAGAACGGGCAATCCAGCACCTGGGGCGTTGTTGCGCTTCTACTATTTTTCTTGTTGATGGTGGCGATGATCGTTTGCTTGCAGCAAGGCGTAAGGAAACTCATGGTCATGGGCGCCAGGCGCAACGTCGGGCGGCAAGTCTTTGCAGCTCCCGATGACTATATGTACTTGCCGGTGAATCCATCGGGCGTTATGGCGATTATCTTTGCCTCATCCCTTCTGATGTTCCCCTCAACCGTCATGCAGTTTGTTGGGCAAACGCAACAAAACCCACCGAAGTTGATTCACGACACGCTGTCTACGACTCCGGGAATAAGCAACTTTTACAACCAGTTGGCTGCACAGCCATGGGCACAGAAGGTCTGGGACTTCATCTCGACCGAGACTGTCAACACGTTCTCGTACTATCACTGGGAGCACTCAGTGTTGTACTTCTTCCTCATTCTCTTTTTTGCTTTCTTCTACGCCTCAATTGTTTTGCCGGTTAGAGACATGGCAGAAAACCTGCGCAGAAGCGGACGTGCTATTCAAGGGGTGCGTCCGGGCAGACCGACCGCCGAGTTTCTCGAGAAGACGCTTAGCCGCCTGACATTCATTGGTGCGACTGCAGTTGCCATCATCGCTATTGCGCCGATTCACGTTGAACAAGCGACGATGGTCACGACTCTGCAAGGTCTCGGCAGCACATCGCTTATCATTCTTGTCGGTGTTGCAATCGACACGCAAAGACAGATTTTGACGCATGCTCTTTCGGCTAGATATCAAGCCAGAGGGTTGTTCAAAGAAAAAGGGGAGATCTAAATCAGTATGCGAATCTTGTTTCTCGGCGCTCCTGGTGCAGGTAAAGGAACGCAGTGCAAGAAATTGGCGGAGAAGTATCAATTGCCGCATCTTTCGTCCGGAGACCTTCTGCGTGCAGCAGTAAGGGCCGGAACGGCCGCAGGCAAAGCAGCTAAAGAGTATATGGACAAGGGCGTCCTAGTTCCCGATCATGTTTTGATCGACATGTTTCGCGAGAAGTTGACGACGCCGGAGTGTGCCAAAGGCTTCATTTTGGATGGGTTTCCGCGCAACGTTCCGCAAGCGGAGAGTCTCGATGATCTGCTAGATCAAATTCACGCGTCGTTATCGGTCGTGATAAATTTGCACACTGATGATGAGCTATTGACTGAGCGGATTACGGGAAGACGTTCCTGCTCAAACAAAGATTGTGGCGCCGTCTATCACGTCAAATCGTTCCCACCAAAGAATGACAATAAATGTGATGTTTGCGGCAGTGATTTGTATCAACGTTCAGACGATCGCCAAGAGTTGGTGGAAAGTAGATTGCTTACTTATCGAGAGCAGACGGAGCCTTTGATTGATTACTACACCGATAAGCATTTGCTAAGAACGGTAAGTGGTGAAGGTGATGTCAACGAAATCTTCGGGCATGTCATTGATACCCTAAATGGGAAGGGTTAAGGCAACACTATGATAGTTACAGCAGACAAAGACATCGAGTTGTTTCGCAAAGCCGGCAAGCTTGCTGGGCAGGTTTTGGAAGAGTTGACGCGGGTTGCTGCTGTCGGCATGACTACATGGGAATTGGATGTGCTCGCCGAGAAGTTGATTCGAGACGGCGGTGCCATCCCGACGTTCAAGGGCTATAGAAACTTTCCCTGCACAATATGTGCTTCAGTTAACGAAGAAGTTGTGCACGGAATTCCAAACAAGAACAAAGTTCTCAAAGACGGCGATGTTCTGAGTATGGATATCGGCGCCACGTTTTCGCGGCAAGATAATGGAAAGACTCTCAACTTCATCGGCGACACTGCAGTCACCATTGCAATCGGCACGATTACGCCCCGTCTTGAAAAGCTTCTGAATGACACCAAAAATTCGCTGTATGCGGGCATTCGAGTAAGCAAGGGGGGCGCCACCCTCGATGAAATTGGCGGAGCCATCGAAGATATTGCGAAGGCCGGTTCATACGGAATCGTGCGTGATTACGGCGGCCACGGCATCGGCAACGACTATCATGAGGACCCGTTCATTTACAACTACCGCACAGGTAGCAAGAAGCGTCTTCAACCTGGTATGGTTATAGCCATTGAACCTATGTTCAATCAGGGCGGCGATCGAGTTAGAACCAAGGCCGATGGCTGGACGGTTGTAACGCAAGATTACAAGCCATCTGCACACTTCGAACATTCAATATTGATAACAGAAGGTGCCCCTGAAGTGCTTACGAAGCGTCCGAATGAGGAGATTGGATGACCAAACAAGGCGTAATTGAGTTTGAAGGCACAATCCGCGAATCGCTCCCCAATGCGATGTTTCGGGTCGAACTCGATAACGGCCACAAGGTGCTCGCCCATATCTCCGGCAAAATTCGCAAAAACTTTATTAAGATTCTTCCCGGCGACAGAGTGCGCGTAGAGCTCACTCCATATGACTTAACACGCGGAAGAATTACTTACAGAATCAAAGATTAGATGTAAAATTGGTAGTTTGCAGCCCGTCTGGATATGCTGTAGAGCGTGTTCTTCGCGGTCGCGAGCATTAGTGTCGTCTAAACTTCAGCGGCGCGAAAGCTTGCAATTGCAAAGTTTGCAAGTCTGCAAGCACTCAGCTGCGCCTGTAAAAGCAGGACGAGAAAAGGAAATTCACGATGAAAGTCAGAGCTTCAGTAAAGAAAATCTGCGAGAAGTGCAAGGTCATCAGACGCAAAGGTCGCGTCGCGATCATTTGTGAGAACCCGAAGCACAAGCAACGTCAGGGATAAACGCTAATTCAGGGTTACTGTAATCGGTACCTGGGAAATTCTTGGAGGATAAATGGCTCGAATAGCCGGAGTAGATCTGCCGCGAAGCAAGAGAACCGCGATCGCACTCACTTACATTCACGGTATTGGCAGAACCACGGCCCGAAAGGTTTGTGAGAAGCTGTCGATTCCCGATCATCGTCGCGTTCAAGATTTGACCGAAGACGAAATCAGCCGCATTCGCGAAGAAATCGAGAAAAGCGGCAGCATGCAAGTCGAAGGCGATTTGAGACGTGTTGAAGGTCTCAACATCAAGCGACTGATCGAAATTAACTGCTATCGCGGTCAACGCCATAGAAGAGGACTTCCCACCCGTGGGCAACGCACCAAGACCAATGCGCGTACGCGCCGCGGTCGCAAGCGCATGACCGTTGCCGGCAAGAAGATTGCACCAAGCAAAGGCTAATTAAGTTACACACGAACTCCAGATAACGATAAGAAGGAAAGAAAGGATCAATGGCTAAGTCTCCAAAGGCACGCACCAAAAAGAAAGAGCGCCGCTTTGTATTGCAAGGCGTGGTGCACATCCAGAGCACTTTCAACAACACGATCATTTCTTCGACTGATCCGCAAGGTCAAGTGATTGCTTGGGCTTCGGCAGGAACCGTCGGTTTCAAGGGCGCCAAGAAAGGAACGCCATTCGCAGCTCAACAAGCGGCAGAATCGGTGGCCAAGCGCTCGATGGACCAGGGCATGAGACAAGTCGAAGTGCTTGTCAAAGGACCTGGCGCCGGAAGAGAAACAGCCATTCGCGCACTGCAAGCGGCTGGTCTCGAAATCACATTGATTAAAGATGTCACCCCCATTCCTCACAACGGATGCCGTCCACCTAAGCGTAGACGCGTATAACGTTTGTGTTTCGCATTTAAATTCGTCGTTTAAATTCGTCATTTCGTTCGATCACTAGGAAGATTCGCAAGCGGCTGTCGGCTCTTCCAAAAATCACAAAATCACATTCGAAAGATTCGAGAAGAGGAGATCAAAACTTGGCCAGATACTGCGATTCGGTATGCAAGCTATGCCGCAACGAAGGTGTAAAGCTCTTTTTGAAGGGCTCACGTTGCTACACCACCAAGTGCGCGATTGAGCGTCGCCGCTATGCGCCCGGTCAACACGGACAAGAGCGCAAGAAGCAGTCGGAATACGCTTTGCAATTGCGTGAAAAACAAAAACTTCGTCAGTTCTATGGCGTTCTCGAAAAGAAATTTGCTTCTTATTATGAACGCGCCAACAAGCAAAAGAAAGTTCCTACCGGTCTGAAGCTGATGCAGCTTCTCGAAAGCCGCTTGGACAATATCGCGCACCGTTCCGGAATGATTCCTTCCAGAGCACAAGCGCGTCAATTGATTCTGCACGGTCACGTCACGGTTGACGGCAAAGTCGTTACCGTTCCATCCGTTGAATTGAAGCCTGGTCAAGTGGTTTCGATCGCCGAAAAGAGCAAAAAGCTCATAAAGGCAATCATCGAAGCCAATCCGGCGCCGGTTGCTCCAAACTGGATCAATGCCAATCTCGAGAATCTCACAGTGTCGATTATCAATCCGCCTGCTCGCGAAGATCTCGACCAAACAATCAGAGAAGCGCTCATCGTTGAGTACTACTCAAGATAAAGATAAGGATCGAAAAACAGAGTACTGGTTCGCCAAATCATTAGTTACATTGCGAGGATCGACTGTTGTCATACGGAGTTAATTTGATGGAACCGCTGAAGATCAAGTGCCTGGAAAATAAAACCGGGGCTGATGGATCTATTTATGGCAAGTTCGTTATTGAGCCCCTGGAAAGAGGTTATGGAACCACTCTAGGAAACGCACTGCGCCGCGTTCTTCTTTCTTCTCTCGATGGTTCTGCAGTCTCGGCAGTGAGAATCGATGGTATCACCCACGAATTCACCACCGTCCCTGGTGTCGTCGAAGATGTAATCGACATCATGCTCAACCTCAAAGGGTTAGTCGTGAAGACCTTCTCCAACGACCCGCAATACCTTCACCTTGATGTTGAAAGAACCGGCCCGGTAACAGGTAGAGATATTCTCTGCCCCGCCGATGCCACAATCATCAACCCGGACTGGCAACTCTGCACACTGGCTGAGGGCGGTCGCATTCGCGCTGAAATCACTGTTGAGCGCGGTCGCGGTTACGTTCCTGCAGATTCACACAGCCACTACAAGCAAGCAATCGATGTGCTGCCGATCGATGCTGTGTTTATGCCGGTAAGAAAAGTCAGCTACCATGTCGAACCGACTCGCGTTGGCGAATCGACCGACTTCGACAAACTGACAATCGAAATCTGGTCCAACGGATCGATCGATGCAACAGAAGCAGTTTCTCAAGCCGCAAGACAAGTAATCGAGCACCTGGTGCCGATCGCTGAGCTTTCCGGCAAACCGATGGTTCCTGCGGCGACCCAGCCTCAGCAAACCGACGGCAAACACAGCTCGATCTCGATTGAAGAACTCGAGCTCTCAGTGCGCGCTTACAACTGCTTGAAGCGTGCCAACATCAACTCGTTGGGCGAGCTGCTCAAGCTCTCCTATGACGATCTGATGAACATCAAGAACTTCGGTAAGAAGTCTGCAGACGAAGTCATCGAACGCCTCCGCAGTTTCGGTTTGACATTGGCTGACACTCCTAAAGACATCAAGTAATCACTCATTAGGAACCATCAGGGTCATTGAACCCAAGGAAGAAAAAGGACAAGAGCTATGCGTCATCGTGTACCAGGAAATAGATTGGGACGTCCCCAAGATCAGAGAGAAGCCTTGCTTCGCTCGCTCACTACTGAGCTTCTGCGCCACGATGAAATCGTGACGACACTGTCGAAAGCAAAAGCTCTGCGCAGTGAAGCCGAGCGCATCATCACCAAAGGCAAGAAAGGTCAGGTTGCTGACTACAACGCCATTTATGAAAAAGCGCAAAAGGGCGATGCAGAAGCAGCCAAGAAAGTGGCTCGCGCAGTGCATTTGAGAAGGCAAGTTCGCGGTTATCTCTACGACCGTGACGTCGTTCATCGCGTCTTTGAAGAAATCGCTCCGCGATACAAAGACAGACAAGGCGGCTACACACGCATCATCAAGATTGGTCCTCGCCGCGGCGATGCAACGCCGATGGCTTTGATTCAACTTGTGTAGCTTGTTGTAGACCCTTTTGATTCTTTTGATTCGGTGCGCCTTGCGCTTCTAATCGAGTATTTCGGGAAGTCGTTTCACGGCTCTCAATACCAAGTTGGTGTGAGAACTGTGCAATCTGAACTGGAAAGTGCGCTTTCCACTTTGGCGAGAAGTCCTGTTACCGCCCTTTTTAGTGGCAGAACGGACACTGGCGTTCATGCTGCCGGGCAGGTGGTGCACTGCGAATGGCCCGAAGATGAGTTTGACTCGCATCGATTCTGTTGGGCAATGAATGGAATTCTGGCAAAAGACTTGAGTGTTGTTGCTGCGTCCGTTGTTCCTGAAAAGTTTCATGCAAGGCGTTCGGCGATAGAGCGCGAGTATGTGTATCGAATTTTGAACAGGCCTCAACGTTCCCCCCTGTTAAAAAACACTCACTATTTCGTCCGAACTCCGCTCGATGCCGAAGCCATGAAAGCCGCTGCTGGTATGCTTTTAGGGCATCACGACTTCACCGGATTCAAGTCATCGAATTCCGATAATAGTTCAACTGAATGCGAAATAAGGCGCGCCGATTTGTTGAAATTAGGTGAAGGAAGGCTTGAGTTCTGGATTGCCGCTGATCACTTCGTGTACAATATGGTGCGAATTATTGTCGGGACGCTCATAGAGATAGGGCTCGGCAAGATGCAGCCTGAGGCTATGAGTCACGCTCTTGCCGGTAAGGCGCGCGACCTGGCCGGACCAACGGCTCCAGCCTGGGGTCTAACGTTGAATTCGGTAAAATATCCCGAACTATTCGACTTATTCAATTCAGAAAAATCAGAGCTCCCTTTGGGCGAGCGAAGCCCCAAAGGATGACAGGAGAAGACCCGTGAAGACGTACTGCCCAACCGCAGAAGACCTAGACAAGCAATGGTTCGTAGTCGACGCCGATGGCAAGACTCTCGGACGTTTGGCTTGCGAAGTAGCGAATCTTTTGCGCGGCAAGAACAAGCCTGACTTTACCCCGCACGTCGACACCGGGGACTTCGTCATTGTCATTAATGCCGAAAAAATCAAAGTGACCGGTAAGAAAGAACAGCAAAAGATCTACTACCGTCACTCCGGCTTCCCGCACGGCTTCAAGCAAGAGACCCTCGAGTCCCTGCGTCGCCGCCGTCCGACAGCCGTTGTCGAACGCGCCATTCGTGGAATGCTTCCCCACACCAGACTTGGCGATCGTCAATTCACCAAGTTGAAAGTTTATGCCGGCGCTGAGCATCCGCATGCAGCTCAGCAACCCAAAGAATATGCTCTTGCGCACTAAGAAAGAGGGATAGATGACTAGCGTTATTCAATACTACGGAACAGGACGAAGAAAATCGGCAACCGCCAGAGTGCGTCTCATTCCAGGGACCGGAGTGGTCACGATCAATTCCCGCACCATCGAAGACTACATCGGCAATCGCCCGGGCCTTGCCCGCGAAGTGTTTGTTCCGTTTGCCGCTGCCGATGCCAACGGTCGTTTCGACGTCATCGTTTCTGTTGCAGGCGGTGGTATCGCCGGTCAAGTCGGTGCCATCAGACATGGTATCGCCAGGGCGCTTGCTGAAGCTGCGCCGCAAAACAGACCGGTATTGAGAGTAGAAGGTTTGTTGACTCGCGATCCGCGCGTCAAAGAAAGGAAGAAATACGGTCGCAAGAGAGCCCGTAAACGCTTCCAATTCTCGAAGAGATAATCTCGCCGGAGGCTTATTGGTTCAGCTCTATTTCGAGCTGGACCTTTTTCTATGCGTTTACCGAATGCCGCTACTTTTAGCGAGTTGAAAGGCAGTGAGCTGGAAATTCGTCGCGCGCCGGTACTGTATATGGTGCTGCTTTTGGCATTGGGAGTTTCGATTCCTTGGTTCGCTCAACATTTGAAAGAGTCGGCGCACTCGCAGGTGAAGGCGCAAGAGCTCAAGCGATTGCCTGATGTCGATTCGCAGTGGGAGCAGGCTCGTGCATTGCGACGCGAAGGCAAGCACGCCCAGGCATTGTGCAAATACGAAAAAGCACTTGGCGAGTGTGGTTCTGCATCTGGTGCCATACTCAATGAGATGGCGATTGAACTTTTGGCTACCGGACGTAATGACGATGCGATTTCAACCTTGCGTCGCGCCATTGAAAGCGAACCGAGATTATTTGCCGCGTACAACAATCTTTCGTTGGCGCTCGAAGCCAACGGCGACCACGAAGGTGCGCGCGAAGTGCTGATGAAGGCGAAACGGATTCAACCAAACAACGGATACTTGAATCGCCGTCTGTCCTCGATGTCCGGCTCGCTGTAAGCGCGGTCAGAGAAGAATTTTTCTATTCGGAGACGCAATCGTCGAACTCATCCGGTTCGATCGGAATTATGCCTTTGGCTCGTTGCTTATTTTGGAAACGGAACAATGCAATGAAAGCAGAAAGAGCGATGGTGGCTGAAACAAGGAGAAATCCCCAGCCGATTGGTTCGTTCTGATTGACCAAAAAGACTCCGCCGGCAAGTATTACGCATGCTATGAACAGCGAGAATGGGATGTAAAGTGCTTTGATCGATTGAATCAGCTCTGCCTTTTCGGCTTCCCAAGCTTCATTTTTCATCTTCTTGATATCTCTCTGTTTCGTTGCAAGCCGCGCAAATAGCCAATAATGCGGCATGCAGATCTTAGCACTTGCCCGCTACTTAATTTGCTTTACGGCTTCTAAAGGGTCTCTGATGTTAAACTGACAACGTGGTTAGATGCCGTAGCCTGAAGCTTTTGCCTAGCTAATAAAGGGGTCCAGATGCAAACCGTAGAAACGAGATGTGAGAACTGCTCAGCAGAAGTCCTCTCAGATGACTTGTTTTGCCAGGAATGTGGAGAGCGCACGTACAGCGAGAGACCGACGCGTCTCAGACTAAACTCTCCGCAGCTTGGACGTTACGAAAACAGTGGTGCTTCGCATGACACCATTGATAATCGCGAGGCACGTCGCAAGCAAAAAGCGCCGACAAGGCAAGACTCTATGCCTGTTGCGCCCAGCAAGAGCAAGCCGAAACTTCCACATTGGATACAAGCAGTTCTAGACAACAAAACGGCTCGTATTTCACTCATTGCAGTTGCGGCTATCTGTTTGGTTCTATGCCTGGTCGCTGGTGCGCGTTATGCCATTGAGTATCCGAAAATCCAGGAGATGGAAGCCAAAATCGAGGCTGCTGAGCAATTTGCTAAGCAGAACAACTTCCAAGAGTCGATGGCAATCCTTCAAGACATCGAGCGGAAAGAGGGCAAACTAAACGAGCGCCAGCGCGCTTGTATGGATCTTTGCTATTGTCTTCGCGCCGACAACCATCGCAAATACAAAAGGTATGCCCAAGCCGTAGAAGATCTGGACAAGGTCACGCCTGCATTCATGGGCTACAAACAGGTTGAACAGGAGCGTCGCAATCTCGCAGAACTCGCAGCGCAGCAAAAGCTTTTTGCTGAAATGAAAGGTGAGTCCGGAGCCAAGGGTGCCAAGTCGAATGCGGCACCACAGGCGGTGATGCAACAAGCAGCAGCAGCAGCAGATCCGGGACTGGCTCAAGCTGCTCAAGCTGCAGCACAGGCTAATCTTCCAGGTGCGGCGACCGAAGATACTAACTTTTTCAGTTCACTCAAGACTTCCGTAAAATCGACGAAACAAGCAACTGAAGAAGAAGTTGTGTTGCCGGATCAAACCCCGGTGACGACACCAGAAAAGGTTGTTGATGAAACGATTGTGGGAACGGCAACAGATGCTGATGTCGCCGCATACAACAAACTCTTGGCCGGGTATTTTGGAAAACTGCCGCAAAAAGTGGTTGAGTTGCGGGAGCCACCCTCCTTCCGAGAGTGGATGTCGGCTGGTAAGAAAGACTTCTAAATCGATCGTTTGATCGGACGCCGTGCGGAGAATTTTTGCCGCCGCTGATTTGCTTTGCGGGGAGGCAAATTCTTGCCCGTTGCAAAGTGTCAAGCGAGCTTGACAGTTTTTCGACGAAAAATTGGGAAAAAAGCGAGGTCGGAAAT
>CAYZJR010000045.1:0-34879 GCA_964478655.1 uncultured Candidatus Obscuribacterales bacterium
GAGCGCGTGGTGCCGAGCGCGTGGTGCGGAGCGCGTGGTGCGGAGCGCGTGGTGCGGAGCGCGTGCCAACGGATTGTGATCAGATCGCTCAGATTTTTCGCTTTAGCTCTTGGAAGCCTTAAAATAGACTTTGTTGACTTCTTTAGATCCGTATGAGCGTCTTTCTCATTTTTCCATTCAAATTGGACACTTAGAGTCGCATTTTTGAGAGTTGATCTTTTAGCTGGAAACTTTAGTTGGAACCTGTTCACTTACTACTCATTTCAATGGTCCTCATCGTTTTTGCGATGCTCTCTATCAAAGAGATCATGCAGTTTCGATTGCTTCAATATCAAGCACCGTTGGGACTGCTTGAGATTCAAGCGGACTCGTTGCAGGCAATTGCGGAACAACCAATCGTTGATTCAGAAGTCGATCTTCCAATTGACTCGACCAGCTCAATCGTTCCGACCACAGTTTCGACGAATGGTCCGACCATCTCAACCGTTCCGACCACAGTTTCGACGAATGGTCCGACCATCTCAACCGTTCCGACCACCGTTTCAACGAATGGACCGACCATCGTTCAAACCACAGATCTTCGACCAGCCGAACTTGCATATCTAATCCGCGGTGGCGACATCACACACACCATCATCGTAATGGTCGTCGATTTGTTGCAGCGAATTCTCAAGGGTAACATTCAACTCGCGGCATACGAACTCAACATCTCAAAAGTCGTAAAGCAGTCGATCAAAGATTGGGCCGACAAGAAGATTGATTCGGTGGTTCCAAAAAACATAACCAAAGACCCAATCGGTCAAGTCAAGAAACTGATTTTCCTCTACAACTGGATTCGCAATTCGCTAAAAGGATTGATCGCAGAAACGCTTAGAGACCCGCGTCATTTGCGGAAGTATCTGAACGTCAACGGGCTTTTGAGATTGCTTGCAGAGCTTTCTGTATCGGGATACAAAGAATCCGTTCGCAGAGACTTGAGGCAGAATTTGTTGGCGCGTGGATTGATTGTTCCTGAGGATCGCAGGACAAAATATGGGGTGCTGCAGCGAGTCTTGGCTGTGATTGCTAGTATCGGAGCCTTAGTCGTTACTTGGGTTGTGGTGAATAATGCGCCAATTGCGATTTTCGTTTGCATGACCTCACTGGTGGTGGCTGCTGCAACTCACACCATGTTGTTTTTGAAACAGTTGATTCCGCTGTACATTGAAATCGTAGAATTGGTTTCAAGCATCGATAGACAGAGTTGGAGACTCACTGTAATCAAAACCGTGTTGCAGATTTTCACCATGTGCTTTTGGCTCATCACTTGCGCACTCATTGGATCACTACTTTTGATCAGCTTTGTGATTCTTACCCTTGCAACACCAGCAACAGCTACAACTGCGATTCTCATGGTCTTTTCCCTCTCGCTCGCGCAAATCTCTTGCTTCGAGGCATATCTATCCGGGTGGAAGCTGACGGTGCAAGAGCAGCCTACACGCCTTGCCATTAAAGAGATTGATAGAGCAAGGGCGCGGCTTGCTCCTGTGAGTCCTCTCGAATCCTTCAAAGCCGTGCTTGCATCGCCTGACTACGACCCGCAATTTTCACAACTGCTGGCGATTTACGGAATTGAAATGTTTGTGATTTTGGGCTAGCCGGAGCGCCGAGTAACCGTCATGAAACCATAGATAGGTAGGAACGACGAAGCCAAAGAGGAATCGCCAAATACAAAGATGGCGTACAAAGATGGCGTACGACGTCGGTCGCTAACGCTCAACTACACGATAGAACGCACCACGCCGCCATCGACGCGCACAGATGCACCGTTGGTAGCTGCAGCCAGTGGACTGCAAAGATAGGTCACCATCGCCGCGACTTCGTCCGTTGTAGCAAATCGGCGAATCAATGAAGACGGTCGGACGTTTTGGAAAAATTCGTCTTCTATTGTTTTTTCTGAGGTTCCGCGCGATTTTGCCATGTCGGTAATGAACTGCTCTACTCCTTCCGATCTCGTAGGACCCGGAAGCACAGAGTTGATCGTGATGTTCGTGCCTGCTGTGGTTTCCGCCAAGCCGCGCGACAACGCCAGTTGTGCAGTCTTTGTTAGACCATACTGAATCATTTCCATGGGAATGTTCACGCCTGATTCACTCGAAATAAATATGATTCGCCCCCAATTCTTTTGTCGCATTCCGGGAAGATATGCGCGACTCAAGCGAACACCACTCATGACGTTGACTTCGAATGTGCGCATCCAATCATCATCAGTGATTTCGTCGAACGCTTTTGGTTCGAATATGCCCAGGTTGTTTATTAAGATATCGACTGCTGACAGTTCCTTCTGAAGCGCTTTAACACCATCAGCGGTGCCTAAGTCGGCAGCGATACCGGAAACATTAGCCTTCGAATGGGCTTTCTTAATTTCTGCCACAGCTTTATCAACGCGATCTTTTGAACGCCCATTAACAATCACCGACGCTCCTTCCGTCGCCAACGTAAGCGCTATCGAGTAACCGATTCCGGCGGTTGAACCAGAAACCAGAGCGGTTTTTCCGTTTAATTGAAGATCCATGACATTCTCCGGGCAGGGCATCCGGGAAATGATAGCGCGCTCCAATTCTTAAGTGATGGTTAGACTTCCCGGGATGTCAACAGGACGGTTGTATTATCGCAATCACGCCTCACCTCTCTAACTCTTTTGTTGTCTCTCTTGAGGCGACTGCATATAAAGAAAATGAAACCACTCGATCTTTTGCTAATCGCAATCATACTTCTTGGTTTTTCTCCCTGCGCAATTGAGTTGGGCCGATTTACAACGCCGTTGAACTCGAAGGTCGTCCAAGGAAAAATCACTTCAATCCATGCCGACTCCTTCGGTGGCAGGCGTCGAAGCTTTAGTACTGTGACCGTCTCTTATGAATATAAGGCAGACGACGGAATTCTTCGCACAGGAAGTGCAACATCATTTCCATCATGGTCGGGCCAGTGCAGGCTGAACGCACCATTCACCGAAGGCAGCACCGTTCTTGTTGAATACAATCCGAGCACTCCAGATTCCTCTGTCTGTTCTGGAATTGGCTGGGCATTTGCCGGTGAACATCTCTTCGATGGATTTATTGTTGCAGTGATCGCTGTAATCTCGCTGACACTGAAAGGAATGATGGGCAGCAAGGAGAGCGCGGCTCACGAGACAGTCAAAGCGAATCGACGAGATTCACGTTTTAGTTCCTAATGATGGCGGGGAACTAAGGAGAAGCGGGCCATTCCGCACGAATGTCCTTGCGCGTTGGAGGATTCTTTGGCTAGTAACGGATCGCGGACGGCGGAATCATAGTTTTGACGCAGATTCGTTGGGGACTCAAATAATTGCATTCCATTTACCTTGGGAGGTTCGGTATGTGCAAAAAAGTGTCACTGGAAATCCTTATTTGCACTGGATTTCCAGACTCCAAATTGTGCACATACCGAACCTCTACAGGTAACTTGCACAAGCGAAAAAAGACCCTTGGCTCGCAGGCGTTCGGACTGAAGTCAAAAACAATTTTCCGAAAAGTATGAGTCCCTAAGGGCTGGTCCCCTGCCGGTCGCTGGCGGCATCGTCTTTTAATGTCCAAAATCGGGGAAGTTTGGATATAGCCAAATAATCCCTGAATGAGGGCACGCACGTACTCAACGGAGCTCCCTCGGACAGTAGCAACACACAGGACATCTAACAGGAAATTTTCACAGACACAGGATTCACACGTACACACAAATTTTCACAACAGGAGAGTCAGAGCTGCCGATGAATGACTATCGTGATACCATTTTTGGTGCCCAGCATTTACTAAATCGATTTGCATTTCTAACAAATGAACCCGGGCATTATCAAAGCGAGTTGCCCACAACGGAGCTTCGAGCAGAAGCCGAAGCCGCAAAAGCTGAAATCGCCGCAGCCAGAGCTGCAATCAACAGTCTAAGAAATTCAGTGCCGATTCAATGGAAGCATCAGGATCAGATGTTACTGTACGGTACATCTGACGATTAGGCGAAAGAACATCGGCCGATTTAACTACCACAGGTGATGCACACCTGCGCGCGGATGCGGTTGCGGATGTGCGTTCGAGCCACACCGCAAGTAAGCTCTCACTAGGTTCGGCAAATGAAGCGGATCGAATGGTTTGGAGATAATTCCAGCGATATCCAATTTCTTGTACGCCTCAATTTCATCTGTTTGGACAGTTGCGGACATGAAAACGACTGGAATGTCTCTCGTACGTGCATCTTCTTTCAAGGCATTCAGAGTGGCGATTCCGTCCATGCCTGGCATTCTCACGTCCAACAAGATTAGCGAAGGTTTTTCCCACTTCGCCAGCTCGATGCCTTGAAGTCCGCTTTCTGCAACCAACACTTTGAACTGTCGACTAAGACTTATCTCTACGATCGTACAAATGTTGAAGTCGTCATCTATAAGTAGAATTGTGTCCTGTGACATATCCAAAATCCCAACGGTTACCATCAGTAAAGCTTGTTCGCTCCACCACTGAGTGAATAGATGGCTTGGGTCTGCAAATGTTCCTACCAAAATTTGGGAACAATACGGTATCAATCTCACCGGGACCAATCCTGGCGCCCTTTAGCACCTCCGAGACCTAACTTTATTCTTAAGGTTAGCCGGTCGCATCTGTATGCTGTTCATCGCCGACAAACAGCTCAATAACATCTAGAGTTAGCTGCAACACAGACCGATAATTTGTCCACGCGTCCACTCGCTGAGCCGCGACCAATTCAAGCAGCTGCCATTTTTCTAGCTGCGCTTGATGGGCAGCGTTGTTCCAACGTTCGATCTCAGCTGTCGCAGTTGGAACCTCTGCACTAAAAGTAGAGTGAACGCGTCTTAAGTCAGCCTGAAACGAGGAATCCGTCAGCTTCTCGGAACTGTTCTTCACTAAATCGAGATATGCCTGCAGCGCAGAGGTTTCCATACTTGAAACTCTCGATGGAATGTCGACGAATTGCTCTTTGCTGCTTTGTTCCTTGCTTTGCATTGCAGAACCCATACATTCACACAAAGACAGAACGACCTGTTTGTATTCGTTACAGTGCTTGTCTCGAAGGTCTGGATGTGCGGAGAAGAGCAGTTGCAGAATCTTCAGTCGGCGCACTACATCATCAACATGAAATAGTGCATTTCGGATTGAAATGTTTTTGCGCCGATGTAGTTTCAAAGCAATTTCAAACTCGTCTCTATTGTTTGCAGATTCAGCTGCAGCAATGCGCTGTTCAAACTCGCTCTCTTCCTGCAGTGACGCCGCGGCAAGGTTTTCCGCCGACTCCACTTGTTCACACAGCCGTTTGAACGCCGCTTCTACGCTTGGATCCGCTGCTGCAAAGAAAGTCTTAGCGGCATCATATGCCGAAACCACTCCGCATCTAATATGAGCCAATCCAATACACATCGAGTCAAAATGTCGAAGGTTGGACTCGATGTTATCGCTGACAATAGCTGCATTTAGCTTTGACTCTCTGAACTGAACATGCTTCTCCATTTTTCCAAGAGCATTCTCAACGGCCATCAAGCTTCCTCTGCCGCCTTTTGTCTCCAGCTTTGATACCATCTCAAAGACACCAGTTTCTTTCCTCTTAACACTCTTCTCGAATTTTTCGAAAACTCCGTGTCTTCGCTCTAAAGATTTGAGGAGCTTCGTGCTTGCATTCATGGAGCTGTTAGACTTGGTCTTCGAATAACTTACCATCATTTTGGTAATTAACGATTGAATCTCAATCTCGAACGTCGAAAGAAGCACTTCTAATCGCACTATCTCCTTCTCGCGCGCTCCCGCTTCGTGCTCAAGTTGCTTGATGGACTCCTTGACAGAAAGCCATTCTCTTTGCAGTTTCTCATCATCCGCGTTCTTCTTCAGGCGTTGGCGTAGAGAGTCTTCTTTTCTCATGAGGACTTTCAAATGCTTGTTCAAACCTTTTGTTTTATCAAAGGCCTCACGACGGGCTGCTTTTGCAGACTCCAAGCCATCCATCGCTCTCCTGTAAGCGATTTCCGGATCTTTGTCGCGCTGGGTTTTGCGAGCCATAAACCAAGCTGCAGTTGATGCAACTAGGAAGGTACCCAACCCTAAGATAGGAATCGTGGGATCCATTCGGGCTTCACTCAAAATAGCTCTCAATTTCCTTATATCACATCCAAAATGTTGACCAAACGAAACTACCAACGCCACGATTTGACCGGCCGTCCTGCTGGTGTTTCGTTTCAAATTCTTGAGGTGATTCGTTCGAACTTTATAGAGAACTGCGTTTCTTATGTTGAGGACTGAGGCTGTTCCAGATTTACACTATTGCTGTATCGCCATTTGATTGACAGCAACGCATTGGATGCGAAGTCTAAATACCGCGAGTAGTCTTCAGCGGACGCTTCGTAACAGATTTGCTCAACCAAAGTTCCTGTACTGTCTGACGGAAACATGACGATGGCGGCACGATCTCGATTGTCAGTCCAGGTTCCATCTACGACTAAAACCCGATTTCCATTGAGCTGCATAGTGCGCACATCGAGTATTGAGAAACGCTGAGTATTGCCGGCTTTTCCAAGTAGTTCGCTCAGCCCCTCTACTTCTTTTGTTGATAGCGTATGTGGTGCCTCAGACAAAACCTTGATGAAAGCTTTTCCTGTGCGTGGAGTTAATGCGTTTCCGAGGAAGCCACGGTTCCAGTACGCAAGAAAAGTCTCAGGAGAAGCAGGTGGCTGAAACTCGCGATACTGAATCATGCCGCTAAACAATCTGGAGCCGCCATCTTTTTGGGAAGTTTCGACCCAGCCTGGTGGAAGCGTCATGCTGTAGATTCTTCCAAGCCCTTCCATCTTTCTGCACAACGGCGCTTCACGCACTCTATCAGGTTCAGTGAAGGAGCCGCTCAAGTACTGCGCCATTTTCTCGGTCGTCGGATCGTTCGCGACCGGAGTTGGTCGCAGTGGGCTTTGTGAGAATTTGTAGACTAAGGGATTTGAATTCTTCGAATTTGAGGGGCCAGGGGGTCTTGGGCCAGACGCCTCTGCTGGACTCGAACTAGAAGCACTCGAGGCACCAGATGCGCTTGTTGCACCTGATGCACCCGAGATATGCGGGTTTGAAGGGTTATGTAGTGCTGTCATTTAATGCTCCTAGAAGCGCCTGAAGATTCTGCGAATCATCGGACGGAACGGGCGAGGTTGGGGTTCGTAGGGCTGGTCTGGTCCATAAGGTCCGTCGGGTCCTGGTTGAATGGGGTTGTCTCCTCCAGGTCCAAATGGGTTTCTCGGGTCACGGCGTCCTGGTCTTTCTTGTAGCCATTGTTTCAAATCACGAATTTTAGTCATGCGGTGATCTGAATGTTCTCCATGTTGATCGTCTTGCACGACATACCATTCGCCGTCTTGCTTCACGAGCTGTCTGGTTCTCATGTGACCAGGAGCGTAGGTGATGAAGCCGCCTTTGGAGAGAAGGGTTTGTCGTTCAGAACGTCCAACGAGATTGGATGAATCGCAAACTGTATCCCCGGTTACCATCATCATGATGCGCCTGGCACCATCACTGCCACCATAACTGCCGGCGTTGCTGCGCCACTCACGGCGACCGCCAATAACTGGCAGCGTTTGATCGAATATCATGCTGACCGGGCTTCGACGACCACCTTCATAGGCTCTATCGATCGTCCAGTTCGATTCCTCAGAACCTCTTCTAATTCCAAGCAAACCTTGTGAGAATCTGAACTGTCTCGGCTGGCTGCCAGCAGTTCCATCGTTCAATGTTGTGAAGGTTCCCGTGCAGCTCACTTCTTTAAGCAAGCGAGCCATGGAGTCAGGATGGCTAATCATGCCGTTAATGTGACCGGCCTGAATCCAACATGTTCCGTTGCCGCCTTGATCGATGGTCGTCGTATCTTGCGCGTGGAACATGAAGTTCTCGACCAACTTGGCTCTGGTCGCCTGATCGTAGACCTGTCCCGGCGCTTGCTCAGCCGAGCACATTTGCGAAAGTTGATCGTAACAAGCGGCAACAGTCTTTTCTGTATCTTCAGAAACCTTGCCCAGATCTTCACCGCCCGCGGTGCGAGCTTCAATACGGTCCTGCATGCGTTGTTCAAAACGCTTCATCATCTGAGCAAATCTGCCCGCACGTTTTTCATCGCCGCCAAGCAGTGGAGTCATTGTTTCGAGCAAGTTATCATGCGCATCCGCTACTGACTCGGAGACATAGTTTTCACCATCGCCTCTCAGTCTGTCACCAACACGCGATACTTGATCGCCTTTGGCGTCGCGGTATGTATAGCGACCAAACTCATCCATCTTCACGTGATGGCGAGCATCGAATTTTCCATCTTGGCGAACATATGCGTATGAGTCTGTCCAGGTTCCGTCTGGTGCTTTCTGGCGTTCCCAAGTTTTGGATTTTTCCTCGCCGCTTGGTCCTTTGCGTGTATCGATGATCGATTTCACGTTGTGAGTGTCACCGTCGTAGACCATGGTGCGAGAAAGACCGTTGGGCAAAGTTACCTTCGCCACATCGCCGTTGCGATTGTATTCAACTTTGGAGAAGTCGGCACGCGACGCGCCTTTCAGTCCCTCAGGTGTGGTGAACGTGATGTCGCCCAATTTGGAAACAGCCATGTTATCGGCGCTCCATTTATTGGTTCCACCTGCTTTGCTCACGTCGGTAACTGATTTGAGCTTGCCATCTTCGTAGTCAAAGGTTCTGGAATCGCCACTCTTTGCAGTGGTCTTTCGAACAAATCCTTTCGCGTCGATTTCAACCTTGACACCTTCCTCGGTGACAACATCGGTTGAACCATCTGTCTTAGTTTGATATGTTGCTCCGTCTGCCGCCTTGAACTTCAGCACGCCATCTTTGTCGATCGGTGCTTTGGCATTGGGAACGGAGTTTGGTGCATCGGAAGACCAAGTCTTGTCCGCTGCATTGAAGGACCATGTTGTTTTCTCACCGGTAGCCGCATTCGACTCTACGACCTTCGACATGACACCGTTGTCGTAGGATGCTTCAACTTTGGTTCCATTCGGTCGTGTGAGGACCTGGAGATTGCCGGCGGCATCATGCAACTGATGAGATCCGTCTGCATTTTTCTTTTCGAGAATGCGAGTTCCATCATGTTTATATGTATGCCAAAAACCGTCGCCGCCCACTTCCTTATATGAGTATTCGCCGGCTTCTGTGATGTTGACGTCGCCGCGCCAAACACCACTGTTTACCTTGCGGCCCTGCGCATCGGTGACTGACCACTCTTCGGCGCCGGTGCGTTTGTAGCTTACGACACCACGCTTGGGATCATTGATGTTGAGCGACTGCAGTTTTCCGTTGTCGTCGACTTGCAGATCTTGAAATTTGAATCCGGTTTTCGCATCGATGATCGATTTCAGACGACCTTCGTTGTCGAACTCGAATGATGGTTTCGCGGGATCTTGAACTAGCTCTTTGCCGTTGCCGCGAACGATATGTTGCTTGCCGGCCGTATCTTCGTAGACAACGTTGCCGTTTTCTTGAACGGCCATATTTTTGCGTTCGCGCGGGGGATTCTCATCCGAGATCCATTTATTGTCTGCTGCTGCAGCCCATGTCACTGCAGTTCCATCTTTTGCAGTTTCTTTGATAGTGGAAAGACTTCCACCTTCATATGAACACTCGACAGAACTATTGTCCGGGCGAGTTACATGTTTTACTGCTTTTTGATCTTCTTCAGAAAAACCGAGGCGCGCGCCCGAAAGATTTGTGCGTTCAATTGCAGTGGTGCCGTCTGGTCTTTCAGTTTGCCAGCGACCTTGATTGTCGAGTTGAAACGCGACGCTGCCATCGGGACGAAGTTCAATGTTTCCGGGCAATGTCGCCTTGAGTCCATCCACTTTTACGTACCAAGAGTTGGTCGATTTGTCTTTCGCAAATACTTTCTTATCTTCAGTTCCATCAGCGCGCTTTTCGATTGTTTCAATCGACGCCAATTGATTGCCGTCATATCCAAAGTTTCTGCGTTTCTTGCCGCCTGGATATTCGACAGACTCGATGCGCTCTGGGTTTTCGGCGTTGCGGGAGATAGTCGAGCCATCAGAGCCAGGTCCTTTTGGTCCTACTCCGGTTGGTCCTACAGGAGCATCAGTACCTGGTTTAGCCTTATCTACAGGCGCGCCGCCAGGAACATCGAACGTCATATCAAACTGACTTGATCCCGGTCCCTGAGGAACTTTAGAGTCGCCACCCGGCTTAACTTGAGCGTCAGGACGAACCGATGGCTCAAAAAAGTCTAGTGAGTACGGGTCTTTCGGGTCAGTCGGTTTGAATCGGAATGGTTGCTTCGGTTGTTGATCTGCCGCTTGTCCCGGCTGCCCCTGAAGCTCTTTGAGCGAAGGAACGATTGGCAATTCCGGCAACTTGATGTTGTCTTGAAACGGCGAGAAAAAGTCGATTGATGAGTAAGGGTTGGTGTCCAAAGGGTTCAAACGCAGGGGTTTCGGGCTGTCGAACAAAGAAACGACCTCTCTTTCAATTGGCAAACTCGGACTTTTCTCGGAAGACGAATCCGCGCCTTTCGACTTGCTTTCCGGCTTACCTTGAGCCTGGGGAAAGAGATCAGGATGGTCGGAGGAATACATGAAACCCATTGATGACGCCTCTCATTGTGCAGTGGAAAGGGGAGGAACGGCGCAAAGCCATGGCGACCCGCGAAGCGAGCGCTCTGCATCTAGATATGTGCAGTGTCTAATCTACGGTCGAATTGTGAACTTTTGGTTCCCCCACCTGGGAATGCGCGAAGGGACCTTGTCGCTCAAAGACGACAACTGGGTACTGTTTCGGCGATTTCTGATGCGCCGAGTTCGAAGGGACGCTATCAGTCTGTGTCTGATTTTGCGGGGGTCTTCTCTGGTGCCTTCAATCGAGAAACCTTTTGAGTCGCTTCCGGATCTTCTTCAACTAGATCACTATTTAAGTCGGCTGATGATTCTGTTGAGAACTCTTCGCTCTGATGGTGTTTCTGATGATCCTCCGCATCATGATCATCATCTGCATCTGTAGGCACTATAGGTGATGGCAGGTGCTTGATTCTAAACCAGAATGTGCTTCCTTTTCCAACCTGGCTATTAACACCGATTTTGCCTTCATGCTGAGTAACGATGGACTTGCATATGGCCAATCCCAAACCGCTTCCGCCTTTTTCCTTTGCATCGGCTTCTTCAACTTGTTGGAATCGTTCAAAAATCAGTTCGTGATAAGACTCAGGTATGCCTCTGCCTGTGTCTTCAACTCTGAACTCCACCACACCAAGCTCGCTGAGATGCGCTGCGCTCAACTTGACTGTTCCTAGCCGAGGCGAATACTTAATCGCGTTCGACAACAAATTCACCACGACTTGCACCAATCGATCTTTGTCGCCGAGCACATAGAGCCTGGATTTTTCAACAGAAACCGTGACGTGATACTGTTCAGAAAACGTGCGCAGCGAATTCGCCGATTGTTGAAGAATCTCATTAACAGGGGTGGGAGCGAACGTCATCTCAAGTTTCCCGGATGCCAGCTTTTCAATTTCCAACAGATCGTTGCTCAGTCGAATCAGGCGAGTGACATCCGCTTCAGCCATTTCAACGCGCCTTTGTGCCTTCTCAGAAAGGTCGCCCATAGCGCCGGCTGCCAATAGCGTCAATGTTCCTTGCACAGAGGTCAGCGGCGATCTCAAGTCGTGACTGACCATGGCAAGCAAGTACTGTTTCATCTTTTCGGCTCTGCGCAACTCAGCCACCATGCCATGAAAGACGCGATCGAGAGTGGCGATCTCATCGGTTCCTGCAATCGGAGGATTGAGATTTTTGCCATGCCCAAGCCTCAAAGTGTTGTCGGTAACTGTCGAAAGTCGACGTGCAATGCTCTTTGTAAACACGGTCGCAGCCCATACAGCAAGCGCAATATTGAACACAACTCCAACCCACACCGTCGTCACAAGCGCCTTGTGCTTTCGTTCGCGTTCGAGCGTTGTGGCAGTTCCTGTGCGCTTTTCCTCAGTCACGAGTGCCGACATTGCACCTGTCATTTTGTCCAAAATGCTTTTGATAGAGCGAATCTCAATCGGTCCGCCGAAGCTGCGAACTTCACCCGTGTCGATGTTCGCTTCGATTTGAGTGAGAATCGCGATGCCTTGATCGACGCTTTGCCTCGCCGTTCTCAAGTTGTCGAGCTGCACAGGATTGTCGCGAACAAGGCTGTGAAGGTTGTCAAATTCCGCGTAGAGAATCTGCTTCGACTTCTCGAAACGGTCGCGGAAATAAACGCTTTTAGTCGTAATGTAGGCGGCTGCCGCGGTTGACACGTCAATTGTGATGCGTCCCAACACGTTTGCACTCGACATGACGTTTTTTGAGTGCAGTTCTTTCACTAAAGCCTGTTGTGCGTCGTTCAACTGGTAAATCAATATCGACACAAATAGGCACTGAAAAAGCACTGGAATCGAGATGAGTGCCAGCCCTTTGTGTGAAATTTTGAGTTGAAGCTTCATGATGAAGTACAAGAGGGTTCTGAAAACTATTATAAAGTTACTAGAGACCGCTTCTCTCGGCTCTCAACGACTGTCTATGTTATCGGACGTCAAGAAGAGTGTTAACGGGCGCGAAGCAAGGTATAGTTAATGACGCCTTTCCCCCTCCGGCCTCGCTTACGCAACTCGCATGGCAAAAATTCTGCTAGTTGAAGACGACAGAAATCTCGCAATCACAGTCAAAGATTGGCTGGAATTCGAGCATCATCTCGTAGAAGCGGTTGAGGTCGGCACAGAAGCGCTTGAACTAGCACAGTCCTACCAATACGACTTGATCATTTTGGACATCGAACTGCCCAAGATGAACGGTCTTGAGGTGTGCAAAAACTACCGCCAAGGTGGTGGGCAAGCACCGATTTTGATGTTGACGGGTCGAGGTTCGATACCGGACAAAGAATCAGGGCTAGACGCTGGCGCTGATGATTATTTGACCAAGCCGTTTCATCTCAAGGAGTTGTCGGCAAGAGTGAGGGCTCTGCTTAGACGACCTGGTCAAGTGGCAGGCAATACGCTGAGAGCTGGAAATCTTGTTCTTGATACGACTTCGTACAAGGTGCTGAAGGATGGGCAGGAAATACACCTGCCTCGCATGGAGTTTGCACTGCTCGAGTTTTTGATGCGTCATCAGGGGCAGGTATTCAGCACCGAAGCACTGCTGGACAGAGTGTGGACATCAGACTCTGAAAAGTCGCCCGAGACGATTCGGACAAGCGTTAAGAAGTTGAGAAGCAAAATAGACACTGACGGACAGCCGTCGATTATCCGAAACGTTCACGGCGTCGGATACAAACTGGAGGTTTAAAATCGTGGGAAACACGCCCCCAAAGAAGCCCAGATCAGGCGGGTCTTCATCATCTAAGTTTAGAAAAACTACAGGCACCGGGTCTGGTGGCGCTGGCGGCAAAAAGTATGGCGCCGGCAAATCCGGCGGTAGCGGAGGCTACGGCAAAAAGCGCGAAGGCAGCTCAAGCGGCGGCGGTTACGCAAGGAAGCGCGAAGACTCAGGCAGTGGCGAGAAGCGTTATGCCAAGAAACGCGAAGGAACTGCCAGTGGTGGCGGCTACGCCAGAAAGCGCGAAGACTCCGGTGATGGAGAAAAGCGCTACGCAAGAAAGCGTGAAGGAACCGCCGGCGGTGGCGGCTACGCGAGAAAGCGCGAAGACTCCGGTGAAGGGGAAAAGCGCTACGTAAGGAAGCGTGAAGGGGCTTCAAGCGGTGGTGGTTATGCCCGCAAGCGCGAAGATTCTGACCGCGGTGAAGCACGCTATGACCGAAAGCGTGAGGGAACTGCCGGTGGTGGCGGCTACTCTCGAAAACGTGAAGAGTCTGGTGAAGGGAGCGGTTATCGCAGAAAGCGCGAAGACTCTGGTGAAGGCGGCAGCGGCGGATATCGCGGCAGAAGTCGTGAGGGCTCCGGTGAAGGCGGCAGTGGCGGATATCGCGGCAGAAGTCGCGAGGGCTCCGGTGAAGGCGGCGGCGGCGGTTATCGCGGCAGAAGTCGCGAAGGCTCCGGTGAAACCAGCGGCTATCGCAGCAGAAGTCGCGAAGGCTCCGGTGAGGGCGGCGGCGGGTATCGCAGCAGAAGTCGCGAAGGCTCCGGTGAGGGCGGCGGCGGGTATCGCAGCAGAAGTCGCGAAGACTCCGATGAGGGCGGCAGCGGTACAGGACGTGGGAATTTCGAGCGCAGACCCGAGGGCAGTACGGGTCCTGAAGGTCGATTGACCGCATACGTTGAATTGCCGCTCGTCGATTTGGCCCGCGAACTCGCTGATGCTAACGACATGTCGCTCGGCCAGTTTCTTACAGAGCTCATAACCCACGCACTTATCGGCGCACGCCGACGTCTGGAAAAGAACAAGACCTACACAACCGAGATGAAAAACAATGAATCTCGTCGAGTGGGTGTCTGGCGACCAAAACCAGAAGAAAGCTAACAGCATCACATATGGTGCCGCTCCGCGTGAGCCTCGACTATCTATCGAGAGGCACGTACCTCAGCGCAAGAAGATAGATCGCACCCGACAGCAAAGCAGAGCAAGGAATAGTAAGAAACCACGCCATCAGCATATCTTTGGCGACGATCCAATGCACGCCTTTGATTCTATCAGCGGTGCCCACTCCCATAACCGAAGAAGCAATTACTTGTGACGCCGCCACAGGACCTCCTAGAAGCGATCCTGTGATAATTGTCGCCGCCGAGGAAAGCTGCGAGGCAAAACTGTGGACTGGGCGAAGTTTGTAAATCGCTCCTACTTTCCTGATGATACCGGGCACCATTGCCGCCACTCCCATTACCATGGCAGCACCGGCCAAAAGACGCACCCAATCTGGAATACTGCTGTTTTTGGGAAGTCCGACAGCGGACAACGCAAGTAAAATTACGCCCATGGATTTTTGGGTGTCGTTGGCTCCATGTCCGAAAGAAAGAAGAGCGATAGTCACATAGTGCAGTCGTTTCAACACTTTGTTGATTCTCCATGACGCTCTCGAAAAAAGAAACAGCAGAAACTTCTGCACTAGGTAGCCTGCGAAAAATCCGAGCACCGGCGAAATAAAAAGGCTAAGCAGAACTTTGTAAACACCGGTCGGCATCCCGTTTGGGGGGAATCCCCAAACAACAAATCGAGTGTCTCCGCTTCCGGCGCAAACTGCTCCGAGAATACCTCCCACCAATGCGTGAGTCGAGCTTGATGGCACTTTTATTGCACGAGTAAAAACGTTCCACAGGCACGCGCCAATCAGCGCACTGGCGATAATCGGCAAGACGCTTGGCCCATCAGGCCACGACGTGATCGAGTTAATCGTGTTCGCTACTGCAGAACCACCAAGCAACGCACCGAGAAACTCAAAGACGATAAGAATTGCAATCGCCTGAACTTTGCCTAGCGATCTCGAAGAGATAGAACTCGCTGAAACTGAGCTACTGTCTTGGAATCCGTTCGTGTAGGTAAACACGAGATTGAGAACAATCACCACTCCCAAGACAAACCAGAGCACAAGGATTCCTCCGGAGCGAATCAGTCCATCTTGATGATCACGTGATCTAGCTTCTCACCCACAACATCGATTCTGTGTGCCGCGCTAATCATCGCACGATAAACTTCTACTGTGCGAAGAATCGTTTTCACATCGTTCATGTCAAAAAGCTCGCGCATGCCGACTCGATAAACTTTCTCGAATCGATTCTCGGCTTTTCTGGCTAGTTTGGCTTGTTTGGAAGCCTCATCGAGATTCTTGTCCAAGTGCTCGAAGGCTCGCAGTAGGCAGCGAGTTCCCTCGCATAGAATCTTTGCCATCTCGCTCAGTGTGGGATCGAACGGGCAATAATTGAGTGCTTCAATTTCGCGAACGGTTGTTTTCGCAGCGTTTATGACTTCGTCCAATTGTGTTGAAAGATCGTAAATGTCTTCTCTATCAAACGGAGTAATGAATGAATTTGAAAGCTGCTTCTGCAGCAGCAGCTTTTCTTGATCCGCTCTGTGTTCAAGATCTCTAACCGGCTGACAGCGATCGCTTGCGCCTTTCTCAATCCACTCGCGCAAGGCTTCCATGCCCTCCGAGGTCGTCCTCGCTTGTTCACTCAACAGCTTGTAGAAGTTAACTTTCGGTTGAAACAGCCGGCTAAACCAATTCGAGCTTTCACTCTTATTCGCCGAAAGGCGCACAGGTCTCTCATCCGAAGCGACCTTGTTGTCGAGCACATTGGACGCACTATCCGGCGTGGACGCGCTATCGGTCGCGCTCTCACGTCCAATGATAGTCACATAGTCGTCGGGATTTAGGTTGGCGTCCGATGACACAAATGTTCCTCAACCTACAGATTACGTGTCCTAGTAATCCATGTATTCCCAAGAATATACTTCTATCTTCAATCCGCACAAATTATCAGCTAGAAACGACGCAGATCCGCATGCGTCGGCGAGGATTGTGCCTGCTGAAAAAAGTCTCGCACTATTTCTTCGAGAAGAGCCGGAGGTATCGAACTCTCTTCCTCGTCCTTGAGCTTCAAGCGAGGCACGATATCGTGTATCTCATTGCAAATCCATTTTCTTTTTCGCTTTTCTTCGTTTGTTAAGGCAACAGCTAACCCATTAAAGTCCACTCGCGGCTGCAGTTTGCGCGACTGATAGTCAACCCACGTCTCGTATCGATAGTAGAGCTCATATTGATTACCTTGGCGCACAAGAATCCGCATGCAGTCAGTCGCGTTGTGAACAGCCATCGGATGGCAAACAGAGCTGATCCAACTAACTGCAAATGGTGGTCGCTCTTTGAATTTCATGATGCCGTTATCGGGAATGTCCACGATTGCGAGATCGAGATCCGCGTCTTGTTTAATCTGCACGGCACCTGATGCTATCGCATCTTCGGTCGCATCGAGAAACTCATCTTCTTCCTGCCAGAATTTCGCAAGGTTTATCAGCTTGTCCAAAATCTTGGTAAATCGAGGCAGCAATTCCTCGTACAGTACATTGGTAAATTGAATGTACGGGAGTCTGAAAACAGTGTCGTTGAGAGGCGATTGGGAGTCTCTTGTCCAAGCCGAAAGAACGAAGGCGACTCTGGCGGCATCTCGGTCGCGATATACACCAAAATCTCCGGCGGCTGCAACATCAATGAGAAACTCTCGCCTCGCCAATGCTTCATCCGGTTCCAGCATCGCAAACAGGCTCACCAAGCCATCTTCGTCAAAGTGATTGTTCGACACTGCCAACTCTTGTCCGTAGTGTTTCGTGTACTTTGAGAGATCATCACTGGTTATGAAGTTGAACACTATTTGCGCTGACAGATCGTCCTTGAACGGTTCGGGCGTCGGTGAATTCGGCCAATGCGATAGAGTCAAAACCGACTTATCATTGGGCTCACCATCAACAATGATGTTGGGGCGATCGCCTAATTGGAAATATGGAACATACTGCAACTATTCGACGAGCCTCAAAATTTTGCTCCGCCGGTAGTACCATGAAAATGCATCAAGATCCAATTTTGGACTTTATCCAATGCTTCCATGCACCCGCGAAGTCCTCATTGCGAATTGAAATTCTGTCTTGCAAACGCCTATAGGCAGCGCCGATTTCGGGATCAGCCGGTCGCAACATGTAAGCCTTTTTGAAACTCTCCAGTGCTTGTTCGTCCTTTCCGACGTGGAGTTGATCTTTACCCAGCCGGAAATATCCGCGCGCGAAATCCGGATCGATCTCTAAACCGCGACGATACTGAAGTATCGCAAGATCTTGCCTGTTGAGCCCGTCAAGCACATCACCAAGCGCGAAGTAGAATGCTGAGTGTTTACCTTTTCTATCGTTGCGCTCAACGACTTTCGCTATTGCCGGAGCAATCGAATTTTTCGGTACTCTTTTCAAAATCTTGAACAAGAGCAGTTTTGATTCGACGTTGTTGACGTAGGGGCTGGCTGTAGAAGACAGGTTTTGCAAAGCAGGATCAAGCGCTTCTTCATAGCGACCGAGCCAATACAAGCACTCTGCGTAGTTTTTCGACAGATCCTCATTCTTGAAGTCGTGCTCGTAAACAGTCTTTAGTGGCTCAGCTGCTCGCTCGTACTGTTTCAGTTGCATGAGCGCAAATCCTTTTACACGCAAAGCAAGATCGTACTTTGGGTTCTCCGCGAGATCTATTTCGGCGAATCGGAGAGCCTCACCAGGTCTGGTTCTTACTCTGATTGCAGCAAGTGCAGTGTGCAAGCCGAATATCTTTTTCTTACTTCCAAGCGCCACCACAAACATTGACTCGGCACGTTCGATTTCTTTCGACTTGTACATGTAGTTTCCGACCCAGTATAAAATTTCCGGGTCATTCTTGAATTTTTTCTGCGCTTCCCTCAGCAGCGCCCACGCCGCATCGATCTGACCGCGCTTGAACCGCGCCTTTACGAGTTCGATCATGGCTTTCGGATCGTTGGGACCATAGCTGACAGCCTGGCAGTATTCTTCTTCGGCTTGATCTTCCAGACCCATGCGATCGAGAAAACCAGCCATCACAAGATGAGCTCTGTAGTTTTTCGGATCGCGGGCGATAATCTCCTGGAGCTTTTCCAAGCTCGAGTTTTGGACTTCGTTTTCAGACTCGCTCTCGATTTGAGCGATTAATTTGTCGTCTTCCGGGGTCGCCAACCCGGCCAAAGGCGCAACGAGAGTAAATGCAGACGCCGACGCCAACCCAATCAGGAGGGTTCTTATTGAATTTTGTACTGTCATTTGGTTATTGACTTCCGCCATTGCCGTATTGGTAACTGATTATCAGCTCCGTTCTGTATCCAAGCGCTCGCTTAGGCTGAACGGTTACAACGATAGTATTACCATCTTTTACGGCTTGAACGGTATTAGTTGACGTCGTGTTTTTAACTTTCCACGCGTACATTCCCAGGGAAGTCTTGTACCAATCGAGCACGGAGCCCGAATCTTCATTCACTCCAAGCGTATATCCAATGTGTTCGCCCCCTCTGATTTGGGGGTATCTGAAGCCGCTTAGAAACAGGAATTTACCTGTGTAGCGCGGAACATTGGGAAAGTCGACGTACTCCTTGATTGTCTGGGCTTTATATTCTTGTACATCGGCTTGGCTTGGAGGCAGAGCTCTGGTGCCTGAAGGAACTGCCCTTTGTTTTCCCGCCTGTTGCGCAAACGAAGGCGAACAAATGCAGCTGGTCAGAGCTAGACAGGCGGACATGCTGATTACGATTTTTTGAGTATTCATAGTTTCATTCTACCGATCAGCAAGGACAATCCCACGATGCGGTGAAATCTTCCGCACAGTTTCTGAAACGCAGAATGCCCATCAAGCAGTTGAACCCTGAAGATGGATACCACTGCAATGTGTTGTGTGTCCTTCCGGCTGGGTCGCTGAAGCAGTCCCAAGGACTTGGGTAGCCTTGCTCCTCAAGCATGTTGACGTATGCGCGGTTAGGATCGATGACTGGAGTTTGAACAGTCATTGGCGTTCCATCCGACAAAACCTGCGCTGAATTGAAATAGCTCGGCGCACTGTCTGTGTAGCGGAACTGCGGATTAGTCGGGTTCGAGTTGTCGACCCAAATGAACTTGATCGCTCCCATGGGCAACGGTTGATTCAGAACCCCGTTGATCGTCGCATCGTCAGCGCCAGGAACCATCTGACGCATGCGCAGTACGAGTTGATCTCTAACTGTTTGGGCCTTGCCAGCCAAACCTGCGTAGGATGCAGGAGAGCCAGGCAAACTGGTGAAGCTTCCGAGAATGTTGTTGATGTTGCCTGGAACTCCGAAGTCGATGCGGTCTTTTTCGGCAGGACCGAGACCAACAAGATTGAAGCTCTTCATACCAGTGCAAGCGTTGATCAATACATTGGCAGGACCGCCGCCTGGTCTAGGGTTGATGACTTGAGCCTTGTACGACTCAATCGCCATGAGTCCGTTGAGTCCACCACCATTGGTGCCACTCGACATACCATAGCTGTTCATCATTTGAGGTAAGTTGTTTACGCAAGTCGGTTCGTTTCCCGGCTGCGAGGACAGCGAGTTGCGGTTTGTGCACAAGACTGTGCCCATTCCGGGATTGAGACCATCAGCGAAAGGTTGCTTCTCTGCAGTCGTCGTACCCGGACCATCCAATCCATCGACGAGCGCAGCAGGAACCTGCACGCCCGGGTTGTTGGCCTTGAAGTCTTGAATGGCACTGATGTTACCCGGGTTGGTCGAGAATGCTCCGTTGGAGGCCATCGTAACGCCATTAGGTGGAGACATCAACTGGTTGGAGAAGACGTCATTCATGCCGCCCCCATAAGCGTTTCCGGACAAACCAAAAGCGCTGGGATCGACTGTGACCGTACCCGGAACGCCGCCACCAGGGGTGGTGCCCGGACCATTAGCCACAATGATCACTCCGCATGGAACTCCTGTTTTGTATTCACCCTCAATGGCGATGGTGCCGGTGATTGAAGACGCCAATGCTCGCGTGATGCCACTGGACTTCAACTCTGCAGAACTGCCGCTGGCCGCAAACGCATTCGGCGGTATTCTTGTAGAACCCGTCGCATCTCCAGGAAGCGGTGATGGTTTGAGGTTTTCAAAATCTGTCTGATTTACCAGGTGTGGCTGCTCTCTTGGACGCATAGGAACGCCCATCAACGGCCACACATTCGGTTCTGTCAGAAACCCGCCTGACGGCAGGGGAACGCTAATCTGCGAATACCCACGAACGAACGTCTTACCCAATTTGTTGATTGTGTTGTTCGTGAGAAAATTCGGTGCAACTACTGTCGTAAAGGCAGTCGGCAATACGCTGGGATCGATCGAAACGTTTGATCCCATATTGCGAGCCATGTACGAAATATCTTTGAGGTTTGAAATGTGATTTGCGTCGGTTCCGCCTGGGTTGAGCATCTTCATCTTCGCCAGTCCGGCCAAAGACGCAAAGTGCGTGTCCATTTCGGAATCTTCTTTGAACTTACGAGCAAGTGCTTGTCCAATTCCTGTGGTCTTGTTCGACAAGCAATCGATCAAATTGCGAGCGTTTTGAACACCTGCAGCGTTGGGCGGTCCGTTGCCGTAATTGTCCATTGCCGCGTTGATCGCCACTAGCATTGTGTGAGCGACTAGCCTGTTGTACACGAGCAGGTCAATCTGTCCGCCGGCGGTTGGAGAGGTATCACCCAACTGACTAAAGTTGGTCTGCGCCGTGGCTAGAGATGTCCCCGAAATATCATAAGGTCCTGCTCCAAACACCCTTACGACGGGTGACCGAAGTGCCTTCTTTGCGACGTTTAGGCTGCCCGAATCAGTCGCATGCTGCAACTCTCTTCCACCGCCCAGTATCTTGACCATGAAATAGAAGCAGGCGCCAACGGCAATTACAACTAAAGTCAGAACGACAATCAGCGAGAGTGTTGCCCCGCGTGTCCTGTTATTCATATTGTGTCGATCCTCTGATTGTTCCGCGCATTGTTTGTGTGTGAACTAGTAAAGCCTTAAATTGCGGGGCAAACCTACTCATAAAAGCATGAACAAGCGGAGTACGGAAATCGCACTCATCGGTCCCCTTGCCTGCCACAGGGTGCCTGGAGCGGGTAAATTAAGGATATCTAATTATGCCCCGCTAATATAGGGAAGTCAAGCAAAAATTGGGTACACCATGCGGTTTTTCCCATGACCATGCGACGGAACCAGCCACACATCATCGGTGCGGCGATTGGCTATAAGACAACTGGGTATAATGAAATTACCTTTACTCCTTAGAGTTTTTGGTCGGAGTTACGTTAGTAAAAATCGGTTGGGAACGCGATAAATTAGAGAGCGGAAACCACAGTCGTGTTTTGGGGCGGACCTTCAGCGGTCCGGAATAGCATTGAGGTCTCGAACTGTGATGAAAAGACGTCGTAGACGAAGCCAGTTTGGCAGCGGGCAGATAGCAGAGTTAGGTCCCGCGCTTTGGATAATTCTTGTTATGGTCTTTTTCCCGATGCTCGACTTGATGTATATGGGCATGGCATTTGGCTCCGGTTGGTTTTTAAACCACATGGTGACGCGCGCAGTCGTGGTCACTGACCCGACCAACGCCTCTGCAGTTTCAAGCGCAATCAATGGCGCTACAACCGCCTGGCAGTCCTCCGTTTTGGCTCAATTCATCGGAGTTGTCGGCACGCCGACAAGCACTCCAGCATGGTTTCCGGACCCAATCAACGCGGCCGACACTAACGGAATTTGCCAAATCACAACGCAGGTCACATGCAAACCGTTCATGGACATGCGTGGTGTACCTATCATCAACGCATTTAACATCCCCGGATGCACAGCGAACGTGACGTTCTTGTACAGAGACCGGAGACCACAAGAAGAAAAAGGCATTAACTAGCAATTCGGAGGAGCGCAATGTTACGTCGACACAACCGCAAGCGGGCGGCAACCCTCGCAGAAACTATGGCAGGGTTAATGCTTTTGATTCCGGTAGTTCTGTTTTTGATCGATGTCGTAGCGCTGGTGATTGCACAAACGGCTAACGATGCACTCGCGAAACACTGTGCTAGGGCAGCTGCGTCAGGAAAAGATGCAACAGAAGCAAACACTGCCGCCCAAAGAATCATCTCTGATTTCTCCGACACGTTTATAGTCAGCGGCGCTCAGCTGGTACCAGCAGGAGCAGCGAAATCGTGGTCTACAACCCAAGTTACATGCGTAACTCAAGTCACATGCACCCTTCCAGTGCCGATTCCAGGACATGCAACGCAGATATTTCAAGCTGACGCAACCGAGCCGGTTGTAGGCGTACTGCCTCCGTAGTTGACCGTTCGGAAATCCGAGTTCAGAATTCGGAGATCGCAGCATAAGTTTTTGAAGTTAACGACTTCCCGTGGCGGATTCGGTATGTGCAGAAACTTGCCGCTCGAAACGCTTGTGGCGCCCGTCTTTCGGGTGGTCAATTTGTGCGCATACCGAACCTATACAGGTAAACCGGCGACTCGAAAAAAGCCGACTCTTCGCATCTGCAACTCTAGGCGAAACAGAAACAGTACTCCGAAACTCTTATACAATATATGTTGCACCACAGTATTCGACCGCAGATATTTTGGAGTACCAATGAATCGCGCCATTACCAGAGTTGTAGCAATTGCTTCAGTCGCAATCGTCTCCATTATGAGCTCACCTCAAACCGCATGGTCAGCCGGAGAAACGAAAGCTCCAGCCCAAGCTAGTCAAACGACAAAGCGCACGGGTCCGGTAACAGTGACTCCGATGACGGATGAACAAAGGTTGGAAAAGAAGGCTGCTGATGCGAAGAAGCCGATGTTGAAGCAGTCTTTTGCCGAACCTGAAGTAACTCCCTTGTCGTCAATCAACATGAAAGCCTTAAGGCGCTTCGATTTTCGCATCGTCGGAAAAACTTGTGCAGTTTGTCTTCTGGGTATTCAAAAGCGGCTCCGCAAGACGCCTGGCGTGGCTAAAGTTGCGGTCATGATCAAAAAGCCGTATGGTGGCGTGGCGATATACGATTCTTCCAAAATAAACAAGGATACTTTGGTCAACAAGATCAAAGAGGGTGAAAAGGAAGTCAAAATCGAAGAACCTGCCGACAGTCAAGTAGACAGAATTCCACCAGTGCTAATTCCGAAGTATCACAATCTGAATGGTGTCGATGACTCGTCTTTGGGCTCGAAACCGACTGTCACGAGCCCATAGCCAGGTCTGCGGTCGTTCCCCTTTTTAGCGAACTCAACAAATGACATCGCATCATCGACATCGCATGATCGCTTCTCCATTTAGGCATCACGTTCGCAAATTACGTTTAGCAGCACGTGCTTCTTCTCGTTGCGCACGATTGCAATCGATTTTTTGAGAACATCAAGCAATTCGCTCGGACGCTCGACTGTAAGCCCGATTCCGCCGCATGATTCTGCAAGCTTTTCAAACTTCACGGTCAAATCAAAATCGCATAGTGGCATCACACCGGTTCGTTTTCCCCAGCCATCAGGGGTGGTGCCAAGGTACGATTTCTTGATAGTCGTCCATGCTGTGTCGTTGAAAACGATGATGAGAATTGGCAGTTCATAGGCCGCTGCTGCATAGTGCGCAGAAAGTGGAGTATTGAAAAGATAGCTTCCATCACCGACGGTAACGACCATCGTGCGCTCTGGTGACGCAAGCTGTCCGCCGAGGGCTGCTCCTAGTGACCAGCCAAGTCCGCTTGCCACCGAGTTTTCAAACCAACTATCTGCCAATTCGCGAGGCACTAAGAAGGGGTCAAGATCGTACTCATTGAAAATTACTACGTCATCGTCAATCGCTTGCCCGATGCACATAGAAAGGTAGCGTTTGGTGATGGCTTTCTTATCGGCATCTTTACCGGCTTGTGCGAAGTAGTCTTCGTACAATCTAGTGTGCTCGGCATGCCACTTTGTATAGCGCTCTTTAATGGCCTTCCTGCGCTTATCGTAGTCGATGGCTTCGCTCATGATATCGGTGAGCTTTCTAGTCAGTTCTTTGAGAGATTGAGCAGGATCTCCGGCAATTGAAACGTCGACAGGAAAACTGCGCATTGGAATATTTTGGCAAAGCGGGTCGACTCCAATCTGAATCATCAGCGGAGCTTTCTTTACTTTCGAGAGTGCGGGAATCCACGGCACATGCGATTCCACAGCGACAATCACGTCAGCTTGCTCTACATATGGTGACGGGTTGAACCCAAGATGCATTGGGTGAATCGTCGGGAAGTTGAAAAAGTTGCGTTTGCCATGCTCGATAACAGGAATCGCGTGTTGTTGTGCAAAGCGAACCAGCGCTTCGGGTGCACCTCTGTAACGACCGGCCTCAGCAGTCACCACAAGAGGATTCTTTGCTTCCAGCAGAATGCGCGCGGCAACTTCTAGTGCTTGTTCGTTCGGTCGTGATGGTTTAGATGCTATTTGTCGTGCAGGATCACTCAGTTTGAGTCCGTCTACTTTTTGGCAAAGTGACTCTTTCGGAAGTGTCAGATAGACGGGACCTGCGGGATTGGTGCCGGCAACTGCAAATGCGCGATCGACGATCGTTTCAAGATTGAAGCCGCCTTTCAGCTCGTAGTCCCACTTCGTGAACTCTCTGAAGTAGGCTCCTTGATCGAATGTGTCTTGCCCCCATTGTACGAAGTTAGTTCTGCAACCATCGACATCGCTTTCGTACCATGGTGTCTTACCAGCCAAAACCAGCATGGGAACTCTCGATCGGCTTGCATTGATAATTCCCAAACCCATGTTTGCCGTTCCTACATTCACATGCGCCATTACTACTTGAGGCTTCCCTGAAAGCAGAAAGTGACCGTGAGCCATAGCAATCGCCGTATTCTCATGCGGCGCTACGATGGTCTTCATCTTCGTATCATTGTGATATCGCGCGAGAGCGTCAATAATTGGGGTGAAGTCAGTGCCGGAATTGGAAAAGAAACAATCGACATGTCGTTCATCGAGCATTTTCATGAGGGCATGCGCAACCGTATCGGCTTCGAATGTCTTCTCTTTGAAAACCGGCGCAGCAAGCGACTCACCGTGCAGTGACCGGCCGCGATTCAAATGAATTTTGAGTGCGCGATTGAACTCTTCCGGTTTGTCCAAATTTGAAAAATGATTGGCACCTTCGATGTTCACCAATTGCGCCATGTGGACTTTCGATTTGATATCGGTGAGCAATGGTTGGGTCGGTGTGATGTTGTCTACCGTTCCACCAATTAGAAGAAGCGGCACGTCTATCGTTTCAAGCAACGTCCGAAAATCGACCAAGAACATCGATCTCCATGAGTCGAGGAAGACGTCTTTGTCCTTGGTTCCTTCTGTTTCGATTGTTTGCTCGATAATGCTGTTTGCCGTTGTCGAAGCAAACAAGCCAGGCAACAACTCCTTCGAGCTTTGCATCAGCGGCTTTGCTGCGAGCTGGTCTTCCATGAATTTGATGCGACCTGCAGCTTCGGCGTGATGAGCCCAGGCGTTCGCCATTGTTATCGACTGCACGAGATCCGGGCGCTGACTGAAGACTTCCAATGCCACGACGCCACCCATGGAAAGCCCAACAAGATGTGCCTTTGCGAAATTCAATGATTGAATGAGTGCGATTACATCTTCTGCGAAATAGTCAATTCCAACTCTGGGCCCGTCACTAGATTTGATGGCGGATTTTCCGTGTCCTCGGAAATCTAACGAGACGCATGCATAGTCTGATGAGAAGTAACGCATTTGAGGCGCCCACGACTTGTGGTCGCCGCCGACAGCATGGAGAAAGACGATCAGCTCAGATGGATTTTCCGGCGACATTTTCCACACGGCGATTTCGGCGCCGGTAGACAGTTTCATCAACTCAGTTTGTGGTGCTGAAGTCTCCATCGACTTAACCATGATTTTCTCCTTCGCTCATTGCCTGGCAATGATTGCAAGAACACCGCCACCGAGTGGACCGTGATGTTCTGCGCGGGTGCTTACGTAAAGTGCGGTCTCCCCAGTTACACTTGCAATTACTGAAGACAACACGCAGCGAGAGTAGCGAGTGTCGCTGATGTCGTCATCGGTGAGCATTGTGTGACGTCGTCCTCTAATTGCGCCTCTTGCGTCGGCTTCAGACTTTGCGAAGATGCCGACTAACCGGTCGCGCTGCTTTTCGGTTAGTTGCACGTCGACAGGCAAGTCGAGTCCCGCGAGCACTTTGTGAATGCTTTTCACATCGAGCATGTCTTCCAAAATGCCGCTGCTTATCGTTAGATCGCCGTCCCAGTAAGGGCTGTTGGCCATCACCATAATTTCTGTGCGTTCCAAACCAGGCTTTGCAGAACACGATGACGTCGATGAATACTTCGACCAATCGTGACATATCGTGTCATCGGTAATCGACTTGAGGTCGACTTCGCCTAGTGCCACCGCCGCACCAAGCGCCGATGCGCCGCGAGAATAGACCATGTCCGAGCGCATTGGTTTCCCTGCTTTGCGTGCTGCTTCGCCTTGTTCATAGGTGTAGCTTGGAATTGCACCCTTCATTTGAATGAAGTGAACATCACGGTTTGAATCGACTCGCAATTTCTTGACGAGCGATTCGATTACTTGTGCTGTTTCTTCGACCTGCACGACGCGGCCGATCTCTTCAGGCTTAAACTCTCTTGTAAAGCCAGTTGCGATAGAAAGTCGTTTTTGGGAAAGCTTTGTTTGCGATTCTTCCTCTGAAACTGCAAACACGACGATATGTGGACTGACAACGCCTTCGCAACCACCGGACAGCGAAAAAATCATTCGTTCGGTGACGTCTGATGCCGATATCTTCAATTTGGCGCTGAACAAATCTTCGAAAGCTTTCATCGCGAGATCGCGCGTGAAGTCGTTGCGACCGCCGTTGCCTTCAGTCTTTCCGATGATGCAAACCACATCCTTGGCGTCGAGTTTGCCTTCGTTGAAAAGACGTTCGAGACCGGAGACATCAGCCGGTCCGCTCGTTAGTAGTTTGAAAGCGCTGACTTTCAATGGACTAGAGGTTTGCCTTGAGTACTTTGCCGGTGTGCTTCTTCACGTCGATTTTGAAGACATCGCCATGATCCATCTCATGCGCGCCCTTCATGCTCTTCAACGCATCGACCACTTCCGGTGAGTTTGCCGTGATGCAGGTTACCGGTTCTTTGACGCAAAGCGGGAAATCATGCCATGTTCCCTTATGCAGCATAATGCCGTGACCAGGCGGGAAGATAAAACACTTCACGTCATCAACGTTTGGAACTTTTCCGCTTGGATGATTCGGTTTGCCCAACACCATGCCGAAAGGCTGATCGCCCAAGCCGATGAAGAGCTGCGTCATATTCATATGACGCTCCAACCAAGTGACTTCCGGCGGTCGCTTGTGAATACGAGCAGAGCGAATGACTGCGTTGCCTGTGCACTCGAACGGGATGTTATGTCCTTCTTCGACCGCACCTTTGTAAAACGGAATGGTCAAACCTGCGTTAGGAACGTCTGTTCCGATAAACAGCCCATAGTCCGCTGTGTTCTCACGCGTCGCATGGACAATCGGCACATCAACAACTTCAACTGTCTCAGTCATTTCAAATTCCTCTTACCTTTTACGTCGGATAACGCGGTTGGACCGATCTGTTAATGGACCAAATTGTCTCATCCATATATACGATGAGTCCACCCCTGCCAAGAGAACTTGTCAGCGGCTGCCCACACCCGCTTTCTGTTTGCTGGCAAGCGCCTTCGCAATCGAGTCGGTGTAAGGAGCTTCGAGAATTCCACATTCAGTGAAGATGGCTGATATAAGCCGATTCGGTGTGACGTCGAATGAAGGGTTGTAGGCTTTGGCTGAAGGAATCGTGATGGAACGGCCGCAGATCTCGGTCACTTCTTGGGCATCTCTAGTCTCGATTCGAATCTCTTCACCAGTCTGAATATTGGGATCAAAAGTCGATATTGGTGCCGCGACATAGAAAGGAACCCCATGAAAATGAGCCAGAACTGCCAACCCGTAGGTTCCGATTTTGTTGGCGGTGTCGCCGTTGCGCGCGATTCTATCGGCACCGACGACTATCATCGATACTTTCTTCTGAGCCATCAGCGTGGCGGCCATGTTGTCACAAATCAAAGTCGTGGGAATGCCGTCTTGCTCTAGTTCCCACATTGTCAGCTTGCTTCCTTGATTGCGGGGTCGTGTCTCGTCAACGTACACGGAAACATTTTTCCCTAAAAGGTGCGCTGAACGAATCACGCCAAGCGCGCTTCCCCAGCCGCAAAGCGCGAGCGAACCGGCGTTGCAATGGGTGAGAATCTGCCCATTATTCGGAACGCGTTGCGCTCCAAACTCACTCAATTTGCGATTGTCTTGGGTGTGTTCGTCTATCAATTTGACTGCGATGTCGAAAAGCTTGGAGCCGCACCGTTTCAAGTCTGGGTCTTGAGCCAATTGTTTTTGCGACTCATCGAAGATCAGTGACGTTCCCCATGTGAGATTCACTGCAGTGGGTCTGGTCGCATTCAAGCGCACACGGGCTTTGTCGAGTTCTGCACTAAAGTCGTTTGTGTTTCGGCAAGTGATTGCAAGCTGCCGCGCCGTGCATGCTACGCCCAGGGCGCCGGCTACGCCGATTGATGCGGCGCCTCGAACGACCATGTCGCTGATGGCAAAACACATGTCGTCAAGCTCGGTTGCGTCAAAGTAGACGGTCTCTTCCGGCAACTTGCGCTGGTCTAGAAGCATGACGCGGTCGCCGTCGATTCGCACCGGCATGGTTCCCAAGCCGATTTCAACCGCTGTGACACTCTTGTCCACTGCCAACCTTAGCCTCGTATTAACTATGCGCTGAGATCTTATCGTACTGGTTGGGAGTTCGTCTTATATAATCAAGCGATCTCGCTAAGTCCATGGTTTCCGTTGTTTGTGGTGCGACCGTTAGGTCGAGCCGATTTTGGAAGGAACTGTAAAGTGAGTTGGCACTCCAAGAAATTTGAATTGCGATGGCCATTGCGATGGCGGTTGCCTGTGACGGCAGCAGCCTCTGTTGCGCTTGCGGCACTACCTGCGGTATCAGCAACGAATGTCCTGTGGGCGCAACTTCCAACAGGAAATCCGTTTGAAGCGCATTCGCCCACGCCGGCGCCAGCTCCGGAACCAACACCACAGCCACCCCAATCTCCATCTCCGGATAAGCATCCGAAGACTCCTGAGACTCCAAAGACTCCAGATTCTCCAAAGTCGCCGGAGACACCGAAGACTCCGGGCACGCCGAAGACTCCAGACACACCGGAAACACCAGGAACTCCGGACACGCCGAATGATCCGCTACCGCCAATCATTCCTGTTCCGCCTATCATTCCAGACCCACCCATTCAGCCTGATCCGCCAATTACGCCAGAGCCGCCGATCAGTCCAATGCCACCCATCAGGCCTCCTTCACCGATGTAGGAGCAGAGGTTGAGACAACCCATTTGTGTCCTTCCTGTCCGGACACATGAGCCGAAGAAAAACGCCAAACCCATAGGAGGTTCGGCGCTCAAATTACTGCAATGAAGGTCTCGCTGAATTCCAAGCCTACGCTTTCGGGTTTCTGTCCTTCAAGAAAGCCGGAATATCGAGAATGTCTGAAGCGATTTTCTTCAGCTCATTGTTTTGTTGTTGCTGTTGTTGCATTTGCACTTGCTGTGCAGGTGCTTGTTGCAGAACACGCTCTTGCGTTACGCGCTGAGGAGGTGGAGTTTGCGCGTGTTGCGGCTGTCTTTGCGCCTTCGCAGCCGCATATTGATTCTGCGATTGCGCTTGCAACAACATATCGAAACCAGTTGCAATAACCGTGATGAGCACTTCGCCATGGAGACGATCGTCAAGGACGGCACCGAATATGATGTTAGCTTCATCAGAGACTGCAGAGTAGATAACGTTTGCAGCTTCTTGCACTTCATGCAATGTGAGGTCTGGTCCACCGGTGACACAGAAGATGACGCCGGATGCACCGTCGATAGATGTTTCGAGCAGTGGGCTGTTGATTGCGTTGCGTGCAGCTTCGACAGCTCGGCCTTCACCTGTTGCTCTCCCTACGCCCATCAACGCAGAACCTGCTGTTTGCATGACGGCTTTGACGTCGGCGAAGTCTACGTTGATCAAACCAGGAACGGTGATGATATCGGAGATACCTTGCACACCTTGCATGAGAACTTTGTCTGCTTCGACAAATGCTTCTTGCATTGATGCACGGTGATCGACTACTTCGAGCAACCGTTGGTTGGGAATGACGATGAGTGTGTCAACTCGCGAACGAATTTCTTGAATGCCATTTTCGGCTTGATTGGCTCTGCGCTTTCCTTCGAAGAGGAAGGGGCGAGAGACAACACCGACAGTCAATGCACCGAGTTCTTTCGCAACTTCGGCGACGATTGGTGCGGCACCAGTTCCGGTACCACCACCCATACCGGCGGCAATGAAAACCATGTCTGCGCCTTGAAGAGCAACGGCGATATCTTCGCGGCTCTCTTCAGCAGCTTTTGTTCCGACGTTAGGATTGCCGCCTGCTCCGAGACCACGTGTCAGCTTTGCGCCAATTTGCAGTCTGTTTTTCGCAGCAGCAAGTTCGAGTGCTTGTGCATCTGTGTTGCAAGACCAGAACTCAACGCCATTCAATCCAGCAGCGATCATTCGATTGACCGCATTTGATCCTGCGCCGCCAACACCAATGACCTTGATGTTCGCTTTCAGTTCAAAAACCTTTGCCTTGTCGCCTTTCTCAGTTCGCTCAACCACGACAGTGGAACCTCGTTGATGTCAGCTCAAGTGAAGTTGTGTTTACACAATCATTCAGCAGAAGCTGGTACTTGTATCGCTGGACTTTCGCCGTCAGCTAACGCGGGGCACTGCGTTCACTAAACCGGTCATGGCGTCCTATTTGGAAAATGTTAGAGCGTATCGATAGTATTTGCAAGTTACTAGATAGCTTATGTCGTTAAGCTTATCAAAGGACATAAACTCACCCATAAATAGCGTATATACATCACGTATACTTGACTTCCAGATTTAAGAGCCCGCCTCAATTGCATCAAGTTGCCAAGATAAGAAAATCGCAACAGATTTTTACTCTTCTACTTAGCCTTGTCGGCGGCAGCGCGAATTTTTTGTAAAGTTGTCTTGAGTGATTTATTGTCAGGTTCAAGCGCCACTGCGGTTTCTGCGAGCTTGATTGCTTCTGAAAACTGCCCGTCCGCTGCCTTAATACCTGCCAAAATTCTGTGGGCATCAGCGTTTTTGGGATCTACTTCGATACACTTCACAAGAGATGAAGTGGCATCTTTCACGTTTCCTGACGCAGCGTAGGCATTCCCCAAGTAGTAGAGAGCGAGTGCGTTGTCGGGTGAGAGTTCCAATGATTTCTTTTCTTCGAAGATTTGCCCCTCGAGATCGCCTTTCATTCCAAGCGCTGCTCCCAAGTCTCTATGCGCACCTGCGTGATCGGGCGTCAATTTGATTGTCTGCCTAAACTCTGCGATAGCATCGGATGGATCGGGGTTGCGCATGAGCATCTGACCAAGTTTGTAGTGATAGTCAGAGTTGTTCGCATCGAGTTTCACGGCATCGCGCAACGATTGTGTCGCTTTCACAGTATCGCCTTTGCGAATCAAAGTGCGCGCCAAACCCATATGTCCTTCAGCATCTTCCGGGTTAAGTTTGATTGCTTGTTTGAACTGCTCCAGCGCATCGTCTAAATTTCCTGCCATCAAATAGGCACGACCCAAGCGCAGTCGCGTTTTGGGATTTGATGGGTTCGCCTCGATGGCACTTTTATATCTAATGATGGCGTTTTGGATATCCTCTTCATCCTGCGACGCACCTTCTGCAAGTGCCGATGATGATAAGAGCGGCATGAAACTTAGACTTGCAATCGCCGCAGTTAATGTGGTGAGCCATTGCTTTCGGTTTGTTTGCCGACGCGTGTCCATTCTTTTCACCTCGTAAATTTTATGGATGCTGGTGTTGAAGCCACTTTCTGTTTTAGCAAATTGGAAAGAACAGCCTGACATGCAGGATCTTTCGGATTGATTTGAATTGCACGCCGATACGATTCAATCGCATCGCCCTTGCGGCCTGCTCTATCGAGCGCATCACCGAGCGCAATGTGGGCCCAATGATTTTCGCTCCACAACTCTACCGCACGTGAAGCAAGAGCTATCGCCGATTTCGAATCGTTCATCTCAAGATAACATCTTGCAAGTCCTGTGTACGCCATCGAACTCTTTGGATTCAAGCTCAACACAGTTTGAAACTCTTTTGCCGCTTGCTGGAAGTCCCGCTTCGCAAGCAGGGCGCCAGCCAGATTGTAATGGCACACCTGACTTTTAGAATCGGTCTGGGCGATGATTCTGAACTGCTCTATCGCCGCGTCCAATAGTCCCAACTGTTCCAAACAAATTGCATAATTTCCGCGCACTGCGAGATCTTGCGGCTTCAAATCAACCAACTGCTTGAGCTGCCCGCCGGCTTCGTCCCAGTTGTGCTGGCGCATAAACATCTCAGCCAGTTCAGACCGCGCCTTGATGACAACATCTGTATTGCCCGCGCTCAAAGTGATTGCAGCCAAATACTCCAGAAGAGCCTGTTTATCGTCCGAGATAAGCAGCAGTGCCCGAGCCAATTCGAGATGCGCGCGTGGGTCTTCACCGGCAGTTGCGACCGCCTGCTTAAGAACTGCAACGGCCTGATGGTAAGCCTTCTGCCTTATGAGCTGGCGCCCGTTTTCAATAGTCGCATCTGCGTTTGCGCCTGCGGCAAGCGCGTCTTGAGCGAACCCGAGATATGCCGTGAGCAATGACCCATAAAGCATTGCTGACAGATATACAGTGCTGGAGCGTCTTTTCAAATATTGCACCCGCTCATTATATGAGGAACTCATGATTTGATGCCCACGTCCAACAAAAGTGGTTTCGGCGCGACGGCAACTGAAAAAATCGCAGAAATACCGCGAACATTATGTTTCTTAGCGCGATTGCCTTTAACCCGATAGAATAAATCGAGTCTAAATTTTAGAAAGAAGTCAGTACCATGGAGTCTCACTGGCAGGCAATAACCTCCAACCCGACGTCTATCTTCTGGTTCATAATCGTGCCGCCACTTCTATATGCGGTACATGGATGGGGAGCTACGTGGTGTGCGATTTGGCTTTTGTTTCATCCTTACAAGCCGATAACGGTGCTCGGCCTCCAATTGCCACTAACGCCCGGAATTTTTCCGAAGCGGCGCAGCAAATTGGCTCAAGCGGTGGCGTCCACAATCACCGAAACGTTGCTGACACCAGCCGATATCAAGGCGCAAGCTGAGACGCTTGTAACTGAAGGGAACATTTACAAGAGCATCGACATTTTTGTCGAGTCTGTATTGAAAGAGTTTCGCGATACCACGAAGCTGCACAGACTCGCTTCTGATATCGCAGAAATCAGTCCGACCCTTCTTGTGCATTTAGTCAGTTCGACGCTCGATTCGCTGGAACAGGGCAAAGATCACAAGATCGCCGACATCACCGAGAAGATTTTCGATCAGGTGATATTGACGGCTCGAATAAATCTGGATCAAGCAAACGAAATTGCAGCGCGAATTATCGAAGCATTTCTTACGCCGGAGAAAGTTCGCAGCTATTTGATCAATTTGTTGAGCCCGCAAAATATCAATGCGTTGGATGACTCAATCAACGCGCATGCAGGCGGTCCCTATCGCATTCTCGCTCGCATTATCGGCGTGAAAAGAGTTTGCTATGAGTGGCGAAATTTTCTGGAGAAGGAACCTGATGAAGCGCACAAAATCATCAATGATTTGATGAAACGATTTGGAATTCGCGATCAAATTGCAGTGCAAATTGCAAACTTTGATCTGCGTTCCATGCCGCTTCAAAGCATTGCCAAGTTCAAACAAAACCTCATTAGCTTCGTGGAAAGTTTCCTGATTAGTCACAAGGAAGAACTGATCACCGCCTGCCGCAAGCTCGAAGGTGAGGCGATGGCGACAGTGCGTTCTGCAGTCATTCGATTCAATCCTGAGTCGATTCCACCTGAGTGGTTGGCAAAGGCGAAACGCGATCTCACCGCATTCGCGTACTCCTATTTGAAGCGCGAACTTGGTGAGATGTTGGAGATTGCAATTCCGGCATTAGGCATGTATTCGCTTATCGCGCACAAGATTGATCTGTTTTCTTCCGAGCAGCTCGAAGTTTTGGTCAAGCGTGTGTGCAAGCAAGAGCTGAAAGCACTCGAATGGTTCGGCTTGGGAATTGGAGCAGCAATCGGTTTGTTGCAGATTCTCGTTAATTTGTTCGCGCCGTACCCGACAGGCTAGTTGACGGGCAAAGTTGACGGTCCAAATGACCGGCTAGTTTCTGATGCA
>CAYZJR010000045.1:34979-50715 GCA_964478655.1 uncultured Candidatus Obscuribacterales bacterium
AGGCTAGTTGACGGGCAAAGTTGACGGTCCAAATGACCGGCTAGTTTCTGATGCATTTCTGATGCAACCTGGATGTTGCATTTTCTCTGCAAATGCAACATAGATATTGCATTGGTTTTGCCACCAGAATCGATACACCTGCTGACAACCCTGTTTTCAATCGATTACTCGCCCGCAATTATGGGAAAGGAGTATGAGGATATTTGTGGATGCCTCAAATAGCCGAGTTGTCTAATGAGCTCAAAGTCCAAAGATAACCTGATAAACAGAATTGCGAGGAGCCTGGAGTTGGTTCCTACTAAGATGCCCTCGACAGGGCGTCTGCCTCGCTATCGCATCCAAATTCCAAAAAACGCCAAAGATCTCCTAGTCGGAACAACGCTCGCAGACAAGTACTACGTTTTGTCAGTGCTTGGCAAAGGCGGCATGAGTGTTGTCTACAAAGCAAAGGTTTTGCAGACCGGTCAAATCGTTGCAATCAAAACTTTGCGTATGCAAGGTCTCAACGACGAGCTCACAGTCAAGCGCTTTCAGAGAGAAGCCGAGGTCTTGCGCCTTCTCGATCACCCGCACATTGTGCGCGTTTTCGACTACCAAACAACAAAGCGCGGGCAGCCGTATTTCGTGATGGACTATCTCACGGGCGTCGACTTGCATCGCGTGATCAAAAGAGAGAAAAACCTATCACCGGAGCGCATGAAAGACATATTCATGCAGGTCTGCGGCGCCGTAGGACATGCGCACAAAAACGGATTTGTGCACAGAGATCTCAAACCAGGCAACATCATGCTTGTTCCTCAAGACGGGCAAAAGGACTACGTCAAGGTCGTGGACTTCGGTATCGCCAAGTTGAAAGAAGAAGTCCAACGCCTTACACGAATGGGAGAAGTCTGGGGAAGCCCGGTCTACATGAGTCCTGAGCAGTGCATGGGCTCAAATCTCGATGCTCGCTCTGATGTCTATTCGCTGGGAATCGTGATGTATGAGGCGTTGACTGGTGAGGTTCCTTTTCTGGGAATCAACTATGTCGACACCATGACCAAACAGATTTCCGAGCAGCCACCACCCTTTTCGCAGGTTCGTCCCGACCTGAGTATTCCAGCGAGACTCGAAGAGATAGTGATGAAGGCTCTCGAGAAGAATCCTGACAACCGCTATCAGTCGACAATTCACATTCGGCGCGATCTCGAAGCAGCGATGAGACCAAGCACGGCCGAACTAAGCAAGCCGAAAAACCGAGCACCGGTCCAATCAGGGAAACACAAAACCGTTAGCCGCAACAAACTGCCGGCCGCTACTCCACCGGCTGCGCCGCGAAAAGGCACACGAGACGACCTTTCCAGCCCGCAAAAGAAACGCAAGCGAAAGGTGAAGATGAGGTCGGTTCTTCAGTTGGTTTCGCTGCTAGCGCTTCTCTGCTTAGTCTCCGGAATATCCTTTGCGATCGGTTCAAACGAAAATGCGATGGCATTTATCAAGGCGGAACTGACGAAACTTTTAGACGAAGAAGGATCATCGGAAGGAACGAACGGCACGGTGAAAGACACGAACCGTAAAGGTGGAATCAACCTCGACGAAGACCCAAAACCGTCACCGGCTACCAAAAAACCTACCAGATAGAGATACAGGCGCTCAGGGTGTTCGACTTCGCGGTGTCGAACTCTCAAGCGACTTCTTTATTAAGTAATGAATGATCTAAGAGCAATGCTTGACTTCTTGATTTATGATGGGAACTGTCGGCCATTTAAGACACACCGCCCGCGTCTAAATTCAGTTCAGCTCCGAAGGGGTTTTGTCCTCTGTTCAAAATCATCACTTGGATCATTGCTGCAGTCTTAGTCTGGTACGCAGGCTCGCTCGCCTATGCAGACTGGAGCCAGCTGTCTCAAGCAAAGCCGGTAGCCGAAGAAGTAAATTGGCTCAAGATCGACAAGCGAAGATTGAGCCTGGTCAAGTTCTTCGAGAACGATGCGCTGCCGAAAAACAAACTGCAAATCAGGCTTTTCGATGCGTCCACAGGTAAGGATGTAAACGGCGACTACGGCTACATGCACGACGTCACGCTCAAAATATTCGTGCAAAGCAAGAACTTCGAAAAGCTGGAAGAATGCATCGAAGCCCTTGCCAGAGAGTTGAAAGAATGCCAGATTCGAAAAGTCGAACTGGTCGACAAGTCGTCGAATACCACACGTGGGTTCGTGACACCATGGGAACTCGATGGGACCAACGAACTTCGATTAGATCTAGTCAGCTTCTGCGACTACGGTCTAGAGAAAAACGATGCACCCTCGAAGAACAGCGCTGTTAGAAACCGTCTTCTGGCCGCAACGGCAGAAGATCTGGAAGTCGCGTGCAGACGCAATCCTGATTGTCCGCATATGAGATTGGCTTGGGGTGTGGTTGCTCTTGAGTTAGCCGGCAAAGCCGATCAACAAATAGCTTCACTCAACCGTCTCTCACAAACGGCTCAAGATGTAGACAACGCGCGACTAGCCAAACAGTTCAAGAACATTTTGACTGCAGCCTCTCAAGCAACCATCGACAAGAACTTGGCTAGCACACACGTACAGTTTCTGACTTCCAATACACCGAAGAACGTCTTCTCACACAAGCTCAAGGCACGTTTCTGGACGATGGCAGGCGACACGGCAAAGGCGAAAGCTCTTCACAATGAGATGCGACAAGAAGCAATCAGCAATGCAAGAGATTTGGTCTTCACTGTGCTCATCACACTCTTTGCCACAGTTAGCGCCGCGGCTGCAATTAGATACGAGCGGCTGCGCAAACAGCAAGAAGTTTTCAAAGAATCGCCATCACGTGCTCACGTATTGAGATGGGCTCTGTGCCTCATTTTAAGTATTGGCTCGGGATGCTTGCTCGTGTCGCTGTTTCACTCATCCTGGAGCGATACGGATGTAATGAATCGCTCTGATGCAGTGCTGGCATACACTCACCCAATTAAAGCAGCTTGGGAAATGGCGATGGTTTACACATTGTTCTTCGCGCCGTTTCTCGGTTGGAGTCAGCTTCTCGTCGGCAATTTGTACAACGATGAGTTTCTGCAATTGATCAAATTGCGCTGGAACACCATTACATTTTCTACAAAGCGCTTGATTGGGATTGGCTTAGGGCTTGGTGCTCTCGATTGGGCTGCGACGTCTACGCTGTGTCTGGCCGCAGTAATGATTGGTTTTCCTGAAGGGTCTAGCGCAGGCACTGAAGGCATTATTTTTGGATCGCAAAGTACGGTCGCAATCTCAATTTCCATGCTCACGGCATGCATTTTAGCTCCTATTTTTGAGGAGGCTATCTTCAGAGGACTGTTCTATGCGTGGTTGCGCCGCAGTTGGCCGATGATACCAGCTATGGTAGTAACATCAATAATTTTCGCATTGGCACACATGGACTTCGGACTTGTTGCGATTCTCACCCGTGCAACGATCGGGGTGCTCTCCGCTTACGGATACGAAAAGACCAGAAGTATTTTGCCAGGAATAATCGCACACAGTTTGCACAACAGCATGTGTTGTTTAATGATGCTCATTTAGCATAGGACATCGACGAACCTACTTAGCGTACGTCCGCTCAGAGCTACTCTTCCGGAGTGAGTTCGTGAAGAAGGTCTGCTGCTTCTTCTCTGAATTGCGACAGGCGTCCGGACCACTTCAAAATATCATCTGCGAGTTTGAAGTCTCGTTTTGCGAATGCCTCTCCACCTTGCCGTGCCAACGCTTCCAACTCTGCATCCAGACCCGGAAGGAGAACACGCAAGCCATCTGTAAGACTCAAGTATTCGTGCGAGCTTGAATTTGATGGTGTCGTCTGTGGTGTCGTCTGTGGTTGCGTTTGTGGTTGCGTCTGTGATTGATTCGATGATTGATTCGATGCCGGCGAAGGTGGCGAAGACGGAGATGCATGGGATTGAGGCGCCTGGGCGGAGTTTGCGCCAGCAGCGGGTTGCATTTTGGACATGCTGCTTCGCAAGGAAGGAGGAGGTGGTGCGGACCACTCAGAAGGATTCTTCGCTCCTATCGAATCGGCAAGGCGATCGTACAAACCCATTGGTGGTTTTTGCGAAGATCCGTCTCCAGTTTGCTGCACCGTATTTGGTGCGTCACTCGACGGTGTCAACAAATCATGCTTGGCACCGGGCTTGCTGGTTGAAGGGTGTTGATAGCCCGCGGGCTGATAAATACCGCGGCCTGCCATTCCTTGTGCCGGCATTCTATTGTTTGATGTTCCCGCCTTTTGTTGCTGTGCCTGAAGGCGGCTGTTCGAATTGCGGGGTGGTTGATTCTGCGGATACGGTTGTTGTGCTTGCAGTCGGTTGTTAGAAGTTGATGCGTCTCTTTGTCCAGACGGTGCCGTTCCGTATGCAAAACCCTGGCGCGTGGAGAATTGCCCGGATTGCCGAATCGCTTGCTGTGGATAACCAGCCGCATTCGACGCTTGCATTGGTGGAGCTTGATAGGTGCCAGATAGCTGGCTGTCTTGGTTCGGTTGCGAGTCCAGGTGAGGAGATTGCGGCGAAGGCAAAGTGCCCGATTGCTGCGAAGCGTATTGACCGGTCGATTGAGACTGCGCTTGACTTTGCTGCGGATATTGTCCGGACTGCGACGGATACTGACCCGACTCCTGCGACGGATACTGACCCGATTGTTGCAACGGATACTGACCAGATTGTTGCGACGGGTACTGACCCGATTGCTGCGGTGGATACTGACCCGATTGTTGCGATGGATACTGACCCGATTGTTGCGACGGATACTGACCCGATTGTTGCGACGGATACTGACCATAATGTTGTTGAGACGGATACTGACCCGATTGTTGTGAGTAATTACCGGTCTGCTGCGACCCATAATCACCGGAATCTTGCGAATGTTGTGCGCTTTGTGGCGGTGTTTGTGCGCCTTGTGGCGGTGTTTGCGCGCTTTGTGGCGGTGCGCCGCTAGGCGGTTGCTGCGATTGGAACTGTCCTGTCTGCATCGAAGCGAATTGGTCGGTCTGATATTGCGACTGCGCCTCTTTCTCAGCCCTTTCGCTAAGCGATTGAAGCGGCTCGATGCGCATCTGTGCATATTGCCCGCTTGCATGAGAATCATTGGATTGCGTCGGTGGAGATTGAGACTCCATCTTGGTTTTGGTGCCGCTGACGCTCTTCCAATCGGCAGCTTGATTGCCGCCTACAGGTGCGATTGGCAACCAGCCATCATCATCCTCGGTACCGCCGGAAGAAGCCATAGGGCTGGCTGCTGCTCCCATATCCTGCCATCCGGCAGAACTGGCATCAGGCACCGCGGCCGGTTCTGGATTGTCTGAGAACAAAAATGCTTTGTCTTCTGCTTTCTGCAACGCAGCCTGATATCTGCGCGCGTACTCTTCCTCTTCTTTCGATTTCGGCTTTTCACTGTCGGAAATGCCGATTTCGGTCAAATCAAATTGTTCGGCAATGCTGCCTTCGTCTTGCGCAAAAGATATGAGCGCATCCATCAACGAACGATAGATGCTGGGGAAAAGATCCTGAGAAACGACCTTTTCGTCGATTTTCCAAATGATGTCGAAACCATCTGCAACTGGTTTGATATCGAAATAGGGTTTGAACTCCGTTGGGTTCAATCCAAAGCTGATCAGTTTATCGGCAGGAAGGACGTAGGCTAATACGCCTTCGAATGTCCCGCGAATCACAAGTGTCCAATAACGCGTCGACATGCGACCGGTGAATACTTCAATGTGAGCGGCCTTCTGGTGCCATGCATTCGAAGACTCACGCATAATCGATGGTCTGACCCAGTTCAGCTCCAGGTCCGACCCCCCAGTTCGCATGTTGAAGTCATATGCAATATTTTGGAACGAGTCGAACATACGATCGACCATTCGAATCATTGCTTCCTGAAGATTCGCCGTCTTCTGGCGCTCTGTAATCTCGTTGGAGGCCTTCGTTTGAATCTTCTGCAGAAGTGGGTCGTCTTGCGTCGGCGTCGTCTTTTGCGGCGCCATCATGCGATTTTTCCAGACGCCCGAAACTTGGTCTTCAAGCTCAGACCGCTCGTCCGGAACATGAGGTGGCTCAGGCAGCGGCGCCTGAACTGCCTTCATTTTGGTGCGGGTTTGCTTAGCCTTGCCGCCGGAGCCACTTTGGCGCCCCTTAACCTTCGAAGAGTTATCTTCTGAATTCTTGCCTTTTTGATTCGGCCACATACGCCCGCCAATGCCCATTTCTGGGTCTCGCAATGCTTCCAGATTAGGATCTACCCGGGCAACCACTGGCCAAAACGATTTATACAGCGTGAAATCAATAGTTGCTTTAGAAACTACATAGATCTAAGACGTTTCAATGCACAGGCGGCCGATAATTGGCTAACATTATGTTCTGTCACTGTCCATCCCCTGACTAAGGTAGCTCTGCCTCTTCAGGTGCTGGCCGGGGACTCAAGAAGATCCGCTTAGCCGGCAAATCGCGAAGAGTTCGTGTATTTGCGGCATCAAGCAGATCTTGACAAACCGCAGGAGCAAAGGCAACGCATGAATAATGACGCCATCTTCGTGAGAGGCGCACGGCAGCACAATCTGAAAAACATCGATCTGAGCATTCCGCGCAACAAATTAGTGGTTGTAACCGGTGTCAGCGGCTCGGGGAAATCGTCGCTCGCTTTCGACACCATTTTTGCTGAAGGGCAGAGACGATACGTCGAGTCGTTGTCAGCATATGCCAGGCAGTTTCTTGGACAACTGGACAAACCAGATGTCGATGCCATTGAAGGTTTGAGCCCAGCGATTTCAATCGATCAAAAGTCGACCAGTCACAACCCGCGATCTACTGTGGGAACGGTCACGGAAATTTATGACTACTTGAGACTCCTATATGCAAGGTGCGGAACGCCTCACTGTCCACAATGTGACAGACTGATAAATCCGCAAACCATCGATCAGATAGTCGATCGGGTGATGTCGCTCAAAGAAGGAACGAAAATTCAAATTCTCGCACCCCTGATTTCCGGCAGGAAAGGCGAGTATCAATCGCTGTTTCAAGAACTTCGAAAAGAAGGCTTTGTGCGCGTGAAAGTTGACGGTGAAGTTCTTTCGTTGGACGATGAAATTCAGCTGGACAAAAATAAGAAGCACGAAATCCATCTTGTAATTGACCGGCTCGTTGTGAAGGGTTCAATCCAATCACGGCTAGCTGACAGCCTTTCACTGGGTCTGAAGTGGGGCAAGTCCAATGTAATTGTTGATATCGTGGATGGTGAAGCGCCAAAAGGTCTCACTAAAGAACTTTTGTTTTCCGAAAGTTTTGCATGCGCCAACTGCAACATCAGCTTCGCTGAAATATCGCCCAGGGTGTTTAGCTTCAACAGCCCATATGGAGCCTGTCCCGACTGCCACGGTCTCGGCTGCACATTCGAAGTCGATCCTTCGCTTGTTGTACCTGACCCATCAAAATCTCTCAAAGCCGGCGCAATTTATCCGTGGGCAAAAACCGGCAATCCATATTATGAACAGTTGCTGGCTTCAATCGCCAAGCACTACAAGATGGACATGAATGTGCCATTTTCGAAGCTTTCAAAGGCGCATCAACATGTGCTTTTGTACGGTTCCGGAGACGAAAAGATCAAACTCGCGCATGAATCATTTGACGGACGCGAGTACTGGGAATACAAAAAAGCCTTCGAAGGAATCATAAACAATTTAAAGAGAAGGCACGAAGACTCACAGTCTGACCGGGTGCGCCAGGAAATTGAAAATTATATGACTCAAATGCCCTGCACCACCTGCAATGGCGCAAGGCTGAGGCGGGAAAGTTTGGCAGTCAGAGTTGGTGATCTTTCAATTGCAAAAGTTTCATCGATGCCGGTATCAAGCGCAGCGCCGTTTTTCCAGTCCCTGCCCGAACTTTTGACGGAACGGCAAAATACAATTGCACACCAAGTATTGATTGAGATCACGTCAAGATTGAAATTTCTGCAAGACGTCGGACTCGACTATCTAACTCTCGATCGTCAGGCTAATACCTTATCTGGTGGCGAAGCACAACGAATCAGATTGGCGACTCAAATCGGTTCAGGCCTGTCCGGAGTGCTTTACGTGCTTGACGAACCTTCGGTGGGTTTGCATCAACGAGACAACCATCGCTTGATAAACACCCTCAAGAGATTGAGAGATCTGGGCAATACATTGCTAGTGGTTGAGCACGACGAAGACACCATTCGCGAAGCGGATTGGGTGATAGACATTGGTCCTGGTGCGGGTCTTCACGGTGGCTACTTGGTTGCTCAGGGCATGCTCAAAGACATATGCAACTCGAAGGAGTCGCAAACCGGTGCATATCTTTCGGGCAGAAAGTGCATCCCGGTACCGAAGAAAAGACGCGCCGGCAACGGACTTTCGCTGAAGATGGTAGGTGCCTCACTCAACAATTTGAAGAATTTGAACGTTGAGATTCCTCTTCAGAAATTTGTTGCCGTCACCGGAGTTAGTGGCTCAGGCAAATCGACTCTGGTAAACGACTTGCTCTACCAGTATTTGCGACACTACATCAATGGAACAGTTCCTTCTCCGAAAGGTCTGTCGAATGTTGAAGGTATCGAGAATGTCGATAAAGTGATCGACATCGATCAGTCACCAATCGGCAGAACACCGCGTTCTAACCCAGCGACATATACCGGTTTGTTCGATGTAGTGCGGGAAGTTTTTTCCATGACTACTGAAGCAAAAGCACGCGGATATTTGCCCGGTCGATTCTCGTTCAACGTGAAAGGCGGTCGCTGTGAGGCTTGCCGTGGCGAAGGCATGAATGAGATTGAGATGAACTTCCTTCCGTCTGTTTTCGTGGCTTGCGAAGTCTGCAAAGGCGCTCGTTATAACAGAGAAACGTTAGAGGTCAAATTCAAAGGTAAATCAATTTCGGACGTGCTGGAGATGACGGTGGAAGAGGCGCTTGATTTCTTCGTCAACATTCCCAAAGCGGTGGCAAAGCTTGAAACCATGCGTCAAGTCGGACTCGACTATATCAAACTGGGCCAGCCTGCTACCACTCTGTCCGGCGGAGAAGCGCAGAGAGTCAAGTTGTCCGAGCAATTGTCCAAACGCTCCACCGGCAAGACAATTTACATTCTCGATGAACCGACAACCGGACTCTCCTTTGCAGATGTCGACAAACTTTTGAGCGTTCTTAATCAGCTGGCCGACGCCGGAAATACGGTTTTGGTAATCGAACACAATCTGGACGTAATCAAACAGGCCGACTGGATCATAGATTTAGGTCCCGAAGGTGGAGATCGAGGCGGAACGGTTGTGGCAAAAGGAGCACCCGAAGAGATTGCTAAGAATCCGATTTCGTATACTGGGTCGTTCTTGAAGCCGTTTCTTAAGCTCAATCCGGCTCTGGCATAGCGGGTTAGTTCTTTCTCGTTGTGCTTACATCCCTTGATGCACTAAGATCAGTATGAGTTTGGAATCTCGTGCGCACGCAGCTCTGTAGTTACTGTGATCGGTCGAAACACAATGAAGGACAACAACACGGAATCGGGCACAACCGACCCGGTCTTTGAGAGTCTTCGCAAGCGTGGGCACCGCATCACGGCGCAACGCGAGACGATCTTGCAGATATTTCGCGAACAACCTCACGGACACCATCTCTCGGCCGAAGAATTGCATGGAAAGCTGGTAGAGAAGGGTTCGAACGTGAGCCTGGCCACCGCTTATAGAACGCTAAAACTGTTATCGTCACTCGGTCTTCTGCGTGAACTGGACTTCGCAGAAGGACATAAGCACTACGAACTGAAGCAAGAGACGCTTCCGCACCAGCACATCATCTGCATCGGCTGTAATACGACAATTGAATTTGAAGATCACTTTCTCGAAGAAGCCGGTCAAAAGATAGGCGCACGGCACGACTTCGAGGTCATCGATGCCCAGTTCAAAATATTCGGACTATGTCCGTCATGCCGGGAAGCTAGAGATACTCAATCTCCGCGAGGCGAGGGCAGAAAGCGACCAATGTCGAGAGGCTAAAGGAAGGCTCGATGCTACTCGCGGAAAGCAAGGACGGCCAGCTTCTTCGAGTTACCGGCTGCGCAACGGATGAGATTACGTGTCAAGCCTTGCGCTTCGGAATCGGCGAGGGGTCTTTGATCAGGGTTCAAAAGAACATCTCCAACGGACCAGTGATCGTAACTAAGAACCAGTTGGAGATTGCGCTGGGAAGACCGTTGGCACAAGCCATCAGTGTTGAGTTGTGTGAAAAGCAATGAGTCTCGTTGCATAATAGATCTCATGAGTTCCAAACAGACACACCTGACATGTCCAAACTGCCAATGCCAGTTGATGCCGCCGTCAGGCGCTGCAAGCGGCATGAACTGCCCGCGCTGCAACACTTGGTTGGAAATCGATCCGTCATGTTCCGGCGGCTGCTTAAGTTGCCATAAGATGCATCAAATCGACCCGAGTCCTTGTGTGGAAACGCCTGAGGAAGACGAAAAGACAAGAAAATTCGGCTTTCTGGAAAGGTTGAAAAGGCGCCTCATTCGATAGTTCTGCGAGTGTCCGAGAAAGCACAATTTACAGAGGCGTAACAAAGAGTCGACACCGAGCCAATCCTCAAGGCTGGCTGCAGTACCGGATTTGCGACCATTCGATCATTTTTGTACGTTCCTGCATAGAGTCTTATCGAATATGACATGAAAGTACATCAGTAGATTCAATCTGGAATGTGGTACAGAGAAGGTGTGAACTGTGCTGCACGTGACAGCTCTCCTCGCACGCTTGAAATCGCTGAATCACAGGGATTTTCCTGTAAGATAGGCTATGAAAGGCTCACTGCAAGCGGACCAGCATCAACGGCAGCAAAGTAGAGAGCCTGTGGTGGTGGCGTTGGAATCCGGTTTAAGAGGCGCGTAGTGGGTGATCAAGGAACCTGTAGATGACTAGGCCTTTGAATCCCTGGAAATTGTCGGGGTATAAACCTGGTCAAAACGTCTGGTGCAGAGTGGTAAACGCTGAGGCAGGCGGCTATGCCGTGCTCGTCTCAAAGGACTCAACCAGCAAAGATAACCTGCCGGGATATTTGCCGACCCAACAGCGGCTAAAGGCAGGCGAAGAGATTTTGGCGACTTTCGTTTGCGTGCACAAGAATCGCATATTGCTCACCGCGAGGTTTGGAAACTCACAGATTGCGGTTCCGGGATCGGTGCAGCAGGGGCAAAACTGGCAAGACCAGCTGGAAAACCCGGAGAACATGGAATACGGCAACGGCGAGGCCGGATTGGACAGTTCGGGACAGTATCAAGCAGCTACCGAAGAAGAGCAAATGCAGGTGCAGCAATCTTTCGGAATGCCTAACCAACAACAATATGAGACAGGAAATCATGCCGGCGGCGTCATCACACCGGCGGCGAATCAATATCAGACTCAATCTCAACGTCCGGTGGCCGGAAACGATCGATTCGCGCCACCACAGGATTACGGACAACAGTCAGGTCAATACAGCACGCAACAATTCAACACTGGTGCTAATCCGCAGCAAGAGCAGTATCAAACAGGTCAATTCCCGGAGCAAGGGCAATCGCAAGGGCAATCGCAGTACAACAGCGGACAGCAAGGGCAGTACGCACAGCCGCAACAGTACGAGAGCGGAAACCAGAACCAGAACCAGTACCAGTACAACACTGGTGCGCAGAATCAATACAACTCCGGTCAGCAAGCTCAATACGCGCAAGATCAGCAGTCGCAATATAACAGTGGACAGCAAGGACAATACAACACTGGTGCGCAACAACAGCAGTATGCGCAGCAGCAGCAAAATTATCAGCAGCCGGCGCAAGAACAGCAGTACCAGCAACCGCAAGACCAGCAGCAGTATCAACAACCGCAGCAACAACAGTATCAACAGCCGCAACAACAGCAGTATCAACAGCCGCAAGAACAGCAGTACCAGCAGCCGCAACAACAGCAGTATCAGCAGCCGCAAGAACAGCAGTACCAGCAGCAGTACCAAACCGCTTCGCACCAACCAGTGCAAGGACAGTATCAGACGGGTCAACAACCTCAGTATCAAAGCCCGCAGTACCAGACAGGCGGTTATCAACAGTTCCAACCGCAGGAGCCACAGCAGCAGGCACCTCAACAGTTTCAGCAACCGCAACAACAACAACCGCCACAGCCACCTCAAAATCAGTATCAAACGGGTGCGCAACAGCAGTATCAAACGAGCAGTCACCAACCGTTCCAGCCATTGCCGCCTGCTTCACTGGGCGCGCCGCCGCAACAGCAACAAGAGCCGCAATTGCAAGCTCCGCAGCAGCAATCACCGCAGTTCCAAACACAACCTACGGCACCACTGTCAGCGCCACCACCTGCGCCACCACCGCCACAGCCGACAATTCAACAACCCTCTTCGCCAAATCAGCCACATCCTCCTGGACCTGGCGTTACGCCGAAGAAGTTTCAGCTTCGTCGCGCGATCGACTTGATGATGCCGCCACTTCAAGCAGACAGCATCAACACATTTAAGATCGCGGATTATGACTTGGAATGGCTAATCACCGATCTCGAAGGTGGAATGCGCACCGGCTGCGTGAAGGCATCTTCAGAACAAAAGCTGTCGCGTTCTGCGATGCTGTTGTATCGCGGACGAGCGGTAGGTTGCATTTATGGGTGCAAGGCAAGCCCTGAGACGCTTCCCACCGAGCAGTCGTTGCCACAAATGTTGGCCGATTTAGAGATGCCCGATGCGATCGTTTCGCTGTACGATTTGCCTGAGAATGTCACGCTTGCGATGTCCGCGTTGTTCCTCGGCTATCCGGTACAGCGCTCTGACGACTATGATGCACGTTCTTACATGGACTACATCTGCAGTTGGTTTGAGAGCAAAGGGCAAACCGCGTGCTTAGCAATCACGCTTCCTTCTAACAAAGCTACGTGTCTGGGCTATGTCTACAAAGGACAATTTGCAGGCGCATTCTATGTCGAAGATCAGAAGTTTACGACTGATAAGAACTTCGTCTATGAGCTGCTTCGCAACGATCCAAACGCAGGAGTGGAAGCAAGCATTCTGCCACCAGAAATGACATCATCGACTGGGCGATTCGGCTACAGCCTCAGTATGGCGAAGCAACGCAAAGACTGAGCGAACTCTAGAAAATCTGCCACCACTTCTTCGAACCTTGTCCGCGAAGGCGACTCTGCGTCTTGGGTTTGGCCGGCTGTCCGCCACGCTTTGCCAGTTCGAGATCGCTAGCGATTTCAGAGATGTTTTGATAGCGGCTTGTCGGATCTTTCTCCAAACAGCGCATCACGATCGTCTCCAAACCTTTGGAAATCTCTTCACCTTTTATCGTGCGAAGTCTCGCGGGTGTCTCATTGAGTTGCTTCGCGATCGTCTGTGCAACGTCATCTCCAACGAGTGGAGGAGAGCCGATCAGAGCTTCGTAGATAACACAACCTAATGAATAAACATCGCTGCGTGCATCAGGCTTGCCGCCGCGCAATACTTCCGGGCTCTGATACAACGGAGCGCCGGTCAAACTTAGCGGCAGATCTGAATATCGGGTCTGTTGCAAAATCAAGAGAGAGCCGAAACCGGACAGTCTGGTGAAATAGGAATTGCCATTCGGTCGCAGGAATATGTGTGAGGGCTTCAGCCATCCATGCACGACTCCCTTGGCGTGCATAACGGCGAGCGCTTCGCAGAGCTGCCCTATGATATCTAGGACTACAGCTGGGTCTAGCTCGTCTTGCTCGGCAAGAACTTTCGGCAAGTCGGAACCATCGGTGAGTTCCATCACCACATATGGTGTGCCGGATTTAGTAATTCCGGACGCAAGCATCGGAATGAGATTCACTTGCTTCACTTCTGTGATGTGCTTCAAGTCTTGTTCTGAAGACTTCGGCAATCCCTTTTTAGGAATCGACTGGATGTTCCAAACTTTTACCGCAACATCTCTGAGCAGTTCTTTGTCCTCTGCAACATACACAGAGGCGAGCCCACTTGTATTGAGAATCGACTTGGCCACATATCGCGGTCCAATCTCAGTTTCGAGATCGGGCAATGGGAGTCCAACGTCTAGAGGAACTTCGGACGTCGAAGGTTTCGGTTTTTGCTGTCGTTTCGCGGCAGGATCAGCTGCGTCTTTTCTGCTGCCGGTCAAGAAGCCTTTGACGGATGCGATGTCGCCTTCTTCCGTGGATCTGGTTTTGCCAATCTGAAGCTTCGCTGGTTTGTCTTTGTCTGCAGCAGAGGTATCGGCTACCTGCGCGGCGACTTCAGGAGCAACCGCTGGCGGTGCCTCCTCGCTCTTTGGCAACAACCCTTCTAAACCAGACAGATCGAGAGCAGGGGTTGATGGTTGGAAGTCTGCGGGACGAACCGGGCCCATCGGCTCCCGATAAGATTCCTCCGGCTCGTACAAAGACGATGGGACATACTGTTGCTGCGAATTTTCGAAAATCTCTTGAACGGTTGGCGTATGGTTCTGCTGCACCGCCGGTGGTTCGGGCTCAGGCACTGGAGCAGGTTTCGGCTTCTTGCTCAATAAACTTCCAAGTCCGGTCGGCTTCTCTTGAACTGGTGGAGCGGCGTCCGCCGAAGGTGCTGGCGTTACTGGTGTAGCAGTTTCCTGAATCGAAGGCACAGGCGCCTCGGCAGCCGGCTTGATTTGAGGAATTCCGCCAGGTGGGGTAACTTGTCTCGCCGAAACATCAATCGCCTTCATGAGGGCTTCGAGGCTATTCACGTCTATTGCAGCAGGAGATGCTGCAGGCGCGGGAGTTTCCGGCGGCAAGCTCTCTTCCGCTCCCGGTACATATGCTGGGAAAGATCCGTCCGGCGTCTTAATCTCGACGAGTTCGCGAACTTCAAATTCGCCCTCGACACCAATGGGTGCGCTCGGATATCCGGGTGTTTCCGCCACAGAGTCTTGTGGATACTGGTTATAGGCCGCTTCATCACTAGCTTGGTCTTCAGGGTAACCAGGTTGATACGGGGGTTCTGCGGCCGATTCTTCGAATGAAGGTAGCTCTTCGGAATATTCCGGCTGCTCAGGATACACAGGCGGCGGCTCTTCCACGAAAGCGGCCTGCTCTTCAGGGTAAGCTGCTTGCTCAGCAGGTTCTGAATAAGTTACTTCCGACGGATAAGCTTCGGCTGCTTCCACAAAATCTGCTTGCTCTTCAGGTGCAGCAGGTGCCGCACTTGCCTCAACTGCAGCCGCAATCTCGGCAGCCTTATATACATCAAGCGCGCCAGTCTCTTCGGTTGAAGAAACGTTCTTTTTGAAAACATCCAAAGCCGCTGTCACTTCACCAGATGAAGGTACAGGTGCATCGGCAGGATCTTCCACTGGTTCGGCACCAACATCGCTGGTTGGCTCATGATCGGCTGAATCAAAATCATCATCATCTGAGATTGCGGCCCGCAACGCTTGCAGTGGGGAACGCCCACCAGCCTTGGGCGGCTCTACCTCAAAAACAGGCTCTGCAACCGGCTCGGTAATTGAGCCTGGTTCTGTCGTTGCCTCAGCTTCAGGGAACGGTTGCGCCACAGCCTCGACATCTGCATACGGCTGAAACTCTCCGACCGATTCGGTCTCTGAAACTTCCGATGCTGCCACCGCAGCTGGTTCAGATTCTGCCGCGGTCTCAATCTCCGCAACCGGCTCCGGCTCAACCGCAGGCTCGACTTCGGCAATCGGCTCCGGCTCAACCGCAGGTTCGATTTCCGCAATCGGCTCCGGCTCTG
>CAYZJR010000046.1:0-12380 GCA_964478655.1 uncultured Candidatus Obscuribacterales bacterium
GCAAATCATTCACCACTCAATTGAGCGCAGCGAATCTTTTGCGGCCTTCAAATACTTGAGAAAGGAGTCTTTTGGCGCCTGGTAATACACCTCTTGAACCACTCGTCCATCGTTGTTCGCGTCGATAAAGATTTCGACTGCGTCCTGTTGAAGTTCTTTGTATCTGCCTTCTACCACGAGCACTTTCTTGCCGTTCCAATCCATTGTTTTTGCTGAATACATCGAAAATTCTTCGGGCTGTCCTTTGTCGCGCAAAACATCGCTTAGCGAGGCGAGTTCCACCTGTGAAAGCGAGTGGGGAGGCTTGCTCAATATGTCATGAAAGTTGTTTCCACCGTCTTCACTGATCTTCAATCCACGGTAATAAAACCCGATTAAAGCCTTGGGGTCTTCGGTGGGATGGAATTCGCGAAACGATCTAGTTCCTGGCCCATTCATTGGGTAAGGTCCGCCCTCCACCCAGTCCTTGGGCAGAGTCATTTCTTTTATCTGACCGTGATCTCGGATCTGCACTTCAGATTTATCTCCCTTCTTCTCGGAAACATCACCTTTCGGTGACGATTCCCTAGTCTCGGTGCGGTGCTTTTGTATCTCTTCTTGCATCGCGTTTTGAGCGCCAACGCGCGCATCTAATTGTCGCACTTCGCATGCTTTTGTTGAATGTTCCAGTACTGGTGGCAAGTCTGCTGCGCCCATGATTACCTCACCTTCTAGCCTATCTGCCTTCGTCGATATCCTTCATACCTTGGCGAATGTCTTTCTTGATTTGCTCAGCCCGCTTCTTATCTGCGGGATTGTCAGAGTTCTCGAGTTCTTTGAGCATGTTCACGACTTGGCGCGAATCACCCTTGTAGTTGTCATCGTCTTTGATTTCGCCTCGTTTAACTTGTTTGTATCGTTCGATAGTAATTTTGGTAATTTCTCTGTCGTAATCAGCATCAGACATTTGACCCTGATCGTGTTTGAATCTCAAAAGCTCATACTCTTTGTTGAAGTTTCTGTGTCCACTAGCTTTAGCCGCATCAACTGTCTCTTGGAGGCTCTTAACGTCTTCTATCTTGGTTGCTTCGAAGAGTTGCTTGGCAGTTATGTCGTGGCTGGATGCGGAGTCCCATTGGTTTTGCATCTTTGCCTTGCCAGTGGATTCGTCGTAGTCTGTTATGGTGACAACGTGCCCGGCTCCACTGCCGCCAGCCTTTCCAGCACCTGAGTCACTCCAGAATGGTTCGTTGCGTGTATCGACAGATACGATAACCGGCAATTTTCCTTCACGCTTCAGTTTTGCAAGCGTGTCTTTCATTTCTTGTTCGTTGTGAACATGAATTATGCCGCTGGTCTTGTCTTCGTTGTGAGCCTTCTCAAGGCTGTCGATATGTTTTTTGACTTCGTCTTTTTTCTCTTGGGGCATGTCTCCTTTCTTATCAATTTCATCTTTGAGTTTTTTCGCCCACTCGGGATCGTTCATGTCGACTGGCTTTCCACCATTTAGCTTGTACATCTTCATCTCGAGATCTACAAGCTCCTTAGCACTTTTGGCCACATCGACTGAGTTGATCGCCACCGGACCATCAGCATTGTTTGGCGAAATTTCTTTGGCCAGATCTGCGATTTCGCCGGTATTCAACTGCGGATCTCTGGCTACTTCCTTCGGCGGGTTTGTCGAATAGTCCATTAGTCGTTCGCCATTGTCCGGCGGAGTTTGACCGGCAATGGGCTTGTGTTGCTCATATCTCATATGTCCTGGAGGATTTGTGCTTTGATTTTGCTTTTCCAGTTCGACGTTGACTGCCGTTACTTCGAAGAGCTGGCTAGCAAAGTCACGGTGTCCATCTTGTCTATCCTTTGGTGCCTCTTTCGCTTCGCCCTGGCGCTGTAGGCTTTGTGGGTCGAGCTTAATCGTGGGCTTGCCTGGGCGAGTATATTGCCCAGTGGTTGCCACTTCTGTAATCAAACGAGTCGCTTCTGCTGGATCTTTGGTGAATGTTCTGGTCTCTACCGTTGCCGCATTGCAAGTGTTGTAGCCGCCTTGTGAGATCGAATGCGGATCGGCTGCGTGCTGCATCGCCTGCTGTGCGAGCACGACTCGATCTTTCTGGCTGACAGGCGCCTTATCGTTCTTCTCCAAAAGCTTGTTGAGGTTTTGATAGGTTTTCTCTAGTTGCTCATGCGCCTTCTTTTCTGCTTCATTATGAGCCTGTTCCGGGCTCATACCTTTTGCCAAAAACTCCTTTTCATACTGGCGTTGAACAGCCGCTTCTCGTTCCTCCAACTTACTCATGTTGTCGAGGAACTGTTTCAGCTCGGGATCCTTCATGGTCTCGCGAGCGCGTTTTTCAAGGTCGGCATGTTCTTTAGTAATTTCAGGATCGTGCTTAATGCTTTCGAGAGCCTTGGCGTCTTTTGCCTTCAATTCTTCTGCATTTTCCGGAGGTGCCGATGGCGGCGCCGGAGCATCTTTTGGTCCATCTTTTGCGTGCTGCAGGATGTCTAACGTCTTTTTCAGCTCTTCGTCGTGCTTGCCTTTCCATCTTTCGCCAAGATACTCTTCGATGGTTTTGCCATCGTGCTCTTTCTTGAAGGCCTCTTCGATGGCCTTAATCTCCTCGGGAGATTTCCCTTCGAGTATTTTGTTGATCTTTTCGAACTCATCCGCCTTATACCAATGCAAGGCATCTTCTATTTCTTCGGCGGACTTTTCTGCCGCAGCCTGGTCCACAGGTGCCTTTGTGGTAGGGGGAGCAGCGTCGTTTGTTTCCACATTTGCTTGATCGTCTGCTGCTTGTTTCTTCAGCCTTGCAAGTTCGTCTTGATCGCTTGGGGTCGCAGCTGAGTTGTCGGCGGGTTTGTCGCTTGGGGCGGCCTGTATTCCATTTACCGCAGCGTCTCCTGGTTTGAAGTCAAGATCGTTTGTGCCTTTAGAACCAGTATCACTGTCACTATCGAAGATCTGGAGGGTTCCGAACATATTATTGATTTTGGACTCGGACTCTCCAGTCGTCGCATCATTGTTCTTGTGCGCCGTATTGCCTAGCTCGCGGTCGTTGTAAACCTCACTGTATAGAGAGGACGAGGCTACGTTGGAGTCTCCAGCCTTCACGTCGTTGAAGTTTTCGAAATTGTCTGACATGAATCTGGCACCTCTCTGGCTGCCTGCTTGTTGGGAACGCCCAAATGTTTTTTTCGGAATGTTCAAAGGTTAGCCAAGGCAACGTGTAAAAGTTGTGCAGCGTGCATCGGGTAGTCTCCGCGCCAACAGGTTCTGCTGCATTTTGATTTGGCGTTGCAGTGTAAGCAAATTCGAAAACCGCAGACTTCATACTCACTTCACGTTGAGCGCATATAACCTTCACGCACATTTCATGCCAATTTCACGCTGGCATCACCATCACTTCACGCTCGGCCCTTACTATCGAAGCATCGAAGCGCAAAGCACCCGAGGTATGGAAAATGCAAATGCTACTAATCGTCGGAACCTGGACCTTACTAATTCTCGGAGTTTTCTCTCTGGTTCGCATGGCGAGTGGTCCCAAACAAACAGTTGCTTGCTTCTATGCTGTATTTCTCGGAGCTATATTTGCTCTGTTGGCTCCTGTATCTTTCGATGCAAACACCTGGAAGCTTGAAACTCAAGCCCAATCCAGTAACAAGCAAGGTTCTGACACCAAAGTCAAAGCCAGTGCGAAGAAAGCTCCTAAGCCGGTAGCCTTCCGTGCCATGTCCAAACACACTGCATGATTTGAGATCGATGCAGTTGAGGTCAAAGCCAGACTCGAGTTAATAGCTCGAGTCTTTTTTGTGGACAGGCTTCAACTAAGTATTCAACTCTCGGCTCGAAAGTTCTATTCTAGAATTGTCACTCGCGATTCGCATAAGCAGGCAGATACCAAGAAGATGGACTCTAAACATAAGAAACAAAAAGAGTCCGAAGAAATCCCTGAGCTAATCGTTCAAGAAGAGCCATCGCAGAGTCCATTATTTCAAGGGAAGTACGAAATACTCCAAAAGCTTGGCACCGGTGGTATGGGTGTCGTGTTTAAAGCCAGAGACTTGACTCTAGATCGTTTCGTCGCAATCAAGTTGCTGCCCGAGAGGCAATGTGGTGACACACACAGCCTATTGCGCTTCCAACAAGAAGCACGCGCTGCTGGTGCTCTTAGCCACGATGGCATTGTCGGAATTCATGAGTTCGCCATTTCAGACAATGGTCAACCTTACATAGCGATGGACTTCGTCGACGGTACCTCTCTTTGCGATCTGCTAAGTAACGGACCGCTTTCTGTCGAAAAGTCTCTGCAAATACTAATTGGAGTTACCGACGCCTTGGTGTATGCGCATGACAGAGGCGTCATCCATCGCGATCTAAAGCCGGCTAATATCATGATTTCAACAGATGAGAAACAACGACAGACTATTAAAATCGTGGACTTTGGTATCGCCAAGCTAACAACAACAGACGGGAAGTCCTTAACCCAGACAGGGGATGTGTTTGGTAGCCCTCTTTATATGAGTCCTGAACAATGCAGTGGTGGGAAGGTCGATAGCCGAACGGATATTTACTCACTTGGCTGTGTGCTTTATGAAGCGGTGACGGGCAAACCACCCCATGTGGGCGAAAGCGCCTTAGCCACCGCAATGATGCATCTGCAGCAAGAACCATTGCCATTATCCGCTGCGCAACCCAACTTACATTTCCCGAACAGCCTACAGTCGATATTGGATAAGGCGCTTGCCAAAAGTGTGTCAGATCGCTATCAGACTGTTTCCGCGTTTCAGTCAGACCTGCAAAAGTTGCAGTCAGGTGAAGTCGGCCAGTTTACCAAAATCAGTGCAGATCAAAACCATCGCAGACTTTTGAATTCGGTCAAGCAACGCCTCTCAATTTTCCTTGGAATTGTGTTACTGGTTGGCGCATCATTCGCGGGCAATTTAACGGTTTCTGGATTTCTTTACCTTTTAGGCGGTCTCCTGTTAGTCTTTTCCATTCCAGGATTGCGCTCAAATGGACCTATTTCAGAGGCGATGCAACGCCAAGGACGTACCTTAATTCCCATTTCTCGAGGTGAGATGATCTCGTGGATAGTATTTGTACCTGTTTTAATTGGTGTTTTGTACGTCTTTGCGCATGGTGGTCTGCGCTAAAGTCTACCGCGGCTGGGTAACGCGATACTATATTCGGTGCTGAATGAACGATGATTGAATGGCTTTTGAAGATGGTTGAAGATGGCGCGGCACGTGGTAAGGCAAAAGACTCGATATTGGCTCGAGTCTTTTGGTTTGCTTATTTACAGTCTCGCGCTATTTCTGCGAAATTGTGAGATCTGAAGAATCCAATAGTAACTTGACCGTTTGATCGTTGGGTCCTTTGAATTCCCTCTTATTTTCTATTACGACTTTTCCTTCGGAGTTTGTGTAGATGATGCTGTTTGTATTGAAGTCTTCCATGATAAGCGTACCTGGAGTTGGCTGACTTGGAGATTCTGTTGTATCTGCTTGAGCTGATAAAGGATTGACTACCAATAGTGCGACAACGAGTAAATGCTGTTTCATTAGAAACGCCTCCGGTTTTGGTGAATTGATTGGGAGGACCTGCGCGCGACGTGTGTGTACTGTAACGGCTGGATATAACCTACGCATAACGAATGGTCGAAGTCTGCTTAACCGATTTACGACTTCATAACACAGTGGTTGCATAATCAATTAGCCTGGGGTCCGGACGGTTCGCGAACCTTTCTGTCGAAATGGACTCTTTTGCATTCAATCCTTTCGTTCAACTCTCATCGTGCCGACTGAATTTTCCCAATCCAGATTAAAACCAGATGCGCCGAGGCCTGAAGACGTTCCTCCGAGCAAAGAATTGCTGGAGAACCTCTTTCTTATAGAGCTCGACGGGCTCCGTTGGAAGCGATCAAAGAAGGTGGAAGGGCAGGATGCTAGGGAGTTTGAGGCTGCAGAAGGAGTAATCGTAAGAGAGTGGAAAACTGGAGAGATCGTATTTGCTACCTTGGGGGAAGGTGGAACAGTTCAACCTGTCAAGGATGGTCGTCGTGTTGAGGCATCGGGACCGGATCGCGAAGATCGCTGGGTTCTCGAGATTAATGACAAGACCGGCACGCAGACTTTCTCTGACTCTTGGGGCAGTCGTCGAACTACTTGGAAAAATGGAGTAGTTAAAGTAGAGAACGAGGATCGATCAGGATACGTTCGTACTCCGCTGGCGAATGGGCAATTCAGCGAGCATCGCTGGGGACGACTGCCACATCAAAATGGCGACCTTGTCCGTACAGTCGAGCAAGCTGGCAGCAGCGACGACTTCGCCGCAAAAGTAGAGTCAGCGTACAAGGCATTACCAGACAGAGTGCGCGATTTCTTGATACGCAATCGCGTGAGCATTGTGGCGCAGGGCTATGATTCAGAAGGTGGCGGATTCTATAATCCCAAGCACAATAAGATAACGATTTCACAGTTTCCTCAGAACGATGACGATGGCACAGAATACAACGAGCAGCCTGTGCGCACGTTTGGACATGAAATCGGACATGCAATTGACGACCGTTTTGGACTTTCGCAAACGACGAAGTTTAAGGAGGCTCTCGCTGCCGACCTGGCCGCAATGCGTCCTCGAACTCTCGACCTAGAAAGCGATAGAGAAGAACTGCAGTCGCAAGCCTTCGCAGAACTTACAACTGAAAATCTCCGGTTTAAAGACAAGAACTTTTTGAATGAACAACGTTATGCAGGCGCGCTCTTGCCTCGGACACAGAAAGTGGTTCGCGAGATGCTCGTGGAGTTGTTTGGGGCGGACAGCGTAATTTGAAACCACGCATTTGCCAGCAAAACTGAGATAGACTAAAGCATGGATTTCTAACGCCAAGCACCGAACCAAAACATGCTTGATCGCCTGATAGCAGCTCTCGAATCTATGTTCAAAGCTTTCACGGGGCACGCAGAAAGCCCGGAAAAGGAACTTGAGCAAACATACCAAGAGCTTCAAGAGACCCTGGTTAGAGTGCGCCAAGACCTGGCAAATGCCATTGCGAAACAAGAGCAGCTGAGACAAGAAGAATCACCCGAGCTGGCTCTGCAAGAGCTGATTGTGTCCAAACTCAAAGAGCGAGTAGAGGAGCTGGAAAATGGACTCCTTAGCGCTCATACGGAAAAGCAAATGATGATGTCCCGCAACAAGGATATCGGCTCTGCTATGCCCGAACAAAAGGCACTCATGATTTTGTTCGTTGGGATTCTCTCATTGTGGCTAATCATCAGTCTTGGACTTCTGATCGCGCACCTTTTGCATTGAACTCATACCTATCTTTCTTCATATGAAGATCGAGTGCTCGGCTTGAGTGCTCAACTTCGGCAACTATGGCAAGGCGACACTTAGTTCGGAGAATTAGTAGTGGATTTGTGGATTGAATGGCGGATGAAATTGAGGTGCGTGAGGACGGTTTCTAGGAAGGTTCCGACGTATGTCGTTCCAATCGCGAGTGTGCTTAACTTGTCCGAGCTTTCTTTCCATTTCTTTTATCCAGCCTTGGAAATGGGCCATTTCATGGTCTGAGTCGAGTGACCCGGCGCCCACTTCAGTCGGCGTTACGGATGCGGTCGAAAGTGTCCCAACTACGTTGCCCTCTCCAACTGTTCCGTCAGTGACATTTGGATTCGAATTGTTTTCTGGTTTCGAATTGTCTTCTGGTTTCGAATTGTCTTCCGGCTTCGAATTCTCGCCAGGTTTTGTATCGTCAGTCGGTTTGGAATCGTCGCCTTCTCGTGTTGATCCATTACCATGCTTGCTTGCATCAGATGCAGACAGCGCGGTTGTATCGTAGATCGATGGAATGTAGAGCGATTCGCCCTGATAGATTAATTCGGGAGTTCTGCCATTCTTGTCGAGACCATTAAGCTCGGTGATTTCGCGAACTTGACGTTTGATTTCACTGTCTGTGACATCTTCTTGGTGTGCTTTGAGACTCTTTTCTGCGATTTCCCAAATCGAGTCTCCCTTCTGTACGTTATATGTTTCGGTGGGCGTTTTATCGGTGGGCTTTTCGCTGACACTCTGCTGTTCCACACCTGGAGGTGGAGTGTCATTGCTGCTTTCTGTTGCGTTTCCAACTGGACGCTCAGGAAGTCTTTCAGACGGACGTTCGATACTGTATTCTTCCTGCGTCAACGAGAAGTCTTTGTGCTTGCGATCGTCTGCCGAGTCAAGCCCCATTTCCTTTGCTGTGTGCTTAGCCGAAAACCCTGTAGTAATGCCGGTATGAAGTTCCGGGATGTCTCTGTGCATCAAGTCTTGAACAAACTTTGCATTTTCTTCTGTGTAAGGACCGGTTCCCTGAAACTTTTCGTAGTCGTCCAGAAACTCCTTCATTTCGTGCCGGCTGATTCTGCGGTTGCCATCCTTGTTCAAATAGTTGACTAGCGGATCTGGTCCTTCATACAAGGGCGCAAGTGCATCTTTTGCTTGTTCTTGATCGATTGCCCTTTGATTCTCGCGATCGTCTTTTCGTAGGTATCGATTCAAGGCGGATTTTGAAATATTTTCTTCGCCATTTCTTTGATCGTACTTCGCGAGCTTGTCGAATAATTGTTCATCGAGAGTGCTGGCAAACGTGGCGTCGAAAGCACCAAACCTAGATTGCTCTTCTTTCACTGCTTGGAGCTCGGCTCTCTCGATCTGTCCGTTGCCACTCGTATCTATGCGGGAGAATTCATTCTTCAACCAGGCTGCCGACATCTCTGGCAGTATTCCACTGGATACCATATCGGCAGTTGCTTCGGCCATACGCTGTTTTGCGGCATCGTTGTCGAATGAACCGGTTTGGCCGATTACTTCGTGTCGCAGCTGTTGATACGCTCTGTCTGCTCCACCTTTCTGTGGATTATTTGCAATTTCGCTAATCGATTCGTTATAACCTGCTCCCATTTTGAGCACTCCAATTCAGTTGCGGGGTGACGTTCGGCTATCGGGTCGTTAAACTGGGCTGCCGGGTCCGATTGCTTTACTCTGGCAGCGCTATATAACGCCTGCATAACAGTCGTCGGTTTTATGGCGCCGGAATTTAGTGACTATCAGTCAACGCGTGGGGGTTCAAAAAGTCGTTGGTACGATCCGTCTAGTGGACTAGACGGATCGCCTACGAAAAATTGCGGGTTTTCAGATTCGGTCGTGAGCTGACCTCTGTTTTTTCCCAGTTTTTCGTCGCCGATCCGTCTAGCCGGCTAGACACTTAGCAACCCGCAAAAAGTTGGCCACCAGTGGAGCAAAACAGAAACTCCAAAGTTAATACTTCCAAAGAGCCCCCAGCACCTGCTACAAAGATTCCGGCTGCTACTGGCTCGTCACCTTTTCGCACCGCGGCTGTGTAAGAACGAGGACCGCTTCACTATAATCCTCATAAAAGGAGAGTATCTAATGCACTTGGAACAGCTTCGGAAGGACCATCTGTTTAAATCAGCGACAGTTTTCCTCGCGCTGTTTGTCAGCGCCACTCCCAGAGTTTATGCAGCAGAACCGTTTAAGTTTGCTTGGCCCGTCCCATCCAAAGGAGTCGTCACAGAGACTGTGCTCAAGAGAGGAAAGACCGCAACTACGCGTTACGGAATAGTTCTCGACAAAATGCCGAATAGTAGCGACTACGAATTGCGCTTCGAAAATTTCGAGTTTCTTGAACTCAACGGAGTTGATCTTTCCATACCGGAAAATCGCTCGAAACTTGGTCCAATGTTGAAGCAGATCACGGTCATGGGAAACATGATACCTTCACTCCAAATTGATAAAGATGGTTTTGTTGTTGATGTCATCGGCATGGATCAGATGGTTGAACGCGTCACTAATCTTCTTCCGGTCGAGGACGAGGCGCTGCGTAACTCGCTGAAAAAAATGGTGCAGACTCCGGAAATGGTTGCCCAATTGAAAGAGAAGACAAAGGATTTCTGGAGGGTTTGGGTCCAAACTTGGTCAGGTTTCGATCTCAAACCCGGTCAGCAAAAGACAGAAAAGACCAACGTACCGGTTATGGGAACTATTCTTTCTGTGCCAATGACACTCAAGAATGAAGGACCTGTAAAGGACGCACCGGGATACTTCAAGTTGACAGGGGAAAGCGTTCTTGCTGGGCCTGCAGCAAGAAAAGCATTTGGGAGTCTTATGGCAAAGCTAGTCTCTGAGGTGCCAGCGAAGCCCGGTACAAAGCCATTCTCACCAGACATGATCAAGGATATGAAACGGTCGCAGCACTATTCGGTGGTTACCGATCCAAAAACGTTGCAACCGCGTGAAGCTCATTTGGAGGCTGTAATCGATTTGACTGTTGGCGAGGAAACAAAGTCTCAATTGGAACGACGAGACTATAAATTCGATTGGAGCAAATGAGTTCTGGACGGACAGTTGCCTCAAGTCTTTTGGATTTCGAAGCATAGTTCGGCAAATGACTCTGCATGACGGTTAGAGATTTCAGATTCATCGGTGGATTGGAGATTCTTCTAGGCAATGACGCAGAACGACACAAGCGAGCGGAATCTGGGACAATCGATGTAAGATAGGGTTGCATATCCGAGGCGCGAAATGAAACGAGTTAAGACTTTTCTCTCTTTTATGCTGATGATAGCTGTGCAAATCGCCAGCAGCAGTATCGAAGCAGGTGCTGAGAATGTTGGGTTGCGCGAGTATCTTAAGGTCTATTCGAAACTGCAAGACGATCGTGAGCGAGCCCGTAATCTGGATGTTGGCTACTTTGCTGGCGGTTGTTTTTGGGGAACTCAGGATGCGTTCAACTATGCACCGGGGGTAGTATCAACTCTTGTTGGCTATTGCGGGGGAGTTACAAAGTCACCCACTTATGAAGCAGTTTGTGGACACGGTACGAAGCATGCCGAAACAGTTCGTGTTGTATACGATCCTCGAAAAACTACGTTTAGAGCCCTAGCCTCATATTTTCTGAAGAACCATGATCCAACAACAATGAACCGGCAAGGCCCTGACATTGGCGACCAATACAGATCTGCTGTTTTTTATGAAAACGAGAAGCAGAAGGAAGAAGTGCAGCAAGCGATAGACGACAAGAATCGCACTCTTCCGAAGGGATCGAAAGTCGTTACAGCCCTTGAGAAATTCCAGGTCTTTTATGCTGCCGAAGACTATCACCAGAACTACATTGCAAAAACAGGCAAAGCCAGCTGCCACGTCCGCTAAGTCGTAAGTTGAATTACTCGAATTGCGTGTAATACTCATTCACAGTAATAAGATCCCACTTGTGAAATGGAGACGTGCGAATCTTCAGGAGCTCGGTGAGCTGCTTTTGAATGTTCGCTTGGATTTCTTTTGCGATGCCGTCTATAAACATGTGGTCTTCAGCTTTTTCAACTGGATATCCAAGGTTGATTGGCTTGCCAATGCATATCAAAAGCTTTATTGGTAAAGGCATTGCGTTGATCGGAAATGGCAGCCAAGGGTAGAGTGGGGTGACTGGCCAATATGGAGCGCCCATCAGCTTTGCGACCGGTTTCAGATTTCCCAGCAAAGGATAAATTTCATCACCGCCAACAGTGGTGATGGGAATGACTTGCGACTGGGTTTCGATTGCAGCCTTCACAAATCCGGGGTTGAAATCAATGAGTTGATACCGATCTTTGAAGAGCTTGCCTGTTCCTTTTTCTGCTTCAGGATAGAAGCAAACGAGCTCCTCCTTTTTCAATAATTCAATGGCAATGTCATATTTTGCAGGCACGCTTCCGAACCCGCGAAGGACATGGCCAACATATGCAGCCGTTCTTATAAACTCATTGGACAGAAATCTTATTCTGCGAGGCGAGCTGTGGTAGTTGATCAATCCGTCGTACATCATGAATGCATCCATAGGGAGCACACCAGAATGATTGCCACAAAGAACAGCTCGTCCCTCCGGTGGGATATTCTCCAGACCTAAAAGCGCAACTTCAAACCACCGGTCATAAAAGAAACGGAAAAATGGTTCAAAGCGCTCACACGTGTCAACATTGAAGCCGTACTTGTCGCTTGTATCACGGTAACGGTCGAAGAATGAATCACGCTTGATTTGTCTTTGAGCACAGCTGTCGATTTCAGTAAATTGCTGCGATTGAAGTTTCATAACAAAATGCCGGGTTACTGTCGGGTCCGTAGAAGAGACGCTTTCTGCCGGTGCCGGTTCCATTTGGATATCCACGAAAAGCTCGACAACCACGGATTCCTCACGCAGCGTCGGTAGGCTGGGAGTAGATGAATCGAGAACGGTTGTTGCGATTTGCAACTTGGAAGATCGATTTGAGGAGGAGGAAAACAAAATGTTAGACAGAAATACGAAAGACGAAAATACAAATGAGAACCAAGAATCCGCGCATAAAACGCACAAGTTTGTCCT
>CAYZJR010000046.1:12480-24160 GCA_964478655.1 uncultured Candidatus Obscuribacterales bacterium
CTCTTAGAAATGCAGTTGGTGGGTTCTCCGGCGCCCGCGCCAGTAGGCGTGTAATGGGCACTCAAGCCTGTTTTGGCGCAGGGTCTTGGATCCGCTGAGGCTACTGAGTTGTTGCAGGCAGTGGGGTTACGACTGGTTTCGTTCCTTTTTGCCATTCAATCTGATAATCCTGCTTATTGAGAGAATCAACGGTGGTCGTTCCCCCCTGACCTTTGGTGTAGTCGGTCTCTTGCGAGTATCCGTAGTCTTTGCCTTTGTAGGTACCGGACTTGCCGCTGTCGTAGTATCCTTCTCCTGATTGCGCGTTGTAGCCGGCGTTCTTGTAGCCATTTAGTGTATTTCCGTTGGGTCCAACCCAATTGGATTTCGAGAAGGCCTTGCCACCTTCACCGACTCTCCAGGCACCGCCTGCTGCGCCCTGGCCTGTTCCTCCAGTTGGTCCGGTTGCCTGAAATGCACCACCGCCTGCGCCTCCTTTTCCGCGTTTCCAAAAGCCTGCCTTTGCACCACGGAAAGTGCCACCTTTCGGTCCAGCCCAACTGCCGGCAATAGCTCCAGCGTTCCCGCCTCTAATTGGACCACCAATGGCGCCGACTTTTCCGTATTGACCAACGCGCTTTCCTGCCCGCCATCCTCTCTGCACGGACTCGTCAGCTTCAGCTGGTGCAGCGCTTGCATATGCAAACAATGCGGCCACCGCGGCTCTGACAGCCCAAGTGAAGTGTGATTTGTTCATAAGTCCTTCCTATGTGTGTGGGCGCAGCGAAAATCCCTGCTAAGTCCCAATACACGAGTCATCCGAAAAAGTTTCGGTTTCAATATGAGAATTGTCAAATCCTGAGATTCCACCGTTGATATCACAGGTAGTGCCAAGAACACATTCTGTATATGTCGTTTGACGCCCATCTGCTGAGGGCATAGAACTTCCATGCACGAAGACCACGCCGACAACGAAAACAACGTGGTAACCGACACCGAAACAGCCGAGGCAAACCCTACGCTGACTTTGGCGGCGCCGATGCGGTCGGCCGTTCCCGCCCCAACAACGCTTTCTCAAATCGAGCCTTTGACAATCAGGAGCAAAATAAACTACAAAGTCGCGCTTTGTATGCTTGTGGTGGTGATTGTTGCCGGTCTGTTCTATAAACCCGTGTTCCATTTCGCATTGGGAGGGGCATTGGGACTGCTTCTCTCGGTAATCATCAATGCATTAATTGGAAGGTCGGGCGCCTCGAATTTAACCTTGTCTTCCGAGGGGGTCGAATGGCACGGAGTGAAGCGTCCAACCGGCAAAAACTTGGTGCCATGGTCGCGCTTGCGGCTAGTCGGTCTGTATAGACCCGCGTGGGGCTCTTTGGGCGAGCAGAAAGGGGGACTGCGCTCGCTTGTTTTGAACTTTTCGGATGTTCCCGATATTCCAATAAACCTGAACACACTGAGCGCAGCCGAACAGGAGCATTTTTTCCGCATCTTTTCCAGATACGTTCCCCAAAGATTGCTCGCTCCGGAAGTGCTCTATATGCAGGTGCAAAGCCTTTTGGGTAGTGGTCCTACGGTCGATGGGTTTACGCAAATTTGGTCGCAGGAATTCGATCGTCGATTCGAAATTGCCAATCACGTGTCGCTGCCGGCGGGCAAGAAGATTGGCAGCGAGCGCTACACAATCGAGTTGACGATTGCAACGCGCATGAGCTCATCCACTTATCTGGTCTCAGACGCCAAAGGGCAGAGGTTTGTCGTAAAAGAACTTGTGGTTCCTGTTGGAACCGATGAAAAGGTTCACGACACACTTCTAAGACAGTTCAACAGAGAAGCGGCTCTTCTCGCGTCACTGTCACACCCAATGATTGTTAGTGTCCGAGATCACTTTGTTGAAGACGGTCGCAGCTACATAGTAATGGACTGTATTCAGGGAATGAATTTGCGCCACTATGTGCGGTCTTCTCAGAGGCTCGATAAACGAGTTGTGGTTTCTATTGCTCGGCAGTTGCTTGAAGCGCTTTCATATCTGCACAGTCTGAGCCCGCCTGTTATCCACAGAGATCTCAGTCCGGACAATATCATGCGTGTGAGTGAGAGCGACGACATAAGAGTCATAGACTTCGGTGCAGCCAATATTTATACATCGGAGGGAACTGGGACGTTAATCGGAAAGCAGGGGTACATGCCACCGGAACAGTTCAAGGGTAAAGCCTCACCTGAAAGCGATGTCTACGCTTTTGGGTCTACGCTACTGTTCTTATTAACGGGCGAAGATCCACCGGGTATGTGCAGAATTCCCGAGTGTGGTGAGCAAGTTGACAAAGAACTGATAGACATTGCACGCTCCTGCCTGCAGTTTGAATTGGCCGATCGGCCCTCGGTTGATTTATTGATTGAACAGTTCGACATACTCGCAACGAAGTGGGGGCGTCCGTGAAAAAAAACGTGCCTGCTCCAATCGAAGAAAGAAAGGCTCTCGAAGAGATTACTCTGTCGAAATCAACTTTTGATTCACCGACGCAGATGCCGTTGATTCGGCGTGTAGCCTGGCTCCGCTATGAGCTGCCCGCCAGCTTGTCTCTGAGCAAGGTACTACCGATGGTGCTTCCTATGATGGTGGCTTTGCCGTTGCTTGCTCTGCCGATTTTTGGCGGACAAGCAAGTCTTCAAATCCTTACGCATCCGGATTTCTTATTGGTCGTGATGTGTGGATTCCTTGTCTGCTGCGCTGCTCCTATGATCGCGGTAATGCTGGCAAGTTTTGTGTTTCTCATCAATCCCAAAGAGTTTCTAAATCTGTGGGTCTTTCCTGATTTGCTCAGGATTCGAGAGGATCTTATAGAGCTGCGATGGACCAAGACTTCGAGAGCTGAAACGACACTGAATGACCAGCTCGCAAGTCTCGCGGCCCGTTTGACTGGAAAGAAACAGCAACGTCGCATCAGAATTCCTTGGCACTGGATTGCATCGGTCAACGTGCGTGATTATCTCTACATGGGTGTCTTGCCCCAGAAGGTGTTAGAAATTGAGCTATCGGAAATTCCAGCGATTTATAGCGAGTGGAAACTACTGGACAAAATTTCCAGAGACGGTTCATTCTATTTTGATCCTGCAACCAAGAAGTTAGCTAAGAAATTTGCGCTTGGAGGAATCCGCCTGCCACTGCCGTTGTTCGCTTTCTCGAGCGATGTGAATCTCTTGCTTGAAAGCATTAAGAGTAAATGTGGCGCCGACGTAATCGGCGACGTTTCTCATATTCAGCAAGATGACTCTGGCCAGATTGAGAGCTTTACTTGTTTGTGGCTGGAAGAACTGAACTCAAAAGGTGCACAGGAAGTACAACGACAATTGCCAATCGGAAGCACACTGCAGAATGGTGCATACAAAATCGAATCAGTGCTGGGATCAGGAGGTCTATCGGTCGTCTATCTTTCCCAAGACCTGTCGGATGGAGCCGACAGCCATCCGGTCGCGATCAAAGAAATCCTTTGCAATTTTGGTGGTACCAAGCGTTCAGTTGAGAAGAACCTGAGGCAAATCCTCAACGAAGTCTCTATGTTGCGCAAGCTAGAACATCCTAACATTGTCAGATACAAGACTTCCTTTGCGGAAGGAAGTCGATTGTACATAGTGATGGATCTCGTAAAAGGTTGCAACCTTCGGCAGTATGTGCAGAGCAATCCACGCCTTAACGAGCCTGAGCTACTCGATATCGCTCGGCAGTGTGCCTCGATTCTGGATTACTTGCACAGTCAAAGCCCACCTATTCTGCACCGGGATTTCACACCCGATAATTTGATGATTTCTGATGGCGTTTTGAAGCTTGTCGATTTCAACATCTCTCAATCGGCGATAACCAACTCATCTCGCACAGTGATGGGAAAGCATTGCTTCATGGCTCCGGAACAGTTTTGCGGGGACGCAAGTGTTGCAAGCGACCTCTATCAACTTGGGGCATCTCTTTCCTATCTTGCCACTGCCACCGATCCTGAACCGCTGACACCGTGCGAGCTGCAGACGCTTCGTTCTGATCTTTCGACCGAATTTAAGAGCGCAGTGCGCAAGCTGACAGACCGAGACCCGGCACAGCGTTTTGCCTCGGCGAAAGAATTTGGTGAAACGTTGCAGAGACTTGCAAAGTCGCATTCAGAGTCGCATGGGGAGGTGATTTAGTCATGCCCCAATTCTTTCGCGAAGAAAAAGAGATTTCTATCAAAGTCGATTGTGCAGATTCCGAAAGTGGAGGTTCACCGGATGTGGTGCCACCACATGATCTGCAGAATCACGCAGTCTCGAATTCGAATAGTGCACCGTGCAATATTGCTTTCACAAGTGGTGAAGGATCGAGCGTTTCTGCCGAGGTTGTGCCGTCGAGAGTGACGAAACCAACAGATTGGGCCTTGATTGGCTCGACAGTGTTGCTAGTCACACCCATGATTTTGTTGCTCTTTCTCATGTCCACGGATGCATTCGCTCGCAACTTCGTTCTTGCACGACTGCACTGGATCTTAAAGGATGATACTAGTGCAATTGCATATTACTCGAATGCACTTCAACAGAAGAAGGACAGTAGAGCTCTTGAAGCCAGAGCTGATTGTTATTCGGATATTGGAGATCTAGAGAATGAACGCGCTGACTTGCGAGAATTGATTAAGACGATTGATGTAAAGCAACACCGTTCTTGGCAGTCTTTTCGCCACTTCCCAAGACTTGCGGCACTCGAGGCTAAGCTTGGAGACGTCGATAAAGCCACAGAGATCTATCGACTTTATTCAACTTTCTCCAGCGGAAAGTCTGACACCTACTATGCGAAAGATGCGGCATACAAATTGCTTCTATTGGGCGATTTCACTAGCAGCAAGAATGTGTTGGCCAAAATAGAACAAACCAAAAGAGCAAAAGGAGCAGACCCCCTGTCAGATGTACTGAAGGGACATGATGAAGATGGCTTTTTTAAGCTATTGCAGGCTCTTGTATGTCGAGAAGAGGGCGACAAATCGAAATCATTGGAATTGGCTCGCTCAATCGGTGACAAATATGTTTACGCTTTTAGAGACTCGAGAGCGCGGTCTTCATCAAAAAACGAGGTAGTACCGTGGAGTCTCGAAGCGCTCATACACTTGGACGACCGCGACACAGAGAAAGCTAGCCAGTTACTCAAAATGGCAGAGTCCGAGATAAGTGGATCGAACGAGTCTGAGCCGATTTTGGATGTGTTGAAGGCGTGGCTTCTCTTGGAGCAAGGGCGTCTGGACGATTGTCTAAAATTGACTGCTAAAACGCTTGTCTCAGAGAATGAAGCCGATGAAAGTGTCGTCAGGCAGAATTTGAATGCGGCCCTGCATTTGATTCGCAAGAATGTGTTCTTACGGCAGAACCAGGCACAAAGAGCTGCTCACGAGGACGACCTGTATAAGAAGGCACATGTTACCGGCCGAGTATTCACACCGATGTGCTATAGACCGAATCCGTGATGGTTTGGTGATCTACTTTATCTTTACTCCGACTTCCAGATTAATCCGCCTCCCATTCGGCGTTCCCAACCCGTCAAGGTTTCCGTCGCTTCGAATCGAATACATTACTGGTGCGGCGAATCCGACTGTTCGATAGCAGACTCCGATGTCATTGCCCGAGACAAGCGCGATTCCTTGCAAATGCATACCTTCTTTGGTGCGCCAATGAGCATTGTAAGTCTGTCCGTCTCTTTCGAATGTAAGCTCTCCCTCGTACTTGTGCGGACCATATCGCCCTTCGACTTTGTACGTGCCGCTAATATCTCTGTCTGCAGCCGGCAACCGTGGAAGGTTTTCTGATGGTCTCGACCTTGAGAGTACTTCGGTAAGAACCACACCCCGAGCGTAATTCGTATTCGTAGTTGCTCCTACTATCTGTGAAGCGTCTTGTCGATAAAGTCCCACCCAGAGAACGGCCCGATCCATGGAGGCTACAACGAATTTGTCACCATATTTAATACCATTGCCAAAAATTTTCCGAGAACTATTGAAAAACCAGTGCATCTGAAACGTCTGAGGAAAGGTCTCGACAATTTCGACTTTTGCGCGAGCCACCGTTCCATTCCTGAGTTCAGCAGCTGTGAGGTATGTGCCGCCAAGTCTCTGCGCGACCCTGTTGATATTGGTTTCGGTACCAGTCGGTTTGAAATCCGAGTTGGCATTTTTTGAACTTGTACCAGCCGCTGTGTTCTCTTCCCACTCGCACGCTCCTGAGTCTCGTTGTTGACTCATTGAGATGTAAGTCTCCAGTTTCTTTTCCAACCCGGAATCGTTGTTACTTGATGATTTAGCCTTGTTGAGAATTCTGAGAGCTTCTTCGAACTGTCCTTGCCTGCGAAGACAATTTCCAGCATTCAACGATGACACAAATGGGGTTTGTCCAAGTGCGGCTGCGCGCTCATACGCTTGTGCGGCAGCGCCAAAACGACCCAACCTATATTGGGTAAGACCCAAGTTGAATTGTGTGGGCCCTACGTTTGGATTCATAGAAACGGCTTTTTCCAAGTACTTTAACGCGTCCACTGATTGTTTTTGATTGACGAGTATTTCGCCAAAGATTGCATAGAATTGCTCTTCCATGTTTGCAAGACTGTCAGCTTTGGCGAAGTCTTGAATTGCCTTCGCGTAATCTCCTTGCTTGTAACGAGCATAGCCTCTGCCATAGTAAGACAGAGATGCTACAGGAGCATCGTTGAGAATTCGAATCGACTCATTGAAATCTTGAATTGCACCATCAAAATCATTCAATGAGGATCTAAGCTCCCCGCGAGCCCATCGCGCGTCGCTGTATCTTGGGTCGGCTGCAATTGCTTTTGCATAATCAGCGAGCGCTCCATTCTTGTCGCCTGACTTCTCTTTTGCAAATCCTCGCATCTGCAAGCAAACTGCATTGTTAGGTTCGGATTTAAGAATTCTATCTGCCAGCTCCACCGCCCCACTAAAGTCTTTCTGTGCGGTCTTTGTTTCGATCAACGCAATAACGAAATCGGGTTTTTTCGGGTTGATGGAATATGCCTTTTGAAGATCTGCGATTGCGCTTGCGTAGTCTTGCATTTTTGCTTTCGAGTTGCCGCGAATGTGCCAGGCATCTGCGAACGCAGGATCGAGGCGAATGGCTTCGGTGGCGTCGGACTGTGCACCTGGATATTTTTGCTGGGTGTACCTTGCGAGGGCTCTGAACGTATAAGAATATGAAAGTCTGAAACCGCTCTTAATCGAAATGTTCATGTATCGTTCTGCTAATTTTGCGTTTTCACCCTTAGTTCTAAAAGCCGGATCGAGCAACAGCACGCCAGTCTGGTAATAGGCTTCGGGATCATCCGGATTAAATTTGAGCGCTTCAAAAAGGTCTGATAGAGCCGCATCTTTTTGCCCGAGCGCGAGCTCCGAAACCGCCCGGTTAAAGTATGCCTCCCAAGCAGGTCTAATTCTTATGGACTGATTAAAATCGGCGATTGCCCCGTTATGGTCTTTGTTGCGCTGCTTTTGCACACCACGATTAATAAAGAAACCCACGTCGCTTGCCAATGCCGGCGCGGCGCAATAACTTGTGACTGCTACAAGAACTACACCAAGAAAAGGACCGGTGAGAAACGATTTCTTCATTTAGGCAAGTGATTCCCCTAAGTCTCACAAAGTCCTTGTACCCATGTTTGCAGATTGTCGCATAGACAAGCATCTAGTGTAGAAAATCGGGAACAATAAAACCGTCGACGAAAGCCGGAGGTGTATTGTGACTAACGCCACCAATGCCATGGAACTAGCGAGATATTTTCAAAACGAGTACGAGACTCGAAAGAAGTCAAAGATCGGCATGTCTGCTGAGATCTCGGTTTTTGTTGAAGCCGGTGATCATTACGACGAAGCGAAAATGTTACTCTACAGTTATGAACCATTTCGTCCAGGGCTTAGAGTGCATGCGTTTGTTCGTCGACTGGGAACTGTCTATTACGCAAACAGCTCGACCGAGTATCCATCAATTGAAGAAGCGTTGGTGGCAATTTCGCAGCAAGTGGGCAGTAGAAAGGTACTTTTGAGCACTCTTTATGTGCATAGCCCAATAACCGTGCCAACTCATCACGATTGGTATCTCAATTCAAGATCCGGATTTTCTGCAATGTTCAAAGTGGTCGAAAACTCGCAGGATGATCAAATTGAGCCGCAAGTTGTTAGGCGCACATTAGTGAAGGAACAATTGGAAGTGGCTCTAAAAGCCGGAGTTGCAACATGGAACGCCAGACCTGAAGGCGAGCGCATCATGGTCGATTGGCGTGATACTGATCTGTGTGGGCTCAAACTAGATGGTGCTGAATTCGCGGCACTCGATATGACCAATTCTTTGTTTGAGCGAGCATCGTTGCAACAGGCAAATCTGAATCGTTCGATGCTTGCGAACGCAAAGTTCTGCGACGCCGATTTGACCGGTGCTAGCCTCGATAATGCTGACGCATCAAACGCGAATTTTTCGCGAGTGAAGTTTAAAGGAGCAACCTTAGAAAAGTGCGTTCTTCGAAAGTGTGTGATGAACAATGTAGACCTCACGAAAGCGAAACTGAACGGTGCAGATCTCAGAGGTGTCGATCTTTCGACTGCTACTTTGTCAAAAGATACGAAGTTTCGAAAAGCGCTTTATGACGAAGAAACCAAGTTTCCGAGCCAATTTGATCAGCAGGCTGTTCTCTGCTGGCAAGGAGTCGGCCCGGACCCGCAGAAGTTGAAGGCCAAACAAGATGTTCTATCCGATGTTCAGGTCTCTGATTTTGGAGAATTTCTAGAACGTCTCAAACAAGAGTTTGATTCAGAGCGAGTAAAGAAAGCTATGGCGATGCTCTCGAAAGAGACTTTTCAGCTTTTCAGCGAAGTCGACAACACCATGCTGCTGGGTGTTGTGAAAAGCCAGACAGACAAAGATCTTGTATATGCGTGCCAACTTCGGGCCGACGGCGTGTTCTCTTGTTGCACGCAGAATCTTAACGCATGTGGTGGCTTGCGTGGTGCCTTATGCAAACACTTGCTTGTGTTAACGATTGGTCTTGCAAGAACTAAACAGATCGACAATTCCAAGTGTCTGCAGTGGGTTTTAGCAAGCAGGTTGGAGAAAAAGCCCAAGCTCGTTCGCGAGCGCATGACGGATGTGTTTTTGAAATACAAAGGCGCTGAAGCAGGCGAAGTTGACTGGCGTCCTACTGAGACGATTCCGGAAGATTACTACGCATTCTAGACAGCGCTGCATCTCGTTGACTTGGATTCAGCGCCTTAGTCCAGGACTAAGATACAGCCTCTACTTATTGAGCTTGTACAGCGTCTGCTCTGCCGGGACATCGTCGAGTTTTCTTGCTGAATTGCGATCTGCTTCTGCCAGATCCAACTTGCCGACGGACTCGTAAACCTTTGCACGTGCTTCATACGATTGACGTGCAAGATCCGGAGCAGCTTCAATCGACTTGGTGTATTCTGCGATTGCTTCGTCCCACATCTTTAGGTCAGCATATCGATCGCCGCGAAACCGCATCATCTCCTCGTCGTTGTCGGCGCCGCTTAGCTTTTTTACTTCTTCAATAGCTTCTTTGTGACGACCCATTTTCGCAAGCAATAATGCGCGAGACTTGTGTGCTATTGTTTTCTTTTCTAAGCGATCACGAGATCTGTTTTTTGCAGCTAGTGTGTAGTCTTTGAGCGCATCTTCGTATCGTCCCAAAGTCTCGTTGGTTTGCGCTCTTAAGAGGTACGGAAGAGAATCTTCCGGGTCCAACTTTATTGTCTGGTCGTAGTCTTGTTTCGCTTTGAGAAACTCTTTCTTTGCTGTGTACATAGCCGCTCTAGACTTGTACATGTCTTTTGCCTTGGGATACTTCTTTATCCCTTCGTCCAGCATCTCGAGTGCCTTGTCAGTGTTTCCAGAACCATCGTAGAGCCTGGCAAAGTATATGTATCCGTTGTCGGACAGAGCATTTAGCTTGTGCGCCTTTTGCATGTCTTCTAGCGCCTTTTCGTTGTCTGTTCGTGTTGAGTTCGCGCGTGCTCGCCCCCTCAAGTCATAGAGGACGCCTTGATTTGGATCAATTTTTATTGCTTCGTCAAGCAAATACTCGGCTGCATCATAGTCTCTGTCCTTGAGCGCGATGCCGGCTCCGGTAAGATAGTCTTGCCAATTGCTTGAGGACTTGTGGTTCGGCATGTACAAACTAAGCGATCTGCGCAATGAAGATTGAGATGCCATGCGCATCATCAAACCGTCGTAGTCATTTGATTTAGTCGTTTGCTTGATCTCGGGGGCCGGCGGTTTAGGCTGAGGTTCTTCACCGCAGGAGGTCAAAAGAAACGTGCAGAACAGTATTGATGCTGCGATCGATCTCGATCTCGCTGATTGAACGTTTCGATGACCCTTCACTTTTCCTCGACCCACATCACTGGTAACGCTATTCTAGCTATCACCAAATATGAGGGCAATTGTGAAATCACCAGTTCGTTCTTCCGAACACTCGTTTGATGAAATCTTTGTAGTAATTGAATGTTTATCGAACTTTGACATCAATATAACGTCTAGCGCACAAAAGCTAGTTTGAAAGAGAGGTTTCAATGTTCCGTTTTATGAGCAGTTTGATTGCGGGGCCGTTAGTATTGGGCTGCCTAACCCCTGCGCTTGCCCAGGTCGATGGACCTGGGGAACAGGCTGTTCTACAAAACTCAGAGCCGACGAACTCTGGAGTGCCGTCAAGCGGCCAGGCGGCGGAAATCAAGAAGCGCGCATTTCCTGGTTCAAAGCTACTAACTTTGCCGACAAAAATTCTTCCGTCGCACGCCAAAGACAAAGCTAAAGGCAAAGATGGTATTGGCTTTAAGCCGTTATCGGTTTTACAGCCATTGTCGCCTTTCGATGCATTGCTTAGGCCTGTAACGAAGCTTCAAGAACAATCGCTCAAGCTGGAGCAGGAAATAGCCGAACTGACCGGCCCTATCTCGAAACTGAATCCACGCATGGCTTCGCTAGAAAAAAGTCTGGAATCAATTCGCGACGAGATGGCTGATGCCACTAAATCTATGCGATCCGTCGCATCAACTCTTAAGCCGATGCACCAGAAGCTGAGCGGTGTGCATTCCGGCTTAGATCAAACTTATTCACGACTTGGAGATGTGAAGGAAGAACTCAACAACACGCAAAAGAATGTTTCAGGTGTTCGAAATGAGATTATGCCTGTCAGGATTGAACTTCAAAAGATCGGCAATGACATGACGAAGATAAGGTCGAGCTTGACGAACATCAACCAACCGATTAGCGAACTCCGACAGCCGATCACTAATTTGCAAAAGCCATTGTCGGAGTTAAAAGAGATAATCCTAGATTTGCAAAAGCAGATAGCTGAGCTCAAAGAGCCGCTCGGTGATCTAAGGTCGCCCGTTTCTAGTTTGGGTCAACCGCTCGGAAGCGTTCACGCGCGACTGGCCAACGTTGACACGAGGCTTGCGGCCCTGGACCAGCACTTGATTCAACTGTATGACCTCATTCGGTTGGTTGTGACTTCAATCTTTGTTGCTGCGGTAATAATTGCAGTTGGAACACCGATAGCGGCGCTAGTAATTTGGCGAAAGCGAAACAAAATAGGTGTGTGGAAGGAACACGAAACTAGAATAAACGAGCTAAGCAGACTGCGCTGACTCGACTAGATTGCGGTCTCGAATCCCGT
>CAYZJR010000046.1:24260-50126 GCA_964478655.1 uncultured Candidatus Obscuribacterales bacterium
GTCTCGAATCCCGTGAGCTAGTTTCAGCGTCCTGCCCAACCTCGTGGTTGATGCCATCGTTCCATCTGCTCTGCTTGGAGCTGATGGGGGTCGGTGACAGGAATGGCACTTTGCCATGATATTCCCTGCTCGCGGCCCCATCGAATATGTTCCCGATGATCCAAGAGCATCGGATTGTGCCTTTGCATTGTCGCTTTCATGGCTGCACCCAGCTCAGTTGTGCTTGCATTGGGATAGAGCTGCGCAATGACTGTTCCTCCTGTACCAAACTCATTGGGCGACACGAACAGATAGCCTTTCGCAATTCTCGAACCTTGAATGTTGTTGAGATCGGATCTTCTGCCGGCGGCATAGGTGAACTTGCCAATGAAGTTGTTGCTCCAAGACAGAGGTGCCAAGGCACTTTGCATGTATTGGCGCTCTTGCTCGGTGTCACCGAGGATGATGGCAATTGGAAGCTTGTCGCATGCGGCGACGTTCATTCCGAGGCGAACCGAAGAGACGACCGGAAGGTATCTTGGGCTGCTGTTCGATTGATAGTATCTGGCGATTTCGTACATTGAATTCGCCATGTCGGCGGAGTCTCTGAACAACCAATCGGGGCTGCGACCACCTCTGGTGATTGCGCGGCCATGTGGGTCGAGAATGGCGAAAATAGTGTTTTCTAGAGGAGCGCCGTTTCTCCAAAAGCTTTTCAGAACCTCGGCTTCACTTGCACTTTCGTATGTCATAAGTCGCACGCAGACAAAGTATCTCGATGCGGCGATTACATCAGGCGCGGACAGGAACCTCCTATCCGATTGCTGTTTCGCTGGTCACCAGACTCCAGGAACACCGCCGCATGCTGGCGCTCCTGCCATAAGAAGCATCGGTTTGTTCGTCTGTTTGGCTTCTGCGATCGCTTGATTCCATGTCGGAATCCAGCCAATGCCCTCGGTTTCGGCTGCAAATGCACTTGTGGAACAGCAAAGAAGAATGAACAGAAATGTTAGGACTCTCATAGTGGTCTCCACTGTTGGTCTGCCATTACACACGGTACAAAAACAGTGTGGAGACATTATGGAGTGCTGAATTCGGGGGAGTGCTGCTTGGAAACGGCTGAAAGTCTGGATATTTAAACATCGGGTCCGCTATTATCTGTTTTTTGTCTTGTCTGAGTGAAGGATTCTAGAATTGCAAACTCCAGGCGCTGAAAATCAAAAAGCAGGCAATGACAACAGCTTGTGGGTGTTGTTAGGCTTATGCGCAATTGCTGCGTCGACAATGGCTGTGGAAGTCGTATTGACCAAGTTTGTCGCGTACAAGGTCTTTCACCACTTCATCAACGCAATTATTAGTACTGTGATTTTGAGCTTTGGAGCAGCAGGCACTTGGCTTTATCTGACTTCAGGCAAGCAAGCTCAAAGTGCGGATGATACCTGGAGAAGTGCTTCGCGCGAGGCGATGTTCTATGCTGTCACGCTTGTGGCGATGATTTTGCTCTTTTGTTGGCTGCCTATTGATCCGTATCAGGCTGGACTGCCGCTTTTCTGGAAAGTCTTATCCGTTCCAATCTATTTCTTGATTTTGTCGATACCATTTTTCTTCGCCGGACTTTGCATCAGCCGTGTGTTGGCGCAAAGTACGGTTCCGGCAACTCGTGTGTACTTCTTCGATCTGTTGGCCGCTGCCATAGCTGCTGCGCTTTCCCCGCCACTGCTCGATGTGCTTGGGGGCTACGGACTGATTGGACTCGCTTCGTTTCTGGCAGTCCTAGGATACTTCGCGTTTCTTAAAGCCAGTCGGAGCCTGAGTTTGCTTAAGATAGGCGGAGGCATCTGTGTGATTGCTGCCTTGACCGCTCTTCTATGCTTCTATCCGGGATGGGCGATAAAAGAGTACGGGTTTGATATCAGGTCGGCAAAAGCGCACGAAGTTCGCGACCTCATTTATCGCTCGTTTCATGGTTTGCAAAACACTTATTGGAACGCATTGGCGCGGATCGACGTATCGAACACAGGACTATCGAACAGTGACAGTTTGGTTTATGGAATATCTCCCAACTCCGGTTATCCAAAGCTGGAGGGGCGGCTCATCATGGCTGACTGCGGTGCCAGCACGAGACAGCTGAAGGCAACCGGAGATCTGTTCGATCAGAAGTTTCTTGCGGATATGCTCTGGGCAAGTCCGTATGTCATAAAGAGCGATGCCAAAGATTCTCTCGTTCTCGGAGTTGGCGGTGGCATCGACATTCTTGTGGCGAAGTATTATCGGATTCCTAGGCTTGATGTTGTCGAGTTGAATCCGATGACTTACAAGCATTTATTGCGCGGTGAAGGAGATCCTGAAGCCGCCTCGTATCAACCCTGGCTCGTAAGCAACGAGACAACCAAGGTAACTATTATCAATAAGGAAGGTCGGCACTTCTGCTCTACGCAACCTGCAAACACCTATGACGTGATTCAAGCTAATGGTGCCGATACACTGACGGCTGTGGCTTCGGGAGCATTGGCCTTTTCAGACAATTACTTGTATACGTTTGATGCGGTCAAATCTTATGCGCGACTGCTAAAACCAGGTGGTGTTCTGTCACTGTCGCACTTCAGGTTTAGCAATGAACCTCCTGCGCTGACTGTGCGAATGTTTCTCACATTCCTCCGTTATCTCGAGAGCACAGGCAATAAAGAAGCGTACAAAAACGTGATGGTGATTGGCAGCAATTGGTCCGACACTATTCTCAAAACAACTCCCTTCACGCAAGAGGAACTCGAGCGCGTAAGAAAGTGGTGTGCTGCCAGCGGTAACGTGTTGCTGTTCGATCCAGGGCGTCATTCTCTCCATGCGCCTGGCGTTTCACCGAGCGAAGAGATCTATAGCGCCATAGGGTTTGCCGACCCTCAAAAGCGAGAGAAGATACTTGCCGAGTACGTGCGAAACGTTGAGCCGGTTACAGACGATAAGCCGTATTTCTATCACGTAGAAAAAGGCGAAAACTTCTTTTTCTCATGGCTGTGGGCGTCGGCTCCAATGGTTGTCGTGTACGCCACTGCGTTGTTTGCTCTTCTGCTGGCCGGTGCGCCTCTGCTAAAGCTTCGAAAGTCTAAAATATCTGCCAATACCTTTTACCATGGGGCCTACTTTGCGCTATGTGGCTTTGCCTTCTTGTTGTTTGAAGTCTCGATCGTGCAGCTATTTTCGGTATTCGTAGGAGGTCCGACTTACGCTCTTGCGGTGGTACTCGTCTCTGTCTTGGGTGGATACTCAATTGGTTGCTTGCTTGCCGACAAGCTTTCGTTGCGTCCGAAAACATTTGTGCTCGTTGGAGTAGCGCTGTTTCTTCTGAACATTGTCTCGTGCTTTGCCCTGCCCAGAGTCATTGATTCACTGCTTTCGCTGGAATTGCCTGCGCGTATTGTCAGCTGTGTGGTCATTACCCTGTTGCTGTCGGTTGTCTCCGGTATTCCAGTGTCTTTGGCGATGGAAGCGGTAAAGAGAAGCCACCCAGCCGAAGTTGCCTGGCTGTGGGGAGTTAGCTCAGCGTTCAACGCACTGGCGTCGGTTTGCTTTGTCTTGATCAGTCACCGCATTGGAATCGCAGCAACGCTATCCGTTGTCGCTGTGCTGTATCTGAGCGCCTGCCTTTTATTTGCTCGGTTTGGCCCATTTCCTTCAAGCAAAACGGGCTAAGTCCAAGATTCGAACAATCTGAATAAAGTCTTACATCATTTTGAACGCGTTCAAATCCTCTTGACTCGACCTGGCGCTGGATCTATATTGTAATTGAACATGTTCAAATTGTGATTTTAAACCAGTCGGAGAAAGAACAATGGACATTATGATTTGGACCTATGGAGTCTATGCGCTCCTGAGTGTTGCGGTAACAGTGTGGGTTGCTGACACGCTCTCAAAAAACGGGCTTGTTTTCCTGGTTGATGTCTTCCAAAGCACTGAGTTGGCAAAGTCGGTCAACCATCTGCTTGTAGTTGGGTTCTATCTGATCAATTTAGGTTGGATAAGTTCAGTGCTCAAAATCTACGAGAGAGTAACAACGCCTCAAGCATCTATTGAAGCCCTATCGAGCAAAATGGGATTTGTGCTGATTGTGTTGGGAGTAATGCACTTCATCAATTTAGCGATATTCAGCTCGATCCGTGCTTCGAAGAACGCAGAAAAGAATGACAAGACACCTCCGGTTGAACCCGATGGATTCACCGAATTCGGAGCACTCTAGCCATGCAAAATATATTTGTTTTGTACGATTCGAACTGCGCGTTATGTATTCAATGCAAGAGCTGGATTGCGTCGCAACGGCAACTCGTGAGAGTAACATTTATCGCAGCAGCATCGCCTGAAGCTCGCCGTCTGTTTCCAAGTCTGGAACATGAGTGGACTGAGCAGCAACTCACAGCAATCGGAGATTCCGGTGAGGTCTATCATGGAGCCAAAGCGTGGGTTATGTGCCTGTGGTCATTGGCTGATTACCGAAATTGGGCATGCACTATTTCTTCGCCGGAGCTGATGCCGACCGCTCAGAACATAGTTGCCACCATTTCGGCAAACAGAAAGAAGATCAGCAAGTTTATTGCATAGTTACTGTTACTGCAAAGTTTGCAGAATCGATTTGAGGTAGCTGAATTGACTGACAAGGCAAAGAAGACAAAAGGCGAACAAACGCGAGCGCGCATCTTGCAGACGGCGCTCCGTTTGTTTCGTGAGCGTGGTTACCTCGAGACGACGATGCGTGTGATTGCTGATGAAGCAGAAGTAGCACTAGGAAACACTTACTACTATTTCCGTTCGAAAGAAGAACTTGTTCATGCCTTCTATCTTCAACTACAAAAGGAACAATTTGCTGCATCGGAGGGCATTTTGTTGAGCGAGCGCAGTTTTCGCGCTCGCCTCAGTGGGGTCTTGCGAGCGCAAATGGCTGTTATGGCACCGTATCAGAGATTGTTCGTTGCTCTTTTTGGTATCGCTGCCGATCCCAAAAATCCACTTAATCCGTTCTCCGAAGAGTCTCGCGAGATTCGCGATGCTTGTATTCAGCGCTTTTCCGACATAGTATCGGGCTCTGAAGAGTCCATACCGCAGGATGTTAAGAGTGAACTCCCGCGGCTGTTGTGGTTATATCACCTTGCGCTTGTGTTGTTCTGGATTTATGACAGCTCACCTGGGTTTGTAGCCACATACAGGTTGATCGAACTATCGTCAGAACTGATTGCGAACTTACTGTCGATAACAAGCACTCCGCTTATGGCGCCATTTCGCAAATCTATTTTGAGTTCGATTCAAAGCGTCAAGGAAGCGTCATCGCTGCGAGCCGGCTGATTTCTTCTTTTGATCGGACTTATCTAGTTCAGTGAACGACACAAAGTCGACCATTTCCCAAACACCGTCCTTGTTGGGTTTGAACACATCCATGCTTTGGGTCTCTTCTTCGAAAAGAGGCTTCCCATCTTTGGTTACGGTTAAATACCAGGTGATGCGTCCCACCGCTAGATCGCCTGAGCGATACACGTTTATAAGTTTGAAACTATATTTGTACTCACGCGATGTGTCAGCGAACAGCTTTTGAAAACGCGCGCGCATTGTCGGCCAATCTTCTGTAGGAACGCCCTGGTGGTCGGCTCTTATGGATTTTGAGAACAGGGCGCAAGAGCCGTCTAGGTCGCGTCGATTGAAAGCTTCAGTCCAATCTGCGAACCGCCTTTCAATTGCTTTGAAGTCCTCAGTTTTGCCATCATCCCTCTTAACTTCATCAGCATGTGTGCTCGCAGTGCCTCCCGCATTCGAATCTGCACTTGCAGATGCACCAAGGGTGGTGACCAAGAATACGGAAAATGTTATGAGCCGAGTTGCAAATTTGCGCATGTTTAAGTTCAGTACGAGTATCGCTATGTGTGTAGGACTCCTAGTTCCACTCCGACTCGGGAAGGAGCCGATCAACGCTGGGCAGCGGGTACTTCTGCAGATTCTCGCGTAGTTTATCTTTGAGTTCAGGCTTTATGGCATAAAAGGACACCTGATTGACAGCTCCGTGGAACAGTGGGGTCTGCCATTCTCCGACCTTAATCCAACTTGGTGGCACTCCTGGTTCTTTCACAAGGAAGCCGCTGCCGCTCATCATGTTGGCGGATTTCCACCAATAATCTTGCAATACAGCAATATCTGCGCCTTTTTCCTTGGCAATTCGTTCCATGTAAGCGCGATCGAATTTACGCGTGCAGCGTGCGATTGCGACTTCGACCGCGTCGAGTCCCCACAAGTCTAGTATATGCACATCCTTCGCGAGGAAGCACGTGGTGCCGATATCATTGAGGGCTACGACTGATTCCGGATAGTTTTGCTGAACGAACTTCGCATACTCCAGATGTTGTTCTTTCACACCTGCAGCACATAGCGGTGTAATGCTTATGCATAAGCACAAGCGAAGTCCGAGACCAGCAAGTAGAATCATCGCGGAAGCGATGATTGCCATTCTTCCGGGTGTGAGTTTCAATCGTTTCCACTCAATGGCGGCTATTTGCGGCCAGTACTTTGTAATCACGCATGCCAGTGCCATCGTCGCCGTGCAAAGCAAATACGTTTCGTATCGGAATAACCATCCGAATTGCGCAGTCATTAAGTGTGCAGTCATAGCTAGTGCGGTAATCTCAATCAGCAAGTCCGGAGTCAGCTCTTTTCGAGCTCTAGCAACCAGAGAGCATAAACTGATGACAGCGGCACCTACGCAAAAGACGCTTAGCGTGCGAGCAGTGTAGGCTAATACTTGAGAGTTGGGATCGCCGGTCAACATACTGCCTAGCAACAAGGAGCCAACGAAACCTGCTGCAACGATTGCGGCAGGAATTCGAAGAAAGCTCTTTCTAAGCAATTCGAGACCAAGATAGAGACAAAGGAACGCAGGTAACCACGTGTATGTCAGTGCGCTCTTTCCGATTTGTAATTGGTGATACAAGATCGCCGACATAGAATCAGTAAAAGCAACACGTCCCTTGAGCAAAATAGTATTCGGGAAGAACAGCCCACCATGTGCTATTGAGAATGCCCCATATCCGACGATTGGTGTCAGCGCACCTAGCATGATTACAGCTGCATCTGTGAATCTTCGAGCAGCGAGAAACATCAAGATCACAGGGCCAACTACATAGACGGGTTCATATCTAACACCGCAGAACAGTGCTGTGACGATGAACACGAGCAGCAATGATTTTGGATTTGAGCGAGGCTCAGAGACTAACTTGAGCACTCGCCAAATGAACGCGATTGCAAGAAATGCCACCAATGCTTGCTCCATTCCAATCGTTGAAAGCTGCGATGGAAAGACTAAGAGCAGGTACGCAAGTCCGGTTATAAAATACTGACGGCCGGTAAACTTCTGAGTGTTTGCAACCAGTGCTATCGCTATAATGCTTGCCGTTCCAAACATCAAGTTGAGTAATATCGGCAGCCAAATGTTGGCACCGAAGATCTTGTTGCAAATGGAAAGAATGATTACCCAAAGATGCGCGCTGGAAGTGCCGGAGAAGGCATAGCGTGTCACGCCCCATATGCCATGCTCGGCGATGTTTCGTGCCATCGACATGTAAATGTATGCGTCGTCTAGGGGGTAAACAGGCGATGAGAAGAACCCAGGGAAGGTTAACAAAAACAGCAAAGTAAGTGCCAAGTACAGAGTGATAAGAGCGCAAGTCTGCCAGCTCCATACATGGTTGCCGCTCATGCTGATTCCCCCTTCAGTTGGCGCGATAGATGCCATTCGATGTCTCGCATGTTAAGTGTCTCATAGATTGAGCGGGTTGTGCGGACTGGTCAATCTATGGGTGGTAATCAAGAGTTTGCGATTCTCTTTTGGGTGTGTGGGTGTTCCTTTGTGGCACCGCCGGCGATACTGTGTCTTGTGCTGAGGTAGAACGTTGGTTTATGAAGATTAATGGTTGCAGCGAGGTCCCGACCCGTCCACGGGGTTTCGAAACTACAAGTCTGAACACGCCAGTTCATCCATCTCCGCGCTGGTTGATGATTTGCTACGACAGATATATACTGATTTGAATCGCTGAGGGGTTCCGATCATGACTGTGCCTAACACGCTCCTTAGTTTTGAGGAGTATTTGTCTCTCGAGTGCAACTCTAATGTTCGACATGAATTTGTCGACGGACAGACTTATGCGATGACCGGTGGGACGCTGCGACACAACGTCATAACCAACAACATTTATTCACTGCTTAATTCGCACCTCAAGGGTGGTGGTTGCAGAGTTTACACAAGTGATGTGAAGGTGAGAGCTGAAGCTGCAAACTGTGTCTACTATCCTGATGTAGTTGTCTCTTGCGCGAGCTTTGAAGCTGATGGTCTGTTTGCGTTCAACCCAATTCTAATTGTCGAAGTGATATCTCCAAGTACGAGTGTTATTGATAGGAGAGAGAAACGAACAGCATATCTAAAGATTGAATCTCTACAAGAATATTTGATTGTTCATCAAAAGAGGAAACGCATTCAGCTGTTCCATCGAATTGATGAGACAAAGTGGGAGACGATAACGTTCTCTTCGGGTTCAAATTTCAAGCTGACTGCCTTTCCGAACGGCTCTATTACCGTTTCGCTGGATTCTGTATACGAAACTCTGGACTACCCATCAGAGACGAGCCCGTCCGTTGAAGAGGACGAATCCGACTACATAAGTGATGGGGGCGATGAAGATTGGTAATTTGCTGCTAACTAGTACAAGCGGCGAAGCGCCTCACGCAGCTCATAGTGGGTAGCCACATTGTTGCCGAATGCATGGGCTTCGCGCTCGTGAAAGGTATTGCGATATGGCTTGTAGCCATCGCGAACGTAGCGCGCAAACGCGGATGTTGCATATTTTTCAAAGGCTTGGAAAAGAACTCGTCCACTCTCTCCTTTTGGGAGTGGAGATAGCAAGCCTTTTTCTACTACGAGCGAAGTCATCTTCGAGGGGATTGGGCTTGATAAGACCCGGTCGTGAAACATAGCGAATTCTGCATCTGTTGTAGGTTTTGGACCGCGAACAATGAACTGGGCCTTTTGATTTTCGTCGAAAAGGTGTTGGAAAAGTGGTGCATGAGCCTTGCTTTGCATGTATGACTCAGCTAGGCGATCGGCTCTCGTCGCCTGGATTGGAGTAAGCTGTCTACCATCTCTGAATCTCAGGACATGCTCGACAAAGTCTTTGTTCGATGCATCTGCTTGAAGGAGTGACCGCATTTGGGATGGTAGGGGGCGTGAACCGACTTCGAGCTGGTCTGCTTTTCGCCACCATCGAAGCGCAAATTGTTCGACATGGACAAACTCGTGCGAAACGGCAGTGGCCAGTGCGGTCGTCGGAAGTGGTTTGTCTGATTTGGCAACAGCAACTTCTCCTGCTACTCGCTCAACATCCAGTCCGATATTAATCTGATTGCGTGAAGCCGAGCCGTGCGCAATGGACGTAGCATCAGAGCTTCGAACAGTCACCGCTGGTACATATGGAAACTTCCGTTCTCGCACAGCGTTGAGACCCTTTTCGACTTCCAAAAGGATTCCCGATTTGGTTGTACTTGAGCCATTCTTCAAAGTCGAGAACAGTTCGTCCGCGAACTCATCAGCACTGCGAGAAAACGGTCCTTGGCGAAGGACTCTATCAGGCGATTTCGGACTTGATGAAGCAGGGGCGAGTTCTGCAAGTGCATAGACCTCGTCAACCATCTTGTTGACACTGCGCACTGGTGTGTGTCTAATGCCGTCAGCAACTTTCGAGGCGATGGCGACAGATTCTTCTGCGATTATTGGTGCAGTCCTAAGCAATCGCATGTTCGGTTCTTGTACTCCTGCATCACTGAGTTAATTGAGTCTACCTAGTGTTTGTGGATATTCTGTGGAGCTGAAGTCGCGCCCGGTTAACGGCGCAGACAGTTACTGCATAAAGATCGGCAAGACACCGGACAGGTCCCAGAAATGGACAAGAACAGTTTCTCTAATTATTTTGTCGAGATGTAAAAACAATTCTGTATATCGTGTTCGAATTTCTCGATCCTCACCGACTTAAATCCGGCACGGTTTAAATACTCTTGTGCAACGCGGCGCCCCCAAACCGTTCCCAACCCCTCTCCATTTGCAGAAAGGGAAACAGTCATGCAATGCATGCAAGAGACCGCGTACAGAAATGGCGCTATTGGATGGTCGTAGTTTCCCTCTACGTCACTGTTTGCGTCAATGTCTTGCATCAAGAATGTTCCACCTGATTTGAGAGCGCGATGGATATTTTTGAGGACGGTAAGAGGTTGTGCCTGATCGTGAATCGCGTCAAAGGCGGTAATGAAATCGAACGCCTCTTTGTCTGAGAATGACGCAGCATCTTGTATTTCGAAGCGTAAATTTTTCAGATTGTGCATATTTGCATTCTTCGTTGCAAACTCAACTGTCTCGTTCGATATGTCATAACCGACAAAATCACTCTTCGGAAATGCAGCGGCCAACTGTGCCAATGCAAGTCCTCGACCGCATCCCACATCAAGAACAGCGGCGCCGTTTTCGAGTGTGTTGCGAAGATTAGGCACTAGTGCAATGACTTTGTCTGCGACGATTGGAATCAAAGACTGTCCGCTATCTTCTGCCATTACTTCATGGAATCGAGTAAATGCACTGTATGGAACGCCGCCACCTTGTCGAAAACAATCAACAATTTTGTCCTCAACTGCGCCCAGAACTCCGACATATTGTGCAAATACCGCCATGTTCAATCCGGGATTTTTTCTAGTCAAGAATGCAGCATGCGCAGCTGGCAGCGTATATTTCCGGGTCGCTGCATCGAACTCGATAACTTCTCCCACAGTTAGAGAGTTCAACCACTCGCGAACATATCTCTCGTTCAATCCTGATGCTGAGGCAATCTCCTCAGAAGTGGATGGTGGCAGAGTTGACATAGTGTCGAACAAACCGGTTCGATGACCAATTGATATCATCAAACAAATCGCACCACTGTTGAGAGTCGAAAGCAGAGTCGTCGAAAAATCCTTTACGTTGGTTTCCATTCTATGCTCCTTGATTCGTACTAGCTGGACTCCGCCATGCGAAGCGGTAAAACATCGGGCAAACCCAATACCATCGCAGTTTCAGATCGAACTTTTTGGCATAGTTTGGCATCATCGCAGAGCGATTTTCCATAGGAGGGAATCATCTCAGTCAGCTTGTGTGACCAACCGTTATTCAGTTGTTGTTTGAAACAGTCTTCAAGCACCTGCAGCATAATGTACACAGCAGTCGATGCACCTGGCGAGGCGCCAAGCAGTGAAGACAGCGAACCATCGGCAGAGCTTACCACTTCGGTTCCAAACTGCAAGATGCCACCATGTTTTGGATCTTTTTTGATTATCTGCACGCGCTGACCTGCGACTTTTAATTTCCAATCGCTTACATGCGCTTTCGGGAAGTACTCGCGGAGCGCGTCCATGCGTTCTGATTCAGACTCGAACACTTGCCCAATCAGATACTCAGTCAACGTGACGTTGTCGCGCCCGGCAGCGAGCAAAGGCAGAATATTGTACGGATCAATAGAGGTGAACAAGTCTAAGAGTGAGCCGTGCTTGAGAAACTTTGTTGAGAAACCTGCAAATGGACCAAAAAGCAGCGAAATTTTTCCATCGATAAAACGAGTGTCTAGGTGAGGCACCGACATTGGTGGCGATCCAATTGCAGCTTTTCCATAAACTTTGGCGCGATGGCGCAAAGTGAACCTCGGGTTGTTACACGTAAGCCAGAGTCCGCTCACAGGAAAGCCACCAAAACCGCGGGCTTCCGGAATTCCTGATTTGTGTAAAAGCGGCAGGGATCCGCCACCGGCACCGATGAATACGAAGCGTGCCTTTACCTCTTGCCGTTCACCGGTCTTTTGATTTCTCAGCTTCACGCTCCAGAAGTCGTCTTCGCGATCTAAGTCCACGACTCGCTGAAAATAATGGATGGCAAACCTATCTTTATTCGCAAGAGAATTGAACATGAGTTTTGTGAGGGAGCCATAGTCAACATCTGTTCCATTTTGCATGCGAGTTGCGGCTACGAGCTCAGAAGGGTCGCGCCCCTCCATCACGAGTGGCACCCAATCTTGGATTGTCTCCTTATCTGTTGTGAACTCCATTCCCTGATAGCAGTGATGCGTGGAAAGCGCTTCGTATCGTCTTTTCAAAAAAGAGACGTCATTAGCACCACGAACGAAGCTGATATGAGGAACTGGATGAATGAACGACCTGGGATTCTTGATTGCTCCGGTGGAGACAAGATATGCCCAGAACTGCCTGGAGAGGTCGAATTCCGTGTTTACTTCAAGCGCTTTGGAAATTACTATTTTGCCGTCTTTCTCCGGTGTATAGTTCAGTTCGCAAAGCGCGGCATGCCCTGTGCCCGCGTTGTTCCACGCGTTTGTACTCTCTTCTGCTGGACCGCCTAGCCCTTCGAAAACCTCAACGCTCATTCCGGGCTCGAGGTGCTTGAGCAGGACTGCCAGAGTAGCGCTCATAATTCCCGCGCCAATAAGGACAGCGTCCAGCTCTCTTGCTGTTCGGTTTCTCTTCATCCGTTACCTTTCATCGAGAGATTCTTGCAATGTTAGACAAAGCGGAAAGGTATTATCTCATTTGCGGGTTGGATAAATAAAGACGAAGTCCCAATCATTCATATGTTCTGGATCAATGTCGCTGTACTTGCTTTGTGGAAGAGCTCCCAATGCTTCTGCTCGCTTGGTCGAAACCGCAGTCGCTTCTTTTATGTTTGATGTCAGGTCCGCGAGCGGATAGGTGTCGGAGCCGCGCTCATTCTGTTCAACTGGTCTGATGACCGCAACTGAAAATCTTTCGCGCAAATGATCCGCGGCTGTCTTTTTCTCAGCTTCTGCGGAACGATTCAAGTGTTGACTGCCAACCCAGAAGACCACCCTGTTATCAGCGTTTTCGTCGAGTATGTTCGCGATTGTTCGAGCCATGTGTTCATTGCGATCGCCACTCTTTGTGTCAACTGCAACAATTTTCAAGCCGGACTTTCGTACTTCTTCCAGCATTGATAAGTAATCATCATGGCGAAGCCGCAAGGGCAGCTTATTCACATCGATCTGCCCGGTCTCCATGTACGTGTTAAGGTCTTCTTGAAGTTGGGTTGATGCTTCGATTGCGAAGTGAGTAGCACCATCGCGCGCTAGTTGAGGCAAGATTTCCTTGCCGAATTCTCGGTGTAAGTTTGGCGTACCATGCGATTCTCCGAATCCGACTACCCTGTTGTTCTTCATTAGAGAACGACTCACGTCAACAGGCGACTCCTTGAAGTCCGCGATCTCTTTGAGTACTCGTTCGAAGGTTTGTTGTGGAATTCCATAGTCGGTCATCCCGGCAATGATCTCACTGTCGCTCCTTGTAGGAAGCACTTTTCTTTTGTAATCATCGGCAATACTGTCTAGGTTGAGCGCGTTTAGATGGACGGATGTGCTTTCAATCGCCCCGTTCTTAAGTGCGGAAGAAGCGGTCTTGTAATCGGCTAGGGGAGACTCTATCTGCAAAGATGCATTGTCTCGCTGTTTGCTGTCCGCTTCATCGCCTTGTTTTTGACCGTCTTTGATTTCAGCCATGAATTCCAATTATCCCGTCGGTCAGGCAAATATCTCGTATTGTTCTATGGTCCCTTATACCTTATACCCTTGGGGCGCCCGTGGTTCCAGATGCTTAAAAAGTTCAATGCAATTGAAAATGCGATGATGGAATGTTGACGTCAACACACACAAGAGGCGTTCTGTACACAGGTACCCTGTGTTGCGCACGCTCCTCCCAAATACGTCTGATGGTGGCACGCTGCAGAAACTCCCCCAACCGGCTTTTGGAGATCCATAGTGTTCTTGATTTCTTTCGGCTTAATTAACTTCTTTTTCTGCTTGTCTTGAGATTTTGTTTTTTTGTTTGCGGCCATAATCGGGTCTCCTTTTTTGTGAAACATTCCCGCTGAGGTACACAGTTCAATCATCTCGCATGATCATCACGCGGGGAGCAATTGCAACGTGTAACCCCGACTTGTCAATTTGTGGGGACTTGTGGCTACGATATTGCTGAGTAGAAATCGAGAGAAAAAATGCCACCGCAGAAGAGCCTGACTAAATCTCAGTCTGGCTCTTCTTGCAGGGCGTCGATCATTTCGACAAACGTCAGGAATTGCCGATGGAGTCCGGTGGCAGAAAAGCAAATCTGGTTGCCCCTCCATGAAGGTGTTGGAATGTTTGGACAATCAGATCCTCTCGCTTTTTGAAGATTCCTACCGAGCCTCGCTGGTGCAGGATGACGAAATAGTGAGTGCCACCATTTACGGTGCGCAGGATGCCGGCCAGTGCGCTGGCGCCGCGATCGGTCTGAATTAGAGTACCGGTCTTTGCGATGACCGAACCCTCGCAGTCATCGAACCTTCGCCTCAATGTTCCTTCCGAACCTCCTACTGCCATGATGGCGTCGGGCGTCAGTTTGTGACGAGCGAGCTCCTCGACCAGAGCTCTTATAACTTTCTCTAGATCACTTGCAGTTACGCGGTTTATGCCCAGTCCACTGGTTGTGGCAAGTCTTAGTTTCTTGGAGAGCCCATACTCGTGCTGCATGATGCGACTCAATCCTTTTGCGGAACCAACTACATGTCCCAACCGTTCTGCCATGTAGTTGTCGGATGATGTAAGCATACTCTTGAGTATCTGCCTGAGCGGTGTGGAATCGACTGCAGCAGTGACCGCAGTCGTGACAGAAGTCGGAGGAGATTGCACTTTGACCGTTCCGCTGAACGGCAAAAGAGTCGTCGTTTGTTGTTGTTGTTGTTGTTGTTGTTTCCTTTGCCTTCGATGAAACTGTATGGGTGGATTGAGAATTGCACTCAGCGATCGCCTTGCTGCAGCCGAACTTTTGCGATTCAGGCAGAACTGCGGCTCGACGTAAATGTTACCCTCCACCCTCTGGATCCCTGCTTGGCGCAAGGAGTTTGTTAGTTGTTGAATGCCGGCACGAGTCAATGTGGGGTCATTGCCTCGGAAATAGAGATCGCCGTGAAGTGTTCCTGTTTGCGGATTGACAGTGCCGGCATAGACGATTTGTGTGGAGAATCGATAGTCCGGACCCAACCTTTTCAGAACTGCCAACGCGGTCATCAGCTTGATTGTGGAAGCACCGTTGAGTTCCAGTTCTGACTTGCTTCGCCAAACGTCGCGACCATCCTCCGTGGTTATGAGGACCGATTCCATGGCGTTCTTCTGCGCAAAAGTAGATCCTACTGCGTTCAAATCCGCTTCGATTGAGCTTGCAAGAGCGAGCGGGAGCTGCGCAACAATGAGTATCATTGCGACAGCGCCCCGCCAAATCAAACTGCCAGGTGTGAGTGTGATTGTCATAGTTTTTTCCTGCTAAGTTTCGCTCGTGTGACCTGTCAGTTGCTTTCTTCGAATTGGCGCGTGACTGAGATTCGTCCGCTCTCCGCATCGTTGATCTTTATTCGCACGCGAATGACTTGACCGTTCGAAAGCTCTTCTGGACCAACACCCTTTCCTTCACATGCCGGCACCGTTCGAAAATCTGTGCAGTGAAGGAGACCATTGACGCCCGCGCCTAAGCGCACAATTGCGCCGTAGACTTCGACCGTAGAAACCCTCGCGGCTACTTCCACGCCTGGTTGAAGTTCTGCTAGTCGCTGCCGCTGTGCTTCCTGGCGAAGGCGATCTTCCAGTCTTCTAATTGAGAGGGAACAGCGGTGCCGTTTCATGTCGATTTGCACAACCTCGGCATTTACGATCTCTCCTTCCTCCAGAATGTCGGTCGGATTTATGCCGCGGTGATTTGAGACTTCTGTGTGGTGGATAAGACCGCTGACTCGTTCTGCGTCAACAAAGTCGACGAGCACGCCGCAATCGATGAACTTTCTTACGCGCACCTCAAGCACTTGTCCTTGAGAGAGTGTGTTCAAGAACCTCGCTTCGGTCTCACGAACTGCTTCCTTGTTGTTGAGAAGCAATCGCAGCTCGCGCCGATGCTGGATGTCCTCGACTTTTACTGGCATCTCCGTGCCAATCAGGGTTTCGAGGTTGCACGGCGTGCCAATCAATGACTTCGGGATAAATCCGACGATGCCTTCGATGGTTGCGAGCAGTCCGTTCTCGAATCCGGACTTACTTCTTTGGATGCGAATGATCTGCGCGTTTATGGTCTCACCGCTGGTCATCAGTTTGTTGAACCTGTCAAACTGCTGCTGTTCGAGACGCGACAACTCGACCAGGTCAAACTCGTCCGGATTCGAAACGACCTTAAATTTAAAGACACTGCCGATGGTGATATCTCCCGCCAACTTGATGGGAACGAAACCATCAGACTTGTAGTTCTCGTTAAACGAGACGAGAAAGCCCATCTTTCCGGACGAAACCACGGTGCCGGTCACAATCTGGTTTCTCATTGGAGCTGGCATCGGGCTATATTCGGCTCTTGCTAAAAGTTGTTCAAACGATTCTTCAAAGTCAAATTTGTTGTTCATTGTTTTTATTGCGGCCGAGAGTTTACGGTTCAGCCGTTACCGTCCAAAAGCAGAGAATCACCTCCGCTAGCCTTTTGCATGTCGCGCATAGCGCGATGTTTATTACTCACGAATCTAGATGAGTTCTCACTGCCAAACTAGCCTGTATATTGCTACCTATCACTAGCTTCTCGTTTGCGGAATAACGCTAGCTTCTTCGGAGCGCGCTTTCACTAGCATCTTGGTCGCGCGATAGTCGCTAGCGTCTTCATCGCGCGACAGTCGCTAGTAACGCTGCTACGTCTGTCGTTGAACAGGGGAAAGAAGCTCTTTGTAATGATATTCGCTGGCTTGTTGGAGATCGTTTCCAGGTTCGTGAAATGAAAAATACACTTTAATGCTAAAGCTTGAAACTCTGATGAATCAATGCCCCAGCACGAATACCGCACAATTGCATATTGCGCAACAGCATCACATTTTGCATCGTCATGCGATGTCTTAAGTGCTGCTCCGAATAACTCGACTGAAAAGAGCAGCTCCGCGACAGCGAATCGCGGAGCTACGGCCTTTTCCCGAAATCTAAGTTTTACTGTCAGTTCATAGAACCATCGCTATCTGACGCAACGGTCTTCCATCCGCGGAGAGCCGACCTCTTAAGACTAGACCTTCTTTGGTCGTGTATTGAGCGTCATATGTTCCACTCTTAGGATCGAAAATGGATTCAATGGAGACAATCTTTTGTTCCTTGTTTTCCATGCCAGGGATTGCGAGCTTCATCGTTACTGCTTTTTCGTAATGCATCTGTCTCACCAGGATGCGTCCTTGAGCATCAACAACTTCTCTTGACTGGAATTCAATTCCTGTTCCAAAGAATCCGTTTGTTTCGACTTTTCCCGAGTAAGCATATTCATTGGCGCCATTCGCCAACTGTCTGGAATTCGTGACTTGGCGCCTGTCGATATCGTATGCCTTTCCAGGTCCTTCAATTTCCTTGCTCCAGGGCTGTCCGGGGAAGCCTTCGAAACCTGGTGGCTGCAAGAGATTATAGAGTTTTTCATGCGGTTGAAGTGCTGTGGAACCTGCCATCACTTGTGGTTCCTTTGGAGCCTCGGGCGGCTTGGGTTTATTCGCCTCGTTTCCTTTGGTTTGTTCTTTGGACTTTTCTGCATCCTTTGCAGCATCCTTCGATGCAACCTTCGATGAATCCTTCGCAGCATCTTTAGCTGCTTCGTGAGCTGACGGTTTGACTTGAGGTGCCGGTGTAAGTTTCTGAGCTTCTTGTTTTTTCTGGGCTGGTATACGAATTTGGTCGCCAGGGCGAATGATTACGCGATCTTTCGAACCCCACTTCTTCTCATTGAACGCTGCCAACTCTTTTGACAGTCTCAGGATTTCGGCTTTATCCTTTTCGTTTCTGAAATCGAACTTTCGCCCGTTGCGCTTCTCGAGCACATCTCGTGCCACCGATGCGTATGTATCGCCTCTTTTCACTTCATAGGCCGCGTTACCGTCAGCATCAACGGCGTACTTTCTTCCGGATCTACCCCAAGACTCAAAAGACGGGGGCTTCTTTTCGGTGTTTGAAGGCACCGCAGGTGGTGTTGATTTGTCGCTTTTAACATCAAATTTTACGTCTACTAAGTGCTTCGATGATGTCGGTTCTGCCGGCTTGTGCTTGCTATCTTGAAGCAGCTTGAGGGAATCGAATGGACTTCCGAATGTGTGCTGTCCTTCGTGTTGAGCTGTGATGGTAAAGCCGTCGTATCCTTCGTAACTCATTTTCTTGTTCACCTTTAGTTGGATGTCGCCGTGACCATGAGCGAATCTTAGTTCTGAGGTGTTAATTCGTCGTTAATCACCCTGCCCGGTGTTACACATTTTTGGGACGGAAGACATAAGCTTTGCCGCCAATCAAGTTTGTCACGTGGTCGCTTGCTTCTCGTCCGTTTCCCAAATAGACGGCGATGTGTCCATGTGGCTTGTATCGTCCCGGTCCCATGTATCCCTTGGGGTGAACAATCACGTCGCCGGGCAACAAGTGCTTGGAGGTCAGGTTGTCGGTTGTGAGAATCTTTTGAAACCGATCGTCGCGCTCCAACTGTTCCTTCGCCATGTATGCCGAGCGACCCTCCAGGTTTACCTCATTTTCTCTAAGCGATCGTTTTACACCTCTAAAGCAGTATCCAGTGGTGCGCATGCGAAGAGCCACTTCTTTGGCATCTTGCGCGATTCTAAGCGCGAATTCTGATGGAGCGCTATTGCCTCTATCGGTGATGACACACGAATTTGCATCAACTTCTGAGGTTTCGACACCCAGGACCGCTGCGCGAAGTTCGGCTGGGAAAAACTTTTGCAGATCCGGTTCGGATGGGGTTTTGCCTGTGGCAGCCCAAGTTTGCATGAATTGCTCGAATTCTTTGAGAAACTTCTTGTCCGTGAACTTTTCAACCACTTCCTTCGGCAGCTTTCCTTGCTCGCCGAGGCGCTTAATGAGATCCTCGAAGCTGGTGGCATTGGATGCTTTCATTTCCCGAAAAAGCCAGCTCATGAATGCATCGTAGGTAAACTGTTTCGGAGCGTCGTCAGATGACCGCTGTAAGTGTTCTGGTTGCGTTCGCTCAGCAGATGCTGGAGTTCGTTCAGAAAACGTTTGCGCTTGCTCAGATTCACGACTGCGCAGAGCCTGAGTTCGTGGTTGTGTATCTTCGATTTGCGATCTGCCCGCATATGTAGATTCAGTAACCCCCGGTGCGCGAACGGATGCTTTCTCTACCTCTTTTACGGCTTCAATCTCTGCCTGCCGTCCCTTGGCCGAAAGGCGCTCAGAGAGATATCGCTTCAAGTCTTCCGTGTTCCGCTTTTGTGTCTCTTCCTCTACTTTCGCCTCATCAGGTTGTCGTGGTTCCACAACTACGGAAATTTCGTCGGTTGGTGCATTTTCTGGATCTTTCAAACACTCAATATCACCGTTGCGTTTGACGACGAAGTGCGGCTTTTTCCCCGAACTCAACTCCTTTTCCGCAGCCTCATCAGTCAGCACTTTCACTTTGCACTTTTGGGACTGCTGCAAGTCTTTGCTTGGTGTTTGGGAGTCGGCTGAATCTTGCGAAGGCTTCGTCGGCTTTGTCGAGGCCCCAACCGTTCCACTCTCTCTCTTATCCTTAATTCGTTTGCTTGCAATCAGCTCGGCTACGGATTTCTTGCTGTCTAGCTTTTCTTCAGTCTTGGGCTTTGACTCTTTTGAGTTCGCCAACTTACTGTCGAAGATCTCAACCTTTGGTAAATGCTTCAATAGCACAGACTCCTGTCCCGAGTACAATGACATCGAACGTTTCTCCTTCGTACGCTGACTAGACTCTAAGGAAAAGAGTTTTCTAGTATCTTCCTTGGGTGCGCCATCTTTTATAGTCCGCAATCCATCGGTACTCTCTTTTGTCATCCTGTCAGCCTCCGTGGCTTCGTTTCTGCGACGAGACTCGGATTCTATTTGCGGGTTGCTAATTAGTCGTTAACCCAAAACGGAGTTTGGAACGGTTGTTCGATTCACGTGCGATATCATTTGGTGATGCGCACAGTTCGTCCATCCGATTTAACACTGGCAAGCAAAGGTCTGATTTTGCTCGCAATTCCTTTTGTTTTTGAGATTTTGATCGTGACGGTACTCTGGGTGATGTTAAATGGCTCTGATGAAAGAGCGCACAACATCGCGGTTTCCAGAGACATTATCCTGAAGCTTGGACATTTGTCTGCTCGTCTGATGCAGTCCTGTGAGTCGATGATGATGTATAGCTTCGCCGGTAAAGCTTCAGATCTCGATGTATATACGAAGGGGAGGCCGAGAGTTTATGAAGTACTCGATATGCTGGACAAGGTGTTCAGCGAGACAGGGCGTGATAAGGCGTTGTTTCTCCGGCTTAAGCGTTCGACTGATGCTATTGATACAGTGCTTGCGAGGTACAAAGCGGAGTCTTCAAACAGTGCGTTCGGGTTTAGTCGCTTGCAGCAAGTGCATGCACTGAGGCGATCGCTGCAGGCGCTGTCGCCTGAGTTCAAGGCTGCGGTCGGAGAAATTACCGCTGTCGAAAAAGTGACTGAGAGCCAAAATACCGCTCGCGATGCATCATTTCGCCGCTGGATTCAAATCTTGTTGGTGGTGGCGTTCATACTTAGCGTGGTAATTACAGGATTGCTTTCCGCATTCTTCTATCAAAATATTGTTTCTCGCATTCGCGATCTCGAAGAGAAATCCCGGCAGCTTGGACAAGGAAAAGTTGTTGGGCCGCCTGTTTCCGGAAAAGACGAGATCGCGGTTTTGCACAGAGCTATTCACCAGGCGTCGGAAGATCTGGCGCTGGCTGCGAAGGAGAAACAAAAGGTCGCGACAATGCTCAGTCACGATCTCCGCGCACCACTTATGTCTATTCAAGGCAGTCTCGCGCTTGTAGTGAAGGGGCTGTATGGAACATTGAATGATGAAGGCATAGCCAGAATGAGAAACGCAGAAAACAGCGTTGAGAGACTTGTTGAAATGATCTCGCAGTTCCTTTCAACTGAAAAATTGAATACTGCTGCTGCACTCAACCTTGAGAGCGCTAGACTGGGAGAACTATTTGAGCAATCTCTCCAAATGCTCAGTGGTACCGCCAGTAATGCCAATGTCATATGCAGAGATTCCGATGTGAAGATGACAGTAGACGTGACCCTGATGATTAGGGTTCTTACAAACTTGATTGGAAACGCCGTCAAGTTCTCGCCGCCGAACGGTTCGATTATTGTTTCCGGGTCGTGCCGAGATGACGGCACGGTTGAAATTCTCGTATCCGACGAAGGTCCTGGTGTCCCGCCAGAGGCGCGGGAATCTATTTTTGAGATGTACACTCAAACTGAGGACGGCAAGAAGGTTCCGAAGAGCAGCGGACTGGGTCTTGCTATTTGCAAAGAGATTGTGACGCGGCATGGGGGCGAAATTAAGGTTGCCAACACTGGCGGCGCCGGCGCAACCTTCTCTGTCACTTTGCCTGAGCGAAACTAATTGCATGGAGCAGATCTGCGAGTCTACTCTCGCGTGATCTTGTATCCATATCCTTGCGAAGTCACAAGGCGGTCAGGGGCTCCGATCTCTTTGAGTTTGCCGCGAATCTTCGTGATATGCACGCGCACCGTATCTGGTGACGACTCTGATTCCGACGGCCAGACTCTCTCCACTATTGCTTCTGATGAGAATGGTTCCTCCGGATGCCTAAACAGAAACTCCAAAATTGCAAACTCTTTCGGTAGAAGTTCGCTCGACTTCTCGCCGCAGCTTACAGTTTTGCGCACGGGATCAAGCGACAGCGAACCCAGTTTCAGTGTATTCTGCTTAATATCTTTTGGGCGTCTCAGAAGCGCCCTGATGCGCGCAGAGAGCTCTTTGGGATGGAACGGTTTTGTCAAATAGTCATCGGCACCGGCGTCCAACCCTTCAGTCTTTGAATCGATATCGCTAAAACCAGTGAGCATGATTATTGGCAGCTTCCCGCCTGCTGCTCGATACTCACGACATGCATCTACGCCTGACTTCACGGGGAGATTCCAGTCTAGAACCGCCAAGTCGTATTGGAAGTGCCTTAAGCGATCAACAACCTCCGAGCCGTCTTCCAAGCAGTCGACGGCGTGGGTCTCGGAAATCAACCAAGACTTGAGCACTTCCCTGATTTCTGCATCGTCGTCAACAATTAGTATTTTAGCCATCGTCTTAATTTATCAGATTTTGCGGTGGCTCTCGGCATTTCGGCAATGCTATTTAAATGGATTCTCTCTGATCTTTCCTTGGTCGAACTCCACGTTGCCATAGGGAGCCAGTATCTTTAGTTCTTGCGCTGAATAGCTTTCACGAGGCTTAGGCGCCAAAATTTTGCAATGGAATACCTTTGCCAGGCTGGCTAGTTTTGCTGCCGAAATCGACGTGCCCTGCAGTTCTATCACGCGGATGCTCTTTGGCAGCTTTAGCAAATCCGGCACACTGGAGTCATCTATTTTTTTGTTACGTGAGATGTCCATCCGCTCCAGATGTTTGCACTCACAGATGTGGCTCAACCCAACACGGTTCAAACCGCCGCCTGTGACAACCAATCTGCGAAGCTTCGGATAGTCTTTCAAGTGGCGCAGTTCATTATTGTCAACCATGCCAAGTCCTAGACGAATCATTTGCAAGTTCTTGCATGCTTTCAATGCCTTGAGGAATGAGCCTCGCACTGTCGTGTCAGTGGCAGAAAAAACAGTGAGCTCCGGAAGGCGGGCCAACTCGCTGGCGCCGATATCTGAAGTGTCCGACTTATCTAAGTCGACAACTCGAAGCGATCTGAAGTGTGGAACGTACTTCATTGCCTTGTCACATTGATTGATCTCACGTTCTTCCATTGCGGTGAACCGAATTTGAATGTATTGAAATGCATCGGCTGGCATTTGTTCGATGAACTCAGGAAACCTGTAAAAATCCCCGTCAGGTATCAGTCTTAGAATCGCATTCGCTGGTACTCTGATTACACCTCTTGCTGGACCAATTGGCTGGCCTCGATCACCGCATTCTAAATCAAGATGTTTTGGCACTTGGAATATCTGTCCCATCTTCAATTCTGTTGGGAAGCGAAGTGTCTTTATGTTTTGACCGTGCGCTGAGCCGCAAGTTATTAATGCGGAACAACACAGTGCGATCGTAGTTATTAAAAACTGGCTTCGCACTTTTGCGAATCCTTCTTTTGGCAACTGCAGTATTCTACCGCCGATTGGCCAGCGATTGATGCCGGGAAGATGAATTGCTGGGCAATTCAGGCGAGTTAAGGCAAGCACCGCTCCGCTAGTATTGTGGTTCGTCTGGCAACTAGCGCTGGCATTTAGCAACGGCTTAACGGGAAGTACTTAAGCTCAAGGCATTACTAGACTCAACTGGTTCCTTGCCATGCCACCAATCGAAGCCATTGATAGCCCAGCCACAAGCGCTTCAGAAAACGATTCCAGCCACACATTTGTAACAGAGGTGCTGGAAGACAGAAAGAGAAAGAAGAAAGAGCGACACGAACATATTAAGCATGTCGCGATAGTTGATGATGATCTCGTCAAAGTAACTTTGAAAAACGAAATCGGTTACTACTTCCCGCCATCGAGAGACGGGCGGCTAGTGAAAAGCGACAGGTCAGATGGAACATATCACTTTGTCTGGACGGAAGACGGAACGCTTGAGAAGTACGTGCGGCCCAATGGTTCATTCCTGAAATTCGCAAACAACAAATGGCAGGAGCATAATGTGCTCGGGCAGCCAACCGGACATAGCTACGATACGTTCGAGGTTCAAGATCTAACAACGGGAAAAATCACGGCAAAGGAAGGTCCGATTACAAGTGCAGATCTGTCACTCGGCGCGACATTCGATCAAGCTCAGGACGAAAGAACCTCAATTGCATACTTGCCTGTCTCAGCGTCCACGTGGGAGAACGTCGGCTTGATCGCTTTGAGCAAGTTTGACAAAGATGGCAATGCCTATCTCGATCTCGACGAAATTGACGCTGCTATCAACAATTCAGCTAAGCAATATCTTTCGAGTCACGAAGAGCAATTTCTTTTTTCAGCAAGGAAGAATTTTGATTTCCTTTCGGGAGGCGATTCGCAGGCTGGTATCAGCAGGAGCGACATCACCTCTGTGTCTGTGGGACTTAGAGGACGGGAAAAAGAACAATTCTTGTCGAACCATAAACTGGATGCAACGGGTGATGGAAAGATTTCAGTCGCCGAACTTGAGGCTGCATCGCGTCGATTGAAGACGAAAGAGGAAGTTCAGATTGTTGCCGACATGATAAGGGATGCAAAAGTCGTAGGCGGTTATCTGAATGAAACTATGTATGCAGGAACAGTCGATTCTTTCGGCAAGGACAATACAGGTACTCGTCAAATCGATAAACTGGCATATTCCAATGATCTAATTGCAAGAATCAAATCTGAGGACGCTCAGAACAGCAAAGATTCGCAGACAGTTAGTATTGAACCGGCGGACATCAAGCAAGCCGAAATTGGTAACTGTCCAATAATGGCTTCACTGCTCGGATTGTCTTTGACCAATCTCGGAAGAGAACATCTGAAACGCTTGGTAAGTTTTCGCGACGATGGCAAAATTGAAGTCAAATTTCCAGGATTCAGAACCGTTGTGCTCGATAGACCCAGTGCATCGTTGTTTGCAATGGTGACGCCAAACTCAAACATTGCCGTCTGGGCATTACAGCAGGCTGCTGGAATCATCAATCAAGAGACAAATGATGACAGTTCCATCAAATCTATAAAGATTCCGGCTTTGGCGACAAACAATCCAGAGATAAACATGCGCCAAATCGGTCCGCACCAACTGTTGTTGGGTGACGTAAAGCCTCAAGCTGTAGGCATCAAGGATGGCTCGACCTCACTGCTGGAACTCGACAAGAAAATGAGCGAGATTCAAAACAGCAATCCTATGATCTGGACTATTGGCACTGGTGGAAGACTCAGTCCCGATCCGTCGAATTTCGCCTTCAGCGGCAGCGACTGGAACGAGCTGGGTGAAGAAGACAGAAAGAAACTGCTTAAGCAACAGAATGAAAATCCGGCCGACTATCCGGGGATTGAAAAGCTTTTGAATGGTCACGCGTACACCGTCGAACACTACAATCCGGAAACCAAAATTGTGCGCATTCGCAATCCGCACGATGGCTCAGCGTTCATCGAAGTTCCGCTTGTCACGTTTCGGCGTGCTTTCAGCGAGGGCGGCTACACCACAGTGAATCCTAGATAGCGACACTGTGTCATGCGATCCGTGTCATGCAATCCGTGTCATGGGGCCATATCATGGGTCCGGCCCGGGCACATGGGTAACAGAACGTTCCTGCACCGCAGACATAACACCCCTGACTTCCGAGTTGGAAGCTCAGAGGGATGTCGTGGAATGTATGTTCAGCCTGTGTGAACTATGACTGCTCCAGTGGTTTGATCGACTGTGATGTCTTTGATATCGTCACGTCGAATCGAGTTGTTGCTGTCGTAGTGTTGATACCATTTGCCTGAACTGCAGATCAGTGCGCCGCCTTCATCCATTATCACCTTAGAGACTTTTCCGCTTGCGTCATATTCAATCTTGCAAGTTTTGCCGCTCGCCAGCATTCCTTCAGTCTTGTGCTCTGATTGCTTAGTCGTATCGGTTGGCGGTTGAACCGTGGCAGAGTTTGGTGGAGCAGTATCAGTCGTTTTTGATGAAACAGTGTCACTTGTTGGCGGCTCAACCGTGTCCGATTTTGGCGGCGTAGCGGTGTCAGTTGATTTTGGCGGAGCAGTGTTAGTTTTTTCTGTCTGCGTATTTTCGGCTGGAAGTTTTAGAACTTGGGATG
>CAYZJR010000047.1:0-49259 GCA_964478655.1 uncultured Candidatus Obscuribacterales bacterium
CAATCAATATTCCGTAAAAGACAGGTCGTGTTAGCGTAATGGTATTAGGCTTGTCTGCTTCCGTCGCTACTGCCGCGCGAGCACTCAACTTAAGTGGTTCACCACGAACAAGTAAAGCTAGATTATGGGCGAGTTTGCCTAAATGCTGAAACCTGTCATCGGGATTTTTCGCCAACATTGTCGCTATGATTCGCTCCAACTCAGGCGGAAACTCCCCGCCCAGCGACGCTTCTTTCAGAGTTGGAGGTGGCTCTGTCTGGTGCATTATGATTGTTGCCAATGCATTTTCGCCTGCAAATGGTGGCGTTCCTGTGAGAGCTTCAAACATGACGCATCCCAAAGAATAAACATCTGCTCTGTGATCGACCTTTCCTCCAGAGCATTGCTCCGGGCTCATGTACAAAGGACTACCAAAGACTTCTCCGGTCTTTGTCAGCTCTTGCACTTCACTCGCTTCGCTGTGCGTAAATTTAGCGATTCCGAAATCTAGGAGTTTGACCGAGCCTTCTTCAGTAGGAGAAAGATTATCAAGCAACATGATATTGCTCGGTTTGATATCGCGATGAACTACGCCTTGACTGTGCGCATGGGCTAGAGCGAAACAGATCTGCGCGAAGATTGGAACAGCCTCAGATACCGAGAGCGATCCACATCTTTTCAAGCGCGCAGCGAGCGTTTCGCCGGTTACGATCTCCATCGCAAGAAACGGTGTTTCATCATCCAAAAGACCAAAGTCATTGACTGAAATGATGTTCGGATGGTTAACCGCGAAAGATGCCCGGGCCTCATGCTGAAACCTGCGAATGGTTTTATCCGACATTAGCCGCTTGTCGATCGTTTTCAGCGCAAACTCTTTGCTGAGAAAAATCTGCTCGACACGGTATACCACTCCCATGCCACCTTTTCCGAGCACTGAAAGCACGCGATACCTGCCGCCCAAAATCTGGTCCTTCTGAAACTCCTCGCCGCTGCGAGAATCGTCTTCCGGAAGGCTCGCCCGAGTTCGCTCATTAGGATCAGGATCATCTCGTGACACTAGTGATGGGCCTCAAATACTATTTGAAGAGTCACGGTTGTTCCCCTTCCCTTTGCTGAGTCCGTCCAGACCTTCGTAGGGTAAAGGCAGTCTATGAGCTCAGAACGCTCCTTAATAATGCTTGTGCCCAACCCGCCTGAATCGGAATCTCCTTTGTTCATCGCATGATCGATGCCGCGGCCGTCATCTGAAATGCTCATCGTAAAGGTGCCGTCTTTCGTGATGCAACGCAACGCAACTGCCTTTGCCGACGCATGCTTCGCGATATTATTCAGACACTCCTGTGCAATTCGGTAGGTATGGAGTGCGGCTTCATCAGCCAAGTTAGGAACTGCGCCTTCAGTCTCAAACTGACACTTGCAGCCAGTGCGCTCTGCAAAATTCTCACAAAGTTCTGACAGCATTGGAGCCAATCCGAGATCGGTCAAATCGCGAGGATAGAGATCATTGCATAGGTCACGCAAGTGATTCGAAATCTCATTCAACATATCGAGCATCTCTTCGTCAGACATTCGTCGACTGCCTGAAAGCGAGCGCTTCAACAGCATCACATTTCCAAGCACCGCATCGTGAATCTCGCGCGCAACACCATTCAAAATCGATTCTTGCTGATTCACCACTTTTTGAACAAGAGCTTGCTTTTCGGTGATTAGAGAGCGCACTGATCGCGACAAACTCAATCCGCTGCTAACAAGTCTAATTGACTCAGGCAAAAGATCATAATCGCCCTGCGAGTTCGTGATCACATCTTTGAGCAGACTGCGCATCAGCGTACTCAATTCGGCGTCGCTCACTGGTGTTCCATCCATAGTCCATGAGCTGGTTTCCGACGAGTCAAAGCTCAGCGCCAACTTCAATTTTGCACGCGAAGGCAACTCACTTGCCGGCAGGACAAGTAATTCTGTTGACGGCATCGTGAAGAACTCAGCAACTCCATCTTTCGCACGAATCGACAATGCCCAAAAAGAAGTCGCAACAAGTAGACGCTCAAACTGCTCTGATTTCGGCTTGGACTGCCTCTCCACGCCCTGCGTTACCGAATCTCCTATTACTGCGCGACGCACAGTAAGCATCAGTGGTTCGTGCGCCACAGTCACATTGAACTCAGAAGCCAGCTCAGAAAAGAATTTTTCAAGCCAAAGAAAAAACGATTCAGTCTTACTGTTGATAGCAAACTGCTTTTTATTGGCACGCGCATACAATCTCTTAATCAGAGCGGATGCTTTCGAACTCAACTTTGATTCAAAGTCTGCCATTTCTAGCTCATGTTGAAATATCCAACTGACTATATCCATTCTCGACCGCCCACGCAATCAGCTCCTCGCGGGTATGCAAAGACAGCTTGTCTTGCAATTGATCGACTTGCTTGCGCACGGTTTCCGGAGAAGTTACGCGAATTGATGCGATCTCTTGATACTTCATTCCTCTGGAAAGCAACTTCAACAGATGTTGTTCAGTCGGTGTCAATTTGGTTTCAGATCTACGATCGATCAACTCGGGTGAAACTACAGGAGCTCCACCGGATTGCACCGAACGAATCGCATCTACAACCCTGGAGATTGGTTCCGACTTCAAAAGAAATCCGCTAACACCGAGATCCAAAACAATATTCAAAATCGCGCTTCGATCGTCACCAGAAAAGACGATGACTTTTGCTGTTCCGTTCTGGCAATAAGACTCAGTCAACGTGCGCGGCCCTCGCGAATCCGGCAAGTGCAAATCGAGCAGAACAACATCGGGTACTTGCTCCTTCATCAACGCGATGCCAGCTTCGGCAGTCATTGCCGTTCCAACCACATTAATGTCTTGCTCGCGTGACAATTCAAACTCAAGACCTCTGAGCGTTGCTTCATGGTCTTCCACGATTATCACTTTTACAGACTTGGTCAATGTTTTTGCCTCGGCAGCGCACCGATAGGAGAGTCGGGCGTCGCATAAGTATGTTCCACTGTTACATGTGAATCAAGCATCGTGCGCTTCGGGCTCGCCTTCCTCGAAATACTGAATGACCACGATGGTGATATTATCAGGCGCTCCCTTGACGGATGTTTCGTCGACAAGTTTGCGACATGCCTCTTCGGGTGAACCGCAAGTGTTCATGATCGCCAAGATCTCTTCTTCAGTGACGACCGAAGATAAACCGTCGGAGCACAGTATCATCCAGTCTCCGGCGCGCACCTCAAACGGATCACAACCAACTTGCAAATCCGCATCATGCCCGAGACATTTGGTCAGAAGATGTCTGAACGGACTGTCCCAAACCTGTTGTTTTGTGAGCTGCCCGCGCATATACATTTCCATCACGACGCTATCGTCAACGGTAAGAAGATCGATCCTGCCGTCACGAACTAAATACGCACGAGAGTCACCAATGTTTGCGATGTGAACCTTATCGTCAAGCTGAACAGCAAGGAGAAAGGTAGTTCCCATGTTTGAATATTTTGCATCTTTGGCTGCCTCATTTAGAATCTCAAGATTGGCTCTGCATGCTGCTGATTTGAGCCAAGCCTCCATCTCTGCACTATTCATGTTTAGGGGCTTTTCTGAATGCAGCGCTTCGACCGTTTGCACGGCTAGCCGACTCGCCACAGCACCACCTTTAGTGCCACCCATACCGTCTGCGACGAGGTATGTTCCATTCTTTTCGTTTACGAAATAATTGTCTTGATTTTCAGGTCGGTGCTTACCGATGTCTGTAGTTGCGAATACGCGCCACGATAACTTGGACATATGAAACCCCTTTTTGTGAATTGCCGAATTGTCGAGCGCTCATACCACTATCGTAGAAAACGGCGGCTCTGTTGTGAATTCCCGAAATCGGGTAAATTTTGAAAAGGACATCAGTGACGCCATGGAAGAAGCCTCCAGCCCCTCAAAACACATAGAGCCGGTCGACCCGTTACTCGGTGCGACGGTTGCTGGTGACCTGGAAGTAGTCGCAGTGATAGGAACCGGCGGCTGGAGCCGCGTCTATCACGCAAAGCAGCGATCCACCTCTCGTGATGTTGCGCTGAAAGTTTTGCACTCACATCTCTTGTTTGATGCGGAAAGTGCCGCAAGATTCGAGCGCGAGGCGGAATCCGGAGCTAGTCTTCATCATCCAAACATTTGCGAAGTATTTGATTACAACCGTCTGGATTCCGGTCAACCATTCATTGTGATGGAACGACTGAATGGGGAGAGTTTGTCCGGACGGCTGCGCGCGACAGGAAAGCTACCGATGGCTGATGCACTGCCGATATTTCGTATGTGTTGCGAAGGATTGAAAGCTGCGCACAACAAAAACATTGTTCATCGAGATATCAAACCTGGAAACATTTTCATCACAGATGATCAAAACACAGTGAAGATTCTTGATTTTGGAATGGCAAAAATCATTGCCGAAGGTCAACCAGATCTCACTCTCACAGGAAAAGCTTTTGGAACAGTGCATTACATGAGCCCAGAACAAATTTTGGGGAACAGTGTTGATGTTCGCACCGATATTTACTCGCTTGGTTGCGTGATGTACGAAACGTTATCAGGGCAGAAAGTTTTCGATGGCAAAACTGCATTTGAAGTAATGAATCAACACGTGCACGAAGCTCCTCCTCGACTGCGTGACGTCCTGAAGGATGCGCCGATCTCTTTGACGGCCGAAGCAATTATCATGAAATGTCTTTCGAAGAATCCGAACAACAGATACCAAAACATATCCGAGCTTGAAGGTGATTTGGCCACCGTGAGGCTCGATGCCACTGCACCAGCAGCCAAGCCCGCAATGAGCAAAACAGCGATCTATGTCATTGCAATCGTGATTGTCTGCGTGGGATTGTTTTTTGCTATCGCACCCAAGTAACTTGGTTCAACAACGCTGTCTTATGGCTCGTTGTTTTTCAGTTGCTTTATCTCTTTTCCTTCCGGCGTGACAAGGCATCTGGCTTCATAGGCGCCGCCACCATTTGGTTTGTACTTGTGCCTCGAGACGATCAGTTTGCCTTTCCATTTGCCGGTTCGAACAAGCTCCAGACTATTGCCGTCGATTACGTAGCGCACTTTGCGGGTCTTGATGTCAATTGCCAGCACCGCATAAGATACCGCGAATGCGGCGTTCAAAAAGTAGATCTCTTTGTTGTCGTCTGAAAACTGCAGATCGGAAATTCCGCCAAGGTGGATATCACCAATCGGTTGCCCCGACTTCATGGTTGCGCCTCTTCTGAAGAGCGGATAGGAGGTTTTCTTTTCGGTCGTTCCCATCCAAATTACGTCAGCAGAAACTTCACCATTTCCTGCAGGAACAGTTTCATCGCTTCCTCTGACGAACGCAAAGTATTGTTTATCGGAAGAAAAGACTTTCTCGCTTTCCTTCGGTCCATCCTTAGCTTGTGCAGGAATATTCCATGTCGTTGCTGCAAGCCCCACAACCAAAGCGATGACGTTTATCAAGGCCGTCAGCTTCGCAGAAGATTTGTCGATTGCCATAGCGAGACTTCCAAGGTTCCTACAAACAATATACTGCTGATAGGTCCCGCTGCCAACAGCCCTATTTGCCGACTCACAGTGAATTCCCGGCAAGTGTCAGATAACGTATGTTATTCTTGTTATGCAACAAAGGCTCATGTTTGTGAGAGGTCAAAATGACTCGTGCATTATCAGCAATTGCCGCTGCTTTCCTTACTTCCCTTTCCATCCTTCTCACCTGTTTTACCTTTGCCGACAGAGTCGATGCAACCACTTTGTACGCCGGTGTGTCGCATACCGAGAGCATGGTGCATGTTGACGAAGTAAAGCAAAACACAACCAATCCAACAAAGGTGAAAACCTATCACGGTGCTAAGCAACAACCTGCACCTCCCAGCAAACCACTCACAGTAAACATAGCGACAGCCTCCAGCAAACCCGTGATTCACCCAGCACCACCGATCAATTTGACTGCGTCGGTTCAGCAAACTGCGCCAAAACCGCCGACCTCAAACCTGGTTAGTGAAATTGCAAAAGCAGCTGCCGCAATGCCGAAACAAGGATATCTACCTGCCTTCGGCGTCGCGCACGCGCCGAACCATACGACAGATCACAGAGTACTCGTTGTTGGTGCGCAGAAATTTAGCGTGCAATGGTTTATGCTCCCAGCCTGGATGTCCGGCAGATGGGAAAAGGACGGCGACCTCACGACGCAAGTGACAAACCTCGCCAACGGAAGAACGAGCTATCCGAATGTTTGGATCGACAACAAACTCGTCGCTTCATGGGGGCATCAAAAGGACAAAGCCGGAAATGTCTGGCATGTGAATCTCTTGCCGGAAGAGCGCGATGGATTGTCTGATGGAAAAAAAGTACGTTTTATGACTGTCGCTCAGCGCTGTGAGCAGACCTCACAAACGCAACTTGTCACGCGCACACATTATCTAGTCAGCGAAAGTGACATCATGAATGGGGTGCCTGAAGGATCGTTTCAACAAGAATCACTGAATGACTATGTGCTTGAACCGCAAACGCAACTATTGATAAACAACAGCTCTAATCGCGTTTTCAACTATTCCGGTGCACCGGTTCGTGATGGCGTGCTGCTCAGCAAGTATCGAAAAATTGCGAACTTCACTCCAACACCAACGATGATGGGTTTGGATTTGCGTCAATCGCTTCAAGACTTTCTGATTAGCGAAGGACTTTCGAATCTTGTCGACAGGTGATTCATCTATTTCAAACCCGGAGCAAGTTGCAAATCGATCTTGCTAAGTCGTTCGAACCAAGAGTTCATGGGATTCGCTCAAGTCAGGGACCTCAAGTGCATTCGTCAACTTGTTGAGAACTTCGGAAGGAACAGCCTTTTCTCGTTCCATGTTTTGGCATTGCAATGATTCGAAAGATTTTGGTTCTACATAGACGATTTGAACGCGAGGATTGTATGACTGCATCCACGAAATCAGGTTATGCCGCAGGCGCCTTGATACATTTGTGGCGTTCCAAATGAACGGTTCACCAGATCTCAAATACCCACGCGCCTTTTCTTTCGCCGCCACAATGACAGGACCTTGATCGTCTGCAGGGTCAATGTCCAAGTTTTCTCTAACTGCATCAAGCGAGACTATAGGGATTCCGCGAAACTCACTTTCAATGCAATGGTTCTTTCCAGCGCCAGGCAGGCCAGACATCAAAACAACCTTGCCACGGGTGTCGTCATATACTTCGCGCTCAGGATCTCGCCGGTTTGAATAGAAATATGTGTATCTGCTGTGATCATTTGGAAACGGTCTTGGTTTGTCGAAACAGTCATGTTCATTTGCAAAGTCAATAAACATGTGCACGCGATCCAGCAGCTCAGGTTTATCTTCACAGCTGCGTCCATTCACATCTGCCTCGGCCAAGATTGATAGCCAATCTAAGCGAACGCATTGACTGGCGCGAATCAACGCTCTTACAGGATCTTCCTTTTCAAAAAACCAAAGTGGCAAACCGGAATATCGCACCAATCCAACAATTTGTTCGCGCTGTGCAAAAGCAGGGAAACCAAACTCTTTTCTTTTCCAAAGCAAAAGGCGGGACATCGGCGCACCCTTGCGAGTATGTTTCAGTGAACTTATCTGTCCATCATCATCAATGACTGTTGTTGAAGGCTTCGCGACGTCATGCAAGAGCGCTGCAGCAAAAAGAACAGACCTTGCAGTATCGTCCAACTGTTGCCAGCGCTTCAGGGAAACAAGGTTCTCACAGACCATTTTCGTATGTGTTAACACATCACCCTCGGCATGGTGGTGTGCGTCTTGAAGGCAACCTTTCATCGCGTCGAGCCAAGGATATGACTCCATTGCACTCCAGTCTATGGTGAGACCGGGTGATTGAGGGCATAGCGGAAAGGTCCACGAATTGCTGGTTTCAGCTGTCACTGCCCACGTCTCCAAATAGATCAACATTCGGCATCAATTGATTAGGAAGCACCGGACGATCTAACCAATGCCCCTGGGCAGATGCGACCGACTGGAGGAAGCTTGCTCTTATGTATTTGTAGCGTTCTTTCACTACTCCGTCTTCTTCGACCTTAATGTAGAGCCCTTCCATGATCGACGAACCATCAGTTTCAGATAGTGCTCTTTCGGCATCAAGGTTTTGTATGGTACAAACTTCTCTCAAGCGTTCAAGGTGCGAACCCTGGGTGATAAATCTGGAGTGCTCCACGAGCTTCTCGAGTTGTGCATGATTCTTTATCGTTCCTTCAAAAAGCACACTCACAGACTTAACCGGTAATCCTTGAAGCAATTGATGGCGCCGACTAGTACTAAGAAATTCATTTTTCTCTCTGTCGAATAAGTCGAACTCCAACCAGTAGTGTGGGAGTCGATCGTAGAAGATTGTGTGTTTCGCGTAGAGCCACTCACCATAGGCGATGTAACGACTAGCAAACACTTTCGACAACGCCCGTTGATGCGAACTAGCCCATTGTTTCAACAACGAAAAATGTGTTTCACGCGGGCCGCCTGTAAGGTAGTGCCCGCGACTTTGCAAAAGCAATTTTCCATCATCGGAGAAACTGATGGCACTGTTTGCGCCGTCCATTTTTTCTTCAACAACAATATGACGCCCTTCAATTGCGCTGAAGGGTACACAATCCAGATCCTCATCACCAGGCTGAAAACGCGAGCCCTGGATGTGATTCGTTCTCGGATACTTCACGAGTTGCATCGTCATTTCTTCACCGTAATTGCAATAAGATGATTGAGCACGCTTTCAAATCGAGCGCGTTGCCCTGCGTTCTCGATCATTGCCTGGAGCCGTTCTTTGCCGAGCAAATGAATGTGCTCGGGATTATCATCAGGCTTAGACGGAACTGACAAGACTACTCCCCGTTGCGACACTCTTATCGCTTCGCTGATGGCTTTTTGTGGGTCAGGCATGTGTTCCAACACTTCCAAAAGAGTGACGATATCAAACTGCGAATCAGAAAACCCAGACATATTGCAGGCATCCATCACTGTTCCGCGCAGCCTATCAATGCCGCCGATTCGCACCGCCTCGATATCGGCAACTCGATCGGCTCTTAGATCTACAGACGTGACATTGAGATTAGGAAACTCACTGAGCAGCGGCCACAAAAAAGCACCGCGACCAGAACCCACGTCCAAAAGCGTCTCAGGTTGCAAGCCTTTCAAGATGCCAAACACGCGCTGAACGCGCGCCAACTCCATAGTACGTTTAAACTTGTGCAATTTGAGATTGGCTGCCAACCCCTGCTCAAATAGTTGCTGCTCGTCCTGAGAATCGTCAACCGCAATACCAAGCTTGCCGCGCACAAACGCCGCGGCAAGATCTAGAAAGTACCGTTCTTGCAATGCAGATGACATGACTGTCCATGATACACTGCAACTATCGACATCCGCAGGCGGTTATCATGGAAATTAACGTACCGTTTTCAACGCGACGCAAAGCTCTATTTTTAATCGATGTTCAACCTAATACAATGCAGCATCCGGGTTTGCAAAATATGGTTCCGCTGATTTTGCAGTTCATTCGATTGACCGACTACGACGCATATGTTGACGCCAACTACTATTCTGATGAGCGTTCGATGTTTTACAAGCAGAATGGCTTCATCTACAAAATCGAAGAGACGGGACCGACTTCACGACAACTTCTCGATGCGGTCGCAGAAAAGAACAAACCGCAGATTCTTGTTCAGAAGAATACCCGATCGTGTTTCAAGGGTGACAATGCAGAAGAGTTGCGGAAATTCTTAGCTGACAACCAGATTGAGGAAAATCATTTCGTCGGGTTCGACATCAATGATTGTGTGCTGGGCTCTGCATATGAGTCGATTGATTTAGGATTTTATACTTATGTGATTGAAGAACTCAGCCACATTCACAACGCTGACCCGATGATGAAGAATGCAACGCTCGCGATTTTTCGCATGCAAAACATGACTAACAACGATCCGCGAAACGCGACAATAACGCTGCATCTTCAACAGACGCAAGAATCATTTTTCTGATTAGTTGTTTTCCGGCTTCAAATGCAGCAGCTTCATTTCCTGCTCTGTTTCAATAGCCATCTGATGTTCCATTTTAAACAGTCTTATTTGAGTTTCAAACGCTTCAGGTGTGACTTTGACATCGCCGGCGAATGGGTCGTCATAAACAGCAAGCAAGAACAGGTTCAAGCAAATCACCAAGCTCACCATCGCGACCATGATACATTGCGTCTTCAAATCCTCAGCACAAAAGAAATAAGTAAAGACCATCGTAGCGAGACCGCCAATAATCAAAACTCCCCATAACACCGGTGGCAAGCCCGTATGCAATGCTTCCACACGCATACGCCTGCTGTCACCCAGCACGTTCATTGCAGAGAGCAATGCTTGTTGAATATTTGATTCTTTGTTTGACTGTGATTCGAATGTCGTGCAGCTTTGCCAAAGTTGACGATACAACTTCCAAGCTTTCATGCTGTCGCGTCGCTCGGCCAACATCGGCCACTCATCTTGAACCACTTCAGTGGCATACAACAAGCACAGGTCTCTGAGCCTATTTTTGTTGTCTGTGGGCAGCCCCTCAGCAAGCCGAAACACCGTACCTAGGGCGGAAGCTTCCTGTTGTACTTCTGCGCGCGCGAAGCCGAATCTCTGCATGGCGTCTGCTACCATAAAGCCAAGCAGAACTGCAAAAAGCATGGCGACAAACTGCGAGTATGGGTCGGTAATGTCATGTTGCTTTTGAAGATGCGACTTCACAAACGTTCGCCGCGCCAATATCAGACCGCCAATCGACAGTGCGACGACAACGAGAGTTAGAACGGCGCCAGACACACTGTTAATCATGGTTTTCTCCGATGATGCTCAAAGCCGAGGCCTTAGGGCCCGGGGGGACGCCATTGTATTATCGCAAGATATTGCACATTTTGAGGTTTCTCCTTTGTAGTTGTTTCAAACTGATGAAAATAAGAGCCGGTTAGCCCATGTAAGACGCTGGTAAGGGGTAAGTTGTAACTCTTGCAATTTCCCTTTGCAGGCTGAAGTCTCATGGTAGGCTCAGAGCAGAGATTAGAAAACGCGATCTCAACCCGGAAAAGAGAGGACCATAGATGAGCAGCGAGCAGCTGACTAGTATTTTGCCGGCACGATTGGCTGAAACGACCTTCGATTCGCAGCAGTGGTTAAACTACTTCCAAGAAAACAAAAGGCTTCGAGCCGACATCAAAATCCCCGTAGAACTCAACATTGAAGACTCAAAAAGATTGCCTCTGATGAGGTCTCTGCAGCGTTTTCAAATTGGCGAAACTGGTGACGGTCGGCATCTTCGCAAATACGCGGCTCGCCGTAAGGATCCAATCTATTCCGAATGTGTGGACCTTTTTATAAAGGAGGAACAGCGACATGCAACGATGCTGGCTCAGGTAATTCTAGCGATGAACGGAACATTGCTGAGCTGGCACTGGTCGGATGTTGTGTTCGTCTTGTTACGCCGCGTTCTAGGTTTAAAGACGGAACTTCTTATCCTGCTTATTGCAGAGGTGATCGGAAAGTGTTTTTACAAATGCGTTGCCGATGACATTGAAGACCCCGATGTGAAGGACCTCTTCTCATTGATTGTTTTAGATGAAATCGCGCACCTCGACTTCCACGCAATGTTTCTTTCAGATCAGCTCGCCAACTATCATTGGCTGCTGAAGTGCACCGTCTATTATTGCTGGTGCCTGATCTTCTACAGTGCATGCTTTGTATTCGTGATTGATCACAGAGCTGCGCTCAATGCACTCAATGTTCCTGCCGATGCATTCATCAACAAATGCGCCACGGTGTTTCACAGAGCTTCTGCACAAGCTCTCAAAATACGCTACTGACACATTGGTTGCGGGTATCACCCTTGATTGGTTAGACTATTCACCCTCAGTGGACTACTCGGATCAAGGCAATGAACAATCAAACGCAATCAGTATCCCGTGCCCGTATTCGTCTTCACACAGCCCTCTTAGCCGCGCTCTTTACCGTTATCGGTTTTAGCGCTGCTTGCGAAGCCAAGAAGACAATGTCCGAGACTCCCAGCGACAGCACTCAGCTGAAGCAAGATTCAAAGAAGCGCAAGTCAAAGGACAAAGAGCAGAAAATGAGCCAAATTTACGAATTCCATGCCACTACATTGGACGGCAATGACATCAGCTTCGAAAAGTACAAGGGTGATGTGCTGCTAATCGTTAATACAGCCAGCGAATGTGGATTTACGCCGCAGTATGAGGGGCTCGAAAAACTGCACAAGCAATACTCTGAAAAAGGTCTCAAGGTCTTAGGATTTCCGTGCAATCAATTCGGACATCAAGAGCCGGGCGATAGTGCGAAGATCGCAACGTTCTGCAAAAAGAATTACGGCGTCGATTTTCAAATGTTTGAAAAAGTCGACGTCAATGGAAAAGATGCTCACCCTCTGTACAAGTACCTGACCTCTTCGGCGCCAGGCGCACTTGGAACTGAGGGGATCAAATGGAACTTCACTAAATTCTTGGTCGATCGAAAGGGTAAAGTGCTAAAACGGTACGCACCGAATGTGAAACCAGAAGACATAGCTTCCGATATCGAAAAACAGCTCTAAGTCTCGAGCACTTGGTGCTCCCATTCTTCCTATTTTTCGAATTTCCGGAATAGAAATAGCATGGAGTCACCAATGCACCGTAACCGATTCACGCTTGCTTTCCTCGCGGCACTCGCTGGATCTGCCGCTTGGCTCTCCTTCGGGGAGGGTTTGACGTTCGCTCCTACTCACAATTTACCAAGGTCCATTACTTTGTGGGCGTGGGAGCGCAACGAAAATCTTAGCTACATTGACCCCAAGAAAATCCGTGTTGCCTATTTTGCAGGCAAGGTGTACATAAAAAACGAATGCGTGCGGTTTCGCCCGCGCACTCAAACACTCTTGGTGCCGGCAAACACGGTTGTCACCCCCGTTTACCGAATTGAGACGATTCGAGTTAACGGCGCAGTTCCCCAACCTTGCAGTGCTTCGGTGGTAGCAGATGCTATAGCGGACGATTTCGCCAAGCGTTCGCAAAGACTGGAGTTTTCGAAAGTTCCTATAACTGAAATTCAAGTCGATTTCGACGCTGTCGAAGACGAGCGTGAATACTACAAGTCTATATTGCAAAGCTTGCGCGGCAAACTTCCGCTGAAAACAAAAATCTCAATCACGGCACTGGCCTCGTGGCTGCTAGACGACAAATGGTTGGGCAATGGAACTGCAGATGAAGCCGTCGCCATGCTCTTTAGCATGGGACGAAGCAAATCCACCGTCTTATCTCATCTCAATGGAACGCAATTAAATTCAGGTGCAAAGTTGGACATCGCCGTCGGTATATCGGCGAATGAACGAAGCACGAACAAATCATTGAAAGAAATTGAAGTCTTGCAAAAGGCTCACTCCATCTATATCTTCAACTCCCGTCCCTGGACGGAAAAACAATGCCGGGAAATCATCAAAGAGGCAATCGGAAAATAAATGTATAAGCAATTACAGAGACTCCTCTCTATTTCTTTGACTGTGACTATGCTTAGCAGCGTCTCAATCGTACCGGCCAACGCTTGCGCCGCCGAATTAGACGGAGCAGTAATCATCAGCGGTCTGCATCCGGACCACCCACTGAAGTTATTTGCAGCAGGTAACATTGGAATCATCCAACCCGGGTGGGCCAAATCCTACCTTTGCGTCGCCTATCGGTACCTCACCAAGAAACCTTTGACGGCAACCGAGCAGCAGAGCGTGCTCAATTTATGGCATGAGCGACTTACACATGATTGGACTTACTGGGCAGATCGCCCCGACGCCGTCGAAACGTATTTGAGAACACGCGCGAAAGCGCTTGGGCATGATGCGAAAAAAGATCTGGAAACCTTGTACAGCTCGACTGACAGGTTCTCCTATGAGAAAGGCGTCAATAAGGATGCATTCGTATTGGCGAACAAAACTCTGAACAGTCTCGTAAAACAATTCGGTGCCAAAACTAGCGCCGTAAAGGAATGGGTCAAGGCGCAAGACACAATAATGGGTATTGCACCTGGAACAATTGAGATACCGAAGGAACTCCCAAAAACTGCACCAATGCTCCTTCGGCAATGCCGCGCATATCAAATCGCTTCAGGTACTCTCTACAAACCGAACTACAAAGATGCAGAACCATTGTTTGAGGCAATAGCGAAAGACAGTTCCTCTCCATTTCAAAAGATTTCTCAGTATCTCGTACTTCGCTGCAAACAACAACACCTGATCAAGGATTCAGATACTACGAAAGAAGAATTGAACGAGACACTCTCCGCGTTGAGAAAGGCGGCAGGAAATGCGAAATCTGATCGCGAGCGTGAAGACATTTTAGATCTTCTGCGGCCCCTTTCATACACCGGTCGCTCACAAGAAGCAGTTGTTGAAGACCTGGCTCAATCCATTCTTAAAGGAAGTAGCAAGCGCTTCGGTGGAGATGTTGGCGATCTTACGTTCCTCATGGACGTTGATTACCTCGATGAGAATGGTGCGAGAAAAACTGAAACTACAGTCGATAGCGAATCACCGGCAAAAGAAAAGGTAACTTCGTCTAATAATGATCTAGTCCAATGGATCTCTACAATTCAAACCAGCGACGAGTTTGCTTATGCTTACTCGGATGAAGAAAAGGCAAAGGCAGCAAAGCATAAAGCCGATTCAATTAAACGTGCACTCGAACTCTGGCGCGAAAAGAAGACAATTCCATGGCTTGTAACCGCAGTAACTCGCGTGGGGCTCAGATCAAAGGAGCACCAAGACTTGTTCGATGCCGCCAACAAAGTTTCACCTGATTCACCAGCGTACTTAACTTGCAAATTCTATGTCATTGACGCCTTGATCGCGCAGAGAAAGACAAACGAAGCCAGAAAAATCCTATCCGGAATTTTGGCATCCAAAAACTTACCGCCGACCACCTTCAATCTTTTCACTGCTCAAATGGCCTCGACTGCATCGACTTCTTCTGAGTTCCTCAGATACGCGGTGCTAAAACCATCTGAGTACATCTCAACCACAGAAGTGGTGTCGCGCGAGATGTTCAAATTTGCCAAACTGAATTCGTTTCACTATGAAGCACCAACTTATCATGCCGTCGTGGCGGACGACTTGAATCGCTATGCACCGCTATCTACATGGGTATCACTTGCAAATAACAGAGCGCTAGACCAAAGGCTTCGTGCGGTGCTGTCGAGAACCGCATGGTTGCGCGCATTACTTCTAAACAAGCCGCAAGTAGCACAACAACTCGAGACCGAAGTTCTTGCCACTAATCCTACTCTTGCTCGGCCACTGGCACGATACCGCAGTGCAGCTCCCGGTGCTGACAAAGACTTTGCACTTGCGAAATTAGTCCTGCGCAATTTTGGCATGTCTCCATACATTCAAGGTGGTGCAGAACGGCATGGGCTGCCAATTAATGGGTTTGATTGGTATCAAGACAATTACTGGCAGCCACTCGCTGTACACAAACAAGCGGACGAAGATGATTCTGAATATGCCACTTTCAACTATTCTGGCGACCCAGACCTTGAAAAGAAACTCGAAGAATACATGAAACCTGGTTTAAAGCAGAGACTCTCTGCCTCCGAAAAGAAAATCGCAGATCGAGAGAGAAACACGCTCTTCATCAACCACCCTTCAAGATTCTTGGGTCAGGCTGTGCTGAAGTGGGCACGCATGCATCCTGATGACAAGGAAGTTCCGGAGATGCTCTTTAAGGTGGTGAAGCTACCTAAGTGGAGCGGCACTAGCGAGCAAGGAACAAAATATTCGAAGGAAGCATACCTCTTGTTGCACTCCCGATACCCGAACAATTCGTGGACTGATAAGGCGGTCTGTTACTACTGACCCGGGTTGACTGAGAATCCCAGAAACCGTCAGTCGGACCAATCTTCGCACCGAGCTTGGATGCACTAACTAGCAGCCAATTTATTCGACGCCTTGTCGGGTCTCGCCAACTTGATCAACTCATCGATGTCTTTGCAATCTTCGGGCACGCCTGCAGATCCGATATGCAGTTTAAGAGCATCGTTGCTCACGCCTTCTACCATGTTGGTCGCGTACAGAGCTTCAATCAAAATCGTAACGACGTTGCGCGTCGATGCAGCGGGTGTTTCAGGTAGAAGCAATGCCAGACCATGTTCTTCAAAGTGGGCGAGCAAGTCGGTCTTTCGCTTCAACTTTTCAATGCGAGATGCAATTCGCTTAAGACCTTCGACATCTACTGGCTGCGGTTCGCCAGAGGCAATCATGTCAACTTCGATAATTACAATCGAGAGCGGTCTATTGAATCGATCGAACCTATCGAATTCTTTTTCAAGTGTAAGAAGGAACGCGTAGAAACTGTAGAGACCCGTGTCGGCGCGCTTCATGGTTTGTTCGAGTTCTCGAACCTTGTTCCAATCGATGGGCATCGGCTCGGAAGGAGTTGATGCCGCGACCGGTGCCTTCTTTTCGGTCTCAGCTGGTGTTGCCTGCGGTGCAGCGCCGACTCCATCACCATGATCGAATGAAACAAGACCACACTTGGAGAGGTTAAAGAGAACGGGCACCCAGTCTCGCTTCGCAAGAGGCGAGCGACGTAAAACTTCCTCAAGCGACGACTGATTATCGACCGCCTGATAGAACATCTTCTGATACTGCATATTGGCCTGCACGCCTTTGCCGACAGCTTGTTCAAATTCGCTTTCGGTAATTCCGTGTGCCGTGCGTTGAATCAAGGACTGCATTGTGAGCCCTTCTACTTCCATTGAAGTCAACTGGTCGAACAACGTGGTGGCTTCGACCATCAAAGCATCGATCTGTTTGCTAACCGTGCGTTGATCGGATTCTTCATCAGGAACGAACTTGTAACTTCCTTCCCATGCGATCAAATCGAGAACCGCCATGTCGCCTTCCATGCTGCGAGTGAGGGCATGGAGCAGTTCGCCATCTTTGAAATACATCTGGCCGACATCGCTGGCGCCGATAATTTCCAAACGTCCCGTGCCCTTGCCTACCGCAACAACTTCGATCAATGTCGGCACTTGCATCTTATTTAAGGTGCCTTCCATGGTCGGGCGTTTGGCGGCACCATCATTAGTGGGGATGGGTTCCGGCTCGGGGGCAGCTTGCGGCTGCGGTTGAGTCCACTGCGACTGAGGATCTGCGACTGCCGGCTGAGGCCACTGTCCTGATGACTGCGACGAGTCAGCACCTGGCTGAGGCCACTGTCCTGATTGAAGTTGCGGTGAAGAATCGGCAACAGGTTGCTGCGACCACTGACCCGACTGCACTTGTGGTGAAGATTCGGCAGCGGGTTGAATCCACTGCGACGCTTGATCGGCAGGCATTGGTTGCGACCAACTGCCGGACTGGCTTGACGAAGCCGCTTGAGCTGCCGGTTCTGGAGGGGCTGGCTGATCGGTCCACTGAGTTGCTTGCGTCGGAAGAGGTGTCGGAGCCGGCTGCGACCATTGATTGAAACCCGGGTCGGGGGGCGATGCAGTCGCCGTCTCTGCCTGCGACCATTGAGGGAATCCCGGATCTGGCGCTGGAGCACTCTCTGTGGGCGCCGGACCCCATTGCGACGCTTGCTCGGGTGATACAGGCGTTAAGCCCTGTAGTGCTGGAGCTGCAACTGGTGCGGGACTCGGTGTGGTCCACTGCGAAGACGGTTGCGGAGGCTGATCGGAGGGCATTACCCACTGTCCAGCCGGAGGAGTTGGCGCTGGCGGCGCTGAGGGTTGCGACCATTGCCCGGCTTGCTGGCTTTGCATCGGGTCAACAGCCGGCATTTGCCCAGGCATCGCCTGTGGCATCGATGGCGGATTCGGTGCCGCACTGGCAGAACCCGGCATTCCAGGCTGCCCTTGAAGAATGTTCTGAAATGCTGCCTGTTCAGGAGGAAGGGCGGGCGCCTGTGCTTGGGGCATGGCTCCTGGCATTCCAGGTTGCTGCATTCCAGGCATTGCACCGGGCATTCCGGGCATCGCTCCTGGCATCGCACCAGGCATTCCTGGCATCGCACCGGGCATTCCTGGCATCGCACCAGGCATTCCTGGCATCGCACCAGGCATTCCTGGCATCGCGCCAGGCATTCCTGGCATCGCGCCAGGCATCATCGGCATCATTCCGCCGCCCTGATTGAGCATTGGCGGAAGTAAAGGCATTGGCGCTCCTCCGGGCGGTCCCGCAGGAGTAATTGGCGCACCACCAGCTGGGCGTTGAGGCGGTGCCGGTGCAGCAGGCGCCGCCTCGGTAGACGCACCCGGCTTCTTGCCCGAAGCACTTAACCTATCGCCACCAGCAGACCAATCAGCATCAGGAAACTGCGCGACTATCGTGGTGTGCAAAATATGCAAATCTTGCTGCGAGTACTCCCACTCAAGATCCGATCGCTCGCCTTCGTTCTTGTACAACATCCACTGAACTTCCGCAGCGCCTTTCGACTTTTGCGCAAACAGCACATGGATACCAAAAGGCAGTTCAATCGAGCGCCCCAAATTCTGATTTGCCTGACCTTTCATTTCCTCGAGTTGCGAAAACGAAGGCGGCTTGTCTTGTTTGGGCCACTGAATTGGCGTCTTACGAGGATCTTGAATGTTCTTCCTGAGCATATTTCTTTTATTGCCGTAGCCACACCTTAGAAAAATGTACCCGTTTGATCGTTTCTATCATCGATTAAATGAGTTACTAAAGTCAGAGACTACCTGGGCTGCCAAGTTGTTTTTTGCGAAGGCGTGTAGAATGAGCCCCATGTGCGTTAACACTTCATTTCCTGGCTGAGATGCTACTCTGAGTTAGGCAAATCCCTCACTATTGCGACAAAATGAAAAATCGATTCTTCAAAACAATCTCGATGCTGGCCCTTACAGCACTGACTTTGGCTTTCTCTTGTCCCACAGTACCGGCAGCGGAAATCACAATTCCACTGCAACTGCCTGACAAAATCACGCCGGAGTTCGCCACCAAGTATATCTATACCGAGAACGGTCCGCTCACCTCGGCATTGAAATTTCCTACGTATACGTGGATGCCAAAGGATGGACCGCCGCGCTGTCTAATACTTGCCATCCATGGTCTTACATTGCATGGTAGACGATACCGAACGATCGCTCGTACTTTTTCAGCCAATGGTGTCGGTGTGGTGGCGATGGATATGCGTGGCTTCGGATTGTGCCGCTTCGACCAAAACAACCAATTCAGCACTAAAGAAGATGACCGCAAAAAGGTAAATCACAATAAAAGCTACGATGACATCGTCAAACTGGCGCAGCTTGTCAGGCAGACTTGGCCTGGAGTGCCGGTAATTGCTTTGGGCGAAAGTCTTGGCTGCACATTTTGCGTGAAGTTGGCTTCTGAACACGGTGACCTCGTCGATGGGATGATTCTTTCTGCGCCTGCAGTGAAGGTCAACCCACACATGTATTTGTCCCCGGGAGAAATCGGCCAAGGACTGAAAGCCGTTGTCAGTCCCCATCACGAGTTGAACTTGAAAACGTTCATCACGAAACTCGTATCGCAACGCAAAGAAGTATGCCAAGAAATGCTTGACGATCCGCTGATTCTCAAACAGCTTTCGCTTGGAGATTTGCTTGGAACAGACGAATTTGTCGAAACAACCGCAAAGTTTGGAAAAGGCATCGGCCCGAAGTTTCCAATATTGATTATTCAAGGCGGTGGTGACTTTTGTGTGGCACCAAAAGCGGTGACAGATCTGATGATGGCAATTCCGTCAACCGATCAAACCTTGCGATGGTTGGGACACTATGGTCACCTTCAGCTGGAAACATCCTACGTCCGTTCGGTGGTCATAGACGCGCTAGGCGACTGGCTCCAGAACCACACACCTGAAGGCAAGAGTGCACTTGTAGTTTTGGAAAAAGCAATACAGGACTCAGGTGGAACACTCGTGATGGACGAACCTCAATAGGATAGTTCTCTGAGTTATTTCCAAACGATGGAACGCATTGATTCTTTCGCCGCTTTCGCAAACTTTGCGAAAGAGTCTTTCGGTGCTTGAAAGTAGATTTCTTGAACGACACGACCATCTCCGCTCGCATCCACGAAAATCTCGAAGACATCTTCTTGAACTTCCTTGTAGCGACCTTCGACACACAAAACCATTTTGCCGTTCCAATCTTCGGTTTGCGCATAGTAAATCGCAAAGTCTTCCGCATTGCGCTTATCGCGCAGGACGTCGCCTACAGACTCGATTTCCTTTACGCTTAGCGTGCGCGGCCACGATGCAAGCAATTGATGAAATGTCTTACCGGCTTGTTCAGACATCGGAAGCCCTCGGTAATAGAAAGAGAGCATCGCCTGTGGTGCATCAATCGGGTGAACTTCTCTGAACGATCTTGTTCCGATTCCACCTTTGAACAAATACGGTTCGCCCTCCACCCAATCTGACGGCAGAGCCATTTCAAATATCTGTCCGTGCTCTTGCATGTGAGGGTTTTTGATATCACCATGACTCTCGGTGCTCTCACCGTATTGCCGACGGAAGCGATCGATCTCATTCAATAGCTTTTGTTTTTCGTTACTCATAAGATTCTTGGAACTTCCTATACTAGTCTGACGAATTGATTCAAATGATTGAAGGGTCAACTAGGGATGAGCCTTGTCTACTTCTTGCATTCCCTTTTTCACCTCGTCGCGAATTTTTTGGGCTCTTGCTTGATCGGCGGGATCCGATGAGTCTCCTAGCTGCTTCACCATCAGCGCCGCTTCGCGGCTCGCTCTCATGTACTCATCGTCATTTTTGATCTTGCCCTCTTTAAGCGCCTTGTAGCGCTCTACACTTAACTCCGCAATTTTGCGATCGTATTCTTCGGAAGAGATTTTTCCTTGCGTTTTTTGGAAGCGCAGAATTTGGTACTCCTTGACGTAATCCGGATTTCCGCTGTCGCGCGATTCTTTGGCGGTCTTTTGCAAATCGGCCAAACTGTCTCCCATTCTTGTAGCTTCGAACAACTGCTTCGCACTCACTTCGTGGTTCGCAGCCTTGTCCCATTGGTTCTGAACGGTACATTTGCCAGTGTCGGGGTCGTAGTCTGTAACCGTTACGACGTGCGGTCCGCCTGATCCTCCAGCGTCGCCACCTTTCGAATCTGTCCAGAAAGGCTCATTGTTTGTGTCTACGTTGATACATACAGGCAACTTGCCTTCTTCTTTCAGCTTCTTTAGAGTGTCGCGCATCTCTTGCTCGTTGTGTACGTGGACAACGTTTCCTTTCGCGTCTTCCTTCAAAGTCTTCTCAAGTTCATTTACTTCCTTGAGCATTTCTTCTTTCGTCTTCGGATCGAGTCCTTGCTTCTCTTCAATCGCCTTACGAGTTTTGGCAGCCCATTCAGGATCGCTGGTATCAACGGGTTTCCCATCATTGATGCCGTTCGTCTTCATATCGATGTCGAGAATCTTCTTCTGCATTTCCGCAATTTGGAATGAGTCAATCGAGGTCACTCCCTCTCCTGCACTAGGAGAAATTTCTTTCTGCATGTCGGCAGTTGATGCGGGGTCTAACGAAAAACTCTTCTTCTCCACGGTCGGTGGCTTAGTCGCATAGTTCATCAGACGCTCGCCATTATCGTCAGGAGGCGGGTTGCTGCCTGGCTTGTACTCATGCTGTTCGTAGCGCAGCTTACCAGGAGGATTCGTGCTTTGATTCTTCTTCTCCAACTCAACGTTGATAGCTGTTACCTCAAATAACTGGCTGGCGAAATCTCTGCGATTATCTCCTTTCGGCGGCGGATCTTTTGCATCACCCTGACGCTTCAAACTGTTCTTATCCAGTTCAACCGTCACACCACCACTGCTGGTGTACTTGCCGGTAGTTGCAACATCAGCCACAAGCCTTGTTGCTTCGGCTGGATCTTTTGCATAAGTTCTTGTTTCTGTTGCTGCTGCATAGCAAGTTCCATAACTGCCTTGCGAAATCGTCTTTGTATCTGCCGCGTGCTCCATCGCTTGTTGCGCAAGCGCCACTCTATCCGCTTGACTGACTGGTGCCTTATCGTTTTTCGCTAACAGCTTATCGAGGTTTTGATACGTCTTCTCGATTTGCTCGTGAGTCTTTTTCTCCGCTTCCTTGGCAGCATCTTCGGGCTTCATCCCCTTAGATTCGAACTCTTTCTGATACTCGCGCTGCATCGATGCTTCGCGCTCTTCGAACTTTTTCATGTTGTCGAGAAACTTACCAAGTTCAGGCTCCTTCATGGTCGCCTTGGCATGCTTCTCCAGTTCATCATGCCGTTTTTGAACTTCTGGATCGTTCTTTATACTCTCAAGCGCTTTTCCGTCTCGCAGTTTGATTTCTTCTGGCGTCTCTTTTGGTGCCGGTTTGTCACCTTCCGGATGAAGCAGTTTCTTTGCGGCTTCAAGCTTGTCGGGGTGGTCTTCGCCCCAACGTTCAGTCAAAACTTGCTCGATGCTCTTGCCGTCGTGTGTCTTTTTGAACTCTTCATCAATGGCTTTGATTTGCTCCGGTGTCTTTCCTTCGAGCGACTTATTGATCTTGTCGAACTCGTCTGACTTCCACCAATGAAACCCGTCTTCTATACTTTCGGCAGTTTTTTTCGCTTCAGCGGCGTCGACTTTTGTACCTGCTGGAGCATCACCTTTCACATCACTTTTTGCGTCACCCTTCGCATCGCCTTGCGGTTTAGCAGTCAGGTCATTTGCAACCAAACTTGGATCGAAATTTCCATCAAGGATGTTGGAAACGGTTGATGTCAACCCACCATCAAGAGCAATCGAAGGCAAGTCCGCAGAGCTTGGAGTTCGTCCCTCGCGACGCATCTCCTCATGCTTATCTTGTTGCTCTTTCAAAGCCTGTGGCGCTGATTGATTGTCGCGCGCTGCGTTAGCCATAACGCGCTCAGAGGCGCCTTCCTTCGGCGCTTCGTTCAGGTCTTTTACAACACTTCGATCATCTTCTGACATATGAATTTCTACTGGTAAGTGGGATTCAATTATTTCCTGCGGCAAAGCCATTCTACCCGCTCAAACAAATGTTCAAGTCAGTCCGCTGTCTTGCTCTACGCAAACCAATATGAATTTAGGATTGCTCCGTATACCACGATCTTACTCCTACTTTTGGATGTGGGAGCAATTTCAAATCGATATGAACAAATTCGCTTTGCCGCGCCGCGCAATCGCCTACGGGTTCAGCCTTTCAAGATGCAACGGTGGATTGTTTCCGGGCAGCGGTACGGCCAAAGGAGCAATTCCGTTTACGGTTTGAATTCGCTCGAGCTGAATCGGTTCGTGATTTTGAGCTTGGATAGCAACAGGATTAACGGTAGTGGTGTTGGCAGCGGACACGGAAGGAAGCACTGGGGCCGCAATGGGGGGGTTAGTTGGAGCTGCCGCGGAAGGCAGTTCTAAGCTTCTGGGAGCAACTTTAGATTCTACTTTTGCTGGCTGGTTGTGCGGTTTCGCCACTTTTCGACTTGCTGCAGGAACCGGTTGCATGGGGTTGAAAGGAGCGTATTCATAGATGGAAGGAAGCGAATAGGTATTCGGCGGCGGCGGAGGAACCATACCGGACATGCGGGGCAGGCCGGAACCTCCCGAACCATAATTGGGTGGCGCTTGCCGTGGATTGCGCGGTCTGGATTCCGACGATCGGCGTCTAACCTGACCGCTATTGCCCTTAGATGTCTCAGCTACGGATGGCTTCGAAACTTCAACCGAAGCCTTTTTAGCTGGCTTTGTCACATGCAGCTTTTTGGCGGGTTTGTGGACACTTCGCTTAGCCAAAATCGGCACCATTGAAGCGGTAGCCACGCCGTTTTCCGCACCAGCTCTGCCTTTGGTAATGTAGTAGAAACCTCCGACTGCCATTGCTGCAATCAAAAAAACAACGAAACCCAACCTAGGCTGCCCTCTTATGACGTATCTATTTGGGTCATAAATGCAGCGGTCATATGGGATGTACTGATTCGTGATGAACTGACCGCCATCTTGGTCATTGAAGAAACTGAGATTAAGCACTACATTTGTGCCGTCAGCCAAACGTAGAGCCAACTCCGAGAAAGACGCCAGCTCATCCTCATTCAGAGGGACCGACGTGTGTGCCGCAAGACACACAACCTGATTGCTTCCTCGCATTACCATCTTTTTGGCAAGCGAAACTTGAACATGCGGAACGAGTTCTCGAGAGGCCTCCACGAAGCGCTCCACAACTACATTTTCAATCGCATTGTCTTCTACAACAGCAGTTACTGCAGTGGTCATTCTTTTTCTCGTCCGTTTTTTATCTACGGTTCAGCCCGCAAACGCAATGATCGATAACTCGATCGCCAATCGATCTTTTCTCTGAGCCGTTTCCAAACGGTCACCAGTTCCTAAATTCAATAATCTATTTAGGCAGATCGTATATAGCTAATACCCATGTAAAGAGGCAAATAACCACTTCTTCCGAAGTTCGTTACTGCAAATTATTGGAAACCCAAAAATGGTGTGCTGTTAAACGCGAATCTGAGATGATATCGGGGTTGAATGTTTTGCACTTAGTAAGGACGTCAAGATGCCAACCGTAAACATGACCTGGAAGGAACAGGAGTTTGTTGAAGAGCTTAAGACAGGCGCAGAAGAGGGATTTGTATTCCAAGTGATGGGACCTGCCTATCTCTTTCCCGGGCATAGACCGCCAATCAGTTACTCGCCGCACGGATGCAAAAATTCGTCTGATACAAATCAAATCGTAATTCCGGTTGTTGCTGCAATTACATTTGAACGGTCTGCACCAAAGTCACACGTGTTTCAATTTCCAGAAGGACAAAAGCGTCCTATGGTGAACTGCATGCTAACTTCGCCGGCAGATGCAAACGGCAAGTATTTTCAATTGGCCGGCGGAACTTACGATCTGCCAAAAGACTGTCGCAAAGACGAAACATATGGTGAGCGTGCGGGTGCAAAAACTTGCAGCACAGAATTTGCGATGAACGAAGTGAAAGGACTTTTCCTCAATCTCACCTTCGACTTTAACGAGGGTGTTCAATTCTTTTATGGTGGCAGCTACTGCATCTGGGTTTCCTACTGGGGTTACTGCAACTTCTGCACGATCGACCTTCGCGGCGCGCCTGACCATGCGGGTCTTGTCGACATGAAGTACATGCGCCAACCTCGCTGTTAGTACACAACAAACAATCAGGATTTTTGCAGCGGATGTACGGAATTTTTCTAATAATTTCGGTGGGTTTTCTCACCGTCATGTACGGATTCGCATACAAACTTCTGGCGAATAGGTTCGGCTGGGGTATTCAAAAACCGCATAAGTCCAGGTGGTGGCACAAAATCATTGCGATCTTTTGTGCGACGACTTCGGGAACAATTTCGTTTTTTGCCATGCCGATGTTTAGAGAAGGCGCGACGAATTTGCATGAGTTAATTGGTGGCTTGGGAGACGGGTTGGCCTTGTTTCTGATCTGGATACCAGGAACTATCGGCTATACACTTTCAGCATTTCTCGTGGCGCTATCCATGCTGATTTCCGCCAGCATTATCGAACGCCAACAAGTGGGAAACAGGAAGTGGTTGATTGCATCTCTGATCGTTGTTTGCTGCGAGTTTTTAGTACAACCACATATGGTGTCAATTTATGATCTCGTCACCTTCATTCCACTTCTGGTTTATGTATTCGTGATTCGCTATTTTGAAGATCAAGTTCGCGTACAGGAAGCATAAGATTCAATCTCTAGTGCACCGCAAATCGCCGGCCGAAGCATAAAAGGAATAAGTACATAAATAGATCAAAGATCTAGAACACGTAAGATCCGCACGCTGAGTCAAATTCGCACGTTAAATTCTTCAATACCCCGTTCTAATTTGGATGCGACCGTGGTATTATTGTCAGTGCTGCCCCAATAGGCAGCGATGCGGAGTATAGATCATGTTTAGATCATTACAAATAGGAACAGCCAAACCGTATAGCCCAGTCGGTACGATGAATCGGACCGCGAAACGCTGTGCGTGTCTGCATCCCAGGTTATGATTTGACATAGAAATATTGTCTGGATCGCGAAGCCTGGGTTAGAAAACCCAGGCGATTTTGTTTTATAGCACCGAATACAAATCAAAATCGCACACGTTCCATCCGTTTGGATGGTGCATCTTCACGCGCGAGAATTTGCACCGCCCTGCATTCGCATTAGCCCAGGCACACTGGGTTCGAACCCTGAAAACAAAATACGAAATTCTATTTGGTTCTGAATGCGCCAAGCACCGTTGTCTTTTTCAAAAAGTCGAAGCTGCTTTGCGCAACTCGTATCCCTGGTGTAACTGGCAACATCGCGAGCTCCAAACTCGTCAGATCTAGGTTCGAATCCTAGGGGGTGCGCCACAGCAGAGTAGTGTAACGGCTAACACATTAGGCTCATACCCTAAAGACTGCCGGTTCGATTCCGGTCTCTGCAATTTTGGGGGTTTAGCTCGACTGGCAGAGCGTCTCGCTTGCAACGAGAAGGCAATCGGTTCGATTCCGATAACCTCCATTCACCCGGTTAGCTCAATCGGTAGAGCGGCTCCCTTACAAGGAGATGGTTGTGGGTTCAATTCCTACATCGGGTATTAGTAGTGCCGCATAACTCAACAGTAGAGTTCTCGCCCGATAAGCGAGCGGTTGTAGGTGCAAATCCTGCTGCGGCAATATCAGGACCGTGTTCCAACTTCTGATGCATACAATCCACCAAACAAGACAACGCTCCTAATGGCCGGACGGTTATCCGGATGGAATGAGCACCCGCACCAGTAACTTACATGGTCCGATTTTCTGCTCCAATCAAAAGCAGAGAAAAAGAAGTGCCCAACTTGGGCGCAAATCAGTCTGAATTACGCGATCTCGTATCGCGTTCAGACAGAGTAAGGACCGTATTTGAACTGCAGATGCTTACATACTTAACTCACCTTGCCGGTCAACAGCCGGCGACATCTGCGACCTCGTACGGTCCTCTAATCGTGCCGATGCAAAAACAAAGCGGCACAAAAATGTCTGGAACTGGTGTCGATCAACATGAATGTTCCAGGCAATAAGTGGATCGTACCCCAACAGCAGATGCCTACAATCCATCTCAAACAGAGGGATTCCGGAGCGGCAGCGTAAATCGTCTGAAACGCTAGGAAACATCGCATTCGCGACTTGTATGGTCCAACATGCCTGCCTAGTTTAATGGCAGAATCCCGCCTAGCCAGGGCAGTGATATCGGTTCGATTCCGATGGCAGGCTCCATCATTACTTGATAATCAGAACCTCGTCCCTTTGACCGAGAAGCTAGGTAGCCGGCTGCAAACCGGTGCACACAGGTGCGACTCCTGTAGGGGACTCCATATCGGTGGGTATGCAAGTGGACAAAGCGGTGTGGCTGTAAACCACACGTCGCAAGACTTCGCAGGTTCGAATCCGTGCCCCGCCGACCAGTTGCCGTGCTCGTGCACGGCTCAAATCTTGCCGTACTCTAACTGTCGATACATACAATCGGTAAAACCTAGCCTGTAACGCTAACTAAGCGGGTTCAAATCCCGTCGTCTCCACCAATGGGGACGTTAAATAAGAGGTATCAACGACTTGTACGGCATCGTGCCCTTGTAGCTCAACGGAAGAGCGCCTGACTACGAATCAGGTGGCTCCAGGTTCAAATCCTGGCAAGGGTTTTCGGAGGTATGGCAGAACGGCTATGCACCCGGCTTTTAACCGGACATATGTGGGTTCAACTCCTACTGCCTCCATATTTAGTATCAGCCAGTGTAGCTCAATGGCAGAGCGGCCGGCTTATATCCGGTGTAGCGCCAGATCAGCGCGTGGTTGTAGGTTCGAGTCCTACCACTGGTATCACTGGTGCCACCAGTATAGTCAGACTCCAATTCATGTGCCGCATTAGCTCAGAGGACAGAGCGGTGGATTTCTAACCCACATGTCCCAGGTTCGACTCCTGGATGCGGTGTCACTACTCAAAACTCTTGCGCCCTTGTAGCTCAATTGGAAGAGCTCCTGAATTCGAATCAGGTGGCTCCGGGTTCGAGTCCTGGCAAGGGTTCTTGGAGGTATGGCAGAACGGCTATGCACCCGGCTCTTAACCGGACATATGTGGGTTCAACTCCTACTGCCTCCATATTTAGTACCACAAGTTTCAACGCCGTTGTGGCTCAATTGGTAGAGCGGCTGCCTTGTAAGCAGCGGGTTGCAGGTTCAATTCCTGTCAACGGCTTCAGTTTTGCAAGCCAACGATTTGCGAGTGCGGCATCCAATGCTCATGCCATTCTCCTCCCACACGAATGGGATGTCGCACTCTCAATCGTGCAAAATTGCACGCATCGTCGTGCAAAGTTTCTCAGGTACACACACGGGTTGCGCAGAGCTATTCGACAAAAATTATGGAAGTAAACCGGCTGGATGAGGACGCTGTCTTGAAAACAGTTGCCCGCTAAGGGTTGGGGGTTCGAGTCCCTCTGCTTCCTTAATATTGCACAGTAGTTCAGAGGTAGAACAACCGGCTGTTAACCGGTCCGTCGTAGGTTCAATCCCTACCTGTGCAGCCAATAATCCGAATTGGGCCCAGATTGGAACGTTAAAAGGAAGCCAAGCATCACAAATCCGTTCCACTCATCTAAAATTTCAGGAACTTCATAAGAGTCATGCATGCGCATCGAAGACCAATACAAAAGCTTGTATCTATTGGCAGTAACTGGGTTGCTTGCCGGTTGCAGTGCCGCACCGGTGGAAGAACCAGCTTCTGCGCCACCCAAGCCCGCAAAGAAGGCACCGCCGCCTGCACCCTCTTCAGGATTGAAGCGCGGCACCTTAATTAATGAAGCAAATCAAGCCATCAAAACTCACAAAGAAGCAAAAGCCAAAGCCACATACAACGCCTCGCCGCGAGTTCGCAAAGCGAACACTTTGCGCCCGTGGACGGAAGTGCAAATTCCAAACACCGGAATTACATGTTGGATGAAAACAAGATGGGCTGACGATCAAGTTTTGATCCGTCTTGCGCTTCTTGGGCCCCGAGAAAGTCTGAACTCATTTATGCCAGGCATCAAGCAGTTCAAACTCACTATTAAAGACATGCAGAATGCGACTGTTTTGTTTTACACAATCTCACCGAACGACTTCGAGTGGGCACCACCATCGGTGAATAATGGAACGCCCACCCTGCAGTTCGAAAGTTCAGCACCCTGTTCGCTCGATGAGTATGAGCGCTGCAATCTTTGGTCATTTGACTGGGACTGGTGAAGCTTTAAGCTGTGTCGTGCTTCTGCCTAATCAAAAACACACCGGCACATGCAATTACGAGTGCACCGCAGACAGTGGTCATCGGCGGAATCTTGCCCCACAGCATTGCATCAAGCATCGCAGCCCACACAAGTGATGAATAAGCCATTGGCGCCACCAGAGATGCCGGTGCCCGCTTGTAAGCAGCAGTCATGAACATCTGTCCGACGCCTCCTACGATTCCCATTGTAATCATTAGAATCGCGTCTTTCATGCCTGGAAGCACGAATTCGAAAAACATCGTCAATGCACCTGCTATTGCGCAGAGAATCATGAAGTACACAACTATGGTGAGACTCTTCTCTGTTTTGCCTAAGCGGTTCAGTTCTATGCCGACGTAACCACCAGTAATCGCAGAACCCAGTGCCATCAATGCACCAGCCAAGTTGACTTCACCTCTGGGTTGAACAATCAACAAGACACCCAAAAAGCCGACAAAAATCGCCAGTCCTTTTTTCCAGGTTACCTTTTCCTTTAAGAGTGGAACGGCAAGGATAGTCGTCACAATGGGTGCGGTGTGGAACAGCGGCGTTGCATCTGAAAGTGGGAGCAAAACGATTGCCGCAAAACACAAAAAAGCGGAGATCAATCCTACCAATCCCCGCGTCAAATGCTTTCCTGGATGCTTGGTGTGGAAAACCTCCATTCCACCGCCCCGCACTATCATCGGAATCAGCAGAAAGAACGAAAAGAAACTGCGCGCAAACAAAATTTCGCCGACAGGATACTTCTGCTCCAGCAACTTAACACAAGCGAGCATGAGAGTGAACGATAACGCAGCTGCTAGCGAACAGATGATAGCCTTTCGATACTCTTTCGCTGAATCCGCTACCGGCGTAGGTTCTGTCGTCTCTTTCAGGGATGCCGTGTGTGTCATTCGCCACAGTATATCGCATCAGGCAAACCCGGTCCCGAAGACGCTCTCATAAATGGAGAATTGGAACATTTCTATGCCATTTGCCTAGGCTTCAATCTGCGACTTATTCGAGATCTCGCTTCTGTTCTCGCTTTTGAAGTTTTCTTTGACGGTTCTCAGAGTTACGGAATAGCGCAAATCCTTCACCGGAGACAAGCTGTGCTGCCACACCAGTCGAGCCTCGCCGCTCATTACGTAGAGCGATCCTGGCGCTACATCTTGTTTATAAATTTCGAATCCACCATCGATTTCCTTGCGAAACCGCATTGTACCTGGCGCTCCAAACGAGACTCCCATAACAGTGGGACCAAAAGCCGGTGCATCACGATGCCACCCAATGCCCGAACCTGCGCCATATTGAGCTACTAGAGCCTGCTCGATTGATTGTTCGGAGATACCGCACACTTGCGCGGCTCGCAAACGCAGTTCAATCAGCCAATCCGGAAACACATCAACCGCACTGACGTACGGTGTATAAAATTCATACTTGTAGCCGAAGTGCTTCACTTTTCGCTTTGCCAAAAACCCCTGAAAGACGAAATCGTAAAACCCAAGCTGTTCGACTTCATTGAGAAACGAACCGTACTCGGCGGCTGAAAGAAATTCAGGGAAATACAACAACCCTTTAGGGCAATCTTTTGTTTTAACGATTTTTCTTCTAGTACTCATGTGGCTCTAACGACTCATCGCCTGCTTGGAAAGCGCGACTTCCAAAACTGCCTCTTCATTCAACATATAATGAAGGTTCCCTCAACCGCAACTTCAAAATGCGCTGGCACTTCATAGATCCTACCAACGAAACAGAACTCGCCTATAAGCGGCAAAAAGAGGCTGCGATCTCTACATTTTGGAAGAGCTTTGAAGAGGATGCTGAAAGGCTTTTTGAGGCAGGCCAAAGTCGAAATCTGGAACCAATTGTTTCCTGGGTCGAGCACCATCTGCCCAAAGTGGAACATTTGATGTGGGACGTTTCAATAGACAAGCCCAAGAGTTCGTTTGTGATTACACCGGAAACGCGTCATGATCTGCGACCTCTTGCTGAGGAGATGGTTCGAGTTGCGCCAAAACTTTCGAATTGGAGATTCGGAAACTTTCGCGAACCGCACGCTGTAAAGATCGTCGACGTTGACGATTCGCGCGTCAAAGGTGATTTCAAAGATCTGCGATTTGTAGCGCACAAAAAGGACTTCAACGCGATCGAACTTGTCTTTCTTTCGTCGCAGTTTAAGAGAGATCACGATGACAGCGATCAATACGCGTGCTTTGTAATTTGCGAGCTGCTTCTCGGCGAAGAACTTCTGGAAAAGTGGGTCGGCGACATATCTACCCGCTGCCTGCAGCGCCCGCTGCAAGAAAAAATCATCAATCTCTTCGGCAGAACAAAACACGATCCTGCAGAGGGAAGTCTGCCGGTTGACGAGTTACTGCAGACTGTCGTCTCACTTAGAAATCAAATTCATCGCGAACTTCCCTCGGCTCCGTACCACAAAGGCAAATTCGAGGAATTCTCGGGAATTTTCCTCCATGCAAAGGATGGCACTCTTCCAAGCAGGTTCACATTCAACATCGCGCTACCCAACGTCATCTCGGCAATCAACAATCGCTTTTTGTTTCATTCTGAACAATTTTCCAAACATGGTGAGAAGTTTTGCTATCTCAAAATCAACGATATGGAAAAAATTCGTACGAGCGTTGAAGCTAGGGGCATGTTGGAAGATCTTGTAGACGCGGCCCTTCGAGCGGAAGACGTCGGATGCGTTTTCGGTGGCGGGGCTGGACAAGAATCTGCATTCATAGATTTAATTCTGCAAGACGTTGAAAGAGCTGTTCCAATCTTGCGAGAACTCGCGAAAAAAGAAGGGTTATCTGATAGATCCTGGCTGCTTTTCCACGACATTTCGTGGTCCGGTGAATGGGTTGGACTATTACCTTCCAGCCCACTGCCGGAGCGAGACGGCAACGAGTGGTGAGCCTTGATTCTTAATTGATGATTAGACAAAGCCCGGTTGCCAAGCAGAGCTTGTATTATCCAATCATCACCGCGACCATTTACCCTAACAACAAAGTTCCTCCATTTGGTGGAATGCACTTCAATGACACAAGAAATTCAAACTCAATTCGGAACCCCAGCAATGGACGCACATCTCGATCCACTCATCGGAGCAATCGTAGAGAATCGCTACGTGATTTCTGGAATCGTCGCGCAGGGCGGCATGAGCATCATCTACAAAGCAAAATGCTTGTTGAGCGGTGTCGATTGCGCGATTAAGGCTTTGTCTTCAGAAAATAGCGAAGACGGACGGTTTATCGAGCGATTCAGGCGCGAAGCACAAGTCATGATCTCGCTGGAACATCCAAACATTATCAATGAGTACTCGTTTGGACAGTTGCCGGATGGTCGTGCTTACATGGCGCTCGAATTCTTAGTCGGCATAACTTTGCAAGAGAAGCTTGGCATGGACGGCTTGGTAGCCCCGGCAGAATGCGTGCCATGGTTCATCGAAATTTGTAACGGCATCGAGCATGCCCACGAACGCGACGTGATTCATCGCGACATCAAACCATCGAACATTTTTCTTGTTTACGAGAAAGACAAGATCACCGTGAAGGTTTTGGACTTTGGGATCTCCAGACGAATGTCGGTTTCGCAGAATTTCACATTGCCTGGTCAAGTCTATGGCAGCCCGCCTTACATGAGCCCTGAACAGTGCAAGGGATTGCCACTAGATGTTCGCTCAGACATCTATTCATTCGGGTGCGTGATGTATCACTGCCTTGCCGGAGCGCCACCACTGTTTGGTGAGTATTCGTTCGAAACGATGACAAAGCAAGTTAATGAACTCGCACCACCATTCGGCAATCGCAAAAACCTCTTTGGAATATCGGATTACTTAGAAGCGATAGTTCTGAAATGCTTAGCGAAAGAACCAGCCGCGCGCTATCAAACGATTTCGGAACTGCGCCAACAACTTCAAACAGTCTAAACTCAGGCTAGGTCACGCCGTCTTTCAGATTGGGAACTTTGATTGTGCCTCCGACGTTCAGTTTCTCTGCCGCCTCTTCCTGCGATGCATCAGCAGAACTCTCGGATGGCTTCGGAGCATCAAACAATTTCTGCAAATCTGCAGAGACATCTTTTGCACAAGCATATCTCTTGCTTGAATCGAGTTCCGTAAGCTTGGCTACTAAATCGTCCATGTCGAGCAATACGTTTTCGCAATGCGATTTCGGATGAGAGCAAGATAACGGTGTTGGATCTTCTGCGACCAATAAGTAGTAGAGTGTACAACCCAGCGAGTAGAGATCGCTTTGTGTCGTCGGCTTTCCTTTGAATTGTTCCGGCGCCATGTAATTGTGCTTGCCGACCACCGTCTTCGTTGACGCAGACTCTAGCTGTTGAGCAACGTTGAAATCGAGCAATCTCACTGTTCCATCCTGCATAATCATTAGATTATCCGGCGTCAAATCACGATGAACTACCGGTGGTGACTGCGAGTGAATATAGTCTAGAAAGTCACAGATCTGCGTTGCGACTCGCGCCACCACTTCCGGTGCCAATGCGCCTTGATCCTTAACCAGTGTGCGCAGCGATGTGCCCTCAATATGCTCCAAGACCAGGTACGCGCGATGATCTTCAACAAAGTTATCGAGCAGCTTTACGATGCCCGGGTGCGTTAGTTTAGACAGCAAAGCTGCTTCGTTTTTTACATTGGCAAATGAACGATTGCGAACGTCCGCGCCTGCATTAATTGGAAGTACCAGCTCTTTGACTGCAACCATGCATCTCAAATGAGTATCGAACGCACTATAGATTTTAGCTTGACCACCCGTAGCAATCTTGTTGCGCACTTCGTAGCGGCCTTCTTGAAGGAGGGTTCCGGATACAAGTTCGTCTGCACGGGTACGTCGAAACGACTGCATATCGTCAAGCCAAAGTTTAGTGAATGTAGGAACATTGCCCGAATCGCACACAGCATGAAAGTCGTCAGATACCTTAGAGGATGGCATTCGCGATTTAATCGCCGACAATAGGCGATGTCTATCGGCATCGAGAGTCAATGAGTCGAGTGGAAAGTCCAGAATCAAATCGCGCTGGAAAAGTGGCGTCAAGAAAGACTGGCGCCAAAGTGCCGAAGTGCACAGCTCGAGGCGTCCGGCAAGAAACCACGGCAATGATTTTTTATCGATTGAAAACGACACGACAACACCGGCTGTTGGGTCGTCCGCCCTGAAATTTCCAGTTCTCTTTGCAGAAACTTGCGTGACCGAACTCCACGGTATCAGTGGAGATCGCCTGGCGTGCTTTCGCATCCACGCCAACCAAAACCCGGAATCGTTCATCCTTATGTTGGTCGGAAACTCCTTTCTCGTCGCTATTGTGAACAACATACAGCAGAAGGAAACTCCAAGAAGAACATATGGAGCAAGTAAATAAAAGATTGAAGCTTGTTGCCAACCGGCGGCTGCGCGATACAGAAACTGTTCCATGCTCATCGTCCAGCCGTCAATGGTAGACGCAGCAATACTCCCCCAGGCAACAAGAAATCCAACCAAGAACAGTCCGCAAACTACGCTTATGGCACCGATTACCATCCCTCGCGAAATCTGATTACTCTTCTGCTTTTCACAGAGAACCCACTCATTGCAAACGAAGTCGAGTTCTTGATTCTCAGCCATGGCTAACTTTGCCCTTTTTTGGCTCTTCATCGAGTGCTTCAAGCAATTCTTCAACCGATTTATATCGTTGCGCCGCTTCAACTGCCGTCGCTTTCGCAACAACATTGTCGATGGCGGAAGAAATCTCTTTGATTGTCTCTTTGGGATGTGAGCTACTTATTGGCTCGGGATCTTCACCTGTCAGAAGGAAGTGCAAAGTAGCGCCGGCAGCGTAAATGTCGCTTTGTGGAACGGCCTTGCCTTGAAACTGCTCCGGTGGAATGTAGCATTGTTTGCCGATAAGAGTTCCTGTCACGCTGCCTATGAATTCATTCGCCGCACCAAAGTCGATGAGCGTAATCATTCTGTCAGGTTCACGAATAATGAGATTATCAGGCGTGATGTCTCGGTGAATAATCGGTGGTTCGTGCTTGTGGAGATAGCTCAACACCTGTGCTATCTGCCTGCCGATAGTTATCACTTCCTTCTCGGTAAATTTGCCTGTCATCTGAACGTGCTGGCGCAAGGTCAGACCGGGCACAAACTCGAGAATAAGATAATCACGGGAATTCTCCACAAAGTGATCGACAACTTTGACTATCTGTTCGTGATCTAGTCGTGCAAGAATCTGAGCTTCTCGTGCAAACAACTCGTGAATTTTCCTGCGCGCCACATCAGAATGCTCGGTAGGAACAGCGATTTCCTTCACAACAAATCGCTTTCCAAAACTGTCCCGTGCAAGATAGACAGATGACATGCCACCACAGGCGAGGAGCATCAGGATTTTGAGTTCACCGTTCTTTAACGACTCCCCTCCAAGAAGTGGAACAAAGTTCGTCACTTCAAAACTGTGTTTGAGACTGTCCTCCCACATCTTTGTATAGTTGTCGCTAAGCTGCAGTTCTTGGCCCGTCAATATGTCTCTTTGAAGGGCAATAACGTCCGGATTCATTGTCATTGGATCGGCAAATCTCGATAACGCCACGAAAAGATCTTCCAACGATTCACCGGAAAGCCCTGCTAATGGCAGTGGAACATTGCCGCCGGATTTGAAGTCCAAAATCAAAAACCCTTGCTGGTTCCACCCCTTTCCAAAAAAATTCAATACCTCGTGTCTAAACGAGCGCCGATTGAGTCGAGCTTCTCTAGTCAGTCTGAGCCGTTCCAGAATACGTGCCGGAGTCTTCAACTTGCGCAAACGCACGGAATGCAGATCGTTCCAACCTCTGAAGCTTCGCGTGTAAAGGCTATCCTTGTGAATTGCGCTGTCTGCTTTTAGACCATCTTCGGTAATGCTCAGTTTGAGCTTCGAAGCGGCAGCCATGACGAAGACGACCACTCCTAATTGGAAAACCAATCCAATAGGAGCGAGCAAATTGGCCGCGAACACCCAAGCCAGTACAGTCAACCCACCCATTATTGTCGCGAAAAGGACGACAAAACTCGTGGGAATGAGGTTGCACTTGATTTTGAAAGCCTGCTTTTCTTCCACAGCAATCACAAGGTCCCTTCCGCAGAGGAACGAGACTATTTTGAGCAGTGGCAGCGGCAGCCCTCGAAGATACGACGGTACAGGCTTCAGCCCGGTCAAGTCTTCCTGCTGCGATGGACCGACAGCGCCAAACAAAGGTGCCAGAACCTCCGAGCTTGCGCCCTGTCTTCCCATATCGTTATTGGCCGGTCCGGTTAGTTCGGTCAATTAGTGCACCCTGGCGGTGTATACCCTCTATAATGTCAGACTCTTGGAAATCGCGCTTGAACCTCCGCTGGCGAGGCGCCAAGGCATCCGAATGATGATATAACTGTCCTTTGTAGCCAAAATTGCCGATAAGGACATGAGAAAGCGTAGTAAAACGACGACGCTCATCCTATTAATGCTTTCCGTCTTTGCGGTGAGCAATGTTTCTGCCGATGCGCAAGAAAAGACGTTTCAGCAGTACATGGACGCGAGCCAAAATGCAAAAGAAGCCGACGATTTAGAAACTGCCGACAAGCTGTCCGACTCCGCAACGAAGCTGGCAAAGAGTGAGTTTCAAAAGTACCAGGCGCTCTCTCTAAAAGGAACGATTGCATATCAGCGATCTCATTTCAAAGACGCAGTAACGTACTTCAACCAAGCTAAAGAAGCGCTTCTTGCATTTCCAAAACCAGTACACCCCACACATTTAGCCGATCTATGCGAAGACATCGGGCGAACCTATCAGAAGTTGGCTGACTACGCTCACGCAGAAGAAGCTTTCAATACAGCAATCAATCATCTAAAAAAGAGCAAGCCAGTTGATAACACAAGGCTTGGGCATCTCTATTTCCTAAAGACCCAAGTTACAGCAAACGAATCCGACGCATTGGAGTCGGTGCGGCTTCTGAAATTTGGAACCGGTCTTGCCGACAAAGAAGCATTGATTTCTGCAAAAGTGCAGCTCGGTGAATTGAAGAAGGAAAAGGGTGAAACCAGAGAAGCTGAAGAGATCTACAAACAAGCGATTGAGGACAGAACAAAGTTATTAGGAACAATCAACCATAAAAACAATGCATACATGCTCACGAGACTGGGTACCCTTTGTTTCGAGCAAGATCGGCTGCCAGAGGCCGAAGAACACTTCAAGCGCGCTCTTACCATCGCAGAAACTGTGCGCGGTCCGGTGCACGAGCAAGTCGCAATAATCGCCTCAAAACTTGCGTCGGTGTACTCAGATCAACAGCGCTATGACGAGGCGGAAAAGTACACGCAAAAAGCGCTGTCAATCATGGAGAAATTGGGTTCACCAGAGACAGCAGAGGTAGCCATTTTGCAGTTGAACGTTGACTATTACCGAGCAGAAATGGGACTGCAAACGCGCCCGGATGCAGCAACTCAACGCTCAATAGAAATCGTAGAAAATCATTTCGGGAAATCCAGTGAGCAGGCTGCACGCGCTTATGCTCGATGGGCGAATATCTATGAGGATCGAGATCTAGCGAAGGCGAGAAAACTTGTAGCGCACGCCCTTGAGATAGCGGAAAAGAACAAGTACATGTCGCCGACAAGCATTCTCTCCAAATCTGCCCGACTCGCTATGAGAGATTCGGACTACTCAGCAGCCAAAGACTTTCTGGAGAGACTGCTTGTAGCAGCGAAACTAGATAAACTTCCACGTGACGAGGCAGAAGAGAACTATGCAAGCCTCTTTGGAGAGTACTACCAAGATACGAATCAGTTTGAGAAAGCAGAAAAGCTGTACAAATCGCAGATCTACTCACATCGAAAGAAGTATGGTGAAGGACACCCAACAGTCGCCATTGCCTTAAACAATCTCGGAATGCTGTACAAGAGCGCCGGTCAATACAGTGATGCATTGAAGTGCCTCGAACAGTCACTTGCGATAGACAAAGCTACATATGGAATAAACAATCCGAATACTCTCGTTAAGATGACGAATGTTGCAAGTATCTATGCAAGCGCTGGAGACTTCAAGGCGGCGGAACCATTAGCGAAAGTAGCGCTTGCTGGTGAACTGAAAATCCATCCGGCAGATCATAGCGACGTGAAGTACGCGCAGGATACCCTCAACTCGCTTTATGACTCACATAAGCAGCTCCGAGCTTCAAAGCCGTTGATTGCAGCTGCTCCAGTCGTCGCAACAACGACGCGTGCTCGCGACCGAGATTTGGATGCCCAAGCATCGATGGAGTTTACAACCGCGCACGCAGCACAGAAAACTACACAGTCAACCAAACTCAATCCTGCTTCGAACCCATTTGGACTGCACCTGCCCAACTACTTGCGGGGAATGGTCGAAACATTGTTGAAAGCGAACAAAGCGGCGGAAGCAAAGAAAATAATTGATATTCACTTCAACATGCTTGAAACCAAGGTCGGCAAAACAGACACGATAATTGCAGATCATTTGATGGAACTGTCTGCACTAATGGCAACGCACAATCAGCAGACATTCGCCAAGCAGTTTCTCGACAAATCATATTCAATTTGGATGTCTATTCAACCCCGTTTGTGCGCGCCAGGAAACGTAGATTTTCAGATCACGCAGATGGCATCACGCGAAGGTGGTTTGAACACTCTGCGACTAAAAGCGGCTCGCAACCTGATTCAAGCAGCACAGCAACGGTCGCGGCAGGGTGACAGCCAGACCTACGCCATGTGTGTCAAAGGAGCGCAGAAGTGCCTCGAATGTGCCGACGCACCATCTGACAGAGTGAGTCGCGTAAAGCTTTGTCTTGAGCTTGCCAAAGTGACACGACTTTCGACGGATTTCGCATATTCTCGTTCTGCAGCAGACCTTGCCTTAAAAGTGGCGCAACAAGACACGAAGTCTTCAAACTTGAAGAGTGACGCACTTCTGGAACTCGCAAGACTTACTCTCGCTCAACGAGATTACGCGAGCTGCGCTCGATTTGCAGGACAATGCCTAGAGCTTGTATCCAACGCTCCATCTCCCAACACGACACAGTCAAACGGCAGAAGTTCCTCCAACGAGGTTGAGGCACTTACTCTTCTTTGTACATGCTCTGCAGAATTAGGTAAAACCGAGGACGCCATTAAATACGGTACCAAAGCCACATCTGCTCTCGAAAACGCTGGAACTTTTAATCAATCAGTGATCGACTTGATAGAAACTCTGGTCGACTTGCATACTAAAAAGAAAGAGTACCCGCAGTCCATCGAAATCGTCGATAAGGGTCTCAAATACTGCACCTCGTTCAACAAAACAGAATCCATTACCTACGCTGATCTTCTTTGGTCTAAGGCTCGGTTGAAAAAGGTTTTGATGGATGAGGTCGAATCAAAGAAACTAAGAGATGAGGCAGGCGCACTGTACAAAGCGCATCAAAATTCTACCGACTTAGTAGTGGCAATTCATTGCAATAGCCAGCTTGCAATTTGGGAAAACAAACGCGGAAACGAAAAGGCCGCATCGGACGCTGCACTGAAGGCGGCCGAGAAGGTTTCCGAATACGTGAAAGTAATTTTTCCGCAGCTATCTTTCGGCGAACAATGCGCATTTTTGCAGAACACTGTACGCCCGCAAATAGGATATCTGATTTTATATTGCAAAGACGAAGCACAACAACGTCGTGCGGCATATTCGCACCTGATTCAGTGGAAAGGTCTTCTCATCAGTTCGCTCCGAAAGCAAACAGTTGTGATGAACTCTTCGGACAAGCGTAATCCTGAAATTGCGAAACTGATCGAAGAACTGGAAGACGTAAGAAACGAACTCGCTGCATGGCATCTAAAAATGTCAGACCGTTCCCTTACACCAGAACAATGGACGTCTAAAAATGATGAACTGACAGTGCGCAAGGAAGCAATCGAACGAGAGCTTTCACAACACACGAAACAAGCCGGTTACTTCGACCACGCTGCTGCATTCACCTCGGCGGAGTTTGACAAGACTCTTGCTGAAAACGAAATTTTTCTGGATTTCTACCGTTATGTGCGGCCAGGATTCGATCTCGTCACCGATGAGAGTAAATCAAGCGTGTATAAACCGCGTTACGCAGCGTATGTAGTCAGCCATACCTTTTATCCTGACTTCGTTTTTCTCGGCACCTCAGATGAAGTGGACAAAGCAATAAAAGACTGGCGTTCTGACGTTCTCGATAACGTTTCGGATGCTGAATCGAGAAAGGCGCTGGACAAGCTTGTCTGGAAAGAAATCTCAAACACCGCCTATTCTCAAAATCGCAGGAAGTATAAGCAGTACGTCGAACCAAATAGATTCTTCATTTGTCCCGATGCTGAGATTGCGCGCGTGCCGTGGTCTACCTTCCTCAATCAGAACCCGAAGGGAGAGCCAATACTCACAACTGTTTTCGACAGCCCTCGTGAGTTCATAAACTCAAGGCTGAACAGACTGTTGTCCGCGGGTGATGCATCGAGGATGATGCTGGTTGGAAATGTAGACTTTTCAGGCACTGACACGGAGTCTCTCACTGCAACTGAAAAAGAAGTACGCGACATATCCGAAATTGCAAAGAAAGCCTCGATACAAACCGACATTTTGACGCAAAAGGATGCAACAAAGGCAGCAGTATTGTCCAAGCTCCATGGCGAATCAATAGTTCACCTTGCAACTCATGGTTATTTTGCAAGCACGCAAAATCTGCCCACAGCCTGGAGAGAAAGTCTGGGAGCCGTCTCTCTGGTGAGATCTTCTCAAGCACCTATGGTCACCTACGCAACCAGAAACTTACTCTTATCGTCTGGACTGCTCTTTGCGCCACCACATTTGACATCAAGCGTTCCGACCACAGTTCGCCATGCAGACAGATTAAGCGCCGAAGAGTTAATCGGACTAGATTTGAGCAAATGCAACCTCATTACACTTTCAGCATGCGAAACGGGTCGTGGAGAGGAAGTTACAGGACAAGGAGTCATGGGACTGCGCTCAGCGATGATGGCTGCCGGTGCGAGATCGATTTTGATGTCTTTGTGGAAGGTTCCAGACGACGCGACACAAAAACTGATGACCTACTTCTACACGAACCTACTGATAAAGAAATTGCCGAAAGCCGAGGCACTCAAACTTGCACAACAGTCAGTGCGTGACGACCCCTCAGGCAAATACAAGCATCCATGGTTTTGGGCAGCATGGGTATTGGCCGGAGATGGTTGGTAAATCAATCATGAACAAACGCGCGAAAACGCGATTGGCTATTCTGGCATTCTCAGCTATGGCAGCGAGCAATCTCTCGGTCGGTGCACAAGAGAAAACTTATCAGCAATACTTAGACGCAAGCAGAAACGCCAAACAAGCCGAAGACTTAAATACAGCCGACAAACTGTGCGACTTTGCTATAAAGCTAGCAAAGGATGAGTACGACCAGTACGAGTCTTTGGACCTGAAAGGCATTATTCAGTACCAGAAATCAAACTTTGCAGAAGCAAGAAACTACTTTCAGCAAGCGATCAAAGCCTTGCTAGCGTATCCAAAATCGGTGCACTCAACAAAGTTTGCCGATGTCTATGAAGACCTTGGACGATCACATCAGAAGCTCCGCGATTTTAAGGAAGCCGAAAAGTGTTATGACATAGCGCTTGAGTATCTCAAGAAGGACAAGTCGCCACGCAACGATTTGATCGGACATCTCTACTTCGCGAAAGCCCAAATCAACAATAACGAAGCAGATGCGCGCGAGGCAGTTCGTCTTTTGCAAACCGGTACAAGTGACTCCGACAAGGAAGCGTTGATTTCAGCTAATTTGCTAGTTGCGCATGCATTAGTGCGCAAAGGTCAAACGGCGGAAGCCGAGGAGATGTACAAAAAGTCCATCGAAGACAGAATCAAGTTGATAGGAACCATCAATCACAAGAATAATGCCTACACGCTAACGCAACTCGGGATGCTCTATGAGGATCAAGATCGGATAACTGAGGCGGAAGATTGCTACAAGCGCGCGCTGAATATCGCAGAAACTGTGCGCGGACCAATCCACTACCAGGTGTCATCCATAGCATCGAGGCTCGCATCCGTATATAGTCAGCAATCCGAATTTGCTGAAGCAGAAAAGTATGAGCAACAAGCGCTTACAATTTTGGAGAAGCTTGGAGCACCAGACTCGCCAGACTGTGCAATTCTCCGGTTGAACATAGACCTGTATCGACGAGAGCAGGAGAAGCAAACACGATCGGAAGCGGAGATTCTGAAATCGATTGATGTCATTACCAAGGCCTTCGGAGAGAACAGCATAGCCAGCAGAGATGCGCTTATGCGACTTGCTTCGTACTACGAAGACACCAACCTATCTAAGTCCAGAGAACTGGTCGCACGAGCCCTGGCAATCGCTGAAAGCAGCCCAAAGCAATCGCCGATTGTGGCGCTTACACGATCTGCTCGACTTGCCATTTTGGCTCAAGACTATAAAGCAGCAGAATCTTTTTTGACCAGATTGCTTAAAGCTGATCAGCTGGACACAGTCGATCGAGACAAGGCAGAACAAGAGCATTGCAGAGTGTTCGGTCAGTATTACAGAGGCATCAAGAATTTCGTAAGGGCCGAGCGCCTGTTAAAGAGAGATATCTATAACAGTCAAAAAACGTGGGGTGACGGTCACCCGGAAGTTGGAATTGCGCTGAGCAACTTGGCAACTTTGTATCTCGACGAACGCCGCTATTGGAACGCTCTCCAGTTTGCGGAACCAGCTCATGCGATAGTCAAAGCGAGATATGGACAAAAGAGTCCGAAAACGCTCAAAGCAACATTGGATCTAGCAAAAATATATGCTGCAGCAGGAGACTATAAAAGTGCGGAGCCGCTCGCAAAGTTGGTTTACGCCGAACTCTCCAAGACACTCCCGCCGACCAACGCTAGTGTTCAATTCAGCCGCAAATTTCTTGATTCACTCTATGACAAAAGCAAGAAACTACTAGCATCAAGACCGCTCTCTATTCCTGCAGAATCAGTTGAATCCAACAAACATTCGAACGCACAGAGTGATGCAAAAGAGAAAGAGAAAGAGAAAGGTGATTCACAAATTGCAGAGAGCGTTCATGCACCTGCTGTTTCATCCAGATCCAATCTCACCGATGGCACAGCAATTTCGCAAAAGCAGACACTTGCAACAAAGCAGGCAAACACCGACATCTTTACTCCACACATTCCATCTTATCTTCGAGGGATAGTTGATTATGCGCTGCGCAACAATAAAGGTGACTCAGCGACAAAGCTAATTGAAACGCATTTTCTCATGCTCGCGACCAAACTGGGCAAGACCGATACTATCGTCGCGGATCATCTGATGGAACTGTCGCAAATTTATGCTTCTTATGGACAAAATGTTCCTGCAAAAAAGTATCAAGATCGAGCTTATGCCATTTGGCTTTCCATTCAACCTCGATTGTGTATCAGCGACAGTAGCCTCGATTATCAAATGATAAAAATGGCGTCGCGTGAGGGCGGTCTCAATGCGTTGCGATTGAAAGCATCGGAGATACTGATTCGGGCAGCAAATGACTTTTTGCAGCAAGGAGACTCGCAAACTTACACAATGTGCGTAAAAGGGGCGCAGGCATGTCTGGAATTCGCGATTGCCCCGACAGATCGAAATAGACGAATTTCGAACCTGTTGCAACTCTCAAAACTAACAAGACAACGAAGCGACCTCGCGTATGCACGTCAAGCCGCAGATCTAGCTTTGAGGGTGCAACAAGATAGTAAGGATGATACACAAAAGGTAAAAACACTGCTTGAGCTTGCAAGGATCACTTTGGCTCAGCGCGATTATGCGAGCTGTTCGAGATTTTGCAGGCAATGCTTGGATGCAGCCGAATCAGGTTCCACACAAAACTCGAAGATATCAGCAATGCCAACGTGGAAGGTAGAAGCTCTAACGATGCTCTGTACATGTTCTTCTGAATTGGCGAAAACTGATGAAGCCATCAAGTATGGTGTCACCGCTCTTCAAGCAGTAGAAGGCATCAGCAAGACTTTCGATGAGTCTACTATTGATCTCATCGAGACCCTGGTCGACTTGCACACCAAGAACAAAGATTTCGCACAATCAGTGTCGTTTATCGACAAAGGGCTCGATTACTGTAAATCCTTCGGTAAGACCGACACAATCACTTATGCTGATCTCCTTTGGTCTAAGTCACGTCTCAAGAAAGCACAAAGTAGTGATGATGAAGCAAAGCAACTCAGAGAAGAAGCAGGCACGATCTACTACAGATATTTAAAGAACCCATCCGATCTGGTATTGGAAATTCACTGCTACAACCAAATTGCCATTTGGGAAGATAAACGCGGCAATGCAAAGGGAGCCGGAGTAGCGGCTCTTCATGCCGCAGAGAAAGTCTCCGAATACGTGAAGACAATTTTTCCTCAACTATCGTTTGGTGAACAGTGTGCATTCTTGCAGAACACAATTCGTCCAGAAATTGGATATCTGATTTGGTATTGCAGCGAAGAGTTAGATCAGCGCCGCTCTGCGTACACAATGTTAATTCAGTGGAAGGGACTTTTGATAAGTTCTCTGCGAAAGCAATCTGCAGTGATCAACTCCGATATGAAAAATCCCGCAATTTCCAAACTCATTGCGGAGTTTGAACAGGTACGCGGAGAGCTTGCGGCATGGCACCTGAAGATGTCGGACCGTTCTTTGACTCCTGACCAGTGGACGTCGAAAAATGATCAACTGACCATCCGAAAGGAGGCGATTGAAAGAGAACTATCTCAACAGGCATCGAAAGCAGGATACTTCGATCACGCAGCCTCGATTACATCATATGAGTTCGACACGATGTTATCTCGCGAAGAAGTGTTCATCGACTTCTATCGCATGGTCAAGCCGGGCACTGAAATTCCTGTCAGCGATGCAGACATTGAAAATACAAAGCCAATCTACGCTGCTTACATAGACAGCTACGATTTCTATCCAAAATCTGTATTCATCGGCACCGCAGAGAAGGTCGAAAAAGCCATAAAAGACTGGCGCTCAGACATTCTCGACAATGCACCAGACACAGAATCTCGAAAGAAGTTGAACGAGATGGTTTGGGACAAAATTGCAAAGATCGTCTATTCAGATTCCAGGAAGGCAACGGTCAAAGAGTATGTGGAGCCAAAACGATTTTTCATCTGCCCGGATGCAGAGATTGCGCGAATTCCGTGGTCTACATTCTTTGTGCAGAACCCAAAAGGAGAGCCACTGCTCACGACAGTTTTCGACAGTCCTCGCGAATTTATAAACGTGCGGCTCAGCCGCCTGCTATCTGGCGGCGATACAAGTCGAATGATGCTAGTAGGAAACGTTGACTTCGCAGATCCAGACGTAGAGTCACTCGCAGCAACTGAAAAGGAAGTACAGGACGTCGCGGAAGTAGCAAAAAAGGCATCCATTCAAACCGACATACTGACTGGAAAAGATGCAACAAAAGCGGCTGTGCTCTCCAAAATACCAGGAGAATCGATTGTTCATCTAGCGACTCATGGCTACTTCGCCAGCACTCAAAATTTGCCGTCTGCATGGAGAGAAAGTCTCGGAGCCGTTTCTCTTGTGAGATCTTCTCAGGCACCCATGGTCACCTACGCAACCAGAAACTTGCTTCTGTCATCCGGGTTATTGTTTGCACCGCCGAGTTCAACTCATCACGCAGACAGACTGAGCGCGGAAGAACTCATCGGATTAGATCTAAGCAAGTGCAAGCTCATTACACTGTCCGCCTGTGAAACAGGACGTGGGGAAGAAGTTACCGGTCAAGGCGTCATGGGGCTTCGCTCAGCATTGATGGCAGCCGGTGCAAGATCTATTTTGATGTCGCTGTGGAAGGTTCCTGACGACGCCACACAGAAACTAATGACAAACTTCTACACCAACTTACTGATAAAGAAGTTGCCGCGAGCCGAGGCACTCAAACTCGCACAACAAGCAGTGCGTGACGACCCTTCAGGCAAGTACAAGCATCCATGGTTCTGGGCTGCATGGGTCTTGGCGGGCGAAGGCTGGTAGCGCTAATGTATTTAATCTGGATTGCACGTATGATCACTGAGTTTAGTCGACGTGACGCACAGCAGAGCTCGCAACTCGCGTTTGCGGTAATTCTTGTCAAGTCGCATTTGGAGCATTGCGCCAATCGCAATGACTCAGGAGCAGCGGCAATGCCGCAAGTAAAGGAGGTTCTATGAGCCAATTAGTGGTAATCGCCTATGATGACATGCATAAGGCTGAAGAGGTGCGCCTCAAACTTCGCAAGTTGATGCAGGAGTATTTGATCGACTTGGAAGATGCCGTCGTTGTAATCAAAGATGCAAAAGGCAAAATTAAACTCAACCAGGCAATAAACCTGACAGCACACGGTGCTGTGGAAGGAACATTCTGGGGCATGCTCATCGGCGCAATCTTTTTGAGCCCATTCCTTGGAGCAGCGCTCGGAGCAGGTTCCGGCGCGGTTGCCGGAGCACTTTCGGATGTCGGCATCAACGACGACTTCATGAAAGACATTGCACAGAGTTTGCAACCAAATACTTCTGCTTTGTTTGTGTTGGTTAGAAGCGCGACACCAGATAAGGTGGCAGAAGAACTGAAAGGCACCGGCGGCAAAATCATCAAAACTTCGCTTACACATGAAAATGAAACGAAGTTGCAAGCTGTTCTCGACGAAGCTCAAAAAGTCAGTGCAGGCGCGTAGTGCACGAGCATTCACACTCGGGTTAACCAGTCCGAACAAATCAAAAGGCGCTGTTAACCGGCGCCTTTTTTTCTTCCGCAGTAAATGCAGAAGGAAAGCATTTCTTCGAGTTCTTGTCCGCAATCGGCGCACTTCCCGGGGTTTGCGCCTCCAAATCGAGAGGGACCGCCAAGGTCTATTTCCGTAGTAATAGGCGAGCCTCTATCCTGAACGATCTTTCCTGCGGTGGCGACAGTTCTCGATGGTTCCGAAGGTGAAGATGCCTCATCCAATTTCGACACTATTGCTTCAAGTTCTGATGGTTCCGTCCCATCTGATCCATCGTTCGCGACTGCCTCAGATCCATCCGTGTCAACCGCAACGTCCTTTTTGCCGCTCTTTTCGCTTCCAGTGGCGTCATCCGGAACTTCTTGATCGGTGTACTTAGCTATTTGCTGCACCGTCCATGGTGCATCGCTTGAAAGATAGCGATAAAAGCCTTCGATCGAAGAGCCTTCTGCACTCTCTTTCACTTCGCCGCGAAACTCAAAAACTGTGACATCTCGCTTTACGTCAAACCAAATATAGGGCCACACGAAGTAGCCTTGGAGATTTGCAGTTCCAAAATTGTCGCTGAGAGTCCCCTTCACTTCAGAATAGTGCTGCTTTAGATCGAACTCCAGGTTGCGTCCGATACCAAAGTAGGACGCGCCGATACCACGCCAAATTCCGGAGACGTCATACTGCACCGGCTTTTTCTCAAGCAGTTCAACTTCTCGAGCCTCTTCAACCTTTCGAAAGAAAGCGATTCGATTGTCCTTGCTTTCGTCTTTTCTAAAGTTGAGCACAGAACCAACGAAACCAAATCCCAGCAAAACAACACCGAGAATCGACAACCCAATGAAAAATGCTGTGACGTCAGGACTCATTTAATCTCTTTTCCGACACCCAAACGAACTTATTAGTCGCAATAGATTGACTACTGCATTACTTAATGCCCGGTGAGAGGCCATACTAGTCGCTATTGATGGAAAAGCTTGTTGCGCTTTGAGGTCTTGGATTCAATCTGCTGTTTTAGGTCGTCCTGCGCTTCTTCCAATGATTCGCGAGTTGCAATTACATCCGGATTATCGCTTCCCAAAAGTTTCTCTTTAATCGAAACTGACTTTTTGAAGTACGTCACTGCTTCGCTGTACTTTCCTTGGCGCTGACAAAGAAGCGCAAGATTATTGGCAGCAAGAGCGACGTCGATGTGGTCTTCACCAAGCACAAACTCGGACATCTGAAGAATTCGCTTGCACAAGGGTTCTGCTTTGTCGTACTTTCCTCGTTTCCAATAGACTTCCGCAAGGTTTTCCAAGGTCGTGATGATGCGGGGGTCTTCAGGTTCGAAATCGCTTGCTTCTTCCATTGCAGCAAGCCACATAGCCTGGGCCTCGTAATAATTCTCAACTTCCATGGCTTTTTGAGCCGATCGTCTAAATGTTTCCCATTCAGAAGTGTGTCGCGAACGGCTCTCTTCGACCTGTGCATCGAGTTCTTGCGCTTCCTCGTGCCTTTCCGTCTTTTTGAGAATTCGAGAATACAGCTCTGCAATATCTGCCACTTGCGGATGATACAAGCCGAGCGCGGCCTCGCGCATTTCCAGCGCGCGAATCAATACAGCTTCAGCCATCTCATATTTTTCAGTAGCGTAATAAAGGCGTCCGAGATTCTTCAAATCGATGGAAACAGTCATGTGGTCGCGGCCGAGGGCCGTTTCTCTGATTCTTAGCGCCTCAATCAAAACGTCTTCCATCTCATCAATCATTTTTTGGCGCGAATAGAGATCTGCCAACTCCACCAGGGCATCGGCCACTTGCGTGCTGTGGTTTCCCATCATCCGTCGCATACGATCAACTTCAGCACGAGCGGCGACAATCGCCTCACCCAGATGATCTCGATCTTCTGCAACGCTCAGTTCGTCCAGAAGCTGCGCCGCAGTCGGCCCATTCGGAACAGTCGACAAGACCTGTTCTGGAATCACCATTTCCTGCGAGGGGTTGAGCGCCTGAGATTCCTGAGAAAAGACTGGTATGCGCGCGGAGCTAATTCTCAAGCTTTCTTCCGTGTCTTCAGGTTCTTCGCCAGTCAAATTATGCCTGATAGACAGAAGCGATTGCCGAATCTCTTCCGATCTCAGTGAATCGCCGTTTTTATCAGTGATTTGCAGTGCTTTTATGAAACATCCGGCGGCACTCTGAAGGTCACCATCGGCTTGATGCGCCGCGGCGAGATTGCACAATGCTTTAGCATATTGCATGCTT
>CAYZJR010000048.1:0-3631 GCA_964478655.1 uncultured Candidatus Obscuribacterales bacterium
GCGGAGCGCGTGGTGCGGAGCGCGTGGTGCGGAGCGCGTGGCGCGGAGCGCGTGGCGCGGAGCGCGTGGCGCGTATGAAAGCACAAAAAACTGAGGAACCGGTTATAACCGGTCCCTCTAGAAAGTAGATTGCTAGCCGCTTTTTAAATTAGTTATTGGAATCGCAACTTATTGTGCTGGCACCTCCGACTCGAAATGTACTTCCTTGGTTTTTAGAATCAACCTGATCACCCCAACCAGGTTTGTTTTTGCTACCGGTGGTCGCTGTAGTGATATCCTTCACAACACCCCTTTGCGTTGGATAAGCTCCCGTTCGGTTCACATACGCTTATATACGCCCTCCAAAATTTCTGGACAAAAATCCCAAAAAACTTTTTCTATTGCGTCAAAATGTTTGAAAAATGGCTAGAAGTTGCGATCTGTGAGGCACGGAAATGTGTCGAGGATGTTCCGATTGGAGCTGTGATGGTTCTGGACGATCGAGTTGTGGGCTATGGGAGGAACATGCGTGAAGCATCGAAAGACCCTACAGCGCATGCAGAAATCGTTGCCATCCGAGAAGCAGCGCAAACTCTGAGCACATGGCGCTTAGAAGGAACCATTCTCTATTCCACCCTCGAACCCTGCGCGATGTGCGCGGAGGCGATCATTCAGGCGCGCGTGGCAAAGGTTGTTTTCGGCGCCTATGACCCAGCATCGGGCGCATGCGGATCGCGCTTCAATTTGTTTGTGCCGCCGCGCATCTATCCTATACCCGAAGTGGTGGGCGGCATTGAAGAAGAGTCATGCAAAGAATTGCTCACAGATTTCTTCAAATCGCAACGCGCCTGACACCTGCGCGGTGTGGATTGCTCGCGGCTTCAATTTCAACGAGAACAACCGCGCCGCAATGCAGGTTCTGTCCATTGCACACAAGCTAAACCCCGACAACGTTTACATCACGTGCTTCCTTTCAGACGAGTATTGCAATCTCGGCGAGCATGAAAAGTCACAAGAACTAGACACACAGCTCAAGCCACTCGCCGACAAAGATGTCTATGTCTGCCGCTCTCTAATCGCGCATTGCAATCGTCGTCGCGATCTGCTCGCCGCCCGCGCGCTGCTCGACAAGGCAGTTGAACACAGACATCTTCTTCTTGGATCCACTGCACCAATCGACGGATCCGGTTGAATTGTTTGCAATTATGTTTGAGCATCTCCAAACAAATGCAGCGCATCCAGAGGTTGAAAATGCGATGGAAAACGGTTGTCCGCACATGAAGGGTTACATGGAGCAAGCAATTAATTTTGGGATTCATCCCTAACAAATTTCAGTTCGGTTGAGGGGGAACGTCCGTTCTCCCTCAATTCTCTACCTTTCGCCAACCGGTGCATTCCAACTCTCTGCCAGTCAAACGGTATTCTTCCAGTATTTCGTTACCGAACTTTGCATCTAAAAAAAATTCTTTGATCTTTCCTTTGCAGTCCGTGGAAGTAAGTTTGTATGTCGCAATGCTGTCTGTAGCGCCGATTGGCTTGCCCCAGAGTTCGTCCGCGCGCTTCCTAGACATGCTTTTGAGCGCTGGAATATCGGAATAGACGAAAAACCGTGCTGGATTTAGGATCGCCGGCTGTTTAAACACGCTGGCTATTACTGCTACAAAATTTTCCGAAGTGGTGGGCGTCACCATATACCATCTTGTGATTCCTCCCAAATTGTCTCCGCAACCGGGGACTGCAGTTGGAGCAGACAGCTGCTCGGATTCCTTGTCGAGCTTAACTGATGGACCCGATGAGACTTGTCTCTCTCCTATTGCAAGATCAATAGCATTCGGGCTAACTTCGCTCAATACCCTCGATCTTACCCATGGGGATACGATCTGCTTCCGATACATTCGAGGCGCGGCTGTGTCTTTCTCAGTGAGTGCGACTGACTTCCCATCTGCCCAAACACTCAACTGACCAAGTAGGCTTAAAGTCACCGCAAATAGCAAATATCTCCGAAAATCAATTCGATTCATCAGACGCACCCCATCCCAACCTAGATCCATCATAATGCATTGTGAGAACTCCTTCCGGCGAGGGAACCCTATTCCTTCGAGACTTTGGAATTGGCTGTTACTCTCAGGATTGGATTGGTCAATGATGACCTCGCGAGCGCCCTGGTCCGGATGAGAAGCACAGGGTTGTTTCAAGATCGCAGCTTTGAGCCTAACGACGCAGCCCCTCGTTTCTTTTTCGGAAGGAGGGGTGGGCTTAAACCAACACCCGAGGCTTTGGAATCGGCCGTCTCTCTGTGGAACCAGAGACCGATAAAACCCATTCTCAGACACTGAGTTGATCGTCATTTGAGGGGTTGCTCCGGCAGCCCCTCGTTTCTCTTACTTGGAAGACGGGGTGGTCTCAAACCACCACCCCTACCAATCGATTTGCATGGGAACAGTTGGGGTTTCTGCAAAGACAGACAGGACACCCGAAAGAGGCTGCAGAAGCTTATCTAAAGGCGCTCGATTTGATGGTAAAACCACTGGACGAACTCAACATCGTCGCGAAAAGCGAAGCGGCGACTGCATATGCGAATTCGGGAACATGGGCGTATTTGCAGGCCAAGTATCTAAAAGATGCACAAATTGAGCGCGAGGCATATTCGCAATCACGCAAGAAACTGAACGCCCTCTCGCCTCAAGAAAAGGTGTTCGAAGTTGTCTTCGCACAGCTGAACAAGCTCTCTAAACAAGGCGATGAGAAAGACTCGCAACAGTTAAAGGAACAGGCGCTTAGCGAAGCAAAACTGTTCAATCAATTCAAATTCGTGCCGGAACTACCTGCGCACTTGCGGTGGGTAAAGCTGCGTCCCGGGCGGCTTTCGTTTGACAGCAAAGATGAAGCTACGATTAAAGTCAATGAACACATTGCTCTTGCAGACATGCTTGCAGAAACAGAAAGGACCAAAGAGGCAATCGCAGAATACCGCGCGGCCATTGCGATTGAATCAGACAATATAGAACTGCATAGCTTCTTGTTTCAGGAGCTGCAGAAGGGTGGCGACTGGGTGGAAGCAGCAAAAGAAGATGTCGTCATATCACAAAAGTTGGTAAATTCGATTCCTGGCGCGCTTGGAATGGGTGAGAAGAAGAACAAGGACAAGGACAAGAACAAGGACAAGAAAGCGGATTAACTTGGATTCGCTCTTCGACCGACCGGTCTACTATTTTTCAAAACAAAAAAATACAAAAAAAACACATGCGATTCTCGCTGAGCCTATCGCCCCCAGTTTCGGCACCGAGGGCGATGGCAATTCACGACAGCATCAAGCAGGGTAATCAGCAAGATCTTTTAGGTCTAAGCTGCCTGTCAACTTCCTGTTCGAGTTTCAGTGGGGGCGTGGCCTGATCTCCAAGATAAGCGGATAGCCCTCGAACGGATTTGGAATTCCGTTAAGCGAATCGGCTCTTTCTGCCACGACACGAATTGAGCTGGTCCGCTTGCTAACGCCCACAGCGTGTATTCCGTTGTGTCCCAAGTATTGAGACGAGAATTTGTCTTTGGCTTCCTTCAGACTCATTTCTTTAGAGTCCTCTCTTTCTGCTGTATTCCGCAACGACTGCGGTTTGACTGCTTCGTACTTCCTATCGCCCGAGTTATAGCGCCC
>CAYZJR010000048.1:3731-20415 GCA_964478655.1 uncultured Candidatus Obscuribacterales bacterium
TAGCGCCCAAGTTGTAGAACTCGGTGTCGAAATTCGGGCTTAACTCACGCAGGCGCGTGAGTCGGTTCTACACAAACCAAACAAAAAGAACCCGAGAGCGATGCAACTGGAAGTTCCTTCCAATCACACCGCCCCCGGTGGAGACAGACGCTGGCGGGATGCTCAGCGCTCTCTCCAGTTCCTTTCTGTCTCACTCATGAATTCGCCTGGCCGCGTTACGACTTCGCCGGCGCCGTCGCTTGCGATGCAACTTGCGATGCAGGTTGCGTCGCGGCGAATCCCTTCTCATCCTCGTCCGTGAGCAGACGATAGCTGGGCTCCGTCAGGAAACGGATGGGCATCAGAGGGTTGAGAAGTCCCGTTCCTAAGCCGAGCAAGCCCGTGCCGTGCGGCAACGTCTTCACTCCGACTCGGTCAAGAACCTCGAGACATGCGCCCATGCATGTCCAACGCTTCTGATTGCGCTTGCCGGTGTACATGCCGAGCCAGTCGTAACCGGTCGGCAGATACTTCGAAAGCAGCCAGCTTCGCAGAGCACCGGCGGGCTTACCAACGAGCGCCCTGGTCGCAAGCGACGCAGGCAGCCATTTGTCGATAAGTGCGGTGCGACGAATCGTTTCCGATTCCGTCCACTGCTTGTTGATCTCCTTCATCTCGTCGGCGATGCGAACCGCTTCGCGATTCTGCTCGTCGGTCAAAGGAGTGCGCGGGCGCAGCGCAATGTAGTGGCTCGCCTTCGCTTCGGTCTTGCACAGAGCACGCAGGGTGTGAATGACCACGCCCTTCTCCATGTAAGCACTGAAGGCGATGTACTGCGTCTTGCCGCCGGGAGTTTCGCGCTTGAGCACGAGTTCCATATGGCCGACGGTATTGCGCGTGCGAGCCGCCATGCGACCGCTCGTGAGGATGACGTCTCCTTCACGAAGCGCTTCGGCAGGCGGGTTGACCCAGGCGTTCTTGGGCATGAGCCCAAAGCCTTTGGTGTAGAACTTCGAGCGCGTCTTCTCCTGCATCAGGAAGATGACGGCCCAGAGAAAGACCTCGACTGCGCCGGCGACTTGAAGCGTTCCCTCACCACTTGCAGCTGCCAAAATGCTCAATGCCAAGCCGATCACGGTAGGAACTGCAAGGCGCAGTCGGGACGTGCGATCGGCATAGGTCAAAAGCAGATGGCGGTAGGAAACACCAGTCAGAATCAACCAGCCTGCGCTGAGCATCGCGCATGACTGGAAGAACGACGCGCTTCCGAACGAGAACACGGCGCTACCCGTGAACCAGAACAGAAGCAGGTAAGCCGAGGTAATCAGAAACTTTTCGAATCTGTAAAACATAAGTGGCTCCAGCACTAACGGATAAGAGGTGTTGGAAAGCCGCCGGCGGCCACAGTGTTCGACCGTGACCGCCGGCTGGCAATTTGAGTTACGACCGGACGCCCAGGAGAATTACTTCTCCTGCTTCTTGATCACGCCGACGATCTGCGCGACGACGGGGCGCCGCTGAATCGTCTTGGGGAGCTTGTCCGCGGTCGCCTGGTCGACGACGCGCACGACGATCTCGGTCTTCTTCACCTGGATGCCAACGACACCCTCGATCTTGCTGAGCTGCTTGCGGACGCGCTCTTTGAACATCACTTCGGGGGTGCCGCAGCCGATCAGTCCGAGGCCGCGCTTCTGGTTTTTCGCCATTGTCTATATCTCCTGGTGGATGGGACTCTCTTGCGAGAGGTTGGTTGTTGCAGTGAATCGCAGCAGCAAGAGTCGGTATTGGGCTCCGCGCGTGGAGAACGATGATTTCGTTCTCGCACGCACGGAATACCCTCAACCTCAGAGTCAGACGCCTATCGCGCCGTCACGCCGACGAGGCGTGTCGAGCGCACGCGCAAAAGGACACACGCGCTCGCGGCGCGGGCGTCTACTTGCGCATATCCTTGGGCTTGGGGTTGTGCATCCAGTGCCGGCCGTCCTTGTCGAACGACCACACGTTGCTGACCTCACGCATCAGAGGAAGGATAGGGTCGAACTCCGGACCGCCCGAATTTCCCTTGACCAACACCTGCTTGGTGTTGCGACGCAGACGACGATTGGCAAGACGCTTGTCCTGCTTCTCGCTGCGCGCAGTGGTGTTGCCGGAAATGGGGGTCTTCTTGCGGGATTGACTCATGCAGATTGGCTCCTGGTTTCATGTTCCGGCACACAACCGGAACAAAAGCTTTGCTCGGTTTTCTTACGAACCGTTTTGCCGGTCTTGTCGGCGCCCAGACATGCCGGACTCTTTGCCGACATATCGAGCGAGCGCCGCGTCCCGGACTAGCTGCCGGTCTTGTCGGACTTGTCGTCCGGCTTGATCGACTTGTTGTTGTTGTTTGCGTCGCGCAGGCGGCTATGGCGGCGCGAGTACACGAAGTACACGCCGAGGCCAATCGCCATCCAGCAGACGAAACGAATCCACGTGAGTGCCGGGAGGCTCAGCATCAAGCCGAGGCTCATCAGCGCACCAAGCGCCGGAACCCAGGGGTAGCCCGGGCAGCGGAACTTGCGCGGCCGGTCAGGATCGCTCTTGCGCAGAACGATCACACCGACGCAAACGAGAACGAAGGCTGCCAGCGTGCCGATGTTGGTCAATTCGGCGAGCTCGTTGATGGGCAGAAGCCCAGCCATGATCGCGATGAGGACACCCCAGATGACAATGGACCAGACCGGGGTGCGATATTTCTCATGGATCTTGCCGAAGACAGGCGACAGCAAGCCGTCTTTCGACATGCGCATCATGATGCGCGACTGACCGAACAAAAGGACGATCAGCACTGAGGTAATGCCGGCGATGGCACCGAGCGACACGAGCGGAACAGCCCAGCCATGCCCAATGTGCTCCATCACTTTGGCCATCGGCGCGGCAGCCTCGCTGCCACCAAGGGCGGTGTACACCATGGCGCCGGTCATGATCGCGGCAACCAGAATGTAGAGCACGGTGCAGACGATCAGGCTGCCGATGACGCCTTTGGGCACGTCCCTTTGCGGGTCTTTGCATTCTTCGGCGAGAGTGGTCACGGCGTCGAAGCCGATGTACGCGAAGAACACGATGGCCGCGCCAGACAACACGCCCGAGAAGCCGAACGGCAAGAACGGAACGTAGTTGGTGGGCTGGATATGCCAGATGCCGACGCCGATGAAGAGCGCCACAACAGCCAGCTTGATGACGACGAACACCGCAGTCATCTTTGCCGTATGGTTGACGCCTTTGATGAGCCAGAAGTTGAGGAACGCGATAATCAGCACGGCCGGAAGGTCGATGCTGGTCAGATGCGTGGCGACTTCATAGCCCTTGAACAGGCCGAGCCCGCACAGAAGCAGGCTGCCTACGCCAGTCACGATGGATCGAGTGCGACTTGCGCGCGTTGCGTCCACGACAGAAGCTGCGCTGCGAAGCGCTGTGTAGCTCTTGAGCGCGCCGAAGAAGCCGACAAGCGTGCATCCGACCGCGACTATGACAGCCATCCAAGGCATGTCTGCGGGCGCATGCGACAGCGAGTCCGGCAATGAGACTCCGACGCTTCTAAGGACGTTTTGCAGATACGCACTCCATCCGACGGCGACTGCGCTTGAGCCGACCGCATATTCGAGCAGGAGGTCCCACCCGATGAGGAAGGCTGCGAGTTCGCCGAAGAAGGCGTATGTGTAAGTGTAGGCGCTCCCCGAGACCGGAATCATCGAGGACAGCTCCGCATACGCGAAGCTAACAAAGGCGCACGCCAAACCCGCCAGAATGAAGGACAGGATGATGCCCGGTCCGGCGAAGTTGGCTGCGGCGACACCAGTGAGAACGAAGATGCCCGTACCGATAATGGCTGCGACGCCGTGACTGAAGACGTCTTTGGCAGTCAGCACTCGATTGAGCTTGGGTCCTTCGTGCTCAGCAGGTTCCGCCTGAAGCTGTTCTACCGACTTGCGTCGGAAGAGATCTTTCAGACTCATATTGTTTGTCTCCCTAGCACACGACTTGGAAAGCGGAGAAACGGCTCTTGACTCAGCCGTGCATTAAAACGCTGATATTCAGCCGCTTTCAGCAAATGCAAGTAAAACTCGCCACCCCAACATGAAAGGGAGCGAGAATCGGCAGGCCTCGTTCACACGCATACGGTGCGCGTTTTCGAAGGTCGCCGAAAGTAGGAGGAAGCTTCCTTACGGATTCAGTGGGTTATTCCATCTGAGAAGCAACAAGAAAAATGCGTGAGTAAACTATCGAATCGACCTGCCAAGAATCAACTTTTCGGTCTTGAGAGCGTTACGCACGCGATCGTGAAGATTCCTGGCATGTCTATAGTTGCGCAGTAACGTGCTTAACAGGAACTAGATGTAATGCGGCAAGCGTTAGCGGAGCTGGCGGAACAGCAAGCCTGGCGCGGCCCGCGCAAACCGTTAATAGTTCCTTTAGAGTCTGAGAATTTCCACACTTCGGGCATTCCAAGGGATGTCAAGCATCACCATTGGTGGCAATATCGCATACCGTTCCCCAAAAACCCTCACAGCGGGAGTTTCTAAGCCGCATCAGCAGAAGTCAAGAGGCAAGCGTCCAAAACAGGCATAGAACGGCAAGTTGCAAGGATCTAGTAGTCAAGGTAGGGTCCAAATTGACTTTTCTTTTTCTCAATTCAAGAGCGTTCTACACCGAAGACCAGAATCCTTCGCCTATAGCTTCAAACTACCGATTCACCGATGTGGTGTCGATCAGATCTAGCTTCGAGCATACGCTTAGTTAAACTGAGCGAGCTGGTTAGAGTTAGACCCTGAGCCACTCTCGGCGTTACGGCAATCGGCGTCTAAACGCTGAATCTCACAACACACGAAACGCTCTTTCGTCTCAACGCACACGACATGCGGTCGCTGTGCGTTTTTGTGTCACACAGAAGCACCAGGAGAAACGCAATGAACCAGAAGATCTCCGACATCGTTCGCAACGCAGTTCCCGCAGTGGTCGACATGGTTGCCTCAGGCAAAGCGAGGAGCGCCCGCGTCCGGTTTACCGGCGATAAGGGTTTCAACTCCTTCGTGTGGATCATGGTTGACGTCATGCAAGACGGCAAGCTGTGGGCCCACACCAACGACGCCGATTTCATGGTCGGCTACCCGCCCAGCCTCACGGTTTCGCGACCGGCAAGCGAGAAGCAGGACCTGATCAACGACATCGTTGCCTTCCTCGGAAACGAGATGCGCAACTTCGGCGACAAGGTCGACATCCTGCTCCAGGCGGACGCGGCTGACGGCCAGCCTTCGGTTCCCAACTTCGTCGGCGACTCCGACGCTGGCTGGGACCAGATCCACGAACAGCAGGGCCAGGACGTGCCCTGAGCTACTAGCAGCTCGTGCTGCACCTGCGACTGAGGAGCACCCTCGTGGAGTCGCAGCCTTACCTAGCCAGACCCACGCAAGTAGCTAGGCCGACACCAAAGCCACGAAGTTCGTGGCTCTTTTGTCTGCCGAGGCGTGCGCCTGGCTTGTCCCTCATCTTCAACTTCCGGCTTCGCCGGCTAAGGAGAAGCACATGTCAATCGAAATTCGCGCAACATCCAGCAAATTGACGTGGGCCCTTTCCAAGTTCACCGAGGAAGAGCGCGCCAATTTGGTTCTTATTCTGTTTTCGGGCGAGAAGCTCCAGGGTCATGCACTGGCTGCCGATGAGGCAACCGGTGGTTTGATTTCCCGGCGCATCGAGCACGACGGGTTCGACCCCAAGTACAAGCAGACCCGCGTCATCGACACGGATCTGGTGAAGGTACCCGGTCTCGACAAGATCATCTTGATCGGCGCCGGAGCACGCAGCAAGCTGACTCTCAGCGGTCTGCGCACGGTGTTGGCGGAAGCCTTCACCACTGCTCGCGACACCGCGCGGGCAGAACATCTCGTCTTCCCTCTCATCGACGTCGATCTTCCCAAGTTCACGATCGAGCAGTTCGCCGAGGTCGCCGCGGAATACGCGGTTCTCGCGGACTACGAGCCGAACCACAAGAAGACTCGCACGTGGCGTGACGAGGCGGAGCAGACACACCTCAAGTCTCTGACCGTAGTGTGCACGGGCTCCACGCTGTCGCCGGCCAAGCGCGGCATCAAGTTCGGGCAGGCGCTCGGCGAAGCCACCAACAAGGCTCGCGACCTGGTCAACGAGCCCTCCGACAAGTGCAATCCGAAGCGTATCGCCGACTTCGCCAAGAAGCTGGCGGTCGACTCCAACGGGGTTTTGACCTGCAAGGTGCTCACCAAGAGCGCCATCAAGAAGCTCGGCATGGGCGGTGTTCTCGCCGTCAACCAGGGCTCCGACGACGACGCGTGCTTCATCGAGCTGTCCTACGACCCGGCTTCCGGCGCAACGGAAGAGGTCATCGGCCTGGTCGGCAAGGGCATCACGTTCGACTCGGGCGGTCTCGGTATCAAGGACGGTGACAACATGAAGGACATGAAGGACGACATGGGTGGCGCTGCCGCCGTGCTCGGAACCATGTCTCTTCTGTCCGTCATCAAGCCGAAGATCTCCGTGCGCGCCGTCGTGGCCGCAACGGATAACTTGATCAGCGCCAAGTCGATGCGCCCGGGCGACATCATCAAGATGATGAACGGGCTGACGGTGCAGGTCGATCACACGGACTGCGAAGGCCGGCTCACGCTGGGCGACGCCATCCACTACGTGCAGGAGCACTGCGGTGCAACGAAGGTGATCGATCTCGCGACGCTCACCGGCGCGGTCGAGGATGCTCTCGGCTGGCTGGTTTCGGGCGTGTTTAGCAACGACCAGCGCATGGCCAACAACTTCCTGGCCATGGCAAACGAGGCTGGCGAGCAGATGCACCAGCTTCCGATGCCGGATGAGTACGCGGAAGGCAACAAGTGCGACATGGCCGACCTGACCAACGATGGTTCGGGTCCCGGTGCCATCGTCGCCGCGTTCTTCCTGTACGAGTTCGTCAAGCCGGGTGTGTCGTGGGTGCACGTGGACATCGCGGGCACGGCGTTCCGCCGGTACGAGCACGGTGTCGACGCAATCGGCGCCACGGGTGTGGGCACGCGTACGCTTGCTCATTACCTGGCTCAGTGGAAGTAAGATGCGAATCACCAAACGGGCGGTTGCTCTGAGCGCAGAACTAACAGGCTGCATTCAGACAGCCGCCCGTGCGGTGTCTTCGTGTCGAGCTGGAAGAGGCGGTTGCTCTGAGCGCAGACCGACAGGCTTAGGCTTGTTCGAATGCTGCGTTCAGACAGCCGCCTTTTCTTTTTCATAAAACTTAGTAGACCGGTCGACTAGTCTTAGATCAAGGACAGAAGCATGTGCTCGACCACACGAAAAGCTCCGCATTCAACGTCATTTAGAGAAGACCAGAGCCCAAAATCATACTGCGTGCGTATAACGCAACTGCGCGATCATCCTTTGGACTGACTGCCTGTAATTCCGCGAAAACCCTAGATTCCAATTGTGGCGAGCTTGAGCATCCATCGCCAAAAATCATCGCGACCTCGTCAAAAGCTCTCACAACTGCGCCAATCAATCCCAGGTATGAGCACGCAAACCTTTTCATCCCACCTGTCATACCTGGGGTCGATTGGCTGACACCGCCTCAGTTGCGTAGGGTCGAGGCATCTTTCGTTCTGCGTTTTTTCCGAGGCGTTCCTCACCAAAACAACCAACCCGAGCCTTACTGCAGCATTCGCTTCCGTGATTCCGATCATGCGATCGGAAACCCTCACTAAAAAATCGGAGAAATCCATGAAAAACGTAGTGTTTCACAACCCGGCGCACGCGCACGACGACAAGGCGCTGCGGTTCATTGTCACAGCTCGCGCAAGCAACAACGCCGCCTGGACAAGCGACCCTCTGCGGAAGGATCTGTTGATCATTCCGCACTTTCAGGACCGCATTCTTCCTTGCCAGACGGTTGTCGACCAGGCCCTGATGCAGCACCTCTCGAAGCAGTTGGCGCACGATGACTTTACGGGACAACGCGGAGACCGCCGGCTCTACAATCTCGAGCAGCATGGACTGGGCGCCGACATGCCCCGGTATGTGCTGGTCGTGGGGCTCGGCAAGAAGTCCGACTGCGACGCTTCCATCTTCTGCGGCTTGATCGGAACCATCATCGAAGAGTCGGCAGCCGCCTTTGTGGACAGAGTCATCATCCCTGTACACGAAATCGGGCGTGCCGGCGATATCGAGCACATGGCTTCAGTTCTGCGCTGCCGCACACGCGCATTCGTGGAGTTTTCAAAAGAGTTCGGACTACTCAAGGAGATCGAGATCGTATGTGATGCTCTCGACGAACAATCCTGGATCACGGGATTGCAGGACTCCGGACCTCTTTGTGGATTCTGCGGCGATCCTTCGCTCTAACGCACAAACCCCTACTTTCTTCTCAACCCGAATCCAGGAGATAGCAATGTCTTTTCCCATCCTCTGCCCGAATTGCGGCAATAACAAGACCTGCAGCGCCCCTGTGACGTTGAAGGTCGTTCCTCGAAACAGCCAGGCATTTACGAATGCGGCTACGCTCTCGTTGACTCCGTCTGTGCCTTTCAGCAAGCATCAGGTGTGTGCAGGCATTGCCGGTCTGATTCAAAAGGCACTTGCCACAGGCGTCGAGACCAGCGTTGTGGAAGTTCCTTCCACACTGCTTGAAGCCGACCTCAAACTCATAGGGTCCGTAGTGAACTGCAGGGCCATCCAGCTTCTTGCGCACCATGATTGCGGGTCTCTCAAAGAGATCGCCATCGTCGCAGATGAGAAGGATGTCTCAGCTCTCGAGGCGGGCATCAAGTCGGCGCATCCACTGTGCATCAACTGCTACGAGGCTGTCTAGGCTTCATCACATCGCCATACGCGTTTCGTTCTTACCTGACATCAAGGAGTACAAACGATGCAATCGAATTGCCCTCACTGCCACTCGGCCAGGCACAATCTGTGCGAGCCGGGATTCACCGTCAAGATCTCCAAGGCGACATGGTCGCCTGACTTTTCTTTTGATGCGTCGCCCGAAGCAAAACGTGACATGTATTTCATTCCGTTGTTTGCAGACGGCACGCTCGGACCATTCAGCCAACTCCTCGACCAGCACTCAGGTGGCAGCGTCCGAGCCGCTTCGAAGCAATCCACCTGCCATGGGCTCAGCATGGGTTTGACAACACTGAAGAATGAGCCACTTCTCTTTGTTGTCGAAGTCGGCGAACGCAAAGACGTTGACGCCATGAAGCTCTGCCAGATTTTTGGAACGGCGCTGGAAGAGGCTGTGTGTTCGGGCGTAACCCGACTGATTTTCCCGCTCGTGGATATCAGCCCGGACAACCATCAGGCGAACTGGTGGCAAATTGCAGCAGCCTCAGCACGCTGCCGCCTCGCTACGTTGCTTTGCAACGCGCCGACTACTGGAGCCCTCAAAGATGTTCTTGTGGTCGTGCCGGAAGCCCAGTTTTCACAAGTGGCTCAGGGACTCTCGATCGACGGACCTTTTTGCAAATCTTGCCCAGAGCCGCGCCTATGCCAAAATCGACGCGGCTCCGACTGATTAGGAGCGTACCATGAAGAACCTGACTCTCACTGTCAATCAAAACGATCTCAAATTCTTCGTCACCGCCGGCATCACCGCCGACGGTATCATCGTCAACACCACAGATCTCCTGGTTTTGACCATGTTTCAAGACACCATGCTGGGAGAAGGACCAGCTGTGCTCGACAAGCAGCTTGGCGGCGCAATCACCCAAGGGCTTTCGCAGAGCACCTTCAAAGGCAAGCTCGGCGAAGACTTGATCATCGATACGGGACACATTTCCGCATCACCAGTCAAGCATGTCATGCTGCTCGGGCTTGGTCGCTCACGGGATTTCGGACAGCCCGTCATCTGCGCAGCGTATCAACGCATTCTCGATACCGCGCAGAGTCTCGCGGCTAAGCGAGCTACTCTGGTGGTTTTTCCTAATCGCCTGGCCAATCAAACGATGAACCTGTCCGCCGCTTTCGCTGTTCTTGCCTGCCGGATCTTGCGCGCCCAAAACGCAGAGACGCTCGGCAGCGTGAAAGAAGTCGAGATTCTCGCATCGCATCAGGCGCGTCGCTCCATTCTTGCAGGTCTCGACAGTCCATGCCAGCTCTGCACGCACTGTCCCAATCCTTGCTTGCCGAAGTCCTGAACCAACCAGTTCTTGCCACGTGCACCGAAAATCGCCTGAAACAAAGGACCACCACCATGCAAACCATCTTCTCCGCCAAAGCAGACCTTCAGCAGATTCGCCGGTCTGCCCTTTCTTCGCAGCTTCTGGCCCTCAAAGCGCAAGCGCGCGCCATCAAGTCAATAGGCGTTGAGCATGCCGACGGACTCGATCTCGCAGACAACGTCGAGGTCGACTGGCTCGTCAAGAACGCTCAGGACTTCTCCGATTCTGCGCTGAATCGTGCCAAGGAGTTTGAGCACGCAGACGCAGGCGACAACGCGAAAGCTTTGGAGACCCTGCTTCTGACCTGCCAGGACATCGAATCGCGCGTGGGCAACATGAACACGCTGCGCCACGAACACGCACACGAGCGCATGGTCGACGCAATCAACGCTCTGTTCGGAGGCGAGCCTCCGGCGGCCTCCGATGAAGACCCTGTTCCTTCCGGCAGCAAACAGCTCGAGCAGCGCGCGCATATGAGCTGCTTCAGCGCCGAGTCCGAGCAGTACTCGACCTTCGGAATGCAAGTCCTGGCAGTGTGCCATCTTGCGATGGAAATCGCCTTCAACGCCGCCGCCCAAGCAGAGAAACGCAAAACCATAAGGTAACAGGGAAAGGAAAGCGGGAAGGAAAGCGGGACGCACAGCCGTTCCGCTTTCCTTTTTAAAAGCTAACCGACCGGTCTATTTACAAAACAATCCCCGCCAGTTCTCACTTCGAATCGCTCTTCAACAGCTCGTCATATCTCGCTTGAATCTTCGCCGCCTCGTCCATTCGATCCATTCTTTTGAGCAGTTTTGAGTAGCCATCCAAGGCGAGCAACAGTGTCGAGGAATCTTTCTCAGTTTCAGCGTTTGCAACACTCTGCTTGCATATTTCCTCGGCGCGAGTAAAGTTGTTCGCCGCTACATAAGCGTTAGATAGAGCACGCATCACACTCGAACGCAGCGGCGACTTTCCGCTTCGTTTGTCGTAGCGGGCAATCAACTCCTCTAGTATCGAAGCCGCTTTCGTTGGTTGTCCGATCGCAGAAAAGAAGTCTGCTTGTCCTCGCAAGCATGAATCTTTGCTCGGTCCTTCAACCGAGACACAACGTTGCCACGCAAGCTCCGCCAAATGATTCTCACCGCATTCCTGGTAAGCGCGGGCCAGTTCTTTCAGGGGCAACACACTATCACCCGCCGACTTTCCGGCACAGGCAACCGTGAAAATCGCGTGCGCCCGTCGAGCACTGCTATTTGCTTTCTGTGTCTTGTCTTGAAAAAGAGCTTGCTGAGCAATCGCTAAGCAATCCATTCCCGCCCATGCGCTTTCGGGCCCAATCGCTTTGATATCTTCATTGAGAGCTCTTTGATAACTTCCCTCAGCCAAATCAAAGAGCCCATTATTGCTGTGCTTACTGCCCTCGTCAGCTTGTTTCGCAGCTCCAATCGGCCTCTTTCCAAACGTTTGCTCGATCTTTAAAACAAGCTTCGCCACAGTTGCGTCGGCTCGATCGTTGTCGAATTGCTTTCTAAGTGACCACGCCAGTTTACTCAGCTGCGCCAGCAGATCGGGTGAATCACTGGGATTGGCAGTCTCACTCAGAGCAACGCAATCTCCATACAAACGCGTTGCACACGAGAGGTTTCCCTCCAGCATGTAATTGTCCGCAATCAACTCCAGATCTCGCGCCTCCTGGGCTGGATTCATGTAGCTCCCTTTCAGTCCGTTGTACGTAGAAAGAAGAAACTGCCTGGATGCATAAATCTCAGAAGTATCGAACTGCGCAAGATCTTGTCGATAACTCCATGAAAGATCTTCAAGATCGGATTCCAATCTCGAGTCAGTGGGTCCATAAATCTGTTCCACCAAACTCACAGCACAGCGGAAAAGCGGCACAGCCTCTGCGGCCTTTTCATTGTCCTTAAACTTCTTCGCTTGTTCTCGAATTTCCTGCAACAGCCTCACCCGGGAATCCGAGTCACTTGCAAAGCAAGAACTAACGCATATTACTGCGCTGACCGACAGCGCGACAAAAATGAACTGCAACAAGCGACTACGCAAGACTTCCTCACTTCGGGCTTGCCACCAAGCCTCATTTTGTTTCTGACCGCTTTCTCTCAGGGCTTCTGGCTTTCGACTTGCACAGAAGTATTTGTGAACCGGTAGAATCATAACGCTCAGTTCATCGAGCAGATGTGTTCGAGCAAGGATCTCTGTTAAAAACTTCGCCTAGAAACCGCATCCCCTTGACGCGCGATAACGGTTTTCAGGTTGGTTGACCTCAGCGCTTTCGGTATGGTTCGGTTAAACTGTATCCATTGACGGTGAAACAGGAAGCTTCTGCACATGATGAGCAGGAAATTTTTCTTTGGTGTTCTACTCGTATCGCTACTTTGCGAGTTACTCTTACCCGGAATACTTCAATCTCAGAAAGCATTTGCCAGACGCGCCTACAGTAGCTATGGCGACGTAGAGGTTGTTCAGAGTTCTCCGCCGCCAAACCGGAACAACCGGGGACGAAAAAGACAACCGGTGAGAAGGCAAATCATTACTGCGGCTCCAGCCCCGATAGTTAAGAAGAAAGAGCTTCCGCAAGTTTCTCCGCAAGAGATCAAACCCAAGTCCTCGGCCGCAGCCAAGGGTGCCACAGGGCTTTCAGCGAGACCGGAATTAAGTCCACCAACTTCACTCGACGCACTTAAGAAGCAATACGAGTCGGCTGAGGCAAAGAAATAATGCAGCCGCCACCTAACGACCCCCAACAACCTTCGGAACAGCCGAAGACACAAGCCGAATCGCCCACTCCGCCTGCACCACCGCCGAAAAATGGAAGTGGGTCATCCGACAACATTCAAATCAGCATTTCCCGCAAGCAGCTTAAAGCAGCGGGGCTCATGGCAGCAATGCTGGCAATTGGAATTGCCATCGGATTTGGTGCCAGCAATACACAACTGTTCAATCAGGGCCCAACAAAGCCGCAAAATAAGCCAACTCAAACAAACACGACCACAGACACAAGCACGACAACCGGTACAGGCGCTGAAACGTCTACCACCGCTGGTGACACCAACCAATCCATCCAAATACAAGACGCCGTCGAGAAACCGAAAGAACAAATCAACTTTCAGGAAACTCTGAGCAATGGCAAAAAGATGATCGCACTTGGATTTTTCGACCAAGGCATTTTCTATCTAGATCAAGCACTATCTGTTGATTCCAAAAGCGCCGACGCATATCACCTGCGTGGCTTGGGTCTGTTCCAAACAAATCAAAATCAAGAAGCACTGCGAGATTTTGACGCCGCATTGAGCATCGACAATCGGCACAGAGACACGCTTCTAGACCGAGCAGCATTATTTTTCAAGACCGGAGAAATGCAAAAGGCGCTGGCAGACTACCAGGCAATTCTCTCGAACAATTCCAATGATGCCGATGCAATATACGGAATGAGCCTATGTCAGCGCAAACTCGGCGACTCGAACAAGGCTTTGTCTCAGCTGAGACAACTTGTATCCAGTAATCCAAGCTACGCAAATGCATATATCGGAGTGGGAACGATACTGTTCGATCGCGGCGAGTTTCCACAGGCAAAAGCGGCATTTGCTGCTGGTTTGCAGCAAGATTCAAAAAACGGTCAATTGTATGCGAACCGTGCGCGCGCATCATTTCAATTGCGCGACTACGCAAAGGCGGCAGAAGACTTCACCAAAGCAATCACCTACGAGCCCGCCAAACCTGAGTTTCTCAACGACCGTGGTTTTTGCCACTACTTGAGCGGCAAACCAGAGTCTGCAATCGACGACTTCAAATCAGTGCGTGAGCGCAAAGCAGACTTTCCGCTGCTGCGTGGAAACATGCGCCTAGCCTGCACGAAGACCATCGAAAAGTATTTGAACATGCTGCGTTCCGACAGAAACAATCCCAGAATTTATTCACGACTGGCGAATGCTTATTTGTATTTACCTGATCTAAACGCTGCGTTTAAAAACGCTTCTGCAGCGGTTCGCCTCGATCCCAACGATCCGGTTTGCCACCACATTCTCGGTCGATATTGGGCCGAAAAGAAAGAATACAAGAAAGCAGTCGACTGCTACAGCAAGGCAATATCGCTCAATTCAGAGTTTTGGGGAGCATATTTCGATCGCGCTTACACTGAAGTCGATCTGGAAATGTGGCAGGCCGCGCTCGAGGACAACACGAAGTACCTGACCAAATATCCAAACAATACTGCGGCTCTCAACAATAGATCGCTCAGCTACAAGGCGTTGAAACAATACGACAAAGCAGAGCAGGACTTAAACCAGGCCCTCTCATTCGACCCCAATAATCCTATCTATTTAGGAAACCTGGGAAGAACATTGTTGCTGGCGCGCCGATATGAAGAGGCGGTTCGCGCACTAAATAGACAAATTCAACTCACTCCCGACAAACCTGCGTATTACACACGCGGCGAAGCAAACTACAACTGGGGCAAGTATGAAGCCGCAGCCAAGGACTTCGAGCGCGAACTAGCAAAAAGCAAAGACCCGGCAACATATTACTGGCTCGGGCAGTGCAAAATGGAGTTGAATAAATACGATGAAGCTTTGACTGCCTTCACAGATGGTATCAAACAAGATCCCAAAGCATCCTACAACTATCTGGAAGCGGGCAAGGCTTTGGTGAGACAGAAGAAATCGGAAGAAGCGCTGCCGTATCTGCAAAAGGTTAAAGAGCTTGAGCCCAAAGCCACGGTCAGCTACACAAACCTGATTGATTGCTTGTCGAATCTGCAAAAATACGATGAGGCGGTTGCAGTTTCTGAAGAGCTGATCAAGCTCTATCCCGATAAGGCGGCAGGATACTACTGGAAAGGCAATACTCTCTTCGATGAAGGGAAATGCGCAGAGTCTCTGGCAATGATGGAAGAAGCGCTCAAGCGGAACAAAGAATGGGATAACGTGCATTGGTTGGCAGCATACAATGCACTGATCATGAAGGATTGGAAGAAGTGCTTGAGCTATTGTGAGTCGTACAACAAGATAGATACGGACGCGTCGCCGAACAATATTTTCCTTGGCGTACTGCTGCCGTGGTATTCATACAAGAGCTTGGGCGACAATAAAAACGCTGATGAAACCTTAGTCAAAGGCTCCGCACGCTTCAAGGAAAACACATGGCCGCGGCCGATTCTCGATTACATTGCTCGCGCCCAGACGCCCGAAACGCTGATGGCAAAAGCGATTGACAGGGACAAAGAAACGGAAGCGCGCACATGGATTGGCATCACGCAAATTCTCAAAGGCGATAAAGCCAAAGCCAAAGAAAACTTTGAATGGGTCGCCAAAAACGGCACACCTACATATAACGAAATGGTGCAGGCGCGGGCGTTCCTGAAAGAACTCTAGGCAAATTGGTTTATGCCAAAACTTCGCCAGAATTTTCACTGATACTCGGTGTTACGCAATGCACACAAGCCGCCTGAATCCAGACGGTTGGTGCAATGCAGTTTCTTAGAATGAGGAACGAATGCTATGTATATGAATTCTGCGCGGGAAAAACAGTTTCAACGCGGCTGGGAACTGCTGAGACACACGAAATTCGAACAAGGCATTGACGCGGTGCGCAATCAATACCTCAATTTGAAAAAGCAGCAACTGCAAGCAGCATTGGATCGAGAAAGACGGCAGACCTACGATGTAAATGAAGAGCGTTTTGAAAATCGCTTAGTAGATTCGACAACAGGCTGCATGAACCGCGAATATTTCGAGCTCAAACTCGATCAAGAGGTTATCAGATCAAAGAGATATCGCCGCCCTATGTCACTGTTGATCGTGATGGTCGATCAGTTGCAGAGCATCGTCGACGAATACAGCAAGCATGCAATTGAAGACACCATGGTTTTGGTGTCAGAAGAGCTAAGCAAAGGGCTGCGCGAAACAGACAAGTTGGGTCGTCCGGTGGCGCATCTGCTCGCCATTATGTGCCCGGAAACCGACGACGAAGGTGCACGCATGTTTGCTGAACGTCTCGTTGAGAACATAGCTGCACGTAACAACTGGTGCGGGCTGCTCAACATTCGAAAGTTGACGGTGAGCGTTGGTGTGGCGACGGTTCCATCACATGCGGCGGACATGGATTTGTTGATCGAGAAATGCAGAGATGCGGCACTCTGCGCGATGCGCGACGGCGGCAATACATACAGAGTCGCAACATCGACAGCCGGAAATTCTGTAAAACAGCTCTTTCACTTGCCCGGACCCAGTCACAGCCAGCAACAAAGCTACGAGTCGGCACAACCATTTCCGACAACTCAGATTCAATACGCCAAATAGCGAAATCCGGTCGCCTGTTGCGCGGTGCTTCAACTTTCTCCCTTCACGCTAAATCAAAATCTTTCCTGCAAAATTGGCCAAAGCGGGTAAGTAGCTTTTGAGCATTGCTTGAGGAGAACGACGGATGCCAAACGAAACAGCACAACGCTTTCTCGAAAGCCTTGAAGTAGCATCGCCATGCCACGTCGATTGGGACGAGATGAC
>CAYZJR010000048.1:20515-23000 GCA_964478655.1 uncultured Candidatus Obscuribacterales bacterium
TTCTCGAAAGCCTTGAAGTAGCATCGCCATGCCACGTCGATTGGGACGAGATGACGGGTGATGAAAAGGCACGATTTTGCATGCATTGCAAAAAGAATGTCTACAACATTTCCGAGATGACACGAAGCGAAGCCGAAGCGTTCATGCAAAAGCACGAAGGCCCAGTCTGCATACGCATTTACAGAAGGCATGATGGAACAGTAATAAATGATAACTGTCCCGTCGGTCTCAAGAAGGTGAGACAGAGTCTGCGAGCGGCTCGGGTGCGACTATGGAAAATCGCTGCGGCATCGTTTGCCTTGATTTCGTCGATATTTGTGAGCGGTTCCGCTCAAGCACAAAACAAATCAGACGACACATCTAAGCCGCAAACCGACAAGAATGGCCCGACGACAACTACTCTACCGACGAAAGACGGAAAAGAACCAATCAAGGTTAGACCGAGAATAACTCCGAGACCGACGATGGGAATCGTCGCTCCTGCGCCGACAGAAGCCATTCTGAACACCGAGAAAAGCTTCAAAGAGCAAGTCGCAGCAATCGTTGCACCAAAGTTGAAAGACAAAAAGCTGACACAGGGAACACTCACTTTTCGCGCCAATATTCTGGGTGAAATAGATCAGTGCCTTGTGAGTCAATCGACTGGAGACAAAGCACTTGATGATTCGCTCGTTGCGGCCGTGAAAGGGAAAAAATTGACTTTGCCTGAAGGTGGACAATCGACTTGGCGTTGGGTTTCTGTCTGCCTGAGCGAGTGTTCACAAGCGGCAAAACCAAATGCAGACGAAACAAGTAGGAACTGATTATGCCAAAGGAAACAGCAAAGCGATTTCTGGAGAACCTCACGATTGCCTCTCCCTGTCACGTGAATTGGGACCAAATGACAGGTGATGAAAGAGAGCGGTTCTGCAATCAATGCGAAAAGAAGGTCTACAACCTGTCAGAAATGTCCCGCACCGAAGCCGAGCGCTTCATGATCGAAAAGGAAGGCAGGGTCTGCATTCGAATGTATGTCAGACATGATGGAACAGTCATGACAGACGATTGCCCTGTCGGCTTGCGCAAGGCGAAACGTATGCTCGAAGCCGCACGAATGCGCGCCCTTAAGGCGACCGCGGCGTGTGCTGCGATGTTCTCTTCAATCTGTATCGGGAACATCGCAAATGCACAAACATCAAGTACCGCTCCACAGCAAACTCCTGCGACACCATCAAAAGAAAAGCCGCGTTTAAATTCGCGATTTCCGGTGATGGGCGAACCCTGCTTTCCTGAAATCACTCCGGAACAAGCCAAGCTAGAGAAGTCAGTCTCTGACAAAGTTTCGGCAGCAATCAGTGCCGGGGTTCCTCAAGAAAACCAACCTAAAGCAGGATCACTCCAGTTTTTCATCACCAACGGAAAAGCTGACAGGGTGCAGATGGCGGTGACGACAGGCGACAAAAGCCTGGATGACAAAATCATATCTATCGTCAAGTCGACTGAACTGAGCTTGCCCAAGGATGGCTTCCCCCAATGGAAAAGCATCGTTATCAATTTCACCAGCACAGACCAAGATTCCAAGGTTCAACTCAAAGAAGCCAAGAAAAATTAAGGACACGCCAACATGCAAAACGAAACAGCCAAGCGGTTTCTCGAGAGTCTCACAATCGCCTCGCCTTGCGAAATGAGTTGGGTCGAAATGACTGGAGACGAACAAGCCAGATTCTGCAATCAGTGCCAGAAGAACGTCTACAACATTTCTGAGATGACCAGATTCGAGGCAGAGATTCTAATTCGCGAGCATGAAGGCAATGTGTGCGTTCGCATGTATAGACGACAAGATGGAACCGTAATAAACGACGACTGCCCAGTCGGGCTGCGCACTCTTCGAAGCGGGTACCGCTTCATGAAAGCGCGCGTATGGCAAGTGGCGGCGGCAGCTGCTGCGGTCTTCTCCGGTGTCTTTACTGTTCCTTCCATCGCACAAAATCAAGTTTCAAAATCTGAGAAGCAAGACTCCAAAGCAGAAAAACAAAACTCCAAAGCTGATGAAAAGCCGTCACCGCAGGGACCTTCGCCAGTCAAAGAACCCAGACAATTAATGGGCAAGATTGCATGTCCGCAGCCTACCGAAGCGCAACTGAAGGCTGAAGAAGGCTATAAAAAAGCAGTTGCACAGAAGATTGCAGCCGTCCTTCCTAAGGGGACGACTCTCACGAAAGGAAGCATATACTTTCAAATCGGCACCACCGGAGAGGTCAAGAACTGCATCTTTAGCGAGTCTACCGGGGACACAAAACTGGATGACCGAATCAGCGCAGCGGTAAAATCGACAAAAGTCGTTGTTCATCCCGAAGGCATACCTGCCTACCGCAGTGTCGTGCTCAAGCTCTCGGAGTTAGAGAGAGCCGCCAAGTAGCGCGAATTTGAGCACGCCGCCTGTGCACGCCGCCTGTTCTCCGCCACACGAATATGCCATTACCGGCAATGCCCTATTTCATATAGT
>CAYZJR010000048.1:23100-38051 GCA_964478655.1 uncultured Candidatus Obscuribacterales bacterium
CCTGTTCTCCGCCACACGAATATGCCATTACCGGCAATGCCCTATTTCATATAGTAACAACACTTTAAAATGAGCGAGACGAAGATCCCTTGCGGGTTCAGCTGGTATTTGCTGAATTCCTCGTCTCGCTCGGCTCGGTGGCACTATGTTTTCGTTTTCTGCACCACGTTACCCGAATCAAAGTAAATCTCATTGGCGCTCAAGTACCCGGGAGTCACTCTTGCCGCAGAACTCCGGCAAGATCCTTCACAACGAACGCCAACCCTCTTACGACACGCGCCATGCGGTCGTAATCGAGCTTGTCCGGTGTGTCGGCAGTTGTGTGCAGGTACGGGTTTCGGAAATTCGACGTGTCGGTAACCATCAACGCCGAATAACCCATTTGCCAGAATGACCAGTGATCTGAGCGATTGATGTCTTTGAACTGGCTTGGTGCGGCGGCTCCCTCAGAGGGAAAGCGCACTGCCTTTCTGAACATCCCAACGCATCTGCGCACCAACGTCGCCGAACGCACATCACCGACGAAGCCGATGAAGTTGCCGGTAGACGGGTAGAACAGGTTGAAAGGGAAAGGGTACTTCTGGCTGCCCTCGGCATCGGAATAGTATCCGAGCATCTCGAGCGATAGCATCGCCACCACGTTTTCCCGGCGCTGCTTGCACAAGCGGGCGTAGTGATAGCTCCCCATCGATTCCCAGGGTCCGCCCGAATCCTCCTCATTGGCGAATGCGACGAAGCGAACAGTTCGCTCCATCGGAACTTGACGCAGCATGCGGGCGAGTTCGATAAGTGCCGCAACGCCCGAGGCGTTGTCGTCAGCTCCCGGACAGCCTGCGACCGTGTCGTAGTGCGCGCCAATGACGATGATTTCGGAGGGGCGGGTTCGTCCCTTGATCTCAGCAATCACGTTGTTCATGGCGACTCCGCGATACGAGAGCTCTTGCTGAGCAATCTCGTAGCCGTGCGCCCAAAGCGAGTTGCTGACGTATTTCGTGGTCGCCTTGAGAGCTTCCACGCGTTGGTGACTTCGGTCGCCAACATCGCCTGCCAGCCGTTCGACGTGAGCTTTCAGCCCATCGCGTATCTCCTGCTCGAACTCATTGAGCGGAGAGAGAGCACCACTGAAGGTGCGCCCCGGCATTCTGACAAACCGCCAGAACAGTGGGTACAGGAGCCACTTTAGAGGTTTCAGCATATTCATCGCTGCCTCCCTGATGTTAGCTGGAAGTGCTAGAACAAGCCCTTCGAGGAGAGCAGAGTCTCCACTTTCGAGGCAATCTGCGACTTCGGTGTGTTGGCAAGAATGTCCTTCAGCTGCACGTCGAGTTCGAACGCATCAGCATGATCGACCTTGCTGCACAATCCGGCCTGCTCCATGCGGTGCAGGGCGGCGGTGAAACCGGCGAGAATGGCGCGCCACTTGTCGTTGATGTCGAGCTTGAACTTCAAGGCGTGGAAACCGTTGATTTCAGGGCGAATCACGATAGCTCCGAGCTTTTCGTCGGGGCGCTTGCCGTCGAAACTGTCGCACTTGCCGTTGCAGAAGATCTTCCACAACGTGCGCAGAACCCACCAGTTCTTGATCTGCTCCTCACCGACATCGAAAGCCACAGCCTTCGAGAAGTCTTCCTTGAAGTGACGGTTCACGACTTCGACCGGGCATTCGCCGTCGCTCGTCAGAGCGCCGTCGAAGAGGTCTTCGCCGTTCAGGTTGTACGCGTCGATGAAGCCAGGAATGGCAATCGAAGCGCGCACAGCATCACCAGCAGTAGGAGGCGTATCGGACAGCTTCTGCATCGTACCGTCGTCGCAGTATTTCACGACGCCGTGATCGGTCAGAAGAACCTGTCCATGCTTGCACGAAGCGGCAGTCCAGTAGCCACGAGGCCACTGGCCCACGCGCATGTCGATGAAGGCACCCAGACGGTCGGAGCTGTACACACCCTTCGAGGGGCGGCTGCGCTCGTAGCGGTACTTCATCAAGATGGCGTAAAGACGGCGGAGGAAGCCGGTCTTCGGCGTGAGCAAGGAGGTGAATTCAGTCTCAGTAATCAAATGAAGAACCGTCTTCGCATCGATACCGGCCGCCATAAAGGCAGCGGGAATCGAGCCACCGCTGGCACCGCCGATGGTTTTCCATCGGGTCAAGCCAGTCATGTGGAAAGCAAGAATGGCTCCGGCACCGCCAAGAGCAGCGCGAGAACCACCACTTCCGAAAACGACGTGATAAGAATCGCTGAGCGGAGCGCCGCTCAAATTGTTCTTTTTCATGGTCGTAATCCCAAAACTACGGAGCTCTAGCTGACAGCCGTAAAATGCCAACTCGCCTTAATCAGGAAGAGTCGCAGCTGTAATCGCTAGCAGCACGAGGGAGTTAGAGTGTTTGAAGCTAAGGAATCGAGAAACGAGACGTTATGTAAGAAGCAAAATTACGAAAACGATTCTACGAACGTGTGAACCAGAAACTACATAGAGACCGGGATTCCAAGAGGGCTAAAAGTAAGTACACATTTGAGGCAGTTGGCCCAGGGCTTTACAAGATCGCCAGCTGTGAGGCGAAATCGCCTTCTGGTCGGCATGTCCTTCCTTTGGCTGTCCTTTGGCGTGGTGGGTTTGCAGAGGCGGGATGTAAAGTGTCAAGTGGACTTGACACTTTCGCAACGGCAAAACGCCTCTTTCGGGGATCGTCAAAAATCCGACCTCCGTTTTTTCCCAATTTTTCGTGGGTAAAGTGTCAAGCGCGCTTGACACTTTACAACAGTCAAAAAATCAAACCCCTGCTAAAGAAATGCAGACACCACTGTTCTACTGTCTTCAATAGTTAATACCAATTTTTTTCTCTAGCATGGCGATGCACCGAATGTGGTGCAAACGCACACGCTAGAGAAATTGCCGATCGCGAACGGGCGGCGGACGGCATGCGTCACGCATTTCGCTTCAGGCGGGCTTTGTTTAGGGCACGGATAACCAGCCAAACTAACCAGGACGTGCAAACACCTGCCATGTCGTAACCGACGTGCAGAAGCTGCGCAGAGCGTCCGGGCACGAAGCTCTGATGCCACTCGTCACCGAGAGCAAAGAGCAAACATGCACCAAATGCCAGGCAAGCTACAACGTGCACATTGAGACGAAGCGTCCTGCTTGCCGCCCATCTGAGCGCGGCGAATAGTACCGCGTACTCCAGGAAGTGGGCGAGATGCCTGGCAATGCCGTTGTATTGCCCGAAAAATCGATGCGTAAACTCTGCTGAGTGCGGCTGTGCGGACAGCGCAAAAATTCCCAGCGAGATGAGCACAACAACCAACCACGCAACCTTCTTGTTCTTATTGTTCATGGTCAGAAAGTGGAAAACGTGCACCTGAAAGACGCACGCCGCACATCAACCTGGGAGAGGACCGCTAAGGGTTTCCCCTCCCAGGGATGCGCTGGTTTACAGCGAACGGCTTGAGAGAAGCGCTATGCTACTTGCGCTCCTGACGAGACGTACGCACGGCAGCGACAGACACGGGACGAAGCCGTGGACGCTGCGTGACCGGGTCTGCGACCGTTTCAGTGACGGGCTGTTCGGTGGCTTCACTCGCCACGCCCTCGCGAACTTGCTGCGCCGCAACGCGGGCGGCAGCAATCTCGGCGTCCATATTGGACAGCGTGGTGGTGTCGAGGTTGAGTTCCTCAGCGATGTCGCGTTGAAACTCGAGTCGATCGACGAGCATGTCCGCTTGGACGACTCGACGGTCACCTTCAGGCACATCAGCGAGACTGATCTCGGGGATGGCGACAAGCCTCCAGAGGAGGCGGAGTGCTACAGCGATCACGGCGACCACTGCAAGCACGATCATCAGGGTTCCCATAAGTGTGGGTAGCCTTTCCTACGTTCATTTCGAAACAAACGGCGCTGAGCCAGTCCGACCGCCGGACCTGTCGCTCAAACACCGTAAACCTTGACCCCTCTCGAAGAAGTGGTGGTCCTCACCATAAGGCCTACAACCTGCGGTCTTGCACGTGAAATCATCTAATCGATGGGTGAGGTTGTAGCTTTCTGGGCTCTCCGAGAAATGAGGTAGTCAAGTTATTCACTTCGAGAATAAGTTGTCTGACCGGTCAAGAAGAAACTCTGATCAAGACTTACTTTACGAGTCTAAATCACTTGACAACACCGGGCGACAGAGGCTGAAACCGACAGTTGGCGGACGACTGCAAGGCTACGTCCAATGACAACAGCCGTTCCCCTCACCCATAAATGAGCACAACTTAGGCTCGCGCAAATGCGCCACCTGCTTAACCAACTAACCGAGCCTGGTCTTTTCCAGCTCCTCGTCAGACCCAACAGCCGCCTGAGCCTGCTCGGCTTCTTGCCTGCGCACGTTGCGAGATCCGTTGCGACCTTTCCGACCCGCTGCGGCGGCAGCGTCTGAGGCGCCTGCTGCAGCTCCGATCATGTCTTCGTCTCTGTCAGTGACGCCATCGCCGTCACTATCGACGTCTCCAGCATTCTTGCCGCCGGCCAAAGTGGTTGCATCACCCTTGCCATCACCTTTGGTTTTGTCTTTGCCCTCGGCTCCAGCTCCATCCTTGCCGGCTTGCTCGTCATCGCGAACGCCGTCGCCGTCTTTGTCTTCTGCCGGTCCGTCATCGAACATACCAGCAAGTCGCCCAGGCGCAACGTCAGCGCGCAGGCCTCGTGCATCACCGGTTGCATTCCCGGCGCCGTCGCCGCTTCCGGCTTCAGCCGTTGTAACAACAGTAGTCGTGGTCTCAGTTTCCTGGCTGCCGACATGATGCAGCGCCATGCGATCGACGCCCCACTCGGGAAGACTTTCGTCATCCCAGCGATCGACTTTCACGTACGCATCAGTCTTCTCAGTCGTCTTAACCGTTTGCACTTGCGTGGTATCACCGCCGGTGCCAGCCACCGGATTAACGATCACAGGCGGGTTATCGCCGTCGAATTTTTGTGTCGCGGTCGCATCTCCCGGCTGAGTCATGGCAGTGTATGCGCTTCGCTGATCGGCAGCAGGCATGTTCGACACTTCGCTGCGACAAACCGCTGACGCATTGTCTTGAACTTGATTGTTCTCTACTGCACGGTCGCTGCCCTGGTCGGTTCCAACCGGTTTATTTCCTGCCATCTTCGGGAGTCCTCACGATTGAGCACCCCTATTTAATACCCTAAATCGCGTCGATTTACGCGGCGAAATCGACACAAGAGTGGGGAAACTACGTAGAAATCCCATAGCCCCCGACGCGCCAATTAATACAATCTAAGATCTTCCACGTTTAGGGCCAAACATGGGCGAACCCATACCAGGGTTATCGAAGCGCACACAAGACGCCAATCCTCTGATTGCCGTACAGAGCGCCGCGTCTGAAAACGCATCACAGAGCCTCATTGAAGAAGCGGTTCGCTCAGCGTTCAACTCTGGAATTCAATCTCCTTATAATGGCGTCGCCCAACTGTGGAACGAAACCGGAGGCAAGCTTACAGGTGCCGAAGCACCGGCGATGGCATGGGTGGCACCACCCACAGAAGCGGAGTTCGGCACCGCCAGATGGCACGCGCAGACAATAGGCGGTGCAGCCGGTATGGTGCTTCCTTTCATGCTGTGCAAGAAAGCTGCAAGCGGAATAGGAAGGGGCGTCGAGTCTGCTGCAGTGCGTCACTACGGCGAAGTCACGACGGCACAAATGCTCAACACTAATCTTGCAAGGACGACCTTGCCAATTCTTTCAAGTGGAACAGCCGGAGCCATTTTTGACGGAGTTATGAGACCAGTCAAGTCTACAGACTCATCCACATTCTGGAAGGAGCGTGCCACCAATGCCGGTATCGGCTTCACAGTTTTTGGAACATTGCACGCAGGATCGGTGGGGCTAAAACAGTTAGATGCGGCCCTAATTTCAACTAACAAGCCCTGGATGGTCAATTCGTTTCAACATGATCTCGCGCGCAACATAATCTCAGGCGGAGGCGCCGGCGTAGTTGAGTCTAATCTCCGCTCCTTGTCTCAGGGCAAGGGGTTTGCTTCCGGAGAAGAAATGATGAAAGGGGCTTACACCTTTAGTTTGATGGGCGGACTAACCCGTGCTACCGGCGAGATGTACTCGCGAGGAGTCAAAGGCGAGTACACGGTGAGCGACATCATCAAGCGAGACGCAGGCGTGCAGCAGCTTCTCAAAGGCTCAAAAGAAGTCAATCCGCTTCTGACGGAGTTCGGAGATGTTCGAGTCAAGGTTGCAGAGGTCGGCGGAAAAGGACCAGCAGCGCAGGATGCAGTCGTTGCCAAGACATCCAGATTGGTTACCGAACTCTCGGTCGCCGAAGCAAAGGCGATGGTGGCACCTGGCAAAGACTGGCAGACGGAGTTGAAAGATCGTCTTGCGGAGCTGCCGCCTGAAGCGAAACCGTACATCGTTCTGTTCGGCGGACCTGCCAGCGGCAAAGGAACAGTCGGCACAGACCTGGCTGCTGAACTGGGTTTGCCCTTGATCAACTTCGGCAACATAATTCGCTGGCATATCGATCACAAAACCGAGCTTGGATTGCAAATCGAGCCAACCATCAGAAAAGGCGGCATGATCGCCGACGAAATCACTTTCGGACTATTGATGAAAGAGCTCGAAAAGCCTGAGTATGCCAATGGTGCCGTGCTCGATGGGGTTCCCAGAAAGATTGGACAGGCACAGATGTTCCAAGACTTCCTTGCAGAAAAGGGAACGCCCATTCGCCAAGCCATCCACATAAGAACGCCTGAGGTAGACATTCTCGAGCGAATTACAGAACGTCGCATTTGCTCCAACGAAAAATGTGATTCACCGTCGTATCACCTAAAACGCAATCCCCCCAAGAAAGAAGGGTGCTGCGACAAGTGCAGTTCGCCGCTGAAGTCACGCCCGGAAGACACGCCGGAGGTTGTGCGCACGCGCATAGACGATTCCATAAATCTTACTGAAGGACCTCTATCCAAGCTGTACGGAGACCACGGGCAGCTCTCGATCATCGAGTCCACAAACGGCATGTCTTTGAAGGAAGTTTCGGCCAACGCCATTGCAGCGGCGCAGCCGCACGCGGTGAAGGTTCAAAAAGCGTTTGATGCCGCCAAGGACAACCTGCCCAACAAGAACTGGCTGCAGAGCCGCTACGCACTCATGCGCGAACGCATGGTGATGGATGAAGTACAGCAGAAAGCAGGCAACAACGCACAGCTGAAGCCAGGTTTCGAGAACGCACGCACGAATTGGGCCGACCGATGGAACCAAGATGTGGCAAAAGGTCAAGAACTTCAAGCAAACCTCATGGCGCCGGGGCAGACTGGACAAAAAATTAGTGTTCCACTTTCATTGCAACGCCTGACGACACCATATACGATGGCAACCAACGCGCATTCGTTCTTAAATGTGCTGCGCCAAAAGGGATTGGACGCCAACGGGACAAACAGTTCCACCTCCATTCCACTGTTGATTGACGCGCATCGCAGCAACCTGCCCAAGTCGAAATAATACCAATGCGTCCTAAATGCAAGCACCAACCAGGCAAGAAGGCAGGGATCGACTAATTCGACCATTTCAACCAAAATGAATAAAACAGCCAAAAAACCTGTCAGCTCCACTATAAGTTAGAGTATCTAAACACCAAAAACGAATAGGCAAAGGCGAAGCGCCCAGATTGGACGTTTCCACCCTTGCCTACCGTTTGTCTAAGCAGAACTAGCGGCGTGCAGAGCCCTTCGAGAGTTCTTCATCAGTCACTTTACGCAGAAGCGCAGGGTCATCGGAATAAATTCCGTCGACGCCAATCGCCAGCAACCTGCGCATCTCCGCTTCGTTGTTGATTGTCCACACGAAGACCTCGATTCCGAGGGCGTGTGCCAGTCTGACAAAGCGAGGAGTAACGATGGGATACCGCTTCTTCTTCACAGGAACCTCGAACGTGACAGCTCGCCTGCGGAAAAGCCGCGCCGCTCCGAAGCGCAAAAGCGCACAGAAGGTCGCGATCTCCGCTGTCGAATGCCCCGTCACCACACGCACATCCAACGCCCTCAGCTTTGCGACCAGTTTCCTGGAGATGCTGAAGACCTGAATGATGACGCTTTCGAATCGACCATGGCGATTGAGCAGCTCGACAAGCGGCTTGAGAAGCCGTTCGTCGGAGTTCTTGATCTCAACCAGCATGGGCATACCCGGAAACGCGTCAAAGACTTCCGCGAGGGTAGGAATTCCGATTCCCTTGCCCCGGTACGGAAACGTCTTGCCGCCATCAGTCGTAAACCGAAACCCTGCATCCAGCTGCTTTAGCTGAGCCAGGGTTTTATCGGCAATGCGACCGACACCATCTGTGGTGCGATCCACCGTCTTGTCGTGAATGACGACGATGTGACCGTCTTTGGTCATGTGAATGTCGAATTCGAGAATGTCGGCGCCGGCATCGACTGCCGCTTTTAGCGATATCAGGGTGTTCTCCGGATACCACAGCGCCGCACCGCGGTGCCCGATCACTCTCGGACGCCGCGTCAGTAGGCAGCGGTTAGCTGCCGCGAGAGTGAGTCGTGATTTCATGAGTATTTCCACTCAAGCATGGGACTGCCCGCAGGAATCACTTCCTGCGAGGAGGCCCGCGCCTGACGGTAATGCGCTTGTGTCCACCGGTGATGAACTCGATGAACAACAGCGCCAGACCACCAAGGATGGCTGGTAGCCATCCCGTGACGGTCAGGTACATGGGCATCAAATTCGCAAGCAGCTTCAACGCTACCGCGGGCAACAGCCAGAAGCCGAAGATCCACAGCGGTATCAGAAACAGCAGTGCGAGCCCGAACGTGCCGATGGCAAGGACGCCGGAAAGCCACAGAGCCGCCACTTCCACAAGCCACCCGAGAAGGGTGAAGAAGAAGGCGAGGCCAACGGCTTCGACGATATTTCCGTTGAACGAAATGCCATCGATCATGGGAAACAGGAAGAAAATTGCGAGCGCGGACAGGCCGACCCGCAGCAGAATGCGTGACATATTGCTTTTCTTCTCCTTTGCAGCCTCGATTAAAGGCCAAAAAGTGCCGAAACGCCAGAGAGCAGGTGGTTTTCACCACCTACTCCCTTGGCGCTCGACAGGTCGTCGTTACTTCTGCTCGTCGTTCGGATTGCCGGTCTTGCCGTCATCCTGGTCCTCGTGCTCGCAGGGCGCGCACTCGTGTTCCGTGGGGATGTAGCAGACGTCCGACACAGGCTTGATCAGCTTCACCAGACCCGCGACGATGAATCCAGCCACGAAGCCGCCGACGTGAGCCCAGTAGGCCACGCCACCGCCGGTGGGATCATCCATCGTGGAGATGATGCTGAACAGCTGAGAGCCGAACCAGAAAAGCAGGAACCAGTAAGCACGCGCCCGCACAGGCATGATGACCACCAGACCCGTGATGTCGGCCTTCGGCCACAACACGAGGTAAGCGCCCAACACACCCGCGACCGCGCCGCTGGCACCCAGCGTCGGAATCATGGAAGTCGGATCGCTCAGGATGTGAGCAACCGCTGCCAAGACACCGAACAACAGGTAGAAGGCGACGTAACGGAGGGTTCCGAGACGCGCTTCCACTGCCTTACCGAACACGAAGAAAAACACCATGTTGCCGACAAGGTGCATGAGGCCACCGTGCAGAAACATGGATGCGAACACCGTCAGGATAACGTGTCCGATAGCGCTGGGGTCGCCGCCGGTAAAAGCAGCGATGACCTTCGCCGGCACCATCAGCCACGTCCCGAAGAAACTGTCCGCAGTGCCAGCACCGATCTGCATGACCTCGTAGAGGTACGCAAACAGGTTGATGGCGATGAGAATCAGCGTTGCCAGAGGAAACTTCAGACAACGCAGGTTGTCCTTCAAGGGAAACATGGTAGGTTCTCCTTTTTGGACAGGCGTACTCACGATGGTGAGCTCGTACCTGTCACTAGCTGGAATCTCTCGACTCAAACAAAGAGCGGACCGGCCCAAGGCTTACCGAACAGCGGCGAAGCGGGCTTTAGAGTCAGACCAGTTGCATAGCCAGTAGGTTGACCACACATCCTTGGGAGGAAGTGACTACTGGTTACAAAGTGAGCTTTGGAAGCTGGTTTTGCTGGGGACTTGTCGCTCTGGAAAGATTGAAGAAATACTGCTGTAACCTAAAGAAAATCTTGCGTTTAAAGCAATGCCTAAAGTGAACCTTTTGCCATGTCTGATGCTTGTTTTCACCATTTAGAGATGTCATCAGGGCGAAACGGTTGAACAGTGCCGAAATAGCCGCATTGTCAATAAGTTCCTTAGGCCTTAGCGCGGCCATTTCATATTGACAAGTGGAGCCTAATGCAAAGAGGCAATTGGTTCCAGATTGAACTCTTGATATTGAATGTGGTGACACCAAAATCCAGATCACTTTTCAGTGCTCGAAACCGAGGCTGCAAAGGTGATACGGGTCACGTGATGCTTTAAGTCATCTTTGATGTTTCCCTAATTGTTTACCGTTGAGAAACAGTAAGGCGCGCTGCTAGGTTTAGTTAGTCTTCTTCATGCTTACTCCAACACGAAACAGAACTCCTAAGTCCCGATCAAACCTATCCTGCAGTTCAATTTCCGTCTGATTTCTGGAAGGCGTAACAAACTCGGCTCGTAGCAGATTTTTGATTACGTTCTTGCAGATTGTTTGCACGAAGATTACTCATTCTCAACGAAATACGGTGAGTATCGGCGATTTCCACTGATGGAAGTCGACGCTGTTCGCTGAACGGAGAAAAATCGGATGAACCGAAGAGAACAAAAGCGCCTGTCCAAGACTGGACAGCCGATTAAGAAGCTGCACTTTTTGGGCGCCGCTGGTGGAGTCACCGGCTCGCTCAATCTCATCGAATACATCGAGCGAGACAAGACGACGAGGTTTATCCTCGACGTCGGACTCACGGTCGAAGACGAGAACGCAGACTTCCAAAACAGGCTTCCTGCTGGTATCACCCCTGGTGATATCGATTTCGTGATCATCTCGCACGCGCACATCGACCACTCCGGCTACCTGCCGAAGCTGGTCAAAGACGGGTTCAAAGGACCCGCCTACGTGACCGCGGCCACTCACGACTTGCTCAAGATTCTTCTGCCGGACTCTGGCTACTTGCAAGAAGAGGCGACCAAGCGTTGCCTCAAGCGCGCAAGCAAGTCCGGTCTGGAAGGAGACTGCGGGCACAACGTCGAGAAAGGCAAGAAGTGCGAGCTCGACCACAAGACGCTTGGTTCAACCAGCAGCTCGGGTTCTAACAAGACCAGCACCAAGGCAGCAACGAAGGGCACCCGCAACGGTCGCAACAACTCCGGCAACGGCGCGCGTGGCGGCTCTCGCAACGGGCGTTCACCCAAGGCAGTTCACTGCCGCGAACCGCTCTACACGCGTGAAGACGCCGTTAAGTCCTTGAGTTCGCTCAAGGTACTCGACTACGACCAGCGCCACGAGCTCGCCGACGGAATCGCCGTCACCCTCACCGAAGCCGGTCACATCCTCGGCTCCGCCGTGGTTAACCTGGAAATCGGAAAGGGCGCGGAGAAACGCACGCTCTGCTTCACCGGCAACATCGGTCGCCCCGACATGCCGCTGCTCCGCGAGCTGGCTCCCGTCAAGGGCGCCGACTACCTGATTGCGGAGTCTACCTACGGCAACAAAGCACACAAGCGGCGCGACCGCTTCGAGGTGCTTGCCGGCATCATCAACGAAGCGCACGAACGCGCTCTGCCGAAACACCCCAAGTTCGGTTGCGGCGTCATCGTCATTCCGGCTTTCGCAGTCGGCCGCGTGCAGACCGTCATCAACGATCTGCGGCAGCTGATGAAAGACGGGCGCATTCCGACGATTCCGGTGTACCTGGACAGCCCGATGGCGATTCAGGCAACCGAGGTTCACCGCCAGCACAAGGGCGTGCTCAACGCCAAAACGCGTGCAGTGTTCGAAGCGGGCGAAGATGCCTTCGTCACGCCCAAGCACACGCTTGTGGGCGACTGGCAGTCGTCGGTGAAGCTCGACGAGCCGCAGTCGCAGCCGATCATCATCATCGGCTCAAGCGGCATGGCGTCCGGCGGTCGCGTGGTTGCACACCTGAAGGCGCGTCTGCCCAACAAGCAGAACACCGTCGTCTTCGTGGGCTTCCAAGGCACCGGAACCCTCGGTCGCACCCTCGTCTCACGCTTCCTGGATGCAGATCCGGCGAAGGTGAGCGAGAAGGACGACAAGACGGTGCCGACCGTCAACATCGCAGGCAGTGCCGTAAAAGTGCGTGCGCGGGTTGAACTGATGTCCGACTACTCCGGACACGCAGACTACCTCGACACGCTCGCCTGGCTGAGCAAGTTCTCGCGCAAGCCGAAGAACACCTTCCTCGTACACGGCGACGAAGACGCTCTCGAAGCTCTCAAAGAGCACATCGAGGGACGCCTGCGCTGGACGGTGACGGTGGCAAAGGCTCGCGAAACCTTCACGCTGTAACACCAGCATCGCTTTTGTGCTGTTAGAAGGAGGTGAAAAGTCCCTTGAACACAGGGCTTCCACCTCCTTCGTTTTTTTTTGCGATATTTGCTACCTCTTGTAGTAGCAATCGGGCGACACCCGCCTCTTCCCGCCCAGCACTACTCTCCACCAAATCCCACCCCTTGCCAAGGCATACCCCACAGTCATCGTTTTTTAAGTCAAGGTATGACCCACAGTCATCAATGCCCCACAGTCATCAATGCCCACAGGCACACCCCCAATGAGACCGAGCCTAATTACGCTCGTATTCCTCAATCAAAACGTCTTCAGGCGACCGATTATTCGTGTTCTCAGCGTCGTGAATGGCAATGTCGGGAATCGCCGCTTTCAACGTCTCGCGGGCGGCTTTGGAAATCCCCTCGTTCTGAACAATATAGAGATGTTTCAGTGTTTTCATTTTCTGCAGCGGTTCCAAGCATCTGCCAGTGAGGTTCGGGTTTATTGAAATGTCGAGCTTCTCCAGCTTGAGCTTGCTCAAATCTTCCAGAGCCGCATCCGTCAACTTTGTATCGGCAACACTCAGCACAGTGAGCTGCTGCAACTTCGCCAAATTGCGCCAAGCACCTGGGTTCTTCAGCTCCGTCTCACGCAGACTCAGTTTCTTGAGGTTCTTCATTGGTATCAAATCCACAAACCCAGAACCATTCACATTCGGCATTCGACGCATCGCCAGAATTTTCACAGTTGGCAACTGAGCGACGTTTTTCATTGCATTGTCAGTGAATAGTCCCTTAGTGAGATCGAGCAGCCTGAGCCGATCCATTCCCTTCAGCTTGAGCAGATCTTTGTCCTCTAACGCCGGGTTGTCCGACAAAAGTAATGCCTCCAGATGTGGTTTCGTTCGTACAACAAGCTCCAACTGATCTGGCGTAAGCCCGGTAGAGCCCAAGCCCAAACCACGCAGATATGGACTGTTGAGCAGCACCTTCAACCCTTCTGTGGTGAACATGCCTTGAGCCTGAAACAGACTTACAAACACGAAGTCCGGCATCTTGGAAATCTTTGCCAATTCACGGTCTTCCACCTTCAACTGATTCCACTTCCAAGTCACGCCACCCTCCCACGGCATGTCAATCCAATCAGCGAAGAAATCTTCGGATTCGGACTGCTTCTTGGATTTCGACGGCGCATCTTCGGTACTGGGAGGAAGCCCAGCGAACGCCTCATTTTTCACAGACGACACACTTTTGCCATTGCTCACAGGCGCAGGCTCCTCATGAGGATCTTGCATCAGCGCGATGGCAAAGAAAACACCAGCCGCCACGCACAACGCAACGACGACACTGATTATCAGCGTTGCTGTGGAGACATGTTTCGGCTGCGAGACCGCTGATGTCCCCTTGGGTGGCGGTGCCGCCTCCCTTTCGGCATAAGCCGCAAGAGCATCTCGCACGTCCATCATCGATTGAAACCGGCTTGCAGGCTCTTTCTCCAGACACCGAGCAACAATACGCTCCAACTCGGGTTCAAACGATTTTCCAGGCGCCACTACAGATAGTGCCGGCGCAGGCTGGCTGATCTGTTTGAGGATAGTATCGACTGGCGTGGCTCCACGGATTGGCGCGCGCCCCGTGAGCGTTTCGAACATGATGCAGCCGAGCGAATACACATCCGATCTTTCATCGAGCGCCTTTCCATGTCCGTGCTCAGGGCTCATGTATGCTGGGCTTCCCAGCGCCATTCCAGGACGCGTAAGTACACCGCCGGACGAGCTTGTCATTTTTCCCAAGCCGAAATCCAAAATCCTGACTTTCGAAAGAACCTCAGAATTGTCGCCTTTCGTCAGCATCACGTTGCTGGTTTTGAGATCTCGATGCAAGATGCCACGCTCGTGGCTGTACGCCATGCCATCGCAAATCTGCAGGAACACATCAATGGCTCTTGAAACAGGCAATGGTCCGGTGCTTTCGAGAACGTCCGAAAGTGTCTTGCCATCATGAAAATCCATGACGAGGAACGGTTGATTATCATCGGTGATGCCACAGTGATAGACCGTTGAAATACTTGTGTGTTGGAGCTTGCTGACAAGCATTGCTTCCTGCTGAAACCGAATCAGCTGTTCGCCTGTGGCTTGCTCGTTGCGCATCATCTTGAGCGCAAATTCTCTGTTGAGATATTGGTCGCGAACTTTATACACCACTGCCACAGCGCCCATTCCTAGCTCGCTGAGCACTTCATAACGGTCGGCAATAACTTGGTGTTCGGTCATTCGATCATTGCTTTGAAATGATAACGACGAATGGAATATGACGAAGGGGTAAACGAAAAGGGATTTCCAGGTGCCCGTATTGTACCTATTACCCTTACGTTCCCATTTTCTCGGAAAATGAGAACTGCGGTTCCCAACCTGCTTTCGAACCCGAACTCAAGTTCCCATTTTCTCGGAAAATGAGAACTGCGGTTCCCAACCTGCTTTCGAACCCG
>CAYZJR010000048.1:38151-49046 GCA_964478655.1 uncultured Candidatus Obscuribacterales bacterium
TTTCGAACCCGAACTCAAGTTCCCATTTTCTCGGAAAATGAGAACTGCGGTTCCCGACTTCGATTCCGAACGTCGCTTCCAAACCTGATTGCCAAAACGCACGTATGCAAGCCAACCATTGCAGTAAGAACGAGCGTGGGGTGGGGGGTCGCGTAGCGTGGGGTGGGGTGGGGTCGCGTGGGGTGGGGTCGCGTACGGTCGCGTGGGGTGGGTCGCGTAGGGTGTGGTCGCGTGGGGTGGGGTCGCGTACGGTCGCGTGGGGTGGGGTGTGTCCAAAGCACAATTCTACTACACCACTTCGCAGTCCAAACGCAAAAAGAAGTGGGGCAGAGCCTTTTGGGCATCTGTCCCACTTCAGTAGCACCTAGCTTTGGCGCCGCGGGCGGTTCAGCGAAGAACACACCTTAGAGATCGATGTTTGTTGCTGGGCTTTGGAACCTGTCCAGAAGCTCAGTCCAATCGATTACGACCTTACCGCCGGAAGCTTGATGCCGCTTGTCGAACCGCTCGAGCAGGTCGATGCACGAATGATCGATGTGCACCAACTGATCGAATTTCACATGCAGCTCCGCACCAGACGGCACTTGTTCTAATGCCTCAGCCAACTGCGGCAGAGCAAGAAACGTTGCCGTTCCGCGCAGAGTCAGGAGATGACGCCCGCTTGCCTTGTCTTCGGTCACTTTGATGTCGATTTGCGACATCGTCAAAACGAGCTTCACCAGCGACAACAGGAATCCGATGAGCACGCCGGTGAGCAAGTCGACCGCGACGATTGTGCCAAGAGTGGCGAAGTAGATGAGCATTTGCGTGGTTCCAAATCGCTTCAACTCGCGAATCACTTTCGTGTCCACGAGATGGAAGCCGGTGTAAACCAGCAAAGCCGCCAAGCTCGCAACAGGAATCATCGCAAGCACGAACGGCAACGCTACCACCACCAGCAACAGCCAGACGCCGTGAAGCATCGTAGACAGTCGCGACGTGGCGCCAGCTTGCACGTTTACCGTGCTGCGTGCAATCACACCCGTCATCGGCAGTGCGCCGAAGATGCCGCAAAGCATGTTGCCCACGCCTTGCGAAACGAGCTCTTTGTTGTAGTTGGTGCGCGCACCCTGGTGCATCTGCTCGACGGCATTTGCACTCAGGAGCGTCTCGGCACTCGCTATGAGCGCAAGAGTAAGCGCTGCCAGAAGCACGCGTGCCTCGAGAAGACCACCGAGAGAGTCGAGCGTCGGAAACATCATCGCGTCGATCAAATTGGCAGGCACATTGACCTTGGCCACGGGCAGTGAGAAGAAAGTTGTCACCAATGTCGCCACCACAATCGCGGGCAGATGCCCGGGCATGTGCAGCAGCTTTTCGAGGCCAAGCTTCTTCCACAGCAACATGACTGTGAGCGTCACAAGACCAATAACACCAGCCCACATGTGAGACGGACCGCCAACACCGGTAATGGCGTGCCAAACCTCGAGAGGAATCGAGATGAGGTTAGCGAGACCGGAAGAACGCGGTGCCGCGTCGAACATCACGTGAAACTGGCTTGCGCAGATGAGCACACCGATACCTGCCAGCATGCCCTTGATCACCGCCGGTGATACCGCGCGAAACCATCGACCCAACTTCAGCAGCCCAGCAGCCAACTGAATTGCGCCACCCAAAAGTACGACTACGCCAAGCACAGGAAGTCCGTGCGATGTCACCAAGTCGTATACAAGAACCGTCAACCCTGCCGCCGGACCGCTGACTTGCAGCGGGCATCCCGAGAGACTGCCGGCCACGAGACCACCGACGATGCCGGTGATGAGGCCTAGAGCAGGAGGGACACCACAAGCAATAGCAATGCCCATGCACAGCGGCAGCGCGACCAAAAACACAACCATCGAAGCGAGAATGTCCCGCTTGCGATTGATTGGGGCTCCAGAAGAACCCTTGTTTGAAGTATTCATGGAACTTTCCCTAGTTGAGCAGACGTTACGCAATCGCCCGCAGAGACTTGCACCACTGCCGATACCACACTCGCCGATCAACCCCTACACAGTCGCAGGTGTCAATGTGCGTTAATTGCTTTGGTGATAGAGGCGTTTGAGGCGCTAGTTTTTTGTTCTTAGAACTCAATAAGAAAATTGATTGATGTTTCTAGCATCCACTTCTCCAAGTGTTTACTTCAACTATTTCATCGTTATTAGCAATTTCTACACTTGCGCGAATGCGGCCAGCTTTGCAACTCAAACTGACGACGGCATCATGTTTCTCGGACTCTTCGCCACATGCCTGTATCGAGTCTCGAACCCCGCCGCGTGCGCATATCCGAGCACTCGATCGACATCTTGCTCGACGACAGCTCCGGCTTTCTGGGTCACTTCGTCTTCCCACGGGATATCGAAATCGTTGGCTCCATAAGCCAACCCGGTCAAAGCATTGGCATTCTGAGTAAGCACCGATGTTCGAATGTGCTTCACATTGTCGAGGTAGATTCGGCACAGTGCCAAGTGCCTGAGATACTCTTCCTTGCTGATCTCTTCGCCACCGAGTTCGTTGTTATACGGCTTGTATGTCCAGCACAAGAAACTGAACAAACCTCCGTTCGTATCATCTTGAAACTTCCTCACGGTGTCGAGATGGTCGAGACGCTCATCAAGAGTCTCGTCAAAACCAATTACCATCGTCGCCGTCGTGTTCAAACCCGCTTCAATTATCTCGCGCTGCGTGTCCATGTACTCTGCTACGGTGTATTTCAACGGGCTGTGGCGCAGTCGAAACGAGTCAGCAAGAATCTCGGCACCACCACCGGTGATCCACCTCACTCCTGCCTTTTTCAGCTCTGCAAGCGTGTCTTTAACACTCATCTTGCACAATCTCGCGACATACAGAAGCTCAACAATTGTCAAAGCATAAAACTCAATCGAGTCACCATAACGTTTTCGGATGGAACCAAAAAGATCAGTGTAATAGTCGAGTTTTAGTTGCGGGTTGAAACCACCGTTAAATCCAAAGAGATCGCCGCCTACGGCAACAAGCTCGTCGATTCTTTCGAATACCCATTCCTTAGTGCGCACGTAGCCTTCAGGAGATCTCGGCAATCGGTAGAAAGAACAGTAGTCACATTTGGCCACACACACATTCGTGTAGTTGACGATGCGCATGAGCAAATACGTCGAAACACCGGGTTCGTGGTAACGATCGCGGACAATATTGGCGAGCCGCTTGAGCTCATCATCAGTGGCGTTTTTGTACAACCACTCCGCGTCTTGTCGGCTTATGCGTTGACCTGATTTCAACGAACTTTCTAATTGGCTTACAGAATTCATTTCGAACTTCCACACGAACTTTCTGCTCTTGGTGTGCCATATTCTTGCATGTCACAGCGCAAGAATCAGCAAATGTTTCGGCACGACTTTCTGTAATGAAGTCGTAAAACCAATCTGTCGATTGGATAAGTCGTAGCAAAACATTGGAAACGCGCAAGCCGAGCTAATCAGACACATTCAAGATTTTCTCGTTGATGCCATGAAACCTTGTCTTTTGAACGTTCCGATCCTAGGTTTGAAGTAGCTCCTCTCTTTCTCAATCGTCGAAAGCAAACCTCACACATCAAGCTTCTTTCAGCAGGGCGCGCACCGCCAACCCACAGAAGGGTCGGTCCCACCAAACTTGCGCGTTGTTCCGGAAGAACCCGCTCCTATCGCTCGCAACGTCTCGTCGGCTATCCCTGCCACGAGCCAATCAGACTGCTATCCCGCAAGTAGCAGTAGAAACGAGAAACGAAATGAGTACAACAAACGCCGGATGGTTTCTGGCAACCGGTATATTGCTCGGTGTGCTATCGATCATCTTCGGAATCGGCCGCCGCTCCGGAAAGTGGTGGATGACTGTCGAGCTTCTCTCACTGTCGATCGCCGGAAGCCTCATCCTTCATAATGTGGCCGCACTTCTGCCCGGTGGTTGGTTAGCGCTTGTATACACGGGCGCCGCATTCGCCGTCATCAACCAGGCGCCGAAGTGGTACTTCGGTGGCGGACAGGGTTCGGAGCTACTTGGGATGATCGGTGACATCCCACCTGTAATAATTCCGGCACTGATAATCACATGGTCTGCGTGGTACTTGGCACTGTTTGCCACAAGTCAGTTTTTCATTGCCCCTGCACCAGTCGCATTCGGCAACGAGGCTGCGCTTCTGACCCTTGCCACCAGCATAAGCGTCATTGCGTCAATACTGGGCAGGATCATCAGGGTCTGACGTAGACAGACCATCTATCTAACTCGAACATTCGAGGCCTCACTCGCAGCAAACCCGTTCGGTGTCCAATTTTTCTCAATCGGGACTTCCATAGAAGTTTCGGTATGGACAAAAAGAAGAGCCTGAAAATCAGCTCTAAACAAGACTTTCGGGCTGTGCGACTGACCATACCGAATCGTCTACGGAAACATTTCTCCGTAGAAGGTTCGGTATGGTCAAAAGAAGCGGCTGCAAACCGCCTCTGCACAATACTTTCAGGATGTGCAAATTTGACCATACCGAATTGGCTACGGAGCCGACCGCGACCAAAATTCGGTCTACCTTCAGCGTTGAACCTCGAATTTTAAAAGGACAGGCCCAACTATATGCATGAATAGATCGAGCCGAAATACGAAATACGAAAAAGAGAAAAAGACGCCAGACCCCGATGGCTACGAGTTTTTCGCCATCGGGGTCGGCCGCGAACAGGTCTCACGCTGTCTTCGTGTGACACGGTCGCCACCAAAAGCAACCGGTCACTAACAAAGTAACCGCGAGACCTACTACTTAGTCGTGGTTCTGTGGCGCAGGACCGTCGCCACCTCTGATGAACTCACGCTCCACGTAGTCAGTGGAGGGGGTCGCATCGAACACCGTGATCACCCAGAAAGCACCGTCCTTCTCGCCCACAACCAGCGGAGCGGACGTGACGCCGACTTCCTTACCCAGCGCGAAGTCTGCCTCTCCGATGAGATAGATGTGGTCGAACTTCTCGCGGATGTCGCGAATCATATCGCGCACCGCGACAGGAAGAACACCGTTGAAGGTCGCCGTGACCGCCAGCTGATGATTGTAGTTGCGCATATGCTTGCGGGTCGCCGCCAACATAGACGCACCGTCGAAGAAGTCTTTGTAGCAATTCGGCGTCGAGGTGATGTATTCCTGCTCGCCATAGTAGTTCGCGTGGGCTGTGACAACGAACTTCGGCTGCGACAGATCGAACATCGCGAAACGCGGAACATCGCAGTCATACTGCTTGTCGCGCCGCTTCATCGACAAGAACTTCGCATCCAGCCGCGGATACATCCCGTCCATAAACTGCGTCGGCACCTCGTTTTCCAGCCTCGAAAGCCTGGTGTCGAGTTCCGTCTTGGTAGCGTTGAACGTCTGGTTGAACCGAACCCGAGCGTCTTCCACCTCTTTCACAGCACGCTTGTACTCTTCCTCGATGCGAGTACGCGTTGCTTGTTCGACCGGAAGAAGCGGAGCCAGAGCTCGTGTACGACGGTCCCGAAGGTTGGTGAGCCGAAAGTCCAGTTCGCCCGTGTCCTCGGAATGCTTCGCCACCAGATCAGACAACTGCTGCCTGGTCTGCTGGATTTCGCTCTCACGGCGCGCGTCTTCAGAACTCTCACGAACCTTCGAATACTTGCTCGTGAGGTCCACAAGACTGATAACCGGTTCTTGAGGAGCCTCCACGACTTGCGAAGAGCGCCTCCAGAAAAGGAGTTTCTTGAAGTTAAACATGTGTCCTCTCTCTTGGTTCCAATGAAACCTTGAGATTGCCTTTTCACCGACTCTCTTCTGCCCCTGCATGCACGCGGAACAATGTTCCATAAAAGAAGAGTCTGTTGTGTCGGCGGAGATAGGCTTAGATTTGCTGTAGGCAAACGCAGGGAAAGAAGAAATGCTCTCTACCCTAAACAATCAGATTGCGCGATTTCTCTTGTACCTAAATGCTTTTAGCCAGAATTTAGGTCTAGAACCGTCAGTATAATCGCGCAAGCTGCGCTATCGGAACACATGAAACCCGCCCCAGCCGCCCATCTCAAACACTTGCAAAGCGTGGCGAAACTTGGAATATTACTGGAGTTTCCCCGGTAGCAAAGCGGTGCGCATGCGAGATGTCATGCGCTGCGCAACCAAATCCAAGAACTTTTGAGCTCCAAGACCGTTTAAATGCACATAGTCAGCAAAATCTTCTTTGTGGAACAGTTTTGCATCATTGAGATCCAAGAAATCTGCTCCACCTGTGCGCGCAGCCTCGGTCACCGTTGCGAGGTAATTGTCGTACACACCCGGCGGAAGCAAGGAGAGATTGTCCTTCGTAAGCGGCATGTTCACTAGCGTTACGGCGATTCCATTTTCGCGCGCATAGGCAAGAAGTTTGTTCAGATAACCCAACTGAGTTTGCAAAACGTGCGGCTTAAACGGGTTGTAGCGCATTCTGTATTCAGCACTGTTATCGGTCCAATCTTGTTTTTTCTGCGAGTATGGATGCACGTTCCACTCGCGAGGACCGTTGTCTTCAGGCAGTTCATGCATCGCGATTCGCTGCAACTCTTGCGGCGCTCCCACTTCTTCCATGTCGCCGAATCCCAAGTTCTGCAACAACGACTTCACTGCGTTCTGCTGCACACACACGAAGCTTCCGCGCTTAGTGTATAGGTCGCTCACTGCCGCGGCGTAATACTCAAGATTGTTCCAAAAGTGAAAACGACCATCCAAAACCTGCTTTCCGGCTACTCGATTGAGATAGTGGATAGTCTCTGAATTTCTCGGCTCAATGAAGGAACTGTCGACGAAATCTCGCGGCGCAATACCCCAAACAATTGCTTTGGGTTTCTTGTCACCCACTAAAACATTGGTGGTAAGCGCGTATGCGTCGGATGCCATCTGACCGCCGATAGCAAGCGATGATGTCTTTACCGGCACGCCGAGCGACTTTGTCAAACCGCGATCGAAATACTTTGAGTCATGGTGCTTAACTGCATCGATCGTTTCGTTGAAATATGTTGCGTCTCCATCATGAACCACAGCGAGCATCAATGAGGAGCCGAGAATTGCCACATCGGGCGCCTTGTTCTGCTCGTGAAGACCTCTAACCGCCCAATATGCCCAGCTGCGATTGGGGCTGGCGAAACGGTCGGGCTCGTAGACGAATCGGGAAACGACATCAGTAACAACCAACGCTGCTAGAGCCAAAAGAACATAGCTGAACCCGCCTTTGCCAGGCGTTTTCGCATTTTCATTTTTGTTGTCTACGCAAACAGGCATTGCTGACGCGGCACAGACCCAAGGAGGTTTCCAAGTCAGAGCATCATAGCCTGGGCACCTGACAAACTTCCCGTAATTCGTCTAATACTTAATCAATAAGTGATCTGCGTTTAACAAAAGCGGTTCAATTTCGTCGACCCTCAGCGCAAGCTTTTTCGAACCAACCTGTTGCGAAACCGCACACAATGCCACTACATTTGGTGCACCCCGCAGCGATTAGTTCATTCGCAACACTACGGCTCCAGTGTCTTCGCATCCAATGCTTGCTGGAAAAGTTGACTGGCATAACTGCGCGCGCCCGGTTTCTTGGGCGAGGAATCCGCCTCTGAATCCGGCGTCATCTGATTAGGCCTCAAACGAGTGAAGTTGCCATAGCGATCTTGATATTCTCCCGAGAGCGCCAAATCCACGAGCAGGCGCGCCGCTGTCTCAGGTCTATTGATGAAAGTCTCTTTTTCTCTTTTATGACCAAAGTCGGTTCCTTTCGCACCCTTTTCTATAGAAGAAGGCGACGTCAGTTGACTCATCAAATCGCACGCCAATTGCGCGCGCTCGGACTGAGACAAGGGCTGGCTCTTCGTGTCGCTCAATAGTCTCTCAATCTGTTGATAGCATCCCATCACTTCAAGGGCACCAAGATCGCGCGATACCATGCCTTCTTCAAAGCGAAGCATGTCAGCACGAAACTTCGCTAACTGTTCGGGATCTTTGATCTTCTGTTCCGCCAATTTATCGACCGAAGCGGCGAAGCTGCTGCGCTCACCGAACGGCCCATGCCCATCGATCGGATTCATCAAGCTTCCGAGATGATCGTCCAGACGATACTTACCGTCTTTTGTCTTCACAAGCACAAAGTTGGCTTCAGGGCGCGCATTGCCGCCATGCTCTTCGCGGTATCCACCCTTGCCGTCAGGTTTGTGAATCACGAAATGACCATCAGGATATTCGGAACGTTTTTCACCATTTGGATTCTGCGTAAGCTTGTGACCATCGGAATATTTGGTGATGGTTGTACCATCAGCCTTCTTCTCTTGCGATTCGACTTTGGACTCTTTCTTATTTGAACCCGCCCCGAACAGGTTAAACATCACATCAGTGACAGTGGCGACTGTGTCGACGAAAGCGACTCCAGTACGAAGTTGCTCTACCGCCGCAGCTTCTTGCTCTCTTGTATGGAATGCAAGTCTGCGATCTTCGCCGCCTACAAGCTGCATCTGACCGAACTCGGACGGCACGCTGCCTCCAAATTTCTTCAGGCTTGCAGAATCTAAAAGGGCCGAGTTCGCATCTTCACCAAGCTTCAGGGACGCGCTTTTAGACGCGTTTGACGAATCGCTCTTTTGGAACGAATCAGAAACGTCCTTATTCAAAACCATAGTCGACCCCGCTTAAAAAAGAAACGTAGAATGCCGTCGCCGACGCTCCCACCAAGTTTGCTGTTCAACCTAGCTCAGCCAGCGTGAATAACGCGTGCAGCGTTTGGCGCCGTTCCTTTCCATTGCAAATCATTGCAAATTCAAAGCCTTTGCCAAAACCGTGACCCAAAAATGCCAAAAATCTCCCCTAATCTCGGTACGTTCCAACCAAGCAAAACCCTTGTCCGAACCGAGATTTAATCAAAAAATGGGAATAATACGTAGTACGCCGACTATCCAAGCAACCAGCGTTCACCTAGAATCACAGAACCCTCAGAAAGCAGAAAAATTTCAGAACCGAGTCGGCGCGAGCCGTTCGGAAAAGCGTTTTACCAGGCAGGAGTGCCTCACTCGATGAGCAACACGGGCGAACAACGCGCCATCAATTTCTCGGATGCTCCACAGCTTGCGTTTCCCATAGCGGACTCGACAAAGGCTCTGCAGTCGCATGCAACCGAGCTGCGCTTTTCGAATCCGGTGTCGAGTTTGACTACAACCGGTGATTCGTCAGTAGCGCAATCGCTGACTATCACACCGATTCAATCAGTTCTTTCAAGTCAGGAAGTTTCGGCTAACACATCGGGTACACCGACGCGAGATATCGGAACCCCGATTCTTCCGCCCACCGCCGACGTTCCTGCGACTGCTTCGACAGCCAATACTTCGGCCGACACACCGACACGAGTCGCGACTGCATCAGACATCGATGCATCGAAGTCAGTCGCCAGCTTGATTCAAGAGGGAGTTTTTCAGCGCCCGCAAGAAGTGAAGGCTCAAAGCGACGTTTTGAGCAATGTGGAAAAGCTGAATCCTGGCGAGTCGCCGAAGATTACAGTGCAGTTTTCTGATCTCTCCGGACAACAGACCAATCAGCCGAAGCCGGATGTTTTGGTGAAGACGGATGGAACAGTCGTGATGCTGAGCGATCCCGAAACCACGAAAGATCGTGATGTCGTGGTTGAAGTAGAACGCAAACCGGGTCAGATCGAGCCTCTCAAGGTAGCAGAGAAGGAAGGTCAGCCCAGTCAGCAAGAAGCTCTCGATAATGTGGTCAAATATCTCGATGCGCGTCTTGGCTCACAGGCCCAGGCTCTGCCTGAGATTGCAGACAACCAAGGATTGATTTCCAACGAAGCCAGACATGCGTTGCGTCCGCAACCACCGGAGCAAACGGCGGAGCAACAGCGACCGCCAGAACAAGCTCCTGAGCGTCCCGCGCAAGCGCAGGCGCAGGCACAGCAGCAGTTGCCCGAGCAGACACAGCAGGCAGTCAACAACATGAACCGCTTCAACGGAAGCGGCGGCGGCAGCATGTCGCGTAAACAAGCGAATGATTATTTTCCTGAGCGCGATGTTCCGCGGCAGGCGCAAGAAACAGACAGAATCGCTTCGGTAAAAGAAGCGGTAGCGGCTCTGTTCAATCCAGATCGCGGACATGCGTATGAAACAGTGCGCAGTCGCGGCGATCAAGGCTATGCAGTCGGTCGTTATGGTCTCACTCAGCCACTAATCTGGGGCTGGTGGAACTCCGAATTCGGCAACATCGACCCGGAAAATCCTGAAGCAGTCGCGCAAGCAATGGAAAAACTGGCCAAAGACGGCAAAGTCTCCAAAGCATTTGCAGCAAAATTCAAAGATCCAAAATTTGCCAAACAGTTTGGTGAGTTCCTCAATAAAATGAAGAGCGGTAAAGGCGGCATCACAAAAGAAGAGATGCAAGCTTTTATGCCGAAGGAACTGCAAGAGACTATTGCAACCAGACTGGTCAAAGACTTCTCAGACAAAGCAGGCGGTGACTTGGGCAAAGTCGCGCTCGGATTCCAACTCGGCAAGCCGCCAGACCAATTGACTGCTGAAGAGATGGGCACGAAGTCGGCCAAAGAATTGATGACGGCAGCGAACCGGTTCGAGCAATTGAACACCGCTCGCCAAGCCGCAACCGACGACGACCGAATTCGTTGGGATCAAAATCTTGGACCGACCAGCGAAACAGCATTCCGCCTGGACAAGGCAGCAGAGCGCGTTGCCGCTCGCATGAACCGCACAGGTTTGTGCGCCACCGGCGTACAAGTGGCGCTGGACAAAGTCGGGCTGGGCGAATTCATGGGCTCAGGCAACGGCTGGCAGATGCGACACGCATTGATGCGCAGCGGCAAGTTCGTTCAAGTCGATGCATCGCAAGCCAAAGAAGGCGACATCATGTTGCGCCG
>CAYZJR010000049.1:0-38324 GCA_964478655.1 uncultured Candidatus Obscuribacterales bacterium
TGGAGGATGAGCAAGAGCGTGACGACCAGAGCAAAGAAGACTCAAGCAAAGACGAGTCAAGCAAAGACGACGCAAGTCAAACTGCGCAGGCATCAAAACAAAAACGCTCAGCCGCGTAGTTCTAAACCGAAATCAAAGGCAATCAGTGAATGCCGAGACTTCCCAACTTAGTGCTCACAGTAGTTCGCTTCTGTGCCGGGATAGTCGCATCGGCTGTTTGACTCGTCTGCGGAACACCGTAGCGCGTGGTCGAATAGTCGATGCTTGAGCTATTCATAGGCGCGATATGTCGCACTTGCTCTTGCGGAGCAATTTGCCGCGTTGCATCGGGCGGTTGGATGCTCTCGTAGCGATGCTGAGTGAGTCCCGTCGGAATTGTGTTGCGATTTTGCAGAAGCTTCGCAATTTGCGACTGCAAATCAGGTTGTTGCGCCACGGCGCGTTGAGGCAGTTCGCGTTGAGGCGGGTAATTCTGCTGCGCACGTGGCTGTGAATACGCTTCGATCTGCCACGGTTGCTGCGTGTCTTGCCGATGTCCTTGCTGCGCGTCCTGTCTATAGCCTTGCTGCGAGTCTTGACCGTATACCTGTTGATGTGGATCTCGATTTTGATACCGAATCACGTCATGTGGAGCGGCATCTCTTTCGGCGCGTTCTGCCCTGCGAACATTGATCTGGTCTTGCACCACACCAACACCCATGTTTCGTAAAATATTTCCCCCGCCACCAAGTCCGGTGATTCCCATTACTGCTTTCGCTGGTCCAATACCAGGAATGAAGTAGGGCGCAACGTCCTTGGCTACTTGCACTCCATCGACACGTCCGTCTGGCGTTTGATACTGGCGCAGTTGCGCCTCACCTACTCGCTGAACAGAACCGCCGATGCTTTGCGCATTCCTCTTGATCGGTTCCGTCGGAATTTGTTGTACGCCTTGTTCAACCTTACGAAACAGTTTGCCCGCACCATTGCGAACATCGCTAAACAGTTTCTTCGCAGCATTGTCTTGATGCTGCTCTGGTTGTTGGTTGCCCTCTTGCTCATAATACTGAGGGCTGTAGTCGTACTCTTGACCCATGTTTCCTTGGTTCCGACGCTATGATGAGGGGTGCACCTTATTCCGTTTCGAACTTTTTCAGTTCATCTTCAAGATTTCCTTTTCTGAACATCATGTAGTCGGCGCCACCATATATGGCACTGGCTGCCAGCACTACTGCTCCGGCAATCGCCGATCGAACAACAGTTTTACCTGTGCCGACTGCTTTCGCATTGAGAGCTGCCGTTCCTACCGTTCCAGCCAATGCTGCATATTTCAGATCGTTGACTGAACTGATCATGGAATCGGTGAATGCACCAAATCCGGTGCCGCTAGTTTTCGCGTTCGCAAGCGCGTACAAGTCGTCTTTCGCAATACCAGAGGTCTCGCGGAACCATTCACTATTATTCAAAACTCGCAACGTATCGTAGTCTTCTTCTAGGCGCTTGAGCATGAATGCATTTTGCAGGCGGAACTTCTTATCTTCCTTAGCTGCAAGAATTTCTTCCTTGCTCACGAAACCGTTGTGGTCTTTGTCGAGAGTTCCCCAATTGTTTTCAACTGCTGCGGCGAAGCCCGTAGCATCGAGTCTGGTGATTTCTTCGTTGGCTTTGTGGAACAATCCACCGATCTTATCGATGATGTTTTCGCCGCCCTTATTTCCTGTGATTTGTTCTAATGCTTTTGCCTGACCTACTCCAGGAACGGCATATTGCGCATCAGCAGCCATCCTTCGAGGGTCGAATTTGCCGTCAGCACCTTTATATCTCTCGCCGAGTTTTTCGCCGAGTTTCTGTGCTTCTTCTTGAGCGCGCTTTGCGCCTTCTTGTAGTGGCGTTGTGTCGATCTCTTCTAGTTTCTTTTTGGCGCCGCCAAAAATGTTTCTGAAAAGGTCGCCGGCTTCTTGTTTCGCCTTATTGAGGCCGTTTGGTTCTTGTTGTTCATCGCCGCCGCCCGATAGCCGATCGCGTTCTGGTGCCATGGTGGTTGCTCCTATTCGATTTTGAATTCGCGGGGGTATTGGGACCCCTAATGTAGTTGCTGCGGCTAGGCCGGTCAGTGGGGAAAGTCCCATTTTGGAAAAATATTGCCGTAATTCCCGCTATATCCAAAGTATTTGAGGCGCCAGTTCAAAGCTTCAAAGTGCGCTAAGATGGACCTTTGATGCTTATCACAAGACCCGATTTCGAAGACTTTGTAGCACCCCGACTAGGTCTGGGCTGTGGCTTGTTGCTTTCGTTTCTTGCGATGTATCCTGCCTGGTGGATAGCCGCCGATATCCCATCAGGTGCCACGAGCAATGATGTCGTTTATTATCTCGGGCACGCCTTTTGGAATCAGTCTCCGTCATCCAGGTACTTCTTCGGCGACCTTTTGAGCCCGACAGTTTCATGGCTCCAACTTGGCATTGAAGCGACTATGGTGGTGTTTCTGTTCTCATCCGCTTTGTTTGCAAAGAGACTTTGGATTCCCTTTAAACAGATCAATGCAAAACAGTGGATTTTGGTTGTTTCCTACTGCATGTTCAGCGGGGTTCTGCTACTGAATCCACCGTGGATGGCAAATGAATCAGAGTTTGCAAATTGCTATGAAAAGTATAGTGATTATTCATTCTGCTTCCATCAGCCCATTCAAAGTGTTGAGCCGTGCGAATTGACGCACAACACAGTGATGCCGCATGTATTGACACCGCTTCTTGTATTCGAAATATACGTGGCTGGGATTCTTTGTATGGGTCTGCTTGCACTAGCGGCAGACAAGTCAAAGCCCATGGTGTAGTTCGCTCCCAGAAAATGAAGGCTTCGTTATAACAACACTGGTTGTCAAGGGGTGGTGTTACGATGTTCCAAATCGAACGCCTCCCCGCCATACCGTTTGATGCACTCGAAGAAATTCGCGTACGGAGAAGCGCACACAGAAATGAAAGACAAAGAGAAGAATCGAACGGAGCTAAAAGAAGATGTATCTCTTCAATGCGATGAATCAACGCAATCGATTCCAGGCAGTTCAATCGCCGATTGCATTAGAAAACAACAACCTCAAGTCAGGAGCAGGCGCAATGAGAGCGCCAAGGTCTCCGCGCTTACGAAGCACAAAGTGATGATTGTAGTTCTATGTATTCTTTTCGTTGCTGGTACAGCAGTCGGAATCAATGAATCACTTAGAGTGTCAAATGCAGCTGTTGAAGCGCAACGAGGATTCCAGCTTCTAGGAGACGGTCACATCGAAGATGGTTTAGCGCATCTGGAAACCGCGGTCAGGTTCGACGGCCGGGTGGTTTCCAGAATGAGGAGTGTCTCCTTCGGTGAGCCACCCGAGCGCACTCTGGAGGCTACAAAGAACGCGTTGCTTCTTAATCCTGGCGATGCGGATGCATTTGCAAATCGGGCAGAAGCACTATCGAAATTGGGCAGGCTGCAGGAAGCCGAGGCTTCGTATCGGAAGGCTACGTCATTGGGTTTGGGCGAGTTTGCGCCAATCGGCAATGGAGTAAGTGACGGAAATACCGTGGCGGGTTTCGCGAGACTTCTCATCAAATTAGGAAAAAAGGCGGAAGCAATCGATCTTCTTAAAAGAAACTGTGCCGTGTCTTACTGGGATGAAGACTTCGAGAATCTGTGCAAAGAGTTCAAGATTCCCAATCGTTCATCTCTAATGCAAACGGAAGGAATAAATCTCCAATTGGCACTGTCAAATGCTCGCTCTGCTGCGTTGGAAGAAGATCGTTATTCTGAAGCTCTCGAGCGTGTCGAAAAAGAGCTGACGAAGTACCCTGCGTTTCCTCAAGTGATTCTTACGCGCGCCAGCGTAAACAAGGCAAAGAATCCGGATGCCTCGATAAAAGATGTAGATCGTGTGTTGGCAGTTTATCCCGGACAGGCAGAAGCGTACTATGTTCGCTCGGAAGCGCACCTTGCCAAACACGACTACAAATCTGCTTTGAAGGACATTGATCTCGCACTCAAGCAGCTGCCACATAGCCCTGAACTTTGGCTTCAAAGAGCCACTATAAACTTTGAAAACGGAAATTGGAAAGAGTCTCTGAATGACTTGAACAAGGGCGAGTATGTGGTGAGACCCGTACGCTCTATCGTCAACAAGAGATGCGAGGTTTTGCTGTCCGTTGGTGATTACAAGAACGCGGTGAGTGCGCTCGAGACACAGCTCAGGTGTCAAAGAGCGAATGACCTGAGTCTCTCATACTTGCACGGACGCGATTCACTGAGCGAATCAACTGAAGTATTAACTATGAGAACTCAGCAAGTTCGAGTGTTGGTTTTGGCTAAGAAATATGCCGAGGCTGAACGTAAAATCGACTCTCTTCTTGCCCGTGATGAAAGAGAACTCTTTGATTTGGCAGATTTGTATCTTGCGAAGTCTCAGATCTGCCGTCAACGAGGTGATTATTCCGGAGCTCTGGCTGCTGTATCCAAAGCGATTCCGCTAGAAAGTGATAATGGAGCACAATCGGACCGAAGCCTGACTCAACGCGCCATAATATACCGGTTGATGGGTGAAAAGAAAAAGGCGAAGGATGACTTTCAAGCCGCACTGAATATGGTGCAGGGCAGACTCAAGGAGGAACCGTTTTTGGTGTCAGATCTATTTGACCGGGTTCTCCTTTTAGAGTGCGTCGGTAGCTCTAGCAAAGATGTACGAGGCGCCCTTGCTCAGGCTCTTAAGTTCAGTGAGACAGACCTCAACGAAGTAAGTCAATTTGTCGTGCGCGTTAAGCAGCTAGATAATGCGGAATTTACCCAGCGTGTTTTGAAACAAATCCTAGTAGAGTTTCCGCGATGGAAGCCGTTTGTTCAGAAGTGGTCTGGCATTTGATTCCAGAAATCAATAACGAAAACATCATCAGACAATTGTTTGATGAGTTCCACAAACTCGAGGTGTGCGGGATCAACCAAGTACGCGTCGCGATCCTGATCGCTTGCGAACGTAAGAATGAAACAGTGCGAAAGCCCCTTGTTCAACCCTTCCGGGCTGCTGTTGGTACCCCATTCCAAATCGATGACATCTGAAATTTTTCCCTTCAGGGCGCAGAACTCTCGTTCCACGGTCTTTTGATCTGAGGTTGTAACGCCATCTTTGAACTTGAAACACACAACATGTCGCAGTTGTTTAGCCATTCTTCTTTCCCTGAAACAATTAGTGAGTCGAAGGCTCACCGCTTCTTCTTCTCATCGGCAGTAAACAATTCATCTATGTCTGATGCCCGAGCTGTACCATCTTTCGACCACCACAAAGAAAAGTCATCAGTGGCTAATTTATAGTCTTTCGGCAAGACGAAGTCTCTTGAGTCGCGCTGCACTTTTGCCAGTTTTGAAACAGTGAGCCAACTCAATTTATGTTCTTGGTCTCCTTTTACCCATGCGTATGCGCCGTCACGATTGCGGGATATCTTGCCCTTTCGAAACATATTGACCTTTACCGGCAAACCGCACCCGGAAGGCGCAGCAAGGAAGGAGCACATGGCTTGTTCCAGTCCTTTGGTCGCTTCGATCTTTTTTGTCGCCCACAGCTCGAAGCGAGAGTCTCTTATCTTGTAGGTGTACTTATCGCACTCAATTCCGCTGACCCTCTCGCCCTTTTTGACGAGCTTCAAATCGTCGACTCTCTTGATTAGCCTGTATCGCCACTTTTCGCGCAGAAAAGATTCGATCGACTGCTTTCGATAACACTGGTTGTTTGGATTCACGATTAGCAATTGATTGTGATCGGGCGGACCGACTAGCAAAGTAATGGTCGCCCACTCCAGTCTTCCTCTGTCTTTCGCCGTGATGGCACGACAATGTCCGTACAGAATGCTCTGAAAGTCGAAACTGTATGCAGTCTCCGTCGCCGCATTCACAGGCACTACTGAAAGTACAGCTGTCGATGCCACCGCCGCCGATATCACTGTCCATGGCGACGCAACTCTACTGTTCCATCCCAAATTCCAGCGCACCATAACTAACACCAAATGGCGTCCGTTGCTTGTAGGGAAACTTGTTTCCTAGCCGTCTGCTTGCAAACGTTGCTCAGCGAGCCGATGTTGCCTGACTTGATAGTAGTTCTGTTTTCCGGCGAATGCATAGCCGGACGGTGCAGAGCTATCAGAAGCGATTCTAGTGCTCATCTCTGATGAGCCGAAACCTTGACCCAAACCGACAGGAATTCTCGAAATTTCGGTTGAGCCCGATTCAAAACTTCCAAAACCCACATTTGCGCCCATGGCTCGCAGTTTTCCCAAATCAAAGGTCGGGGCCGGGGCAGCCTCAAGCTGTCTCGGCGACGCGTGAGCGCTCTCCAAGAGGCGCTGCGATGCGGCGGTTGCTTCCTCGTTCAAATCAGGTTGGGAAATCTCTTCGGGTCTCTCGCGCTGAACCATGATTTCACCTCGGGTTTCTCATTCCAAGTATTCCCAAATTTGACCGTATTGAAACCAAAAAAACAAGCCGCGGCTCGGGGAAGTGCGGCTTGCTTTTTTGTTTGTGGCCGGCGATTGGTTAATCTCGCCCCATAGGAAGGGTATTGTGCGCCAGCCTTAACCTTTGATCATTTGCGTTCATAATCAACATTCAGAGCTTCAGCAGCTTTCTTTTTGGCTGCTTTGAGCAGAACGTCGTCGAGATTGCTGTCTCTGCGGCTGACTGAAGCCGAGCTGAACGAGCCTTCGTCCCCATACATTGCTTCGCTGGCTCCTGCCGCGGTGACAAAGCTGTCGAGCGAGGTTGCGCCCATCGATGACCCCGGAGCCGCCATGTAGGCACGTTTGCCCGCTCTTGCTGTCATGGTCGCTTTCGAAGAACCATAGGCTGGGCTAGCTGGTGCTTTCACCGCCAATCCCTTAGAAGCGAGATCGGCGACCCCACTTCTCCAGCTTTCGCCGGGAGCAGACACGCTGTAGGTTGCGCCGAGCGAAGATACGCGCGTCTCTGTCTTTCCATCAGTCGTAACCACTTCTTGTCGATATGCAAGAGATTCGAAGGCTCCATCTGTCAGCTTTGCAATTTTCTTAAACACATCGACGCCGTGTGCATCAGGTGTGTTCTGCAGCCCTTCGCATGCAATCGTATTAATCTGAATGCCGCGCGCAATGGCTTCCTTGCTTTCTTTCTCCCAGTTGTAGTCTCCAGCATATTCCTTCGGACCCGCGTCCCCAATCAGAAAGAGCAGCTTCGCTGTTTTCTTGTCTTCGTCCCACTTCAAGTCATGCAGCGCTGCATGCAATCCTTCATTGAGCGCCTCGGGCGTATCGCCGCCGCCATCAGCTTCCAAGTTGGAAATGTCTTTCACTACACTGTCGATATTGTCCGAAAATGGAAAGGCCTTAGTGACATAATCATCACCGCGATCGCGGTATGCAATTAACCCAACTCTGACAATCGGTGCGGGTTTGCCGACTGCCAGTTTTGCAACGAGTTCTTTCACTTTTGATTTGACATTATCAATCTCGTTTTGCATCGAACCAGTAGTATCAATGCAGAACGCAATATCAAGATGCGGGCGCCGAGCCGGCGGTTGTGGGTTTGCAGACTCTGTGGAAACCGCCTTACCTGTCGCTGCGTAAACAAAGATCGAACCTGCGATTGCGACTCCGAGTGTTTTTGATTTCCAATCCATGACATTTGCTCCGGTCGTTGCTAACACTTCCACAATAGCCCGGCTGTTACCTGGTTTCGATAACCGTATGCCTGAAGGATTCCTGGGAGAAACCCTAGGACAGAACCGCTATACTGATGCTCGCCGGAGTTGCAGGCGCAAGGAGTGAGTGTGAGTAAACCGTCCGTCCAAGAGCAAGAGCAACTCGCCTGCCGCATGGAGCAGAACTATATAAACGGGTTCAAGCTTCTGAGCGGTATAAACGGCGCAGAGTTCAGCGAAAACGAAGCGCTAGCCGAGTTTTTCAGCGGCTATCAAGTCTCATGGATGAATGGTGTGTTCAGAATCGACGGCGCTTGCAAAGATCTCGATGAAATCATCAACCGCACACTCAACCGATATGCAGGGAAATGCCCTATGATTTGGCGCGTGGGCGCGCTCACAAACCGCTCCGAACTGGTTGCTGAGCTGCTTTTGAGCAAGGGGTTGCAGTTTGGTGGAAGCGAACCAGGCATGGTTCTTGACGCGACTAAGTTGCAATTCTCAGAGTCGCTGCCTGACATTACTGTGCGGAACATTGATGATGTGCGGCACATTCCGGATTGGCTCGAACAGTTCGCAGCGGTGTTCGATCTACCTGAAGATGCGAAATCACATTTCGGAATGTACATGCAATCACAGGTTGGGAACGCGCAGAATGAGGCATGGTTTGTGGGTTTCATCGAAGATGTTCCGATCTGCACTTCGTACTATCTTATTGATTCTGGTGTGACGATGATCTACAACGTTGGAACTTTGCCGGAGTATCGCAATAAAGGATGCGCGCGGCGAGTGGTTGAGGCGACGATTTCGCACGCAATGACGAAATCGAAGAATCCAATTACGCTGTATGCATCCGACATGGGGCGTCCGCTGTATGAAAAAATGGGTTTCGTCGAAACGTATCGGTTCAATGAGTACGTGCTCAACTAATTGATTTATGCGAAGAATTGCTTTTATTACTGAACGACTGACTCCCGACATCGGAGGCGTAGCGGCAAGCGCGTCGAGAATTAGTCGGTCAATGGAGGCTACTGGCGCGGCTGTTGATGTCATCTCTTGGAGCAGAGACTTGCCCGGCGGCCAGCTCATCGAAGAGAAAAGTGATGAACTGCCTGAGAACTATCGTATATTTAGAATCGGAAGATACAAGGCATGGGACATGACCATGCCCGCGAGCCAGGGTGTGCTCGAGTGGCTCCATGAGCGCAATTCGTATGATGCCGTTTGGGGGCACTATCTGTTTCCATCCGGATTTTTTGCATCATGGTTTGGCGCTCTCAAAGGAGTCACGAGTTTTGTAAGCGCACGTGGAAACGATATCGATCGTGAAATGTTTCCGCCTGGAGACTTTTCGCGGTTGCTTTGGACGCTGAATAACGCTTCTGTTGTGACGTCTGTGAGTGAGGATCTTGCAAATAAGATCACCACACTGTGCGGGCGAAAAGATATCGTCGTGTTGAAAAATGCGGTGAATACAGACGTTTTTATTTCTAGTGCGGAACGGCACAACACGTCTTCGGATACGGAACGTTTAAAGCTGCGAACCTCGCTCGGCATCAGAGATGATGAGTTGGTGCTTGGATTTTGTGGCGAGTTGCGAGAGAAGAAAGGAATTCAGTTTCTATTGCGAGCACTGGCGGAAATAAGAACCGCTCGCCCTGCATGTCTATTGATAGTCGGTGACGCTCGTCTGCAACAACAGGCAACGCTTCAATTGTTCGCTGCAGAGCGTCCCGAGGATGCCGGGCGCATTATTGTTACCGGGCATGTTTCGGAGCCGTCTACAGTCTCAAACTACTTGCAGATGTGTGATTTGTTCCTCCAACCATCTCTATATGAAGGACTTCCGAATGCACTTTTAGAGGCTATGTCTTGTGGGCTTCTCTGCATTGCCAGTGATGCAGGTGGAATTCCCGAAGTGATAGACCATGGCGTCAATGGTTTCATGCTGCCCCGCGCGCAGTTGCATAATCTTGCTTGTGCTGTTTCGGAAGCGCTTGAACTTTCACACGAGCGACGTGCCGAGATCGGCGTCAACGCGCGCGATACTATCGTGAAACACTACTCTCTCAGCACAGAGCGTGAAGCGTTGGCTCTGCTGCTCCATGAGTCTGGAGTTCTGGTTTAGTTGCAGATTCATCGCCGCGCAAAAGGGCTGAGTATGATTGCAATAATTGCGTTCCTGCACCGCTCCAAGTGTGTCGCTCTTCGACAATTCTCCGCGCCAGCCGACTTGATTCAAGGGTTTCTTCATAGTTCTCCGTAAGTTCCATCAAACGCTGCGCAATTTGTCTTTCGGAGCCCGGTTTGGTGAAGAATAGGCAGTCTGTTTTGTCGCTCAATTCTCTGGTGACTTCCAAGTCGCTTGTGACCACAGGAACTCCGGTAGCCATTCCCTCAATCACTTTGAGCGGACAACAACCTTGCAGCACGTTGCGATCGATGAGAGCGAGTGGTGCAAGAATGGCATGGGAATTGTGGAGCACGACCGCCAACTCTGACTGCGGCATTGGTGTTTGGATTGAGATTCTATCGTGTACGCCAAGTTTTTGAGCCAGACGTGAAGCTTTGACAATAGTGTTCTGTTTTGCTGAAGCAATCATCGTCAATCGCACCGAGCGATCGCACAACGCCATGGCTCTAATCATGCTTTCGATGCCTTGCCACTTTGACAATGTTCCAAAATATGTGACATCGACTGTGGTGCCTTGCATCCATCTCCGTGGCTCTTGAAACTTGAAAGTCGACAGATCTACTCCGTTGCGAATCACCCTGATTTTGCTTTGCTTCGCTCCCAAGCTGCACAAGTAATTCTTGGTGACGGTGCTGGGAGTAACAATCAAATCTGCGGCTTCCAAGCAGGTTTGCTCTTGGCTGCGGAGCTTCGCAATCAAGGCGTCGTCAGTGCGAAGCGACTCGTAGCGATATTTGAGTTCGATTGAGGGCAAGCCGTTAACTTCAAAAATCAGTCGCTTGCAAATCGATTCTTTCCTTGATGCCATCCACAATCCTTCGAACGGAGAGCGAAAGTGCGCAGCATCGAACGGTAATTTTTGTTGTGCCAACCAACATTCAAGAAGTCTTCTGAAGTGCGTTACGCGTTTGACCAGATCATCGCCAATGGCAGGCAACTGCGTTTGAAACAGGTTTGGATAGACTTCCGTTTCTTGGACTGCAGAAGTTCCCGGAGCGACTGTGACGAGATCGACCCGATGACATGCGCGACTCAATGCGCGAGCAAACTCTTGAATATGAATTGCCGCACCCTTCGGTGCAGGAACCACATCGAACGCCACATACAGAATTCTTGCGCACGGAAGTATAATACTGTCTGTTTGATACTTCACTTGAACCCTATTGGCGCCAGGCATGTCTGAGTATCCCATATCTACGGCAACATCTGCTCCAAAGATTAGCGAAGCTGTCGATGAGATTGCGCGATCGCATATTTACGAGCGAGTCGCCATTCTAGAAGAGCTGAAGGCAGATCTCGGCGTGATTGCGACGCTTGATAAGCGAGCAGAGAAGAATCGACTTTTGATGATCGTGCTTTGCTTTGTCACAATCATAGCCTTTCTAATGTTTTGCAATGTCTTCAGCGGCTTGTTCTTGCTTGGATTCATGGTGTTTGGTGTTGCAATCTTTATTCTTCTCTTGAAAACGGTGAGTCGTTTTAGCATTCCGGATGAGAGATATCTGGTTGCGCGAAAGTTAGTGGAAATGTTTGCGCGTGATACCGCCGATAATGCCGCCTACACATTGATGTTGAATTTCGATGGGATAGATACTAAGAAGAATTTCTTGCGTCCTGCGCTCGGCGGCAATCTTTATGGGGCGAATTGGTTGGTCATTTGCGGGCGGCTTCTGGACGACACTGAATTCGAATTTAAGCTTACAGAACTTTTGAAGGTCAAGTATCGAAAGGGTAAGCGGCGTCCGAAAGGTTACAAACTGGAGCTTACTCTGACGCTCAACGATAGGCGCTATGCTGCAGCCAAGGATCTTCTCGACTCATCAGACAAATTCATCAAGCTCCCCGCCGGCTGTGAATTGAGAACGCTCCAAATGAGACGAAAGCATTTTCGAATAGGTGTGCGAGTTCCATCCAAATGTGACTCGACAAGTCAGCTTGTGGACCGGTTGTATGCCGCCAGCACATCTATGTTTCTAAGTTCCTACCATGTTTTGAACCTGTCCAGAAGACTTTCTCGTATCGATGAAATGAAAGGAGAACAACCGTGAAGTCCATCATGATAGCGAGTTTTGCTGCTATTACGTTCTCTTTGCCTCAGGCGGCTTTCGCACAGTCTGCCACAACTTTGGAACTTTCCAATGCCCAAGGTGCGCTTGCATTTAAAGTCGAAGTCGACGGAAGCGGTGGCAAATGTCTTGACGGGAAGGGGGTTGAGCAGGCGGTGTTCAAACGGAAAGACGATCCTAAACGTCGTGTGCTGCTTGTGACTGCTCAAGGACAAAGTAATTCAATTGAGTCGAAAAAGTCAGGCACCTGGAAGTTGATGGATAAACAAGGAACGGTAATGTTCATTCTCAAAGCCGAGGAGGGCGGGCGCTACAAACTTAAAACGCCTGACGAGCAGACTGTGTACAGAATCAAGCAGCGCGACTATGGTCTAGAGATTGAAACCGCAGACGACAAGTCACTGTACAAGGTGCGCGTCGACCAAGGAAAATTGATCATGAAGAATGCGGAGGGAAAGATAGTTTTTTCGACCAAATCCAGTTCTGATCCGCTGATGTTTTCTTGCTTCGGATTTGACAAGTTGGTGCTATGGCAGCGCTCGGCTATGGCATGTGCTGTTTCAACCATGAGGTAAACGCGTTGTCTGAGATGATGTCGCCGTGTCCTTTGATTGTCGGTTTTCTCTTCAAAAGAAGATGCGGCAGATTGACTCGAATCGGCTGCGCCTATTGCAAAGGAGAAGAAATGCCTGAAGGTCAAGAAACATGGGACGCAGAGGGCGACCCATATTTCGCGGACAAGCTATTCTATCCAGGCTTTAGCAACTATGGGTGGTGGACGGCAAGCAACCGACCGGGCGCTTTGAGACAAGATTTTTCAGATGCCGATGGCGCTTTGTTGATGAATGACGATGATGACGATCTAGACTTTGAAGATCGATTGGACGTGAGCTAGCACGTGTGGATCTCGCCTTTGTGCAATGAGCAGAGAGAACTGGATTATTTATGCGCTCGGCAGTGGTTTCGGTCACTTAACTCGTGCGCTGTCTATTGGTCGCATCGCCGCGCGTGAGCATCACGTAGAGATCCTCTGCAATTCACCTTACGCACAATTTCTACAAGGAAGCGATGCGTGGAAAGCAGAGCTGGCGGAACTTGATTTAAGTGTTACAACCCTTCCTTCGAGTTTTTCGACGAAACGATCTCTCGAAAGAAGTGAGGTCGTCGAGCGCATCTCAAAGTTAGTCTCAGATCCGAAGTGGGACAAACTCATTGTGGATACCTTCCCGCGAGGAATCTTGGGAGAGTTGGTCGATGTTTTCGAGTTACTTTCCGCCAGTACCAAGTCCGAGTTCAGCCCAAAGTATGCTCCTGAGCCGGCTTCTAAGCCTGTTCGCGTTTTGATCTCTCGAGCTTTGAATGAACGGTATCGAACAAAGTACGACATCAATCAATTTGCAAGGAACAATTACCACCTTGTAATTGAGCCGGGAGATATTGAGCAGAATTCGAACACTGATTCTGGTTGCCCGATGATTCGCACAGCACCATGGGTAGTGCGAGACGCAAGCGAACTCCCAAGTCGCCAGGCAATGCGTAAAAACCTGAGAATTGGAGAAAATGAGACTCTCATTTTGGTCGTCGCATCTGGAAAAGACTCAGAGTTGGATTTCTACTGGGAGATCGCTCGCCAAGCCAATCATCGGTTTGATAACGCACTTGTTCGCTGCCTGGCGCCCACTCTTGTGCCCAACGTTTCTGATGTGGATGATCAGTCGCTATGGATTTCTCATTGGCCTGGCATCGAATGTATTGTTGCTGCCGATATCGTCGTTGGAAGCGCTGGATACAATACGATAAATGAGTGTTCGTTTTTAGATGTTCCACTTATCGCAACTCCTTTCGATCGTTTGTATGATTGTCAGCACTTACGTGCGCACAGAGCGACGTGGCAGGCGAGCGAAGTCTCTCAAGTTTTAGATTATTTATCGACGTTCCTCACGAACTTTAGTCCCGTTCAATCTCACCCTTCGTATTCAAATGGTGCTTCGGATGCTTATTTGCAAATTCTAGCCGGGAAGACTGCTACGGGCATGTTAGTGTGAACGAATAGCCGCTTTTGAAGTTCCCTCCTGCAACGCGCTGATTCGCGCTTGTGTTTTTAAGTACTCTGATCTTAGGTGTTTCTCTCTTTGAATTGGTCGACGTGGAATGGCGATTTTTCCCATTTTTGTTCGTTGAATTGTGTCCTTTTTGCGTAAACATCTTTCTATCCTCCTGCATTTGATTGCTAGACTAATTGCTACATAGATGCTACAGCCCCCAGCCGCAGTCTTTGACACTCAACCGTTCTTTGTCATAAGACATAGAGTTGAATCCGCCCACTGCGGTGCGCATGCGGTTCGTGTTCTTCAGCACTACCATCTTTGCGAGTTTGGTCTCTCGGCGTCTCTTTTGCTTTGGATCGACTCGATCCTTTGGAATGTTTGTTTTGTTTTGAATGCGTTCTGACATCGCTTAACCCTCCCTTCATAGGGCTCTGCATTGACTCTTTTCTGGTTGTCCGTTGCCTGTTTTCAATTTCAAATCCAACCTCACTGTATGACTGCGATATGGGGAATGTGTGAGGAAGAACGAATTTTGAACGCTTGAATGATTTTGCATTTGCGATACAATTGAAGAGATCATCGGTCTGGCGTTTCAAACGTCTCTGGAGAATTGCATGAAGTTCGCACATCTCTTATAGACAGTCGCTCGACAGGAGATCTGTTTATCGCTTCGGCACAAGTTGCCGGGGCGTTTTTGTTTATTCATCTGCGGGGATAAGCCCGTTTTGAACCATGAAAAAATTTCGTCCTGAGCTGATTAAGAGGAGAAACCACCCACACATTCAACCGGTCCGCGACTTGCAAATTCGCAACGAACGAGAAAGAACAAACAGTTTCTTCGTCGATGGATACCGATTTGTTCGCCGCGCGTTTGTGAATGGAGCACATTTTGAACGATTGATTGTTTCACCGGAACTAGTCGAGAGCACTAGCAGCATCATGCATTTTGTCGACAAGATGGAACGCAAGGGTGCGCCGGTCTCATACGTCACAGCAGATGTGTACAAGTCGATTTGCACGGCCGAAGATTCGCAGGGCTTTGGTGCCGTAGTGCGGCATCGAGTGCACAAGCTGCGAAAGTTGGCACCCAGCCACGGCGTTTGCTGGCTAGCGGTCAACTCTATTCGTTCTCCTGGGAATTTGGGAACAATCATGCGCACGGCGGAAGCTGTCTCTGCAGGCGGTATCATTATGATTGGCGACAATGTCGATCCGTTCCACCCAGCTACAGTGCGTGCGAGCATGGGTTCGCTCTTTTCTCTGAGCCTTGCGCGTGCCAGTACAAGCGAGTTCTCTCGATGGGTCGCAGAAAATGAGTGTTTCGTCGTTGGCTCGTCGCCTGCTGCAAAGCTTGATTATCGGCTTGTTGCGTATCCGCAGCGCACAGTTATTTTCATTGGTGATGAACGCAAAGGGCTCAGTCAGGAACAGTTGGATGCGTGTTCTGTTGTTGTTTCCATTCCGATGTCAGGCACTTTGGACAGTTTAAATGTGTCGATTGCAACCAGCGTGATTCTGTACGAAGTGAGAAATCAGCGACTGCCTCCTGCGCTGCCCGCTTAGCGTCGGTTCCAAAGTCCAAAACTGCAAGTGATATACTCTCACAACGTTGTTTTGGGAAACAGGATGAGCGTTTTCACGATAGCCGAGCGATTGGAGCGCCTGCCGCTTACTGGCTACCAACGCCTGCTCTTTTTCATTATTGCGACCGCGTGGCTATTCGACTGCGTAGACTTCGCGATGATGACGTTCGTGCTTTCGTCGATTAAAACTGAGTTTGGATTGGACAGTGCATCAACCGGCGCACTCGCTAGTGCGGGATTTGTCGGAATGTTTTTTGGTGCGGCCTCGGCCGGAATGCTTGCCGACAAGTATGGTCGATGCGTTGTTTTTCGCTGGAGCATGGTGCTCTGGGGGTTAGGCTCGCTCGCGTGTGCATTCGCGCCTGACCCGCTCACGCTAATGATCTTCCGCATGGTGCTTGGCGTTGGAATGAGCATGGAACTTCCGGTCGGACAGGCACTCATTTGCGAATACATTCCAACCGCGAAGCGCGGAAGATATGTCGCACTATTGGAAGGCTTCTGGCCTGTCGGCTTCGTTTTGGCCGGCGTGCTCGCGTACTTTATTTTGCCCGTGTGGGGATGGCGTGGTGTGTTTATCGCTGAAGCAATTCCTGCACTCTTTGTTTTGATCGTTCGACAGATTGTTCCCGAATCGCCGCGGTGGCTAAGTGACTCAGGGCACCGCGAACAAGCCGAATCCGTGATGACCATGATCGAAAACAAGGTTCAGCAGGCGCTTAGAGGTCAGCCGCTTCCAGAGCCAACTCCGATAACAAGCGCAAGCGATCCGCATCAGCCTGATGCGAGTAAGAGTGCACCATATATGGAGCTGTGGTCGGTAAAACTGCGAAAACGAACTGCCATGCTTTGGGCGCTTTGGTTTTTCGTTTTGCTGGGGTACTATGGGCTTACCACCTGGCTTTCGGAGCTCTTGGTGCAACGCGGCTTTAGCACTGTCAAATCCAACGAATACATCACCTTAATTTCCCTTGCCGGTGTTCCCGGCTTTGCTACCGCCGCCTGGCTGATCGAAAAGTTAGGACGAAAGCCGACCACGGTAGCTATGTTGCTAGGCTGCGCAGCTACAGCCTTCCTCTACGGCAACGCGCCGACCTTCACGATGGTGATCGCGTTCGGACTAGCAATGCAGTTTTTCATGTTTGGCATGTGGTCGGCACTCTATGCTTATACTCCGGAGCTATACCCGACACGAGCGAGGGCGACGGGCACTGGATTCGCCAGTTCAATCGGTCGCATTGGCGCACTATTGGGACCATACTTAGTGGGAGTAATCCTGCCACACACAGGACAACATGGAGTCTTTGCACTTGGTGCACTATCATTCTTAATGGCGGCACTGGTGGTGGCAGCATTTGGCGAGGAAACGCGCGGAAGAGTTCTTGAAGAAATCTAGATTGAAGAGAATAGTTGGAACGGTTGAGGCGAAGGAGTTTTCAATGAAACTGATGTCTTCCATAGGTGTCTCGATTCTGGCGAGCACAACTTTTGCAATTCTCGCTGCGCCCTGTGCATTGGCAGAGAATCTAGGCTATATCGACAAAACCGGAAAGATGATTATCGCTCCGCGCTTCAATTTCGGCGGTGATTTTGCTGAGGGTTTGGCTGTCGTAAACGAAGGTGGCGAGAAGACCTTTGTCATCGACAAAGCAGGCAAGAAAGTGACTGGTCCTTACGAGTTTATTGGTGCATACACAGAAGGACTGGCTCGATTTAGAGTCAGCATGGATGGCAAATACGGATTTATCGACAAGACTGGAAAGCCGGCAATCAAGCCACAATTTGATGAAGTCGAACAGTTTCAGGAAGGGCTTGCAGCGGTCGTAGTCAATGGACAAATGGGATTCATTGATAAAACCGGTAAGATGGTAATTAAACCGCAGTTTCAACCGTATCTGGCTGTGTTCTCGGAAGGATTGGCTCCAGTCAGAGACGCCCAAGGAAAGGCTGGCTACGTTGATAAAACTGGAAAGATGGCTATCAAAGCACAGTTTGTTGACGTGCAAGAGTTTAGTGAAGGACTTGCGTCTGTCAAGGATTCCAATCAGCGCGGATACATTGATAAGACCGGCAAGTGGATAATCAAACCGCAGTTTGATATCGCTGCATCATTCAAGGAAGGTTTGGCATGCGTATCTGTTGGCGGAAAAAAAGGATACATCGACAAGACTGGTAAGTTCGTGGTCAAACCGCAATTCAAAGACGCTAAGCGCTTCTATGAAGGTCTAGCCGCAGTGACAGATGACACAGGCAAGATTGGATTTATCGACAAAAAAGGAACGATGGTGATCAAACCTCAGTATTCGTATGCGTCCAGATTTTCCGACGGCGTTGCTGCTGTGAAACTCGACAGTAAATGGGGATTTATCGACAAGACCGGCAAGACTGTGATTAAACCGCAATTTGCCAATGCATATCAATTCGGCGAAGGTCTATGTGCGGTTGAAGTCGTGCCGTAACCAACCGACGTAGTTCATGCATGCTCCGTGATCTTTGGGTATGCTTCGACGAGGCGGGATGTAAAGTGTCAAGCGGGCTTGACACTTTGGCAACGGAAGAATGCGCCTTTCGGGGATCGTGGAATTTTCCGATCTCCGTTTTTCCCAATTTTTCGTCGCTAAACTGTCTAGCGAACTTTACACTTTACAACCGGGCGAAATTCGGACCTTCCACGCTTGGCTAACAACACATAGTTTGTTGTCAAACCGTCCCTGCAGCCTGCAACATTTGCTCTCTATACCATGCGATTGTCTTGGCGAGCCCTTCTCGTATGTCCATCTTCGGTGTCCATCCAAGGAGTTCTTTCGCTTTAGTGATATCCGGAAGTCTTCTTCGCGGGTCATCGGTCGGCAGTGGTTCGAAAACGATTTCACTCGAACAGCCGGTCATTTCTTTGATGAGTAGCGCGAGATCTTTTACCGTTCTCTCTTGCGGATTGCCGATGTTGACCGGGAGATGGTGATCGCAGTCCATCAGCCTTCTAATTCCTTCAACTAAGTCAGACACATACTGGAAGCTTCGAGTTTGAGAGCCGTCACCGTATATGGTGAGAGGTTCATTCTTCAAAGCCTGGTCGATAAGATTCGAAACTACGCGGCCGTCATTTGCGCGAAGTCTTGGACCGTAACAATTGAAGATGCGCACTATGCGCGTGTTGAGGTTGTGTTTCTTGTGGTAAGCCATGGTTAGCGATTCGGCGAATCGTTTTGATTCGTCGTATACGCCGCGTGGTCCTATCGGATTCACATTGCCCCAATAAGTCTCTGGTTGTGGGTGAACTTCAGGATCTCCATACACTTCAGACGTACTGGCAAGGAAATATTTAGCGTTCTTCGCCAATGCCAGACCCAATGTGTTGTGCGTTCCTAACGAATTTACTTTTAGAGTTTGAATCGGCAGATCTAAATAATCGATGGGCGATGCCGGGGATGCGAAATGCATCACCCAATCAACGTCTCCAATGATATGAATGTGGTTGGAGACGTTGTGATGGATGTATTCAAATCTATGATTGGAGCGGTGTTGAGTAAGGTTGACCATGTTGCCTGTGATGAGGTTGTCCATCACAGAGACGTAGTGACCTTCTTCAATTAAGCGGTCCACGAGGTGTGAGCCAATGAAACCTGCGCCACCAGTGATCAGAATTCTCAATGTCCCACTCCTCTGTAGGTCAAGCCGGCTGCTTGAATATCTTCTTCATTGAGCGCATTGCGTCCGTCGATAAGCAACGGCCAACGCATTGAGCGACCGAGTTCTTTCCAATTAGCTTGGTTGAACTGGTTCCACTCAGTGACTAAGACGAGAGCGTCAGAATCTTGTGCTAGTTCTTTCAAGTCTTCGCAATAGACTAAATCGAGATGAGGATGAGCTTTTCTGCAGGCTTCGTTCGTGACAGGATCGAATACTTTTACTCGCGCACCCATCTTCAAAAGCTGATATGCAATCGTTATACTCGGCGCGTCGCGCAAATCATCAGTGTTCGGCTTGAATGAAAGACCCATCAAACCAATTGTTCGTCCTTTGATAATCTTCAATTCGTCTTGCAGTTTTTTGATGACTACGAGACGCTGACGTTCGTTAACAGCGACTGTCGCTTCCAAAAGTGACGTCTGGTAGTTATATTCTTTTGCCACCGTCATTAGTGCGCTCACGTCTTTGCCGAAGCAGCTGCCGCCCCAGCCTACACCCGCGTTTAAAAACTGTCTGCCGATACGCTGATCGAGACCAATGCCTTGAGCAACTTGTCGAATGTCGGCTCCGACTTTTTCGCAGAGTCCCGCGATCTCATTGGCGAAACTAATCTTCAGCGCGAGAAACGCATTTGCTGCGTACTTGATCAATTCTGCGCTTGCAAGGTCAGTCACAACGAAAGGTACGGTCTTAAATCCCTCGGGACGTGGTGCGCACTTTGGCGGGTCGAACTCTTGAGAGATGATCGGCTTGTAGAGCTTTTTCATCACGCTGGCGACTGTTTCATCGCTTGCGCCGACGACTATTCTGTCGGGGTAGAAAGAGTCTGCAATAGCGCTTCCCTCCCTTAAAAACTCAGGGTTGCTGATCACAGCGAACGACGGCGCTTCTGGTTTTGCGGAGCGCGCAGGAACAGTTTGCACATTCTGCACGCCTTGGCTGACCAGCATCTCGACCCAGTTTCCTGATCCAACCGGAACAGTGGATTTGTTGACAATCAAGCGTGTCTTGGTTGTATCGAGTGCGCTTCCAATCGCTCTTGCAACCGTCATAAGCTGCGAAAGGTCTGGTTCTCCTGAAGCCAGCGGCGGTGTGCCCACTGCAATGAAAATGATTTGAGAGCGCTTGACAGCGCTTTCCAAATCATCGGTAAACTCTAGAAAGCCTGAATGGATGCACTCATTGGTCAGTTCTTCCAGGTGCGGCTCGAAAAATGGGACGTTGCCAGCTTTCAAACTGGAAATGCGCTCCGGGTTGGATTCGACCGTTATCACCTGGTTTCCCAGATATGACAAGCAGACGCTGGTGACCAGTCCTACGTATCCCGCCCCGACAACACAGACTTCCACTTCAAAACCACCTAGCAGAGAAAATGAACAAACACCGCATGAGCGCTCAGGTTACCAGATTATATGCAATAGTTCCACGATAACAGGTTAAGAGGTAAACGGAATGATATTTGCCGTTGCCGAGCTGTGTTCGCCTTGATGAGTGCTTGTTCGAGCAGCGCTCGAGACGATCGAGTAAATTGGCAATGAATATGGAGTTTGGACGAGTGACAAGTAAGGCAATGGGTACACAGCTAGACGCATTCATCGGAACTATCGGTCGTCTTAGAGCACCGGACGGCTGCCCGTGGGACAAAGAACAGACGCATCGAACACTGGCGCGTTATCTTCTAGAAGAAGCCTACGAGGTATTGGAGGCGATTCACAGCGGCGATCCTGCGAAGCTGAAAGAAGAACTCGGTGACTTGCTATTGCAGGTGGTGCTCAATGCACAAGTTGCCAAAGACTCCGGTGACTTCGATATCGAAGATGTGGCGCGGGGAATCAACGAGAAGATGGTAAGCCGCCATCCTCACGTTTTTGGTGAAAATAAATTGGGCACCGCCGGCGAAGTTCTTGCTCAATGGGATCAACTGAAGGAAATTGAGAAGGGCAAGAAATCAGGCTCTGTGCTTGCCGATATCACTAAAACACTGCCTGCGCTTTTGCAAGCTTTGAAGATCTCTGAGAAAGCAGTGAATTATGGATTTGAATGGAGGAACGAAGGCGAAGTTTGGCAGAAGCTTGACAGTGAGTTGGCTGAACTGCGAGAGGCGATTTCAAATCCGGATCTCGATCATCCTGAGAAATCTGCTGACGCACGAATGGAAGTTCACCTGGAACTTGGAGACGTAATGTTTACGCTGGTAAACGTTGCGCGTTGGCACGCGATGAATCCGGAAGAGTCTTTGATTTTGGCAATTGAAAAGTTCAAAGTGCGTTTCGCGAAGATGGAAGAGATAGCTCCAAAGCCGCTTAAGGAGCTGAGCAAAGACGAGTGGGCAGACCTTTGGGCCAAAGCAAAGAAAGAGCTCGACAAGGCAAAATCAAAAGGCTAACGTCAGTTAGAAAGTTCCTGGATTCGGACTGGCAGCCATTTCTGATGTCGGCTGCGTAGGTACGTCTTGCGGTGACTGTTGGACGACTTGGTTGAGTTCTGATCCGGTTGGGCTCTGAGCCATCGGTACTGGAGCTGTGTTCGTATTCGTAACCGTTAGTTGCTGAGAATTCTGCGGTTGCCGCGTGCTTCCATTTTGGGCTTCACGTCTGGACTTTGCTGCGTCTTCCTTCGATACCTTCAAAGGAATATTGTTGTCTAGTCCCAAATCTATGTACTGGAGTCTGTCTTTCAACGGTTCCACTGCACCTAGAATCGAGCAGATTCGGCCGAGGCGTCTCGTCAACGACATATCCGGCGTTCCTAACTTCAAATTGTAAGAACCGTTTTGAACGCGCACATCAAATGCTTTGCGCATATCAATCGAATTCACCGGTTCATTCGTTTGCTGAGTGATCAAAGATATCCAACTTGCCCACTGCCCGACGGTCTCGGGCGTGAGTCTCATGGTCGGCACACCGTAAATTTGCAATGGTGGTTGTTCAACGTTGGGAAAGTCTTTGATCGGAATCATCTTTCCTGACTGAGCAATTACGGCTAAAGGAGGGCTTTCCGGGCTGAGAGAGAAAGTCGCCCATGGTACTTCTTCTTGAATTTCAACAACGATTTTCGGTTCGGGAAATGCGTAGCGTCTTACGAATGCACGCTTAACAGCCTTCAATTCTGAAACTTGATTTTCCAGCTGTTTCGGATCGAGTGTATATAGCGGCGCGAACAAACTTGTTCTAAGACTGTCTCGCACTTGTTGGTCTGAGACTACATGGTTGCTTTTGACGACAATCTCGCAATCAGGCGAGGAGATATGCCACGGCAGCTTGGTGAAGCCTGCCGCTCCTCCGGTGAGCAGTAAAAGCAGTAACGAGTATCTGAGAATCTGACGGCGCAGCCGAGCGTGCCGCGTCTGATTGCGCTTCTTGCGGCGGCTCTTAATCCATTCTCTTCGTTGTTCGGCTTCCATCATTTTGGAAATACTCTCAGCAATGAAAGCTTACACCGAAACCCCTTGAAACTTGAAGACCCCTGAGCTTACTTCTTGGGCCGGACCGCTCATAAGAACATGATTATTGTTTTCACACCATTCCACAAGCAAGTCCCTGTCGGGGTAATGCGGTGTTGATGGGCCAAATCGGACAGTCATCTTTCTAGATATACGTTGTTCTAATACTCCGGCCACTAGAGCCGCAGCGGCACCGCTAGCGCACGCTAGGGTTGGTCCGCAGCCCCTTTCCCAAACATACACATTCAATATCTTTTCGTCATGTACGAATGCAAACTCGACATTCACACCTTCAGGAAACAGCTTGGTCTGACCGTCGACCACTTTAGCTGCAGCGGTCGCGGCCGCCTGTTGAATTGCAGGAGCAAGCTCAGCCAGCTTGCGAGGAAACTCAGTCTCGCCATTTCCAATTGCAGTTTCTTTCATAAATGGTGCATCGAAGATTACGCAATGCGGGTTTCCCATGTTGACGCATGTAACCGGAAATTCATAGCCGGCGACTTTGATGTTTTCTCGAATGACATATGCATTTGATGTATCAATGGAAACCGGTATGGACTCAGGCTTTAGAGTTGGTTCACCAAGATCGACCGCATACCAATCAAGTTTGCCGGATTGTAATTCACATGAGGTGACGCGAATCAATTCATTGCGCAAGTGCTTTTTATCGGCAGAGACGTCGTCGCCATATTCTGGAGAAACCGGCGTCGCTACAAGGAATTCAGAGTTGCGTACGATACCGCGCTCAAGCACAAACTTTGCCAAACACCTGAAACCGTTGCCGCAAACAGTAGATGCAGATCCGTCACTGTTTAGATACGCCCAGCCAATCAACGGTTCCGCTGGCATTTTGTCTTTATGGAACGCAAATATCCTGTAGGCGCTGTATTGTGAGTGTTTGTCGAGCTTTGGATTTTCGAGATTTTTTGGATCTATCGACAGGATTAAACCATCGGCGCCAATGCCGAAATGGCGTTCGCAAACGCTTTTGGCGAGCAGGTGTCCCTGTTGATGCCAATGATTGAGCAGGTCTGCGCCCCAATCACTGCAAAGCAAATCGCTGTCGGACACCATCACGAAATCGTTGCCCAGACCATGCATCTTGGTGTATGGCACTTCTTTTATAGCAATTTCTGTGTGGGTCATCATCGAGGTTTCCGGCACCCGGACTGCATTATAGCGCTAGATTTCACAACGGGCCGGCAAAAGCCGGGCTCGCTCGCGTCGCTCGACAGATTTGTTTATACTCTGCGTTTGCACAAATTGTTTCTATTAAGGAAGCCAATGCGAGTATATATATCGGTAGACCTCGAAGGCGTAAACGGCATTTCTCACTCAAGCCAAACGCAGCCTGGTGAGCCCGGTTACGAGCGTGCTCTCACATTGATGCATGCCGAGACGAACGCTGTCATCGAAGGTTTAATTGCAGGTGGTGCAGAAGAAATCGTTATAAATGATTCGCACTGGGACATGCGCAATCTCCGAATCGAGAAGCTGAATCCGGGCGCGTCTCTTATAAGTGGCTGGCAGAAACCTTTTTCGATGGTTTCCGGAGTCGCCGATACAAAGGCCGACGTTGCCTGCTTTGTTGGCTATCATGCGCGGGCCGGTGTGGCATGCGGAACGTTGAGCCATACATATCGGGCCAAGGTTTTCCTCGATGTAAAGCTCAATGGGCGCTCGGTCGGAGAGACCGGCTTAAATGCGGCATTAGCCGGATGGCTTGGAGTGCCTGTCGGCTTGGTTACCGGAGACGATGCCCTGGCAAAAGAAGCTGAGGATTGGCTGGGCAAGGTTCCGGTGGTTCAGACCAAGACCGCGGTTTCGCGATACTCGGCTAAATTCAAACCTTTTGAGGAAACATTGGCTGCATTGAAGGCGGGTGCGCACCAAGCCATGCTCGACAAGAAGAATTGGAAGCTGCTGAAGCCCGAGAGCCCTTCAACGCTTGAAATTACTATGTTTGACCCTGCAATGGCGGATGGCGCCGAGCTTGTACCCGACGTCAAGCGAGTTTCTGACAGAACTGTGTCTGTAACCCACGATGATTACAGCGTTTTATTCAAGTTGATGCTGGCGATCGGCGTCATTGGCGCGAGTCGAAAAGACGACTATTTCTAAGCGGCTCGAACATCCCGCCCCAGGCGGGCTCTGCGTCTGGTTATTAAAATTGTTAAATGTTGTGCTGTAACCGTGGGAGACCCTCAGATCCCGGGTATCTAACAGGTGTAAGCTCCACGGACCAAGCGCTTGAACTGCCAAGCGTGTGCATCCGAGCGCCCGCTCGGTCAAATTTTGCACAACACGAGGCGAAAACAAGTACGACGCAGGGAAATAGAAACATGTTCCATCCTTCTTATCAGCATGTCTCCTTCAGACAACAAATCATCGGGCTCAGCCAGAGCTATCCATGTCCGCGCTGCAGCTGCGGAATTCTCGAACCCTATGGGTTGACCGAAACCTTCCAATGCAACAGTTGCCTTCGTGGCTTTGTGCCACTGAGAGGCGGACGCTATCTGTATCCGTCGAATAGACTCGGTTGGAAAGTTGCGCCAACGTTCTGGTGGGATGGCTTGAGATGGCACTGGGCCGGCACAACCGCCACTGCCAAACAACTGTTCACCATCGTCGCTTTGTTTGTTCTTCCGCTGTTGGCGCTTAATGCCGCAATGTTCATGAATGTGTGGCCCGATCGCCCCGATTGGTGTACTCCTACCCTGATGACTGCACTTCTCGGGCTCCTGACAATTCAAACAATCTATTTCCTTTGTTGGGATTTCGACTTCATCTCCAGGCGTAAAGTCTGATCGTATCGGCAAACTAAAGTTTTGATTCTCGAGGGCTGAACCGAAAGGTGTCGGCCCTTGGAGCATTTGGATTTAAGATTCAACTAGCCGATTGCTGCACAGCTGCTATAGTTTCAGACATGCAAGATGCGGCAATTTTTTCCACAAGACGTGATTGGAAATGACTGATTCAGATCAGTTAGAGAGTCAACATGCGCCTGTCATGCTTGAAGAGGCAGTTGATCTTCTTGATGTTCGTCCGGGACTGACTTATGTCGATGCCACCGCCGGTGGGGGAGGGCATTTGGCGAGAGTCCTGGAAAAGGTGGCTGGAAGCGATAGTAAAGTCGTAGGAATAGATCGCGATGACGACTCGCTCGGCAAGTTGAAGCAACGTCTTGGAGATCGCGTGACCCTCATTCATTCCAACTTTGCCGATATCAAAGATGCACTCTTCCAAGTTGGGATCAACACCGTAAGCGGTGGCATACTTGCAGACCTAGGTGTTTCTTCGATGCAGCTTGACGACCCCGAACGTGGCTTCAGCTTTCTAAAAGAGGGTCCTCTGGATATGCGAATGGATCGCAATCAGAAGACAACTGCGGAGCATTTAGTAAATGCTCTTGATGAAAAAGAACTTGCAGATATCATCTACCAGTTCGGCGAGGAGCGCGAAAGCAGAGCGATCGCGAGGGCGATAACATCTCGCAGACCGATCACGACTACAACGCAACTTGCTGACATCGTAGCCGGTGCCTTGACAAAAGCGCGATATCGCAAGCATGGTGGAGCCCGAAAGCGCGGCTCAGTGGACGCTTCGCACCCTGCGACGAGAACTTTTCAAGCAATTAGAATTGCAGTTAACAACGAATTGCAAAGTGTGGAAAAATTTTTAGAAGACGCCCTGTCAATCCTGGCTCCAGGCGCCCGTCTGGCTGTTATCACTTTTCACAGTCTCGAAGACCGATTGGTTAAGCAATTTTTCAGACAAGCAGCTGCAACCTGCGTATGCCCGCCCAGGATGCCTGTTTGCACCTGCGGCAAAAAGCAGGAGTTGCTGATAATTACCCGCAAACCAGTTTGTGCCAGCGATCAAGAAGTGCTTGCCAATATACGTAGTCGTAGTGCTAAACTACGGGCAGGAATAAAGGTTTGCTAGGAGTATATATGACGAGCACCGTTCAGAAACGTCGAACGCCTCCCGTAAGTCTAACGACAAACTACTCTCAAAATTCCAAAACCTCGCAATCGAGCACCGGTACAAGCAGCAAGACATTTCAACGCTCGACGATGCCAGTCTCGTTGATGACATCAAGTGCGGTGCCACAGCACGAGCTTCTATACAGACCACACTTGGAAGTGGTCGAGAACAACGTCCGCTCGGTTAGAAAGAACGGCATTCTTATGAGAACAAACAAGGCACTACAGGCAGTGCTCGTACTTTTGTGCGGTGTCACCATTGTTGGTTATGGACTCGATGTGGCAACGTCGCATGACGTGGGCAAGCTTCAAGACAAGGCTAGAAGACTCAACGAGCAAAACTCCGAAATGTCAGCCAACTTGCTCAAGCAGATCTCATATCAGGGCATTCAGGATAGCGTTGTTGGACGATTTGGGCTAAGACCTCCGGACGAGGTTATTATTCGAAAAGAGGTAACACCTCCAGCCCCAATCCGATTCAAGCCAGCCAAGCCGCACTTGCCGCTGATGACAGGGTTTTAAAGAGGGCGGGGCGCAAGGTCATTATCCTTGTGCTAGTTAAAGAAAACATCCAGCCAGAAGAGCCTGGAGCTAGATTTAGTGGCGAAGACAGACTTAGAGATAACACCCAGGCGCAGCATTCCACTCAGGAGAAGACCGAAGTCTCCACTTTGGCGTCTGAGAGTCTGGCAAATTCTCATGATAATTGGGTTGGCGGGCATAATTGCTCGGCTCTACTACCTGCAGGTCATGCAGGGCTCGATGCTGGCTGACAAAGCTGCGGTTCAGCGTCAGCAAACGAACTTGCTGGTCCATCGTGGTGCAATTACAGATAGACACGGATTTCCTCTGGCTATCGACACCACTCGATACGATGTGTATGTGCATCCGGAACTTCTGAAAGCTGGAGCACAAGAGGCTTCTGAAACTATCGCCCGCATCACCAAACAAGATCCGAAAAAAGTCTACAAGCTGTTAACCGCTGGATATCCAGTAGTCACCATTGCTCGCCACCTAGAAAGAGAAGCGATTGATGAGTTGCAGACATTGAACTGGACTGGCATCGATGTGGTTCCTCGCCCATTCAGGCACTATCCTGAGCGACAACTCGCCGCGCACTTACTCGGCTACGTCAATATGGATACGCGTGGTCAGGGTGGCATCGAGCAAGCTGTAGAGACTTCGCTGACCGATACAGGCAAGATTCCAAAGCCTCAGCTCGATGGACGAGGCAAAACTATCCTCCTTCCTCATAAGGAGCCGACCTGGGACATCACACCACCCTTAGGGCGCCATGTTGAACTGACCGTCGATAACTATCTTCAACATTTAGCGGAAAAAGAACTTTTCGCGATGGCGAAACACTCGCATGCTCTTAAGGCGAGTGCGATCATCACAGATCCGACTACTGGAGAGATTCTTGCTTGGGCGAACTATCCTTCATACGATCCAAACGAATATTCGAAGTTTCCGTATGAAGTAACGAAGAACTGGTCGATGGTCGATGTGTACCAACCTGGTTCTACCTTCAAAGTCATAACTGTCGCTTCTGGGCTGGACACTGGCGTCATCAAGCCGAGCACGATTTTTTACGATGGCGGTTCTTTGAGAGTCGGAAACAGAACGATTCACAACCACGATGGTGGACACGGAAGAATCGATCTTCTGCATCTCTTCATTCACTCCAGCAACATCGCCTCTGCTCAAATTGGCATGGCGATGACTCCTAAACAGTTCCATACCAAGCTAAGAGACTTTGGTATCGGTCAACCTACAGGAATTGATTTGCCTGGGGAGTCGCATGGACTGTTGCTCGACTGGAAGTACTGGAAGCCTGTAGATGCCGCAACTACCGGATTCGGGCAAGGTGCGATTGCTGTAACGCCGCTACAGTTGGTGGGCGCCGTCGGTGCCATCGCCAATAGTGGCACGTGGGTTCAGCCGCACCTGATCAGACGCGTGTATGACCCTCGAACCGGCGTCACCGAAAAGTGGACGGAACCTAAGAAAAGACAAGCCTGTGCCAAGGAGTATGCCAGGCTGGTTTCCACCCTTTTGGGCGACAACATTGCGATGGGAACTCAAATCGCAGGGCAAGTCCCCGGCTATCGTGTTGCTGGGAAGACCGGCACGGCACAGAAGGTTTCGGCCAGCGGTCGCGGGTATCTGGCGGGCCAAACCATTGCATCGTTTATTGGTTTCCTGCCGGCCGAAAATCCGAAGCTCCTCTGTCTCGTTGTTGTGGACAGCCCGCAAACGGATGGACGTTGGGGTAACACCATCGCAGGTCCCGTATTCAACGCTATTACAATGGAAGCGGCAAGATACCTCGGCATTCCACCAAGTCCGCCAAGCGACAAGCCTGGCATTCGCGAGCCTAAGCCAGTGATACCACCCTCGGTGAAGTATGCGGCCGAGCTTGGCGGTAAGGAACCGGAAAGTGTCCCAAGATGAGCCTGTAGAGAAGACTCAAAAGGCTCCGGGAATTGCAAGAACTGCCGGGCTCGTCGGGAGCTTGACCTTAGTCTCTAAAGTTCTCGGCATGGCGAGAGATGTAGTTGTCCTGCAGACTTTCGGAACTTCTCTGGTGTCCGATGCATGGAACTATGCGTTTCTGTTCTCTGGAAACGTGCTGGTTCTTTTTGGTGGACTTGGTGGACCATTTCACGCAGCCACGATGACTGTCGTGCGAAAGCGAACAACGGAACCTGTAGAAGGCGAGAAGGTTGACTATGAAGAGAAGCCTGAAGATGAAGGAAAGCTGGTAGCTCAAATATTCGTATGTACTCTATTAATCACTCTGATGGTTACTGCTGTCTTTTGGATCTTTGCACCCGAGCTAATTAGACTAGTAGCCCCCGCGAACGGTAAGCCCATCGAATATCGAGAGCTGCTCTGGGCTGAAGCGACTAAGCAACTAAAGATCATGCTGCCGTTGGTCAGTATTTCGGGAATGCTTGGTGTTGCATGTGGTGTTGCGAATGCACACTTTAAAGTTTTTGGATCGTCTTTGTCTCCAATCATGCAGAGCATCTCGATTATTGTCGCTCTCTACGTTTTCCAGTCTCAGCACATACCCATAGAGCAAGGTGGAGTCTATTTAGCTGTCGGGACCTTAGTGGGAGCATTGCTTCAGTTTCTCATTCAAGGCCCTGAAATTGCGCAGCTAAAGTTGCAGTGGGGATTGCCACTAAAGCCGGTTCCGGGTTTGAGCACCTATATGAGGATGGTTGGACCAGCCGCGTTAGGAACGCAAATTGGACAACTTAATGTATTTATTGATTCTTGGTTCACGTCGGCCATTAGCGAAGGCGCTTGGACAGCTTATGTAAATGCCAACCGTTTGGTGCAACTACCGCTTGGAGTTCTGCTGACTTCGTTATTGATTCCTATTGCGAATCACTTTGCTGACCAGGTGAAGGGTGGGCAAATTGAAGAGATGAAACACAGCTTCAGGCGTGGTTTGCGTGGGCTTTGGTTCTTGGCTCTTCCGATCTCGGCGATACTAATGGCGATACCGGGACCAATTGTGCAGTTGCTTTTCGAAAGAGGACGTTTTGATCCAAACTCCAGGGAAATGTTCATAGCAGTCCTAATGTTCTTGGTTCCACAAGTCTTTTTTTACTTGCCCCGAGATCTGATCACGCGAATGTATTACGCGCAGGATGATTCTCGCACGCCATTCTTAGTTGGCCTTAGCTCTCTAATATTCGTGAAGCCGGTCGCCAATTATCTCCTGGTAGGTCCACTTGGGCTCGGCGGAATCGCCTTGTCGACCACACTCGTAACCATCTTCAACATGTCGGCTTTGTGGCTTTTGATGATTCGAAAGATCGGACACTTAGGAACTTTTAGCTTGATGAAGCCGATCATGATAATGATGTTTGCATCTGGTGCCTGTGCTGCGACATCGTATTACAGCGATCTTGGACTCGCTTCACTGATGCCTCACAACTTAACTGGATTGACCAAGTTCTTTTCGTTGGGAGTCGAAGTAGCAATGGCTTCCGCCGCTGGATGCCTCGTATATCTCGCCATCTGCTTCATCTTCAAACTCGAAGAAACTCAGATGGTGATGAAACTACTGAATCGACTCGCGCGAATCAAATCCTGATGCTGCGCGTGCGTGTGGCGCAAATATGCGGCCGCTTGAGACTTGCAGCAGTGCGGTTTTCGTACTCAGAGCCAGGGGCTTGAACAGCTCGGCTGTTTTGAGATCAATGCTCACTCTGGAAAAAAGAATCACTGCAAAAATATCTCCGGAATTCAAAAGTCCGCCAAACCCGAGCACTGACTTTACGCCATAAGGTTCCACAAAATCTTTTTGTGCGTGAATATAAGGGCATCCCAGAGCATCCTGCACGAAAAATGCATTGAAGCTCGTTTGTTCATTGTCGACCATCACGATCGTATTCGATTCATCGACCTGCAGGTCGATTAGCGCGCCTAGATCTACTCCGAACTGGTTGATCAGGACAGCGATCATGGGGAAGTCTGTGACGAGGTCACGGCTCGCAAGCGGAATAACTTGATGGTTGTTGGATGCTTGGCGCTTGTTCCAAGATTCTTCATCCCCGACAGTACCCATTAGAGTCAGACAGCGCATGCGGCTCTTGACGGGCTCGTTGCTCCTTTCGAGCTCTCCTCGTTCCATCATTTTGTTGACTCTTCTGGCCAATTCGGGCTCGAGTTCGTTGTACGGATGAGTCTTAAAGAGCCGCGCCAATACGAACGCGGAGCGCTCACCGTCTGAAAAGCCGTCGCGAAAATATCGCACGATGCGCTGCGATACTTCTTCGAAGCTTTCGGCGCCCTTGCCGAGGTCGCGAATCTCCTCGCCGCAGCGAGCCATGTCTTTGAGGTTGAATTGCGCAAGCCGATACATATGTCACCCTGGCCAGGTCTCCCGGTAACACAGATTCCAGATGTAGATTATCCCTTCCTCGTACTCATAATCTACCCACCCACTACCAGTAATCGTTGACGATCTAGGGCAAGCCCTTGTGGATTAGGGGGAATCAGGTTCGACCTTGGCTAAATGCAATAAATGCGGGTTGTACTCTGCCTTATTCGCGCAACATCGATTCGATTCTTGTAATCGTCAATCTAGCGGGTTTTAGCCCATTCGCGCATTCTAAAGGCGGCTGAATCTCGGCGCTCTGAGGCAGTCTGCGGAGTTCCTGTCGCAACCGGTGCAAGAGAGAGAGACTTTCTTTGGCTTGAGATTGATTTGGAAGGAACGGCCGGAACCCTCGCCGCTGCCGGAAAAACTTGTGTGTGCGAGTGGTTAGGCTCTCGGTTACCTTGTGAATAGTTAGTCCCTTGAAAGCTATTATTCATCCCAGCTTCCGCAGGGCAATAGTGGTCGTCCAATCCATAGACGCGGGTGACGTCGTCCCAGTTGCTTCTAAGTGATCGCGGCCGTTTGAAGAATGCGTGAGCACGCTCCGAATCCGACAGCAAAAACAGAATGCACAATACCGAACTGGCTCCTAGGAATAGGAGCAACAGTTGCAGCCATGTGACTGACGTCACAAGGTAACACATGGAAGCGGTAGCCGCCATGAGACAAATCATTTTCAAGTGACAGCGCATTACCGCACCACCCGTGCTCATAGAGAGTAATATTCGATTTTCGAAAGTGCATATACTCTACACTACCGATGCTGCACCGAGAAGCGTACTTGACGAACGTCGGCTAGATTTATAAGTAGCACCACATATGGGGTCAAACACTTTGACTTCTGAAAGTGCCATCAGTAGTGGCTTTCGAAAGGCCGATAAATTAGAACCATACATTTGGCTGGATTCCGATCAAATCGAAAAATCTTTTTTTGTTCAAACTGTTATCGGACTTACTCGAATGCGGCTGGTTCTCCAGATGCTGCACCAGTGCCGCTTTGCGGCGCTGCCCCGCCACCAGTGGAAGAACTCGGCGGTGGTTGTTGCGGTTGCGCCGGTGGTGCCATCGGCGGAGGAAATGCTTGCATTGGTGGTGGGAAAACGTCGCTGGCAGGCGGTGGAAACGTGTTGCTCGGAGTCTGCGCAGCTCCGCCTCCTGCTGCGAATGGTGCACCGCTCGCTTGCGGTGGTGCGTCCATTGAGCCACTTGTCGGTGGCTGAGCCAATTCAGACATCTTTGTACTCTGCCATGAGGAGCCATCTGCAAACTTCACTTGCAATGCTCTTACTTTTATTTGTGTAGATCGAGGGTCAACTCGCTCATGCCGCCATTTCTGCGAGCGCTGCATGCCAGGCCCAAGCGACGCCATATCGGGAGCGTGGAATGTGCCTCTATCCTTGCCGCTTTCGTCTGTAAACCTGATGCGGAATTTGACCGCAGCAACCGGGCGGTCTGAAATATTCTTGTAGTCAATATAAATTCTTGAGGCAAGAGGAATATCAAAGGGGTCGAGGTCTAGCTCGGTTTTTGCTAACGTTACGTCTATTGGACTGCCAGGTTCAGCCAAAAATTCTGCCTGCAGCGGTCGAACTTTAACAGGCTCTTGAGCGTTTACATAATAGGAAGGCGCAGGAGGCAAAATCGAAATGGCAACCAAACCTAAACCCAAGACAGAAAACAACGCCCTTCTTCTCAAGTTGATGAGGGGAAATCTGCTGAAATGGCTTGTCATGAGCACCTGTCTCCTCGCTGTGGCTCTGTCGCCGAATGCTCTGTCAACCGACTCGACTGATCTCAGTCTTACCATACTTCATACCAACGATATTCACGCTCATCTCGAACCTTTTATCGAGCACGGAAAAACAGTGGGCGGAATTGCCCGAATAGCCCACCTGATTAGAGATTTCCGCCAGAAGGAACCAGATGCGCTGGTGGTCGACGCCGGCGACATCTTCCAAGGCACTCCCCTTTATACGAAGTACAAGGGTGAGCCTGAAGTGCACGCTCTAAATATGGTTGGTTATGACATTTACACGATTGGCAACCATGAATTTGACGATGGTCCCGAAAACTTGGCTAAGCAGTTGGCAAAAGCTAAGTTCTCAATCATTTGCTGCAATATGGATGCCTCGGCCGTTCCTGCCCTTGCCGCTCTGATAAAGCCTTATGTGATCAAAAAGGTGAAAGGGCAAAACGTGGGTTTCATCGGCGTGATGTCTCCTCAGTTCGAGACATTGGCACTGAACCGCAACGGAGTAGTACTCAAAGCGAAAGACGCTGATTGGATGAAACCTATTGAGGAACAGATTGCAGCACTCAAAGAAAAAGGAGTGAACAAGATAGTTTTGGTTTCGCACTGTGGTCTAGACAATGAAAAAGACATGGCGAAACAACTCAAAGATGTCGATATCATCATCGGTGGGCACAGCCATACGCGGCTCGACAAGCCGGTGATTGTCGATCACGGCGACTCAACATCCACCGTGATCGTGCAGGCTTGGTCGTACGGTCGAGTGCTCGGCAATCTCAAGGTGACTTTCTCTGCTGACGGTGTCGTGCAAAGCGATAAGGTTCGTTATTCACTAATACCAATTCGCGATCGCGTACCCGAAGAAAAGTCAATCAAAGCCTATGTCGATGAGAAGGTGAAACCGCTCCTCCCGCTGCGAACTGACATTGCCGGTTATGCTGATGGACCGTTCGATAATCGCTTCGCCAGCATGCCATTCGATTCGCCAATTGGCAATATGATTTGCGATGCACTTGCATACTCTGGAAAAGAGTATGGCGCCACAATTAGCTTTCAAAACCGTGGCGGCATCAGGGCTCGCATGGAAGCAGGGCCGATCAGTATGGAAAAGATTGAAGAAATGTTGCCTTTCGACAACCGTCTCGTCTTTGCCACTATCAGTGGTGCGACTGTCATGGGTATTTTAGAGAGAAGTTTTTCCGGGCCTCTCGGCGGAAGCTTCTTGGATATGCATGGTTTGAAGGTGGCGTTCGACTTCACACGACCAAAGGGGCAGCGTCTCGTCTATGCGCTCGCACAAGATGACGACGGCTCGTTTAAACCGTTGGAGAAAGACAAAAAATACAAAATTGTAATCAACGACTACAGCTTCAAAGGCGGCGAAGGATATGACTTCTCGGGGCACGAAAAGCCCGTCTACAAAAAGGAGAAAATTTCTGATTCGTTAAAGGCGTATTTGAAATACAAAGGGCACATCGCGCCCGAATCGCCAAAGAGAATTGTCTCTGTCGACACTTCCATCGCAAGACTGAAGGTTATCGGCGGCGGCAAAAGAACAGTTCAGATAGCAGGTGTAAAGCCTGGTTCCAAAATCACATTGGTGATTGGTTCAGACAGAGGTGTCGACTCCATTGGCAGTCGCATTGCAGTTCCACTGGCTGATCCTAAGATCCTAAAAGCCAGTGCCAAAGCCAATGCCAACGGTGAGTTCGTATGGACTGTTCCTTCAGAAGTGAAAAGCAAATGGGTGTGCGTAGTGGTTCAAGCACCGGGCAAAGGGAGCAAAAGGACAGTATCGGGTCCAATCAGGCTGAACGCGGACTGAACGCGCTGATGTGCACCTCATGGTTGACTTGGATCCCACCTCAACCTGAGTTCGAAGTCTTGTTTCGGAGCAACCGGTCTACCACTGTTTGCCATATAGGTTTGCCATTTTTCAATTGCCGGGTCGCGATCGTAGAACTTGATCTTCGTCTGGAAGTTCTTCAGAGTTTCTTGAGGCATGTTTGTAGGTCGGACCTCAAGCGAGATTGCGCCTCTGCCATAGCTTTCTACAGTGTCCATCCACATTTGCTCAACACTTCTCTTGTCAAAGCAACCACTGCGCCGCCTCCAAGTGTTCTCTTCCGAGTTCAGACGATCGAGATATCTTCCCCATGCCTTCGCGAGCAATGCCGGCCACTGACCGTATTCGCCACCGGTTGAGTACATCGCTAATTCCGCGGTTGTTGGAGCCGGCACGTCGAGATGCCGTGAGAGACCGGTGCGCATAAGCGGACGTTTCAGGTTTGTAAAAGTATCTGGCGTGGAAGTAGGCGTAATGTCAGGCAATTCGACCACGTAGGAGCCATCCGGATTTCTTTTGATTGCTTTGATGATAGAGTCGGGATCGCTCTTTGCGAGATTGCGAATGTAATCTTCAAAGGCGGCATTCCCGAAGCATCCAGGTTTTATGGCATCAGGGGTAATACTATTTCTTGGATTCTTCATGTCCGCGTAGAGCTGCGTGTGTGCCTCCAGAAGATGGTCTCGTGTGGACTTTAGCTCATCGTTCAGCTTGATGACGAGTTTGATATCCTTTTCCTTTTCGAGCCCTTCGCGATATTCCCTTAAATCATTTTTCGTAATGCCGTCATTTTCAAATCCCAACTCATCATTGCTTGTATTTTGGCAGTCGAGAAATCTTGCATTCAAGTATGACATCAAGCCTTTCTGCGTGTCGTCCTTTAGAGTTTGTCGATACCCTTGCAGCTCACTGAGTGTGAGAAAACCATCTTTATCTTTATCGATTTGAGCGAAGTTATCTGTGGCAAGTTTTTCTGCGTCGCGAGCAGATTGCACACCGTAGGTGGTGCGATTTTGCCAGTCGTTGAACTCGAACATGTCTGCCATCGTCAACACCGGATTGGGCTCATATGTTGGGCTTTGAGTTGAGCCTCTCAAAAAATCGAAGTTTTTGATAACGAAAGACAGCATGATACCTTCCGCCGGAGTCAGCTTGTTTGTCTGGGCACCAAGCCGAAGTTCGTTTAAATCGAGGCGCTTGTCGTCATTTAGATCTAGAGCTTTGAGTTTTCGCTCGACCAGACCACAAATGTGAAGTGTATTCACTTCATCTACATTGAACCTTGCGGCTTTTTGATCGCTGTTAGCTGATTCGCAACGAGCTGTTTGTGCCAAACTGCTAACCAGGCTACCGCTTTGCAAAAGTTCTCGGTAGAGATTTTCCGATGACTCAGCCGAGTCATTGGACTTTTGATTCAGATCTGGAACCATTTTCGAAAAATCAAGACGAGTGTCTCCCATAGATCAGCACCTCCAAAAGTGTCAATCCTTTCGAGTTATTGGGAGATGACCGGATGTATACCCGACGCGAAACTCTTGGACATGGAAGTTGGAACATGCGCGAATCTCGCGGCGGTCATTACTTGGACACATCTTTTTTGTATGGTCTAGAACGTTACTAAATGACTCAGCGGTGAGTTTCCCTCCAGGCAACGCGGTTTGCAAGAGCAATTGCTCTTTCGCAACAGTTCAATTCTGGTGCCGCGACAGCTGGATGTTTCTATTAAGGTGATGGCATGAATATCCGACTTCACGCGCCCGAAAAACGGGGCAGTGGCGCACAACTCATTGAGCATCCACAACTGGGAGCTGAGGGAGAGGCACTCTTTGTCAACTCTCGATTGAACGATCACTATGAGTATGTGGGTTGCATTGGTGTCGGTGGAATGGGTTATGTCTTCAAAGCGAAACATCGATTTTTGGACCGACTTGTTGCAATTAAGATGCTTCACTGCTTTCGCAATTCCGGCAATGCCCTCATCCGTTTTCAACGGGAGGCACAGTCAATTGCAAACTTGTCTCATCCAGGAATCGTCAAAGTCGACGATTTCGGGGTGCTTGATGATGGTCAACCTTTCATGGTTCTTGAGTTTGTTGAGGGCCATACACTTGCGGACCTTATTGCAGGAGAGGACGAAGTCTCCCTGCAAAGACTAATGTCGATTTTCGTTCAGGTCGCAGAAGCTGTTGGTCACGCCCACTCCAAGCACATTCTTCACAGGGATCTGAAACCTAGCAATGTACTTTTGACCAAGGATGCGACTGGCAACGAGCTGGTGAAAGTCGTTGATTTCGGTCTTGCCAAAGTTGGTGACACACAGTCCATTACTAAAACTAATGAGCTCTGTGGAAGCCCGCCATACATGAGCCCCGAGCAGGTTACGCGGCGGGCTGTTGACGAACGCTCCGACATTTATTCGCTTGGTTGTTTGTTGTACGAATGCCTTACGGGGCGGCCGCCATTAATGGGAAGTTCCGCGTTATCGACACTTTGTATGCATGTCACCACGCAACCGGAGCCACTCAACCTCGCATCCTCCCGTCGGTTGCCATCACAGTTGGTCGCAGTAGTGATGAAGGCTCTGCAGAAGGAACCGCACAACAGGTTCGAAAGCATGAACGAAATTATCGAGCAGCTCAATGCATTGTTGGGTCGCCATTCGCATCGTGCATCGGCAGCTGAAATGTCAGAACATCGCAACATCCGTGACGCAGCCGCAAGTAATGATTTGGCAATTCAGAGGCTTACAACCAGGCTTAGAATCAGCGACACTTTCAAAGAACAAACGCGCCCAGTCACTAAAGCGAGCAAGTATCAGTCCGCAATGATCGCCATTGTAGTTGCTTCTGTGTCTGTATTGCCAGCAAGTTTCCTCATTGCAAACATTCTGGGATCTTTTAAACCACTTGTGAGGGTGAGCGACCCTGACGAACGAGCCCAGGTGATGGACGTCGTATTGGCTTCGAAGCCGTCCAAAGCGGCTGCCGAAGTGCAGGAGTTTGTTTTCGGTGCTCCGCTTGTGTCACGTCGTGTGGGCTCGAGGGCAAGATGAACGGTGCATGAATTGAGAAACAATTCTATTTCCCCTCAGGAATCCAATATACCTCAGGAATCCAATATACATCAGGAATCCAATATAAAGGAATCCAT
>CAYZJR010000049.1:38424-48570 GCA_964478655.1 uncultured Candidatus Obscuribacterales bacterium
CCAATATACCTCAGGAATCCAATATACATCAGGAATCCAATATAAAGGAATCCATTTCTAAGTTGTTGCCGCCGTTTTTGTCAGACAGGTACGAAGGAATTGCAGTCGTTATAGAAAGCGCGGTCGAGAGCATCTATATTGTTCGTCAAGTCCTGCTCGATCATTCAATGGAGTTGCATATTGCGCACTCAGGGTCTGACGAAAAGATGCGCCGCGAACTCCAGTCAAAAGCAAAGACAAGGAGCTCTTTAGTTCATGCGTCGATACCGGCCGTACATGACTTTGGCTTGTGCTTAAACGGCGACCCATTCATGATCATCGAACTGCCAGCTGGACAGTGCCTTGATTCGCTGGTTGCTTCTGCCGAGACAATTCCTGTGGAAAATGCAGTGTTTATCGCTTCAGAACTCGCGGGTGCGATGCAATTGCTCGAAGATCAAGAATTGCGCTATGGAAGATTTAAGATTGAACAAATTGTGGTTGCTTCTGATGGAGTGCCTGCGATCATCAACTTGGGATTTCCAATATGTGATTCTAAGCAGCAAGTTTCGCTTGCCACCGATTCAGTCAGATTCGTTGGCTTTATCTTGCTGGCGATGCTAAATGGAACGCCGAAAGGTGCCACCCTATTTGATACTGGAGCCTTTAGTTCTAAGTGCTTCTTTGTCGAAAGAACAGATCTTCCGGAATATGCAAACGAGTTGCGTTCCCTTTTGGAGCGAACAATTCTGACCAAGCAACATCTCAGTTTGAGGCAGCTGCACGCCGCGTTGGTCGCAATGTTAAAGCGTTCCAATTCATGTGCTTCTAGGCAACCGAGTGATACCAATGCACCATTTCTGATATTGGGTGTTTTGACTATATTTGCATTGACTGTATCTATCATTGGGTCGTGCCTCATGCCGCGAATTGATGCACCTAAAATTTTGATTGTTCCTCCGCCGCCTGTGCAGAGCGTTCTCACGCCGAAAAGTCTTGGTTCGGACAATCATTTAGTTGGGCGCTCGCTGTCACAAGTTGAGAAGGATGGACGGCTGGTTCTGAGAGATCTTTCAATCGATGATCGCGGCATTCATCTTTTGAAATCGATAAACATTCCAATCACCAAACTGGACATGAGTGATACTCAAATCTCCGATGTCTCGATGACTTACATTAGTCACTTTCCGTTACTGTTTCTCGACGTCACGCGCACCAACATAACAGATATAGGATTGAAGCAAATTTGCGATCATTGTCCTCAGATAGTAAACCTTCGAATCGGCAATACCAAAGTCTCCGTAAAAGGACTCGAGTATTTAAGTGCTCTCAAGGACCTTCAGGGGCTCAATCTCTACAACAACAGATTGAGCGATGACGCGATGACTCCGATTGCGAAACTAGTGAGGCTGCAGAAAATCGATCTCGAGAACAACCCAGGCATTACAGATCACGGATTGGCAATGTTGAATAAGCGCAGCAGGTTGAAGAACATCAACCTAACAGGCACAGCAGTTACGGACTCGGGCATGGTAGCGCTGCTTAAGCTGAAATACTTGGACACACTCTATTTGGGAAATTCAAGTTCGATAACTGACGAAGCTCTGAAAACTCTGGTACGACATCGCCATCTTAAGCGCATTACTCTGCGCAGAACAAAAGTCAGTGAACGCGGACTACGTATTCTTTTGAATTCGCGCTCGTTGATTGAATTGAACCTTCCCGGAATGAATGTTTCCGAGTCGACGAGAAATGCCTTTTTGAAATTGCGCCCGGACTTCGAACTTACAACGATGATTATGTCGAAGCTTCAACAGTGAATTGCAGGCACTATCTTCTATTGTGAAGGGCGTCCTTGTGCTCGTAGCAAGGCGGCGAGGTTTTGTTTCGCTTCATTGAAATCCGGTTTTAGCTTAACCGCTTGCCGATACTCCGCTTCTGCCAGGTCCATCTTGCCCAGTCTTGCATATGCCGCTCCAAGATTGTTGTGAGACTTCGCATTTTTAGGGTCGATGCGGATGGCTGCTTGATAGTGCCCTACAGCCATTTCGAGCTTTCCTTGCTGCTGAAACATCAAGCCGACGTTGTAGTGTGCGTCTGAGTAGTTGGGATCGATTTTTAGAGCTTTTTTGAACTCTTCGTATGCTCTTTTGTGATCGCCCTGAGTGAAGAATGTGACTCCAAGGCTTGTATGGGCCTGCGCGTAACCTAAGTTTCGTTGCGCTTCAGGGCAAGTAGGGTCGGCTTTTAGGGCTGCCTGAAACTGCGCAATTGCGTCCGGGTATTTCCCCATGGCACTGTATGCGACACCAAGATTGTTGTGCGCTTCGACATAGTTGGGGTCGATGTTGAGCGCCGCTTTGTACTCATCGATTGCTTTCTCCAGTTGCTCGTCGCCTTGATAGAGTTTCCCCAAGCTAAAGTGCGCATGAGCGTTGTTTGAGTCGAGTTTCAGCGCCTTCTGGTAGCCTTCATAGGCTTTGTCTTTGCGTTCGAGGCGCTCATTCGCTATTCCCCAGTTGTAGAAGTACTCGCTGTTCGATCCGTCGCGAGACACCGCTTCTTGAAAGTTTCTTTCTGCTTCTTTGAAGTCGCCTTCGTCGAACTGTTCTACTCCAAGATTGAATCGCGCCTCAGCCAGCCTTGGGTCAGCGTCGATTGCTTTTTGATACTGCGTCTTGGCAAGGGTTAGTTTTCCTTGCCGATGGTAGATTTTTCCAAGCAGATTGTAGGCTCTAGCGTACCGTGGTTCTGTCGAAATAATGGTTTGAAGGTAGCTGGCCGCGTCTCCGTAGCGTTTTGCAATATACGCTTTGTGCCCTTTGTCGTAGAGCGAATCGACAGAGGAGTCCTGTGCCACGGTGGGAGAACCGCACCAATAAATCGAAGCGGCAAGAACCCAAACAGGCAGATGCATTCGTGCGCCGCCCGCCTTCAGCGCCTTGAGAAGTCTGACTCTGATTGAATAAAGGGGATCCTGCTCCATGTATCCTGCGTTTATCAATGAGTTTCTGATTCAGTATAGCGACTTTGCAAAATCAAGGTTCGATGTGCTGCATGAATGGAAATGGGATATTCTTACTTTCTTCTCGGACTACAGTTTCACTATTGTGGAAATATCAACATGATTGCGTTCCAAAAAGCCAAAGTCATAGCAGTTGCGGCAATTCTGATGAGTTCCTCCATCGCACTGGTTCAACCAACCTTTGCTAAAAGCAAGGAGGGAAAGCCTTCATCGAAGTCCTCCGCAAGTAAAGATGACCCCGGCTGTCGCGAATGCGTTGCCAAAGCAGCGTCGCTTTTCGCTCAAGGGAAGCTGGCTGATACCGCAGGTCTCTTGCGAAGTTGGAAAGATCGTTGTCCAAACAATTCGCAGTTGTTTTTGATGCTGTCGAGCGTGTTGGTTCGTGTTCCCGGGCAACAGCAAGAAGCAATGGAAGCCGCACGGACTGCCAGTTCGATTGCGCCGGAATCTGTCGCTGCCAACACTCAGTATGCATTGACTTTGATGGCTTTGGAAGACAGCGCGGAGGCGGCACGAGTCTTTGAGAAGGTGGTAAAGCTCGACCCCTCCAGCTATGAGGCGTGGTCGAGTTTATCGAATCTTTATGCGAAGTTGCATGATGAAGAGAAGTCGAAATCGGCTGCTAGTAAGGCTGCGTGTCTGGAGCCGCAGACGAAGATGTCGCGCCTTCGCCAGTTGAGGTCGCTTGAGAAGGCTGGGAGAATCTCAGAGTTGAAGGGTGAGTTCAGAAAAATGTTTTCTGACCCGGATTTGGAACCGGAGTTTTTTATCGAGCTTGGCAAAGAGTCAATGAGCATGGGGCTCTATGATGAGGCGTCACAGGCTTTGACTAAAGCGACAACGACATATCCGGACGCTCCAGCGTTGTTGGAGTCGCTTGCTCAGTCGCAGCTTTGGGCTAGGAAATATGCTGCGTCGATTCAGACTGCAGACAAGATCTTAGCGGCACATCCGAAGCATGCCAATGCGCTCGCTATCAAGGCAATCGCATCGATTCATGCTGGTGATTTGCCTGAAGCACGGCGGTGTTCCGAAGCGGCATCGCAAAGACAATCTGAGGCACCTCTGGTACTTCTGGCGGTGGCTTGGACGAAGAGTCGTGACGGTGACTACGCCGAGGCTCTGAAGAATGTGCAGCTGGCTATTTCTAAGGACTCAACAATGAAGCCTGCGCGTGTGTTGCTTGCCCAAATTTATTTCAAGCTAGGGCAGACCGACGAAGCTCTTGGTGAGGCACGTGAGCTGGGCAGATGCAAGGCTCTTGCAGCCAAAGCCCTGGGGCTCGAGTCTCGTATCAGAGCAGGGTCGTCAAATGCAGAAGATAAAGCTGAGAGTTCTAAGTTGGCAGTAAAGGCATCGGGGCTCGACAAGGCTGACCCGGAAGCTCTTCTTGCCATGGCTGCCCTCGACAATGCTGAGCAGAAATTTGATGCAGCTCGTGCTTCTGCAAATGATCTAATTAGTGCGGAGCCCGGCAATGGTGAGGCTTACTTGGCGCTGGCTAGAGCCGCGCGAGGCGCGAATAATCTGGATGAAGAACGTAAGATGTTGCAGAAATGTCTGACAGTTGCAAAAGATGACGCTGACGCGTCCTACCTCTTGGGCAAAGCGATGTTGGATGTGGGGCAAGCTAAAGAAGCTGTGGCGCCACTGCGTGCAGCGCTGAGAGCGAAGCCGGAATCGCCGGTGGTGGCATTTGCGCTTGCCTCTGCTTTGGATAAAAGCGGTGATTCGACCGCAGCAGTCGAGTATTTCAAACTCAGCCTGTCATCAGGGTTGAAAGGACCCGATCAAACCGTCGCGCAAGATTCGCTCAAACGCCTGGAAGGTAAGAACAACTAGCAATATTGTTTGTTTTCTGCTCATCCTTCAACTGTAATTTGATTGAAGTTTTTCATATACTGCTTCATTGGCACGGCGATAGTTCCTTCCTTGCCTTCGCCACCATGAGGGTTTCGGATGATGACGGTGCCACCATCGGGGCCGTTTGGATCGAATCCGACTACTGTATATGAGTGACTCTTGGAGAACCCGTCGGGTGTATTTTCATCGCTTCCCAACAGTTCATCGCCGTTTGTTTCTGTGTGTGCCGTACAGATCGACTTCCCTTCTCTGACCGCTTTCATGATTTCTTGTTTGACCTTTTCTTCGTCCTTCGGACCGAAATCAGTTTCTTTTGCTTCTTTGCCTGTTAGTAATTTGAGAACATCTTTGTCTCTTCCGCCATCGTCCATTGCTTCTTGAACAGGCTTTCCATCGACTCCGACCTTTTGATGTTCCACCAAATATTGTCCGTACGCTTTTTCGAGGACGCTTGCCCACGATCCATGTTCACTGCCACCGTTGTACAAACCGCGTTCGGCGTCGGTTGGAGCCTTGACCGTGACTGGGTGTGTGGGATCGCCGGGGAATGTGACTGTGTAGGTGCCATCTCCGTTGTCCTTGATCATTTTTTGAATAAGCTCCGGGTGCTTTTGTGCAACCGACGCAAGAGATGCTTCGAAGAAGCAGTCTCCAACTTGACCTTGCTTGATGGCTTCCGGATTTATGCTGTTAATTGGATTGTCTTTATCGGCGTACAGATCGCGCACAACGGTGCCATGCTGTCCTTCCGCCGTACTTTCGATATCGTGGTTGACCTCGCGTACCAGCTTCGCTTCATCTGTTTCGCGAGATGCTTTCGCATTGTCGGTAATGTCCTTACGGGTGATACCATCATTTTCAAATCCAAATTCATCATTGCTGGTCGATTGAACCTTATCAAAGTTCTTTTTGAGATACTCCAATGCCTGTTTGTCACTGTCTCCAGCAGTGGCGAGCGCTGCATCCAGTTCCTTCTCAGATAAGAAACCATCTCCATCTGAATCTGCCTTCTTGAAGTTTTCGCCGTTGTCCATCCATTTCTTTGCATTGAATGCGCTGCTGTTCTCACTGACTGCGGCTGCTTCAAGCTTGTCGAACTCGGCGAGGTCAGCTTTTGTGATGCCGTCGTTTTCCGGACCAAACTCGTCATTGCTCAGCTTTTGGAGCTTGTTTCGATTGTCGTAGAGGGCAGCCACCACTTGTGCGTCTTCTCCTTTGAACTGATCGTTTTGCACAGCCGCGCTCAACTCGGTTTGGCTGAGGAAACCATCGTGATCTGTATCGATTTTGTCAAAGAGAGCTTCCGATTTCTCTTTGAGATCGGCTGAGTTTACTGACTTGACGGCGCCGGTGTCTTCTGTGGTCGAAGGTTCTTCTATTACTGTGTGTCCGATGCGAACTCCGTTTTCATCTGTTTCTCCCGGACGATCAACGGTTGTCACGCCTACGCGTTCTCCCGGTTTGTTTGAACCATCGCTAGGCTGCGCGGAGGGTGCCTCTACCGTTGTGATTCCGATGCGTTCTGCCGCCTTGGCGCCTGCGTCCGCCGGCGGTCCATCATTGGGAGCTTTCAAGTTTGACTTTGTATCGATCGGGTCGAAAAACAGTTCAAGATCCGGCAGCGTTACCGATGATTGAATGCGCGCGGTCTCTTGCTTGAAGACTGAGACGGACTCTTCCCAGCGCTTACTGAAGTCTTCAGAGAAAGTACTTACATTAGCAACGCTTTTCTCGCTCGGGGCATCCGAGAAGCTGTCCAGTTCAAAGGCCATAGTAAATTCCTTTTGCAAAGAAGCCATCACACCAAAGCGTGTGGAGGCAGCGCTCTCGGGGGTGTCAGAACACTGAAGATTCTTAGGTTTTACGGCTCAAAGCGTGAAAAAGTCGTGCACCGACCTTTACCGGCGCATATAAACTGTTGGCGGCTCGCCACCCCTGAGGCGCCCACCGGGTACAATATTGGGGAATTAATTGGTAACACCATGGTCACCAGCAAAATTGCCTCCATTCAATCAGTCAATCCCGCTACCCGTGAGGTGATAGGCGAGGTTCCTGTGATGGGCCAAGCCGATGTCGAGGCTGCTGTTGAAAAGGCGTGGAAGTCCTTTGAAACGTGGCAACTTCAAGACTACGGCAAAAAAGCCAAGCGAATTCGAAAACTTAGATCAGTCATCAGTCAACACGCAGACGAATTGGCTCAACTAATCAGCTCTGAAGTTGGCAAGCCAATGTCCGAGGCCTATATGACTGAATTGACCGGTCCGTTGGATACTTGCACCTGGCTTGTAGATAATGCTGAGCGCTTGCTCCAAGATCAAATGGTGCAACTTACCAATCCGCTGCTTGCCAGCAAACAGAGCATTATTGCTTTTGAACCACTGGGTGTCGTAGGCGTCATCGCTCCGTGGAATTATCCGTTTTCCATTCCCCTGATGACGATTCTGATGGCAGTCATGGTCGGCAATACGGTGGTATTGAAGCCGTCTGAAAAATCACCGCTGATTGGAATCAGGATTGGGGAACTATTCACACTTGCCGGATTTCCAGAAGGAGTCGTCACCGTAGTTACAGGTGATCGCACAACCGGAGAGTTTTTGTCTCGGTCGAAGTTGTCGAAATTGATTTTCACAGGCTCAGTCCAAGGTGGCAGCTCGGTCATGGCTCAAGCCGCACCGAGGTTGACCCCTGTGGCTTTGGAACTTGGCGGCAAGGACGCTGCCATCGTCTTGCCCGACGCACCTGTGGACTGGACTGCGAAAGGCCTGGTCTGGGGCGCTTTCACGAACGCGGGACAAGCTTGTGCATCGATTGAGCGAGTCTACATCATCAAAGGAAAGCACACTGACAAGCTGATTGCGAAGATAGTCGAAGAAGCGAAGAAGTTGCAGATTGGCAATGCAACCGATCCGAACGTGGATGTCGGACCCCTCATCGACGAGATTCAGCTTTCGAAAGTTGTTCAACAAGTTGAAGAAGCGAAGGATGCAGGTGCGAAGATTCTGTGCGGAGGGAACCGCAGAGATGATCTCGGCGGATTTTTCTTTGAACCTACAGTGATAACAAATGTCGATCATTCGATGCGAATTATGCACGAGGAAACGTTTGGTCCTGTTTTGCCGATTATGATTGCAGACAATGAAGATCACGCGGTAGAACTTGCAAATGACAGCGAATTTGGCTTAACAGCCTCTGTTTGGTCAGGGAAACTGGGTAGAGCAGAAAATGTAGCTCGTGATTTGAATGTTGGAACCGTGTACATCAATGATTGCCTTTTCTCTCATGCATGCCCTCAACTGCCATGGGGCGGTCTAAAGAAGAGCGGCTTCGGCCGATCGCATGCACAGTTTGGTTTGATCGATTTGGTTAATGTGAAGCACATCAGCATTGACTCCGCAGGTGGTATCAACCGCTTGTGGTGGTATCCGTATGGTCTGCCCAAAATCAAGATGGTAAGAGGCGGATTGAACTTCCTTCATGGTTCATTCTTCAAGAGCATCGGAGGCTTTTTCAATTTTGCTCTCAACTGGTTTAAGAAGCCGAAGTAAGTGCGATTGACGATCTGATGGATAAACCTCCAATCACTGTAATGATTGTCGAAGATCAAGACATTACTCGTCTTGGTTTGAAGTTAGTGCTCGATCAAACCCCAGGAATCGAGGTTGTGGCTGAGGCAGGAGACGGTGCCGGTGCAATTCAAATGGCGCTGCAAAAGAATCCGAAAGTGGTGCTCATGGACGTTGGTTTGCCCGGGATGGACGGCATTGCCGCGACGCGTGCCATCAAGAAGGAACAACCCTCCACACGAATAGTAATGTTTACTTCGCACGACGAAGATCAAAGCGTCTTCGCTGCTTTCGCCGCCGGCGCCGACGGATACTGCCTCAAAGATGCGCCACAAGACAGTATTATCGCCGCCGTTCAGACTGTCTCTCAAGGAAATGCTTGGCTTGATCGAAATATCGCAGGTAAGGTGTTGTCCGCTCAAGCGCAGCTCCAGGAAAAGACTGCTACAGAATCTGCTAAACCGGACTCCGCAAAGACCACTGCGGACCAAGAGCTTCTGTTTACCGGTCAAGAAATGAGCGTGCTGCGACTGATTGTCGATGGCTGCACGACGAGGGAAATAGCTCTGAGTCTAGGAGTTGATCTCACGTCGTGTCAAAGCCTAATGCGACAACTCATGGAGAAACTCGAACGATCTCACCAAGCGCAAAGTGCCCTGTCAGACCTACGCGGAGCAATTGGTTCAGGAAAATCGGCGAATGACGCTCGACTAGAAGAGAAGCAGCTTGAGTTGCGACAACAGCAGCAGCAGGCATCGCTTAAGCAACAGCGGAGCGCGCTTTTGATGGCTCCCGGTTCCATTTTTGCCGATCGATATGAAATCATTTCGATAATTGGTAAGGGCGGTGTTAGTTTCGTCTACAAGGCGAAGCACAAACACATAGGACGGCTTGTCGCCATAAAAACACTCAGGCAAGACCATCTCGAAGACGAAACGCTTGCTCGAAGATTTGAACGTGAAGCGCAGGCCGCAGCCGCACTCGAACATCCAAACATAATTCAAATCTATGACTTCGGCGTGTCTTCGAATGGACAAGTGTTTCTAGTGATGGACTATTTGGAAGGCATGAGCTTGGAGAAGTTCATAGCTGACAACGGACCACTCTCGCGCGATCAATTCATGAATGTCTTCTTGCCAGTGCTTGATGCCTTGGCCTTTGCGCACGACAACAAGGTTCTTCATCGCGACATGAAACCTGCAAACATCATGTTGGTGACAAGGCAAAACGATAAACCTCTCGTTAAATTGGTAGACTTCGGCATTGCTCGCGTCATCACCGAACAACAAGAGGCCGAGGCGAAACTAACCCGCGCAGGAGAAGTAGTTGGGACACCGCTCTATATGAGTCCCGAACAATACATGGGACACGATCTCGATCCACGATCTGATTTGTATTCGTTGGGTTGCACCATGTATGAGGCAATTACTGGAGTGGCTGCATTCGGTGGCGGCAACCTCTATCAGATTCTTGCAAGGCACATGAACGAGTATCCGGTGCCGCCTTCCGAGGCAGATTCGGCTCTGGACATCGCGTCGGATTTTGATGCTGTGATCATGAGTTTGCTTGAAAAAGACCCTGACAAACGTCCGCAATCCGCCTACGACACGAAGAGGTTGCTGACCTCCGCCTTCGAAGCGAGCGTGGCCAAGCAGTAGAGTGCACCACGCGCTCCGCACCACGCGCTCCGCACCACGCGCTCCGCACCACGCGCTC
>CAYZJR010000050.1:0-48003 GCA_964478655.1 uncultured Candidatus Obscuribacterales bacterium
CGCGCTCGGCACCACGCGCTCCGCACCACGCGCTCCGCACCACGCGCTCGGCACCGTTACATCAAACCGTTAGTGCGATGACGCTCGGCTAGGGCGTGATCCGCGGCTTCCGGGGTGGGTTTGAATGTTCCCCATTGATTGCCATCGACACGGGTTCGCTGACCCAAGCGTTGCGAAATCTCTTGGTTGATCGCCTGTGCGATTTCCAGATCCGGTCCGACAAGCGGTTTGGTGCTCCATACCCAATTGCCGTCAACGCCTCGTTTTCGCCAGTAGGGCATCTCGTCTGGCGACACGCCGTACTTCGCTGCGAGCTGCGGAATGACATCGCGATCGATTTCGTCGTATACCGTCGAAAGCGATTCCTTTGCTTTGGAGCGTGACACTTCAGCAACTTCGATGTCTTCTTTTGTGAGCCATTCTTTTGCTTCGCTCCAGCTGCGATCGATGCTGTCTTCAGCCGCTGCTGCGTTGATATCTCCGAAGGCGGGTGGCTTGCGCAAACCAAACAGTTTGCTGAAACCATCTTCGTCTGCGTAGTTTGCGAGTGCGTCGTCACGAATGAGGCGCATGGATGTTTCGAACTGCGGCGTTCCTTCTTTGGGAACATACCACTCGGGCGTTCCTGTGCGCTCGTGCAGCAGTTTGCGCTCGCCATCGGTGAGGACGAGATGATATCCGCCATCAGGCCCCATCTCCGCGGGAGCTGTGCGCGCATTGGCGATTTTGTCTTTGAGGTTGATGATGTCTGTGCCGGTTTGATTGTCTACAACCGTTCCCCAAGTCATTGTATGTTTGTATTCCGGGTGATTGGATGCGAATCCTTCTTTGAGTTCCTTCAAGCGCTGCTTGTCTGCATCGGTGAGCGGCGTCTTTTGTGTTGTCAATGCCTGAATTTCTTTGTGGTCGCGCAATGCGGCGAGGTGGGAGGATTCGCTTGGTGAGAGCGTTCCTGCGGCGACTTTGCCTTCGAGTGTTTCGAGTAGTTTTGCGTTGTCTTGACCGATTGAGTTTGAGATCTGCATGCCATATAGGAATGACATAATTGATTTTTGTGGAACCACTTGGTGCTCTCGAATGGCCTTGACGATGTCGCTGACGTCGCCTTGTGTTAGACCGTTTCCGACATAGCGTTGAAGTGCGTTGTCTGCGGCAAGTGCGCCTTCAATGTGGTGCGTGTGGAACGGAGGCTTCTTCGAATCGGAGAACATGCTGGCGATCAGACTCTTTTCCATCTCGCGTGCTGAAGGCGGTTTCAGTCCTGCCTCTTCGGCTGTCTTTACAGCTTCCAGGGCTTTGCGCATTTCCGTCATCGTGTGCGTCCAGTTGCCGTCTTGCACGAGACCGCCGATGGCTGTGTAGTGTTCGCGCACCTGACCGGTTAAGTCCATGATCATCGATTCGTTGAATTCCGGATTCTTCGCTTTGAACTCATCAAAGGCTTGCTTGAGGCTGCGACCGTCGGAGAGCATGGCTTGAGAAAGCTCGGTGTCCAGTTGTTCTTGAATCTTGACCTTAACGTCGGCAGGATACTCAGGCCATTCGGCTTTGGTTTTGCTGCGGAAGGTTTCGCCTGACGCATCTTTCTTGATGGGGCGACCGTCGACATCGATGTCTTCGCCTTTTGCGTTCTTCTTGCCATGAACATCGAGTGCTTCTGTGTGTGTGTCGTGAGGTGCGTTTACTGTGTCGGATGCTTTTGCGAGAACCTGCGAATCGCCAGATGCTACCTGCGAATCGCCAGATGCTACGTGCGAGTCACTGGACGGTACTTTCGAACCGCCTTCACGAACCTCCGAAACAACCTTGCCGGCGCCCTTGAATGCTGCCGTGAAGCCTGCAGCACCGACGCCTCCGAAGAGCGCAGACGTTCCAGCGGAGGTTGCGACGTTTTCCACGTTGCTCAAGAAGCTTGCGTTCGTGTCCCATTCAGATGCGCCTGTAATCAAGCCGGATGCGCCACCGCCGATTGAACCGGCTGTTCCGTTCATCGCTACTTCGGTCAAAGTTTGCTTGAGAGCACTTCTTGCTTCGCTTTCAATCGAGGCATTGAGTGACGCTTTAATCGCTGCTGCCAGCGCGTCTTCCTGACCTTCAACCGCCACCTTTTTCACTGCCGCTTGAATCAGTTTGTCGTCGACTTCGGAACTTCCATTAGCCAGCGCATGCCGGATTGTTGTAACCACTCCTTCTTTGAAGCTCTCTTCGGCGCCTTCTTTTACGAGAGCTTTTCCGCCATTTGTGAGCACCGACTCGGCTGCGGCAACACCTGCTCGTTCGCCGATCTTGAACACTTTGGCGACTTGTCCCGGACCGAGCAAGTTGAGCGCGGCATCAACACCACCACTAGCGAAATCGACGGCCACTTGCGAGCTGTTGAAGTCGTAGTCGTTACCCATGAGGGCGGCTTTGGTTCCTACTTTGAAGAGCGCACCGCCGGCCGTTGTGGCTGCCAGAAGCGACAGGCTGACACCACCAGTGAAGACTGCACCTCCGACTGCGGCCACACCGATGGTTGCATCTACAACCGCATCAGCTGCGGCGCCCTTTGATTGAACGAATTGATCCAACGAAGCCGCTAGATTCTCTTGCAAACGTTTTTGTTCGTCTGCCGGAAGCTCGCCAAAACGTTTCGAGTTGTCTGCAATGGTTTTTGCGAAGTCGTTCATTGCTTGGTCGGCTGCATAGCCTGTTCCATCCCAAGCCTTGTCTACAAAGCTGCTTCCGATGCCGTCGCGGCTCTTGTAGTACTCGTCGCGCGCATTGTTGAAAGCCTCTCTTGCACTTTCAGGTTCGCGCGCCGCCAGCCTTTGAATTTCGACTTTGTCCTGACCACCGAGTTCGTCAGAGAGGTCTGCATTCAGTTCACCGTATTTGGCTGCATATGCAGATTTGACTTGTTCCTTTTGCTCGGGTGAGAGAGTCGACAAAATGTCTTTGATTTCTTTTTCGCCTGTGCCTGCGCCGAGCATTTGCGCACGAATTTTGTCTTCCGGCTTCATCTCGCCTTGCATCAAAATGTTCAGCGCGACTTCACGTTCGCTTTGCGACAGCGTACCGAGCACCTTGTCTTGGTACTTTTCGTCAGAGAAAATCCGAGCCTTCTCTTCTGCGTTAGCATTGAGAATGTCTTTGTAGAAACCTTGTTCGTCGTCGTTGAAGGTTCCCTTATTGAGCTGCATCTGAACATCGATAGCAACATGACCTGTCTCTATCAGCGGTTTGGCGTAAGTCGCGTAGTCTGATGATCCGAGCGCGGACTTCAGATTGGATTGAATTTCTTTCGATAGTTGTTTGTCAGCATCGGTTGCGGGATTCAGAAGACGCTCTCTCAAAGTCGGATCTTCTTTGAACGCTTGTTGAACATCGCGCACAACCTGCGCTTTGTCGGGAAGCCACTCAGCCGCATGCTTTTTCAGCGATTCCGACAAGTCAAGCTTGTCGTTCTTAGGTTTCGCCGGCTCGAACGATTCAGCCGCGAGGCGCTTGTCCAGCGAAGCGTTAACCGCTTTGAGATCGTCACCACTGAGAAGGTCCGACAGTGATTCTTTTACCTTACTGACGGCTTGTGGATTGTCCTTGAGGTGCTGCCAGTCACTCTTGGACATGCTTTCGACAGTCGCTAGAACTTTTTCTTTGCCATCATCGAATAAGAATCCTTTGTGCTCGTTCAATTTGCTCGCGAGTGAACCGCCCTTGACGGCGATCATGTCTTCCCATCGAGAAACCTCATCGGAACTGCCAGCCCTGCTCAAGGCAGCGTTGACCTCTTTGTAATATGCAATCGATTCGCGATCGGAAGCCGACAGCACACTGGTATCAGTCGCGGTGCCTGCTGCTTCGAGCTCTTTGCCTCTGGCGTACTGAGTTCTTTCTGCATCTTTCATGCGACCAAGAGATGCCTCGATTGCCTTCTCGTTGTCGCCAAGCCAACTTGTGTTGCTCTCGATTTTGTTCTTGAGACTAAGCTCTCCGCTCTTTGCGTAGTCGAGCGCATGCTTGGCTTCATCGGATGAACTGCCGAACGCCGCCTTGATCTTCGACTCACCACCTTCTTGAAGGAACTGCGCGCGAACCTCCTTCGGCGCGTCGCGAAACACTTCCTGAAAGCGTCCGATATCCTCTGCCTTTAGCGCCTGGTCCGCCAATTTCAGCGTGTCTTGAGCTGTGCGCTTGTCTGCTCCCTTCAAATAGATTGAGATCGCTTCTTTCGTTTCTGTTGAAAGATTTTTGTCATTCAAGAGATCTTCGCTCACGCTCTTGCCGTAGCGGCGCTGATACTCCTTGTCCAGCTCAGCAATTTGAGTGGAGTTCATCGTAGATAACGTGTCGCGAATGTCTTTTTCGATGGTCGAGTTTGAACGACCGAACCACTGATCGCGCTCTATCAAAGCCGCATGAACTCTGCCTGCATCGTCACTCTTGTCGTTGCCTTTTCGGTCGAGAATGCTGAGCGCTTTGTCGAGATCTGCACCGCGCAATTCATCCTTGAATTCTTCGCGCAATCCCCAGCGCTTCCCGTCATCTGCATATTTGCCTCCATATTTGTTGGCAAAGATTTCGTCAATAGCTTTGATCTCTTCTGGGGTCTTGTCTTTCAGAACTGCAAAAATCTTGTCCTTGTCCGTGCCCATGCCCATCAATCCGCCGTTTGCGGCGTCTTGGATTGCATCGGCGGCGCGTTCCATCTGTTTTTGGTCGATCGGTTTGGTAGCAGGTTTTTCCTTCGTTTCCTTCGAATCTGTGATCTTCACTTCAGGCAGATGGGATGACGCAGACTCCGCCACACGGACACTTTCGGCTTTGAGAACTCCTGACTGTTCCTTTCGTTGCTGCTCAAAATTGGAAGGCGATTGATTGAGCGTTGATTCGGACGCGCGGTGAGCGTTGGCTTCTTGAGCCTCTGGGCGGAACGATGCGACCATCGGAAAACCTCATATAAAAGCAGGCTCGACTGCAGACGCAAGCGCTGCGCCTTCAATGTGTCAATGCCGAAACGTGGGCGATGTTTAAGGGGTAACTCTCAGTTTATTGACGAGTTGTGTACGGGTGGTGGATAAGTTGTGGATTTTTTGTGGAGTAAGCTTTTCCTGTGCGATTGTTTGCGGCTGCAGCGGATATAATTAGCGAGGAACAATGAAGCAGTCGAAACTACTCGAGATAGATGAACACAGCGGCGCAATTCGATTGCTCGAGATGCCGCAGACGATCGATGCCGATACCACCCGTGAAAGTTTTGCTGAGTCGCCATTGGGGGCGCAAGGAAAACTATCGAATCAGTTTGAACCTTTTCGAACATTCAACTGCCGATTGAATCTAACTGATGGCGAATCGCTTGTTGTGCAGTTGCAGTTTTGCGAATCGATGCTTGCCGGGGTGACGTTGTGCCTTGACAGCAAAGCCTTCGGCGAGTCGTGGGGCGACTGGACGATGGAAAAGGAAATGCAACGAAAAGCAAGGCATGATGAGATTCTTGCTGCGTCCGGTGTCGAGAACGATCGAAAGTACAAATGGGGCGCCGCTTGTTCTTTCTATGATGAAAGATCTGGTGGAAGTTCCATCTATGTAAGTTACTCAAAGAACGCAGATGCAATTAAGCAGATTTCGACGAAAGTAATCGAACGGAACCGAAGAATCAACCCATAAATAATAGGAGGGAAGCAATACACCTCCCTCCCATAAACCCGGATATTTCGCCTATTTATTTAGTTGTGCGTGCTGTGTCGTTGTGCGTGACTGAGTCAGTTGTACATGACTGAGTCAGTTGCCTATTAGAACAATTCGGCATCACGAGAATAAATTGGCATCGCGCGCAGATGCGACGAGCCAGTTAATTGCTCCCGGTGTCGCCAAACCGCCGGTGACACCACCGCAGCCCATCAGCACGCGCTTCATCGCATTCTGCGAACCTGCAGCCATGTGCATGAAGCCCATGATCATGGTTGGACCGCCCCAAGCGATGCCGAGGATTTCCATGCCATTTGCGATGATGTTGAGCAGCGCTTCCAGGTTTGCGAGATTGTTTACTCGCACTGTGCCTGCGGTGTTGACGCCCATCACGACGGTTGCGTCGGCGCCTTGGGGACCGATGGTTCCTAATGGGGCACCTTGCAGCATCGGCGCTTGACCCATGTTGTATTGTTGCGTTTGGCTTCCTGTGTTTTTGAATGTTGAATTGTCTTGCCATCCGGTGTCACCTTGTGCTGAGTATGCGTCGCCATTAGATTGTGCAAAAGCCGGAACACCGATGCATATCAGTGCAGCTAAAGACATCGATAGTAAGCCGAGTTTATGTGTTGTGTTCATAAGGAACCTCATTGATTGATGGGAAGACTTCATGAGCACGCGCTGCCGATCTCGCATGTGGTAAACATGCGAATTCGTTCTTCGTTTCGTATCAAGAGAGGAAGTTCTTGTGTTTGCAGTGCGCGAACCTGAGCGGCAGTATTCCGAGCGCATCGCAATCGCGAAACGTGCATTGAATGTTCAATTAGTCGCTTTGTAGTAAATGGGTGGTCAACCCATCACGATAATATACGAGCCGCGCAGAATTGAAACCAGGGAAAATACTGGACATCAATGTGCATCGATGACAATAGGCAAAAAAGCGCCGACGGAAAAAGACTGTGGATTTACACAGTGACTTTTTGGCTGACTGGGTCTTAAATAGAGTATCCCTCGAACGTACAACAACTCGAAGAGGTTCCTACCATGTCGACAGGAGCGAAGTTGCCACGTGGACTAACTATTCCACTCACAGAACTGAAAGAGCGATTTGGAAAGTTTAGTCAGAACTTGAATTCGGACGAGCAGTGCGTAGAAGAAATCATTGCTATTGCGAAATTCGATTCAAAAAACTGCAAGGAATGTGGAAGCCGCAAAGTGACGCGGATTCTTGGGGAATCAGTGGTTTCGTGCCAGATGTGCAGCACTGAAACCGATCTGTTTGATGGAACATTTTTCGATGGAATGCAAATTCCGTTTGCGTATTTGTCAGCTTTTTGGATTCGCAAGGAACAAATTGGTATCAGCGTTAATCGGTTCGCGGACCTTGTTGGTATTGCCCAATCGACAGCGGTCGACATATTTAGAAAGTTGGATACTGTGATTCTCGAGGCATTGATGGATGAAGCGAATTTTGCCGACTCACAGATATTCGTCGAAATTTTCTCGAAGCGCAGCAGTGAGACGCCTGCCAGGGAAGAACCAAACAAGGAGCCGGTCCCGGAAGGTCCGCAAAATGGAACCGCTGATGAAGAGGTTCCAGACGAAGTGTTCGAGACTGGAATGAACGGTACCATTCCTGCAGAAGATCAAAGGAAAGTATATCGAATGCTATCCTTTGACTCCCCAACTTCCTTCGACAGCCTTTGCGACTCCACCGGCTTTGGTCCTGGAAAGGTTGCAAGCATTTTAACCTGTTTAGAGACAATCGGACTTTCGAAAGCACTTTGTGGAGACCTTCACCAAAAGGTAGCTAGAGTCTCGGGTCAGCAAAAAGTAGGTAGTGTCTCCGGTCTCGATAAAGCCTTTGCCGTTGATAAGAGAAAACTCCAGAAGTTTTTCGAACATGTGCGACATGTCTTTCATGGGATTAGCAGGAAACATTTGCAGAAATTTCTTGCAAGATATTGGTCGTTTGTTTGTGCGAAATTCCATAATACAGACTTCCTAATTCAAGCTTGTGCCAAGCATCGCCATCTTAGTCGCGCGGATATCTGTGACTATGTGACACCGGCTGCGGTGAAAGTACTGTTTGCCTAAATCACTGTGAAACTCGGCGAATCTCATCTGTATTTAGGTGAACAGCGAATCTGTTGACCTGGCTTCGTGCGCCCTCAATTCGAAAGTCTAGTCGCTCATCGACTTGCATGTCGCATGAGTGCTTCTCGCTGGTGTGCTTCATACAATTGTTGTTTATCGACGTCTTTCGATTGGCTCTAATTCCTAATTTCGCCGATATCGATGAATTTTGAAGGTTTGCCGATATCGGAGGGCTCTATAGGTTCGCCGATATCGGAGGGCTCTATAGGTTCGCCGATATCGGTCGGCACTATAGGTTTGCCGATATCGGTGGCAGTGAACACTTGACCGATATCGGCGATATCGAGGAATTGGATGCTACCAAGCCGTGGCGTCGCAAGAAGATTGGAAATTGCGCGACGGAGGAACTTTTGCGACACACAGCTCATCGCACTCTGTTCATCATCACTGCAATCCAACCACACCATTTTGGGGATTGGTCTCTGGTGGTTCAATCTGACGAATTGATTGTTCTGCCGTGCTTCGCACGTATGAATCTTCTCGCGCAAGGCGGCGCAATTCCGGCAGTGCCTCTTTGGCGTCAGGTCCAATTTGTCCCAATGTGCGTGCAGCATTCAGTCGAGTGTATTGCTCTGAATCTTTCAAAATTGCAATCAGCTTCTTCGTCGCCGGTGCAGCGCTTTTGCCCCAGTGGCTCAGATATGACACAGCAGATGAGCGAGTTTGGCGATCATCTAGTGCATCGATCATTGCTTCCATTGCGCCGGGAGTCTCTGGTCCGAATTGAGAAAGGGCGTTGAGACAGTTGCTTCGCAATCCGTGATCTCCTTCGGACTTGAGCATTTCGATAATTTTCGGAGCTGCGATAGTCGCGGACTTTGATCCGTAGTTGCATAGGCCTCTTACCGCATAAGAACGTACGTTCAAGAAATCACTGTCGAGCGCTGTGATGAGCGCAGGAATCGCCACGGCTGGAGCCGTGTGAGCATCTGCGAGTGCGTTTGCAGCCGCTTCTTTGAGCGCGGGAGCGCTGTCCGGTCTTGTCAAAACTTGACAAAGAATTTTAACTGTTGATTCTGCCGATACTGGTCGTTCTTGTCGCGCGAATCGTCCGAGAGCTTGCACGGCAGCTAGCTTCACGTTCGTCTCCAAGTCTTTGTCCATGGTTTCGATAATGGTGGCTTTAATGGTTTCATTTCTCGGACCCATATTGCCCAACACACCTAACAGCTGACTTCTGATTTCGGCGTCCTTAGTGGCTTTTGTCAGCGCTACCAACGTGGCGAGAGAGCGATCGCTGAGTGAAAAATCTTGATGACTTGCAAATCTATTCAGCAAAGTTGCCGCGGAGACTTTCACGATTTCATCGTTGTTGTCGAGTGCATTTACGAGCATCTCTCCGTAAAAGTTCTTGCGAGGTTGCAGCTGACGTTCAAGCGTGTAAATCTGGTTGTGAATTTGATTGCGATCGGTCATTTGAAGCAATCGCACCAGAGCTTCTGGTGACAGTTCGTTTGCCACTGCCGCAGTCGGAACCAACATCGAGACACCCACTGCGATTGCAAAATTGCGCAATTTGCTCTGTCTCACCATGTTCCCTCCCATCTCTTGCATAGAGGCGAATTCTCTCGATTTATTCCACCGATTAAGGCGCCGATTAGAACCACCGATTTAACCCATTATCTTTGAAGTTCCCCCCAGATACGCCTGGAAAAACCCTGAAATCTCGCCCGCCGGGGAAATCTCCGCCAAGGCGGAAAACCGTATCTATACCGTAATTTCCCTCTTCAGATCGGAGGCAGACAAGGCCATTATCTAGATCTCTTTGAGACGGCTATGGGCAAAGATAACCCTGGTTCTGAAACTGACAAGGCGCCGACGTTAGCTCAGGCGTTTGGAAACTCGTTGGTCTATCACGGCATCCAGGAGCCGTATGATGGCGTCAGGGAGCTGGTGAATCACGTTGTGTCGCAGGATGTCCTGCCGTCGGTACACATCGCAGATGCTCCTTCTGAGAGTCAATTCGGTTCGGCGGCCTGGCATGCACAGCAACTTGGAGCCGGTGTCGGGATGGTGGTTCCGTTTGTGCTGTTGAAAGGGGCGGCGGGGCAAGGCGCTAAACGAATCGCGCTGGCTGCGGAATCGTCTCCCGCCATGTTTAGAGCCAGCTCCGCGGTGGCGGCGCGGGGAGTCGTGGTTGAATCCGCGGTTATAGGTGCGGCTTATGATGGGTTGCTGCGCCCTGTTCATGATAATGAGCACTTCTGGCAGAAGCGAGGAGTCAACAGTCTTATTGGTGGTGTCACCTTTGGTGTCATGGGAAAGACTTCACAGCTCATGGGAAACACTACCTTGCAACTCAACGGCATTATTGAAAAAACGCTTGCGGAGCGCTCTTTGATCGGCGCACGTAATGGAATAGTCTCCGGTGTCGCAGGCGGTTTGATCAATCACGAAGCGCGTGCATTGGCTAACGGCGGAGACTTACTCGACGCCAAGGGGCTGGCGCAGAGCGCATATGCATTTGCCTTTCCTGGTGCGACTATGGGTGCATGGCACGCGGCAACTGCCGAGCATGCGAAGTCTCCTGTACAGAAAGACATCGAGTTGCATGAGACCTTAAAGCGAATTGCTCGCAGAAGCAATCCTCGCCTAAAAGAACTCTATGAGATTGAGCGAACCGGAGAGCTCACGAAGGAGCAGCAAGCCGAACGCGCAGCGTTGTACAGATTTCCGGATCAACCACATATGCAGGAGCTTACAAAACGGGAAGCTGCCGGCGGCACTCTGACCGAGAACGAGAAGGCGGTTTATTATTCAACAGCTCAATTTCCAACCAATGCTGCTGCGAGAGAATTGGCACGCAGAGAGTATCTCAAGGAGCTTAACGACGTCGAAAAGGAGGCTTTGAGACAGGCGCGCATGGAAGAATCGTTCTTCGAAGACATGACACCGGAGTACGCGGCATTGTGGAAGCGCGCCGACAGCAACGATCCACACGTGCGCAAAATTGGAATGTATGATGGGGCGGCAGTTAAGGTTGAACCGAACGGTCCTGACAAAGCCATTTTTACTTTTGGTCTTGGAGGTTGCACCGCAACCACTGTCTTTATTCCGCAAGTTGGCGGTGGGAAGTATGTTGCAATGACGCACTACCCTACTCCTGGCAGTTCGAATGTTGCGCACCTTCATCGGTTGGTGCAAGAAGGATTGAGCAACAGAAATACCGCAGAGAAAGCTGTTGTTGTTGTTCGTGAACCCTATGAGTACGTAACAGATTACCTTGGGACGTATCGACAACAGGCGCCAGGTACTTCATTGCCGACCTTGCGGATTACATCGGCGTTGCGAGAGCAGCTTGGCGACAATGTTGAGTACATTTACTCACCATATTCTGAGATGCGCAGGGTCAATGCAAAGAATGACACGACCAATATCGTGCGTGTGCCCGCAAATCCAAACAAGCCCGCGCTGTGGGAAGCGAATTTGAACGAGACTCTGAAGTTAGGAGTCGAGAAAAAATCCCTTCTGGAACGGGTCACAGATAGCGCCTCTCGGCACCTGCCGTTCTTGAAGCGTTCCTCGAAACCGGAGACCCCTTCGAGCATTCTCATTCAAGACATCCAGCGCGCGATTGAAGGCGTCGTGGCGGAGCGAGAATCGATGCAATAAGCCAGGCAATGCAAACGCAACTGCAAGCGAAAACTGCAAGCGAAAACTGCGAAATTGCAAACGAAATTGCAAGCGAACTACTAAAGAGCTAGCAAAAAGTTGGGGAGCTTTCGCTCCCCATGTCGTTTTGTGTTGTGTTGTTCGTTTTTGCGTGGCGGCTAAAGCGTGTTGTTCAACGTGTTGTTAGCTGAATAGTCAGCGTGTTGTTAGCTGAATAGTCAACGTGTTCTAGCTGAACAAGTTGGCATCGCGGGCGGATGCAACGAGCCAGTTGATACAACCTGGTGTGGCGAGACCGCCTGTAACACCAGCTGCTCCCATCAATACTCTCTTCATCGCATCGTGTGTTCCGGCTGCCATCTTCATGAAGCCCATGATCATCGTCGGTCCGCCCCAGGCGATTCCGAGAATTTCCATGCCGTTTGCGATGATGTTGAGCAACGCTTCCAAGTTCGCCAAGTTGTTGACACGAACCGTACCAGCAGTGTTGACGCCCATTACGACGGTGGCATCGGCGCCTTGTGGGCCGACGGTTCCGTTGGTGGCGCCTTGCAACATCGGTGATTGACCGGCGTTGTATTGCTGGGTTTGGCTGCCGGTGTTGTTGAATGACGACTGTTCCTGAATGCCTGTGTCCCCTTGGGATGAATATGCGTCTCCAAAAGATTGCGCGTTCGCTGGAGTCGCAGTAGAAGTGGTTATGGCTAAAGCGGCAAACATTCCAAGTGCGGACATTGATAGAGACAGTTTGGGAAGGATGCTCATGTTGACGAAACCTCCTACAAGGCTTGAATTTCTTTCTTATTAGTAACGAGTGGGTGAAAAACGGGACGCGAAAGCAACCCTTGGAAACTTCGGAATCGAGAATACTTGAAATCCTCGAGCAAGTCAACAGTGATTTTGTCGCTTGCACAACAGATTTAAGCACCGCACGGAGCAAAGCTCAAGCAGGATTTCTCGCTTGCAGTGGGAGAAATACGATTACCCAAGATTGAGTATGCGCTCGACCCGCCTGTTGCTCACCATCAGCAGTTCGAAGACGGCAGCGGCGTAGCCACCGAGGTCTGTCTCGCCCATGCGCTTCTCGCAGGTGCGAACTGCGGCGACGACATCCACGTAACTCACAGTCATGACGCCGCGCGACAGAGCCAAGGCTCGTGCGTGCAATTTGATCAACTCATACAAAATCGCGAGGTGATTGAACCCGGTAATCAAACTGAGTTGTCCGAAACCGGCACCAAAGTAGAGTTTGCCGAAGACACGAGAGAAGAAGAATCTGAACAATAGATCTTCAATTTCAGGGTCGCGTTCTGGAAATGCCACTTTCAATAATTGGTCTAGCGAGTGTTTCCCTGTTGGTGTGCGGAGTTTCTGCACCGGAATCAATGGCGACAGCAACAGTTGTTGCACGAATTGAGGAACGCTGAAATTATGGTCGCCCTTTCCAGTTGGAACGACTGGAAAATATGTGCGATGTAAAGCCGCGATGAGGTGCTTGTCGAGCGAGTTTAGGCTGTTCACGCCAGTCGCCTCCTTCGGCATCGCATCAGGAACCGGCGACGCTGCACTCGACGGCATTACCGATTTTAGATATCTCGATCCTTTGATTAGGCGCTGTTCCAAGGGCAGGCTCTTGTCTTGAAGTGCTTCGAGAAGATGCTTTTCGTGTTCCAGATATTGCTCCCACGTCAGCGGAATGCCGGTGGCCAGCTTCAAATCAGACCAGTTGGGGTGATGATCGGGAAAGAGTTTTCGAAACTCTCTCAGCTTCGCGTCGAGATACTCTCGCTGTTCCATCAATGGTCTGCCGGAGTTGTGCACAACACCCATGCTCACGAAGCTTACCGTTGCGTAGACTCCGGTCGGAGTTTCGTTGAAGCAGTATGGAAAGAGCTGACATATAGAAGGTTTGAACGGACCATCTTTCTTGCTGTGAATAAAACAGAGGTTGTCCACCAAAAATGGGCAGTGCCCATCGTCTCCGACTTTGATCGCATGCGTGTATGGCGAGCCTGCGGACTCATCTTCTTTCAGTTCGCGATACAAAGACATGTCGTCGAATTTTCGCAAGTGCTCGCCCCAATTGACCGCTGAGATTCGCTCGTAGTCAGCAGTTGTAAGCGGAACGGACCAGCCGCCGCAACACTTACCGCATCCCGTGCATTCGTAGTTAATGCCTTCGGGGATGTGAAGATCTTCGGTGGTTTGAGTCTTCTGGCTTACGTCTGAGGTCATGACGATCCTATTTTTAGTTGGGGGTGAATGGTGGAAATGGAGGACTACGGGCGAATCAATTTGCCCAAACAGACTCGGCGACTGGCTCCTGTACACGATGGAACATTGTTCGGAATGCTGAAATAGCTTGTGTACGCCAGCAGCGCAAACAATAGAGATTCCTTGAACTTGGTCGAGATTCCAAAGTCTTCGTGGTTGAAGATTGAAATCTTGTGGGGCCATGCCTTTGAAATCATACTGATTAATTCAGGGTTCTGTGCACCCCCTCCACCAAGAATCAAGCGCTCGATGGTTACGGTTGGCTCTACATGTTGCTTGTAGTTGAGCGCAATTGATTGCGCCGTAAACGCTGTCAGCGTGGCGATAATGTCATTCGGATTTTCGATCTTGTGAACCTTCTGAGCCTCTTCAATAAGCTTGTCGGCTGTGTTGTTGCCAAACAGCTCGCGTCCAGTCGTCTTAGGTGGTTTCTGCGCCATATAGGGGTGGCTGAGCAGCTCTGATAGCCATTTCTCATTAACCTTCCCCGCCGCCGCCAACTTTCCGCTCTCATCGAGTTCGCGCCCGAACAGTGATTCGGCTGCACGGTCCATCAGCATGTTGCCTGGTCCTGTGTCGAAAGCCATTACAGCTTCGCCTTTTGAGTCTATAACGGTAATGTTGGCGATGCCCCCGATATTCAAAATGCCGGACGCAATGCCTTGTTTACCGAACAACACTTCGTCGGCGAAACTGACGAGTGGTGCTCCTTCTCCGCCGAATGCCACGTCGCTTGTGCGGAAGTCGGCGACCACCGGCAGTCCGGTGCGGGCTGCAATGATGGATGGTTCGCCGAGCTGCAAGGTTCCGGCGGAGGTCACGCCCCAAAACGCTTTCGGTCGTGGTGAGTGCCAAATCGTCTGCCCGTGCGAGCCTATGAGGTCGGCCTTCTGCTTCGACTTCTTCAAAAGCTGCATTGCCGCGTCGGCGAAAACCTCCCCGAGTGCGGTGTTCATGAGGCAAACCTCTTCGAGCGATGCTGAAGTGCGCGCGATCAATCGCTTTAGCTTCCGCTGAAAATGCGGGTCAAAGGGCACGAGGGCGCTCTCCAGTAGTTCCACTTTCAGCTCAGGAACAGCCCTTGCCGCCCCATTCCCGGACGGAGTTATTTTGAAAAGCGCTGCATCGACGCCATCCATGGATGTTCCGCTGTTCAATCCGATTACGTGCAACGGCTTCATACGTTCCTCGCCAAGAGACTCTCGATTTCACCAAAATATTGTAACTGTCTGCGGCGCGCCTCACTACAACAAGCCTTTACATGTTTGAGGCGGTCGCCTTATGCGGTGATAAGATATGCCACAACGGTAGTCTAGGAGTGAGAGATGGCGAAAGTTACGCTTGATTATCAAGAGTTCGATCTCATGATTGGCAAAGGTAAGGCAACAAGGCGAGCTTACGGCTTCGATGAAATAGCCCTCGCTCCCGGCGCCATCACGATAGACCCGGAGCTCTGCGACGTTTCCGTCAATATCGGACCCTACAACCTCGGAATGCCCATATTGGCAAGCGCCATGGACAGCGTCGTCGACCCATCGACGGCAGCAATCATCGGCAAGTTAGGCGGGCTCGCAGTGCTGAACTTGCAGGGTCTGCAGACTCGATATGAAAACACCGAGGATGTATATAAGGAAGTCACGAGCTGCGACAACGAGTCGTTCGTTGAGGTGATGCAAAAGCTTTACTCGGCGCCGGTTCAAGAGAATTTGATTGCAAAGCGCGTTGAGGAAATCAAAAAACATGGCGTGCTCGCTGCAGTTTCGGTGACGCCGAACTTCGCGGAGAAGTATGGACCCATCGCGGTTTCGGCAGGTGTCGACATTCTCGTTGTGCAGTCGACAGTGACCGGTGTCGACCACAGATCGTCGATGGGCACTCCGAATCTCAATCTGACGAAGTTCTGCAAACATATCAATGTTCCTGTCATTGTGGGGAACTGTGTAGGATACTCGACATGCCTGGAACTTATGGAAACGGGTGTGGCTGGGATTTTGGTCGGTATCGGTCCTGGTGCCGCATGCACATCGCGCAGCGTTTTGGGCATTGGAGTGCCGATGGCCACTGCGATTGCAGATTGCGCGGGCGCACGCGACCAGTTTTCCACCAAGAAGCGTCCACCGCCGGTCATCATTGCAGACGGCGGCATGGTTACTGGCGGCGACATTTGCAAAGCCATCGCCTGTGGTGCCGACGCGGTGATGATTGGGTCACCGTTGGCTCGCGCAAAAGAGGCTCCCGGCAAAGGTTTCCACTGGGGCATGGCCACTCCGAGCCCAGTGCTCCCACGCGGAACTCGCATCAAAGTCGGCACAGGCGTCTCGCTCGAGCAGATTTTGCAAGGACCGGCCAAAACCGATGACGGAACGCAAAATCTCATAGGCGCCCTCAAAACCAGCATGGGAACTCTCGGCGCCGCCGATCTCTATGAGATGCAGCAGGTCGAAGTGGTGATTGCACCGTCGATTTTGACGGAAGGCAAGGTCTATCAATCGGCGCAACGCCTCGGCATGGGTCGCACATAGTCAGTTGCCTGCGTGCTCATCGCTACGGAACAATCCATTTTCAGGGTCGTCGCCTAGTTTTGTGCATGTTGATAGATGTTGAATGGGCAGGGATGCTAGTATCTGAGGTGAGAGCCTCATGATCGATTCCACCCAGGGAGGGGTTTCTTTTGATGCTTACCAGATACAGAGTGCTGATGGCAGGAACATTGGTATTGTTGGCTGGCGGTACGTTTGCGGCAGTCAATGGCGGTGTTGGTATCGCGAAAACGCTGATTCCCGCAGCACAAGCGCAGGAATCGAGCGTAATCGGAGACCCGGCTGATGCCACTGCTACTCCGCGACCGGTCTCAAAGGCAGTTGGGCTTATTGGTGCGGCCCATGGCGGTGTTCCGCTCAATTCTGAAACGATAGCCGATATCGCAGAATCTGTTGCACCGGCAGTCGTAAACATCGAAGTTGTCAAACGCGGAAATCGAACTCTCATCAATGTTCCTGAAATGCCATTTGAAGGCGGGAAATTCGAATTCTTTTACAACGGCAAGAGACTGACGCCTGATGATTTGACTCGTTCGTTCCGCATGCCCATGAACCCCAAACCGAGCACCGGCTCTGGGTTTATTGTGCGTGCAGATGGCTACATTTTGACCAATGCGCACGTCGTTAAAGAAGCCACAAAAATCAAAGTCACGCTGCAAGACAAACGATCTTTTGTGGGAACGGTTGTAGGTTCAGACAATTTCTCTGATGTAGCCATCATAAAAATTGACGCGACAGGACTGCCTACAGCCAAAGTCGGCTCATCTGCTGGACTTCGCCCCGGTGAATTTGTAATTGCAATCGGCAGTCCGCTAGGCTTCGACCACACAGTCACGTTGGGCATCATCTCTGCGGTCGAACGTGCAATCACTGACGTCAACGGCAACATCAACTTTATTCAAACAGACGCCGCGATTAACCCAGGTAACTCCGGCGGACCTCTGCTCAATTTGCGCGGAGAAGTAATCGGCGTAAACACAGCTATTCAAGCGAACGCTCAGAATATCGGCTTCTCGACTCCAATCGATGTTGCCAAAACTGTTTCCGATGACATCATTGCAAACAAGAAAATCGAGCGTCCGTGGCTCGGAATCTCGATGAGAGATATCGATGAACACCTCGCCAAAGGTCTTGGGCTGCCGGCCGCAACTAAAGGCGTTTACGTCGCGCACACCTTCAAAAATAGCCCAGCTCAAATTTCGGGCATGGAGATCGGCGACATTATTCAAAAGATCAACGGCAAAGACATTCTGAAAACTAAAGATGTTCAGGACACTGTAAGAGCGCACAAAGTACGTGAGACGCTCAATTTCACAGTCTTGCGGAAGGCTCTGCCGAAGGTGCTTCCGGTGGCAATCGGGCAGTATCCGGACAGACTCGTCGCAGGTGGAACATCGCCAGAACCTGGACCCCCGGAAGAAGACGAATAACTACGAATCGAGACCAACAGAATCGCTTCGGAATTGCTACGGAATGGCTACGGAATTGCTACGGAATGGCTATTGAATCGCTATGGAATCGCTACGATTTCGCTACGATTCTGCGATGAATATGCGGTAAACGATTGAGGGATCAGCGTCCTTGCGTCTCATCCGGTCTTTGACTCGTTCAGTCAGAGCTGCGATCGCTGCGCGATCTAAAACACCGGAATAGACAAATGAGCGAACAAAATCTGCCAATGCGTCTGCAAGTTGGGGGCGAAGCAGAACGTTGGAAACCACTCGATAAAACAGCTTGAATAGCCGTTCTCTTAGATCGCATTCGAGAAGAAAACCGCGCTCTTCTGCGATGATCCAAAAGTTCCGCAACAAAATTCTGAGCCCTTTTACGACTCTTCCATCACTCTTTGAGAGTCGTTGCATATTGTTTGTGTATTCGAGCAGCTCCTCGTATTCCAGCTTGCCATCACCGTTTTTGTCACCGGCTAGCCCCATGCCCATGGCCGAATACTCTAACAATTGTTGGAGCGCAAGTATCTCGTAATACCATTGCATCCAAGTATTTGTGTAATAGTAGTAATCACCAAATACGATACCAAATGGTTCGACTTGCGGGAGATCGTGGAAAGTTCCCTTCCAAGGCATGGTGGGGTGAACGACAAGTGTCTGCATTGAATGCACCTCTGGTCGTGATGCCGATTGGCAAATTTAGTAATTAGAAACGTTTGCGGCAAACTGAAGACACTGTTCAATCTACCGAATGAAATTGGCAGATTTCTGGCACGCAATTTCCAAATCGAAGCTAAATCCATTAAAATTGGACGTGTTTCCACCCACAGAAGTCTTATGAGAATTCGATTTGCTACCGGTTTATTTACTTTGCTGACAGCAGTTTGCCTTTCAGTTTCGACTGCATGGGCGGACGATTATCTGGCGGAGGCTTCGACTAATGGGGTCGCTCGTTGGCCTGTTGAGAGAGTGCCAATCAAAGTGTTTATTGAGGAAGGCAAACCAGAGATTGGTTACACTGCGGAACTGAAAGAGACATTGAAACAGGCGTTCACTGATTGGAGTTCGGTGTCGAGTGGACACCTCAAGTTCGAGATGTTGCCAACGAGAGACAACGCACAAATCATCTGTGATTGGACGAATGATCCAAAGAAAATGATGACTCCGAAAGAAGGTGGCTACACCATCGTGACGCCGGACACGAAGGGCATTTTGCACGCTGATATTTTGATCCTTACTCTTCCTCCTGGTGGCAGTAAGACGATGCCGCCGAACTTTGCCAAACGAGTCGCGCTTCATGAAGTCGGGCATGCAATCGGGCTTTTGGGACACAGTTCCTCGCCGAATGATGTGATGTATGACACTGTTCCACCTAATGATCAAGCTACTGCTCTCAGCGATCGCGACAAAAATACTATCGTGAGTTTGTACTCCGCTGCGCCCGGAGTTTTAGTTAGCAAGCCGTTTGATCCAACCAAGACAAATGTTCCAGCTTCTGCTGAAAGCCCTGCGCTTAAGTGCGTGCGTCTCAATAACGAAGCTGTTGCGCTGTTGCAGAAAAATGAATTGCAAGCTGCAGTGGCGAAGCTCGAAGAAGCGCGTGGCATCGACCCAAACAATCAATTGGTAAATTCGACGCTCGGTGGTGTGTATGCAAATCTGGGATCGATAACTGCGATGCTTGGACAATTTCCAGCATCAGTTTTGTATTTTGAGAAGGCCGTTCCTGCTCTGGAAAAAGGCATGAACAAATCTGCTCTGCTATCGACGCTCACTAACTACAGTAAGATTTTGCGCTTGATGAAACAAGAAGCGAAAGCAAATGCAATTGATGCGAAGTTGAAGTCATTGCAGTGAAGCAGGCCGTTCACATCGCTTGCACTCTGTCGTTGGTCATATTGGTTTCAGTGCAGGCTGTAGTCGATCGAGTTTTTCAGCATTTAAGTGGGCGCTGAGATCTAGCCGGGTTTATGTCTCGCGGTACTGAATAGAACAAGTAGTAACCTCGTGTATGAACCATGTCTTCGACTAATTTTGCTTGCTCACCCGATGCCCACCTACCTGCCAACTAAGAGAATATGAAGAACGCGCCGTTGTCAGGAGGGTTGTGCTAACTTGGGATATGCGGACGACCGCCCCGATTTAGTACAAGACATTTGAAATCAGCTTAAGTTGATTTCGAGGGATCTACTTATATATGAATATGACCAGCGGACACACCCTGTTGTGCGCGACGATTGGCATTTGCTCGGTACTGCTTTATGGGTGCGGAGGAAACAAAGCAAAGGATGAACCACTACAGACTAAATTGCCAGCTCTTGCCCGAACCGCGCCACCACCGATTCAATTTAAATACCCTGCGATTTCGGAATCTGAGCGGACGGTCGTAGAAGAACTACTCTTGCAATGCGCCACACAGACTGATACCGCATCCAGTGTCTCGTATGGTCAGCGATTCGAGGAGGAGTCCAACGCGAAGAAAGAACGACTAAAGAGCATCGGACCAAGTATCTTGCCAGTTTTGCTACAACATCTGACTGAGAAGGATTCATTACGCGACCGATGCATAAGTATTCTCTCCGAGATGCCAACGGAGGCGACGCCGGCGTTTCTCTCCTGTCTGGATTCGATGGACGATGACACCAGAACCGGTGCCGTTGACGCTTTAGCCGCAATCGGTGTACCAGCCGTCGAAAAAGTTCTTCCTTATCTTCAAAGCACGAATGAAAGACACAGAGAATCAGCTGCTAAAGCGCTCATTCAAATGTCCGTTAATGGAGAGTATCTCCCTCCCGCGGTGTTCGCATCCCTTGCCTCCACACTAGACAACGATGAGAGTGAAGTAGTCAGGGGAGCTTGCGTGTCAGGGCTCAGTGGAGAAATGTTGCATGACCAGGATTTTCGATCCGCCTTCCTGCGCGTCCTCGAACAAGGCAAAGACGACCAGGTTCGCATGACTGCGCTAAGAGCTGTTGAGTCGATGGTTGGGAAAAGCTGGGGAAACCGCACGGTTCTTTATGGTTTCAACAAACAGATTATGAAGTCGAAAGCTGCTAGTGATGCAGAATACAGAAAACTTCTTGAACTTCAGCAGAAGATTTATGTGGATTGGATGCAGGCAATTACCGATCAGGAAAAGGGAGTAAAAGTCGGGAATCGGTATAAGGAGATGGGGCTTCAGGTCGGGGTATCGACTTCACCAGAGGATCTTCTTGTCGATCGAGAAATGAAAGGAAAATTGATTCGGTTAGGGCTTCCAACGAAGGATCAAGCTCGGTTGGCCAAAGCAATTGGAAACTTATACATTAATGGTAGTCCTGAACTCCAGAAAGTTGCGCTTCAGGTTCTAGTTTCAATGAGTCGCGAGCGAGTAAGCGATGCGCGCGCGCTAGGAAAGGCACTTAGAGTCTCGAAAGAGGACAATGAGAGAAGAGAGATTATCTATGCAATTGAGTATCTCGCATCAGACGGCAAAGACGCCATTCCTGACCTTCAATGGGTCGTGCAACACGTGCCCGACAGCAAGGACACCGCCATGTCGGCGTTATTCAGAATTGGGGAGGCGGCGTTGCCTCAATACAAAATAGCTCTTAATGACAAAGACTTGAGAGACGGTGCCCTGTTGTTTCTACAGAACCTTGGAGATAAGGCACTACCTCTCGAATCTGACATCGTACGTCTGATCGATGATCCCGAATGCGGACGTAAAGCGAAACTAGCCTTGCTTACAATTGGAAGCAAGAACGAACAAGTGCGGCGATGGGCGAAGCACGCAATCGAAAAAGGCGGCATCGATGGAGCTGAGTGTGCGCAGGCTCTCGCCTCAGGAGATCCAAAAACCGTTGTTGCGCAGTTCTCAAATATCGAAATGATGCTGTTAGAAGCAGATCCGAAAGTGCGGGCAACTACAGCCAGTGCAATTGGCAAGTTGGGCATTGAAGGTGTCTCGCAGCTGAGGGTTCTGGACCAACTAGCTCGAAGTGATAAGGACTCGAAGGTTGTATTGGTTGCGCAAGAATCAGCGCGCAAGATTCGAGCTTTGCAACAAAATAAGCGCGACGAGGAGACTGCCTACATCCTGAAAGGACAAATGTCCGGAGCACAAATGTGGGGGCGCGTTGTTAACCAGGGAGAATGGAAGGTTCAAGAGCAGAAGGTTTGCGGATACATCAACAAGGACGGAGTCTTGGTAATTAAGACTCAAGGCAAGCACTTGCGTCCATTTTCAGAAGGGCTAGCACGTGTAACTGACTACAAGTTCGATCGCAAAACTCACGTTGAAATCTATATCGATTCGACCGGGAAAGAACTGCTCAAGCTCCCCAAAGTATCTGGTGAGGACTTTCATGAAGGCCTCATCGTCTTCCATGAACCTCAAATCGATGGTTCAACACTTTGTGGATACAAAGACAAAAGCGGAGAGACCGTAATACCTGCTCACTTCGAAAGTGCGGAAGACTTCAGCGAAGGGCTGGCGGCAGTAGTAATAAGGGGAAAAGCCGGAGCTGATGGATTTGCCCGATACATATTCATCGATAAGACCGGGCACCAAGCGTTTCGTTCGACATTCAGAGAAGCGGGAAAGTTTTCCGATGGTTTGGCTTTAGTGACAACCGAAAACTCAACTAACGCATTCATAGACAAATACGGTAATGAGGTCAATTTTCAACTTCCGGGGCAAGTCGTGTCAAATTTTTCCGAAGGATTAGCAGTTGTGAAATTGGCTGAGAGATACGGATATGCAGACAAGAACGGTGTACTAGTCATTCCTGCCAAGTATGATCTGGCCAATCCTTTCAGAGAAGGTTTAGCTGTTGTAGCGTTCGATGGTGGGTTCGGATTTATCGACAAAGGTGGTAACACAGTCGTCGCACCGAGGTACGACTGGGCTCATCACTTCTCCGACGGATTGGCCTTGGTGAAGAAAAAAGGGTTGCTTGGATACATCGACAAATCCGGCAACGAAGTAATTAAGCCTCAGTTCTTCACAGCAAACGATTTCTCGAATGGTCTTGCGCCAGTCGGAATGGGAATTATGGAGATTCTAGATTAGCATGCAAATCTAGGACATTCGCAACTCCGCGGCAATATTTTTGACTTGATCGTTGACCTATTCAGTGGCGCCTGTCTCAGAGCCCTTTGCCACCTCAAAGTCCTTTGCCTTTCTTTTCATACGAGCAATTCTGCACACCGGCCCACGAACTAGAAAGTACGGTAGCACAGCCAGCAGCAGCGCCGTAAGCATCAATTCGCCAAAGTAGATATCCTTCAGAACGAAATGCTGATATCCGATGTCCAGAACGATCGCTATGATGAAGATGCGGCTTATGTCTCGCCATGCACGTTTCACGAGGTCAGTCCGTTCACCCGGCATCCAGATAAGCATCCAGAGAAACGGCGGTCGCCCTTCGCGTTCGTCGCGAAGACCGGCTCGAACAGCTAGAGAAATCGCAATTAGTGGCTGCATGATGCAGCGAAAATTCATAGGTCCTTCAGCGCGACCTATTAAGTCATTGCAAATGCGAGCGAAAATGTCATCCATGGGACATCATATTAGCGCAATATCCACCAAGAACGAACCGCCTCATCTCTGCCGATGCAAGAATCCGATAGAGCGATTAATTTCATCTGCCCAATCACGGTTCCCTTGGTTGCGCAGCATGTTTTGGAACGATCTCAATTGCGCAACTTTCAGAGTATTCGGAATTAGCGGATTGGTTGATGGAAGCACCTGATTGTCGAGAATGTTGAATGGTGTGTCTTGCAGAATCGTCTCGGCTGTAAGTCTCGAAACGTGTTGCACGCCCTTATCAAAGCCTGCTGGGCTGAGCCAATCGACATCAGGTGATGTTGCAAGAATAAACCGGCGTCTGTCACCTGCGGAGGTTCCCTTCTTGTCGGAAAGCGTCACTTCGGTTCCCCTAGAAATCATGTCGTGGAAAAGAAGGGCTCTACTTGTCGAATCAACACTCGATGTGATGTCGAAGATAAAGTAATGTCCGGTTTGTTTGTTGAACAGTATGTAGTCCGCTTTTGCATGATCAGCGGCGGCATTGTCCGGAACATGAATGCCAGACCAATTGCGTGGGTCTAAATACTCAGCTGAGTGTTGTCCGCCCGGTTTGGGAGTTCCCAGTTTGAGTTGATGTTTGTTGAGAACGGCACCAAGAGCGACAGCAATTGCTTGTTCATCGTTGTTGCCGTCCTGCATGCTGGCGGTGCGAAGTTCTTTCGGCGCGGGATGCGCGGATTTTGTTGCCATGTTTTCAGGCGCCCAGAGAATGTACTCTCTGAACATACCTTCAATGTTTTGTCCGACAATCGCGCTGAGTTCCGCTCTCTCAGCCTTTTGTGATGGGGTCAAAGAATCACCACGGCTGTCTAACTGTCTCACTCGATGTTGCAGCTGACGAACGTCTCTCGCGATTGCCTTGTGACCATCCGGCGATGTCTCCTGGGCAACCAACTTCTCGCGACGCTCCTCCAACAATTTGATGGCGGCGTCTTTGGTGAGATTGTTTCTCGCGAGATGTTGTGGAGATTTGATAACTCCTTCGAGTGTGATAGTCGCATTCATATGGGAGTTGAATAGGGTTGCGTCTTGGCGCTGATATGTCGCTTCCAATGCTTTCTTCAATCGATCACGTAGCGAAAGAATTGTCGTTGCATTGTCGGGTGAGTTGTTTGCAGTTATGGCATCGACAACTTTCCGTTCTTGTGCTTGTATGAACGCCTTGGTTTCTTTCAGACGTTGCAGCGAACCACTTTCCGCCGGCGTTAGACCTTCGGACTGGCGGACCTTCTCTAGTCCCTGATAATAAGCAATGCCATCATCTACGATACCAGCGGCGATTCGTTCGCGCGCTGCTTCTTCAAAGTTTAAAGCTCTGGTTTCTTTTATCGTCGCGAGATCCTTCACCGCCTTCTGTACTGAACCATTAAAGTGTAAAGCCTGCGAACCCCTCAGGCTTGAGAGCAAATCGCTTTCGGCATCGCTGAGTGGTTGTTTCCTTTCCTTGATCTCTAATTCAAAAATTCTATTGCGAGCTCGCTTGCCCATATTTTGTGAGAACTGCAAATCGATAGGACGCGGCGCGCGATGCTCAGTACCGCTGATTCGGTATTGCATTGCTTCTGAAATTTGTTTCCAGGTTGCCATTTCTTCTGCAAGAATCTGATCGTTAACGACGCCGGACTTCCTTTGCGCATCCAACTCGTTTATCTTTTTCACAGCCGCAGCTGCATGTTTGCGCTCTGCTTCACGCAATCTATGTAGCTGGTCTTGTCCCGTGCGAGAAAGATCGTAGTCTGTTGTTCTCTTCGGAATGCCCAAAGCCTGCTCCAAGACTGCGGATTCGTTCGCATTGAGCTGGCTTCCGCCCTTCACCTTCTCGAGAATCGCGATCGCTTCGCGTGCGGCCACCATGTCGACGGTGACTTTCGAAAGTCGCTGTTGCATAGCCTCTGGGGGCAGACCTAAGTGCTGCCAGCCTGCGCCTTCTGGTTGTGCACCACTGAAAGCTAAACGATCTCCTGCTGCTTTCATGAATACCGGCTGCTCGACTAGCTTGGCCGTTCGTCCCAAAACCGATTTGCCGCTTAGAACTGCATCCAAATTGCATGATGCGATGATGCTGGCGAAATCCGCACCAGCCGGGTGCGATGCTCCGATCGATGTATTGTTTCGAATAAGAAGACTCTGCTCAGGACCAAACGACTTCACACCCAAAATCCCCAGCAGTCCAACCTTTCCGAAGTCTCTGCGAACTGCTAATGTCGCATCGTTGTTTCCTTCAATTGAAGCCAGGGCTTGTTTTACTGCCTGCTCCCCATCCATTGCCTTGAACTTCTTCTGCTGTCCTTCGACTGCGGTTAAGCCGAATTTGTGGGCGCCGGAGAAGGTTGCGCCGATGACAGCGTTGGTCAAAGCGGCTTGAACCATATGCTCTGTGGTCGCGAACTTTCCATGCATCGCGAGTTCTTGCATTTGTGCCGTGGCTGCACCTGTGGGCAATCCAGCCAATGCTGCAATGGGAACATCTGCGTGCTTCAGTGCAGATTGAGGCAACAAATCTTGTGCACGACTAGCCATGCCGCGCGAGACTTTGGACATGAGCAGCATGTTTGCTCCGCCGATTGCGCCATTTATGGTGCGCGAAACGAGAAGCGAACTTGCCGTGCCGGCATCACTGGGACGCAATAACGCGTCATGAATGGCGCCGGTTGCCACTGCTTCTCTTGTTGCCAGACCGAGTGTTGCCTTCTGCGCGGACAACTCCTGCTCCATCAAAGCCTTTCTGCCGACGCCTTTGACGGCGACGCCGACCACCAAATAAGGAACCAACGATCCAACCGCTGTCCCCATCTGTTGCGCCCAATAGCCTTCATCTGAGAGCTTTTTCTCAGCTGGGGCTTCCATAAATTGGACTTTGGGTAGTAATTCTGTCTGCAGGGTGGTGTCTGCGACTTGCGCAAGCGCTGTTACCGGTGTTTGAAAAGCGGCATAGACTGCCGAGTTCAAAAACTCTGACTGATTCTTTTCGGAGAGTTCTGTCCAGGAGGTTGATCGTCTTTGCTTGAGTTCAGACGATGCAGCCCCAGCAGAATCTGCCGCAGGTGGAGTGACTTCCTGCATTGATGATTTGGAGTTCGGAAAGGAGACAAATTACATACTATGGATATTTCTCTTGAGATAAATGGGGATTTTACGAATGGTGGTCCGTTTGGCGAATTGATGTCAGGCAGTTACGATGAACCCTGGCGCAGCTGCGACGCAAGGCACGGCATGCATGGCAAAAATTCTGTTGGTTGAAGACGACATTCCGCTTGGCGAAGCGGTCGTCGACTCGCTCTCTAGAAACTACATTGTCGAGTTTGTGCACACTGGCAAGGAAGCCGCAGACCGCCTCAAGCTCTATAGCTACGACCTCGTGATCTTAGATTGGGGACTGCCCGACGAACTCAAAGGCATAGATGTATGCCGAATGTATCGCGCCCAAGGCGGAACATGCCCCATACTCATGCTCACCGGTCGCGACACAATCGTCGATAAAGAAACGGGTCTCGACTGTGGGGCAGACGACTATCTCACGAAGCCCTTTGATATACGCGAGCTAGAAGCCCGCGTGCGCGCGCGTCTGCGGAGACCAGCGAATCTCTCTCCAGATGAAATCGTGGCAGGGTCTCTGCGTCTCGACGTGAAGCAAATGGTCGTCACCAAAAATGGCGAAACAATAGATTTGATTCCGAAGGAGTACAAACTGCTCGAGTTTTTCATCAAGCATCAAAACGAACTATTCACTGCAGAAGCGCTTTTGGACAGACTCTGGTCGTCTGAGTCGGACACATCTCCAGACATCATTCGAGTTTATGTCACTCGATTGAGAAAGAAGATTGATGACCCCGGGCATCCGAGCATGATTTCGACGAAGCGCAACGGTGGCTATATGTTTAAACCAATAACTGAAGAGACTAAGAGCGCAGATTGAGCGCCTTTTTGGGAAGTTCGAGTTTTTAAACGCAATGGGCGGTCAAAAAATCGTCAGTGCGATCCGTCTAGTCGACTAGACGCTTTGCCAACGAAGGAATGCGGTTTTTCAGACTCGACTGTTGGACGACCACTGTTTTTTCCCAATTCTTCGTCGCCCATCCGTCTAGTGAGCTAGACACTTAGCAACCTGCAAAAAATCGCCCACCCACGAAGCATCGAAATTTTTCAAAAATTCAGCGCTAAACGTTGGGTAAACATTCGACGTGTACAAATGCGTCATCGAACTGATGCGCCCAAATGATGACTTGTGCTCAATGTTTGTGAGGAACGCTCAATGTCAATCGACAAATCCGAAAGCGAAATCTCAAAGGAATCAAATTGGGAAGAACTAGTCATCAATCTTTGGAAGGCGTCGGAAGCGCCAATTCAAAAAGACGTGGCGGAGTCTCGGTTTGCTGAATCTGAAGGAACATTGAAAGTCGATCGATCACGCAAGTCGGTTCTTTGCACAGCAAGGTTTCTGCAGTTTTGGAGAGGGTTTATAGCTGGCAATGCAAATGATGATGATGATGATGAGTTTTAGCGAGGGTCACTGCAATTCGATCTCGTGATCGGTTGCACAGGGGAGTGAGTTTCGCACGCGGGAAGGGGAGAAGCAAATGCTTCTCCCTTTTCTTGTGCGCTCCGAGAGTCACGCGAAAAGTTCTGCGCGTTAAACGTTGAGTAAATGTTTCCACCGTATAACCTATGCATCGCTCGTGGCGGCTGGGTTTCACCGACAAGAGCTTCGGTGAAATGATCACCTTCCAGTTTCTAAAAATTGAGGAGTAACTTATGTCTACTAATAACCATGAAGTTTCAGATTTCACTCCCGTAAAAGCTGTCTCGGATGTTTCTGCATTGACAGCCATGGCTCAAGATGTTTGGAGCAGAAGTGGCAAAGAGCAGCGCGCTCTCAATGCTTCAGTGACGGTGAAGGGCGGTCTGTCGCAAGACGAAATGGAAGAGATGTTTTTCAATTCTTTGACGAAGATCGATCACAACATTCTCAAGCCTATAGAAAACAATGTTGTGAAGCCAATTGAAGACAATGTCGTTAAGCCCATTCTAAACTTCTTCGGAGCAGGCGCTGAGAAAGAGCAACCAGCACAAACACCTGAACCCGCGCAAAAGCCGGAGCATCCGGCGCAAACACCCGATCGTCCTGACCATCCTGCACAAACACCTGAAACTCAAAAGCCTAATGACGTAGGTGTTTTGAAACAGCTAGCCGATCAAATTCAGCGAAGCTTGGGCGATACGCTTCAAGTTTTGACACAGCACGATTCTAAGATCGAGAATACTGAGAAGGGTTCAGACAAAGTTTCACTGAATGACAAAGCTGCAGAAGATGCCATCCGGCATGATGCATCATATGTGGCCCGCATTATCATGGCTGATGGGGATTTTGAATCCGGTCTTAAGAGAGAGCGCATTCAAACAGCGTTTGAAGAAGCAACGAAGCGCGGTCCTGAAGAACTTAAGCGATTCGTCGAAATGGTGAATGCCGAACTCAAAAAGGCTGGTTCTGAGATGGAATTGGTCTGCTCCTATGGCAGCGCACCTGTTGATTATGTCAGGGATGCAGGCAACAGAGATATCTACTACCGACCGGAACAATTCTCAGATCCTCGTTCAACCATAACCTTGAAAAACACAAGGACAGGTGAGGCTGAAGATCGCATTGACTGCTCTATCAACCCTGAGCGTCCTGGATACATTCGACTGGAGCCCAAGGGGCGGCCTTCCTCCCGCGCAAATCTGAAGGTAAACGAGTAGCGATTTCCCGGCCAATCGCAGAATACAGTCGAATTGAAGGGGCAGACAATTGGTCTGCCTCTTCTGTTCTGTTCTGTTTGCATTTCTGAAACATCGCTGCGATGCGTTCCGCGACGCAATCCGCGGACGCAATCCGCGACGGAGATCCGAAACCTAATCGCTAAACGTTGGCTAAACGTTTCGAGCTTATAAACGTTGTGTCGATTACGACAGTTTCTTTTTACCGAGAGGGCAGACACATGGCAGATGATCGCATTGAATCTCACACTGTCTCAGATCCAAATGCCTCATTCAATTTGAGTGAACGCGTAACCACCAAGCTTTGGGAAGACTTAACGAACATCCGCTTGGCAGAACACACACCGTTTAGTTTTGGCGTCACCAGTAATACAAAAGGCTCCGGCGAAGCTTCGGAATCAAAGGGTGTCGTCAAAGATGCTAATGGCAATGATGTTGCTCCGCGTCGAGAAGAGCAAAGCTGGTTTGATCGTGTGTTCAAAAACTTATCTGATAATTCCAAACCGCCTGCAGAAGAAACTGAAGCTCCAAAAAAACTCGAGCAAACGGAAATGGAAAAGAGAGAGGAAGAGTACATTGCAAAAACTGCCAAATTTGTTGCCGAGACTCTTGTCCAAAAGGGAGACTTCCATGCCGGTTTAAGACGGCAGCGCATCGAAGATGCATTGGAAGAACTCACAAAAATGGGACCTGAAGCGTTGAAGCGTTTCGCCGAACGAGTAAATGCAGAACTCGCCAAAACCAATCCCGATTTAAAACTTGAGTTTAAGTATGGAATTGAACGAGTCGAGTATCTTGATCCGGATCGACAGATGCTGATGATTGATCCTCCGCCGTCTTACATCGTGGATGAGCCCTGGTCGACATTGAGCATCGTTCATAACAATGGAGAAAAGGAAGACGAGATGAGTGTCCAAGTTCATCCCCGAGGAAAGGGACAGCGAATGCCCGCACGCTATCGAAGTCAGTATAATCTCCCAACCGTCAGTATTGGCAGCATTGACGAAGTTGTCGACAGAAGATCAATGGAAGATCGAATCAATGAAGTGACGCAGGATACAAGCTCTAACAGAATGAAAACCTCTGACAAACAACAAAAGGCTGTACTAGACTTCATTCCGTTTTAGTCTGCCTTGGCGTTTTAGTCTGCCTTGGCGTTTGATTCTGACTTAGCGTTTGACTCCGACTTAGAGTTTGACTCCGACTTGACTGGAACCTTAGTCTTCGTATCTATCTTGAGCTTATGGCTAGTGGCGATTAGAGGCAGCTTGATGAAGAATCGGCTGCCCTTTCCTTCTTCGCTTTCAACACCAATCTCACCATCGGGATGCGAATCTATGATTTGCTTGCAAATGGCCAAACCGAGTCCTGTCCCACGTCTTTCCACTTCATCCGTAGGACGTACTTGGCTGAATTGATCGAAGATCGTCTTGAGATGCGTTGCCGGAATTCCGCGACCATTGTCTTGAACGCTTATCTCGCAGAACGTATCGAGAACCTGTACGTCGACGCGCACTTCGCCCTTGTCTTTCGAAAACTTGATTGCATTCGACAACAGATTTACCAGAACTTGAACTAGTCTTCTTCCATCTGCATTTACAGTTCCTTCACACACACCTTTTACCAGTTTGACTTTCGATGAGTCCGCAAAGCCTTGCACTGCGCTGAATGCCTGGTCTATGAGTGGGTTCAGTTCTTGATGCTGCAGTTCGATTTCGAGCTTTCCATCTTTTGCCTTTTCAAAATCCAAAAGGTCGCTAATCAAATCAATCAATCTTTCGCAATTAGCTTCAGCAGTGGTGATGCGTTTCTTCCCTTGTTCGGTCAAGTCTCCATATACACCCTGTTCTGCGTTTCCGAGAGTGGTTTGAATAGCAGCCAGCGGCGTTCTGAGATCGTGTGTAATCATGGCTACAAATTGGCTTTTCATGCGTTCCAGCTGGTGGCGTTCGGTAACATCTTGCAAACTGATGATGAATGTGTCTCCTTCATCCGTTCGCAGTTTGCTGGTGCTCATATCAACTGGAAGAGCAGTTTGTGCACTGGTTTTAATTGAGAATTCTTTGACGCGTCCAAGCGTTTCTTCCTTGAACGCTTCGAATTGCATGGAAGAGGACTTCCCTTGTGTATCTTGCACATAGTCGACAAAATTCGTGCCGTTCAGGATACTCTCATCGACGCCGAACATCCCTTCTGCTCTGGGGTTGGCCGACATCACCTTTCCCGTTGCATCGGTAACCAGTAAACCGACCGGCATCTCTTCCAGTAACGCGCGTACTCGTCGTTCGGCTTTTCGTCTGTCTGTTACGTCATGGGCGACGCAGAAGAGCATCTTCTCCGGCGCCGACCACTGTGCAGTCCAGCGACAAATCACTGTCTCACCGGATTTGGTTTTGATTTGATTTTCGAATGCATCTTGAAAGGTTCCTGCTTTTAACCCTTCAATTGCATTCAGCGTGGCCTCAATGTCTGATGGCTCCACGATCTTGATGATTCGTTGTCCGATGAGTTCTTCTGTGTCGAATCCCCACACTTGTTTGCATGCGGGGTTGACCATTGAGAACTTATTGTTTTCATCCAACGTGCAGATGACGTCTAGCGCCTTGTCGACAATCGCTCTCTGCGCGCGAATAGCCATGGAAAGCGCGTTTGCCATCTCGTGAAAAATTTTGTCCAGTCTCGCGATTTCATCGTTGCCCTTTACACGAGGGTTGAGAGCTTGCTCCATAGAGAGCCTTCGCGTGTTGTCCAGCAGAACGCCAAGACGAGTCATGACGTCACGGTTGAAGATCGCCGTCAAAAATAGAACGAGTCCTGCGTTTATGAACAGGCCAACACTTAGGCACAGTGTTACTAAGTGTCGGTAGTACTGCTCGTGCGCGGGTTCGATACCCTTTGCCTTTTCGATGCGCACAATCTCCTGCAAACAGTAGTCGGACTTCGCGAGATCTTTGATGGCACCAAAAGACAAAATGGAAATGTCTGTGAACTTAAGTGATTCCTCTTCATCTCCTTCCGAAATCATCGATGTTGCAGCGAGCATCGCTTTGATGTTCTTGCTTTCTGCCCTTTGCAGATTCTCGAATTGCTTAAGTTGTGCGGGGTCGTTCATGACCAGCGACTTCAACTTTGCTGCGCTTTGTTTGCAGTGTTCAATTCTCTGTTCTAGGATATCTTTTGCTCGTTCTGATTTCGAGTTATTGAAATTGAATGCTGCCAGTGCCATGCGCATGCCGGCACTTCGTTCTTCATCGCAAGCGGCAACGACTGCGCGAGAGCGAGCAAGCAGATCTGCTTCGTGCTGAGCTTTTGCAAGTAGAAAGTACAAAACACCTACAAAAATAAATTGAAAGCAAAGCGGAACACCAACAAGAAATAGTACGCGCTGTGACAGATTGATTTTGCTTAGAGTGAAAGGGGATGGCATTGCGCTATTGAGTTCCTGTGATCTCGGATTCCAGGCGCTCAGCTGCCTTTTGGTCAGCTAATGCTAATGCGTCTTGGTTCAGTTTTTTATAGACCTGGCTTCGTTTGTAAAAGAGAAATGCCTTTCCCTTGGATAAGTGTATGCAAGTGGTCAGCTCGGCAAGCGCATTCTTGAGGTCCCCTTGCACTTCGTAGATTCGAACTTTCGCCAAGTGCCCACGCAAATGACTCGGGTTGGTTGCGATGTATGCATCGTAGTCTTTTAGTGCCTTTTGCCATTGTTTCTTCGCCTCGTATATCTCCGCTCTCGTCTCCAACAACTTTCGCGAGCGCGGGTCGAGCTTGAGCGCCTTGGTGCAATCTGCCAAAGCCGCATCGAGTTTCCCCATGCGAAAGTTCAGCCGTCCTCGAGACATCAACACTTCTGCCAATCCGTCTCTTTCATCTGCTCGACCTGCTGACACGCACAATGCATAAGCGCTGTTGTAGTCTGCAAGCGCTTTTTCGAGCTGTCTATTTTGTTCCAGCAGATTGCCTCGCATCTGGTACACACGAACTGTGGGTTTGAACTTGACCGCTTTTCCATACTCTTTCAGTGCAGCTTCTGAGTTCCCTTGCTTCTGAAAGAGAAAGGCGCGTTCTTTGTATAGGTCGCCATTTCTAGGGTCAACAGACTCTGCTCGATTGAAATCGGCGAGCGCTTTTTCAGTTTCACCAGCCTTTCTATACGCCGCCCCGCGATGTACCAATAAGTAAGTGTTATTCGGCTCTCTTTTGAGCCCTGCGTCGCAGCAGGCGATGATTTTGTCCGGTTTCGCCTCAGCCGCCTTCAACGCTTGAACTCTTTCTATAAAGTAGGTGATGTCTCGATGTTGCGCGAAAGCGGCAGTCGCTGCAATTGCATATAAGGAAGCAAATGCAACTATTGTTTTGTGCAGCGAACAACTCAGCACCAATCACTCCAATCGTTCAAACCGTTCCAACCGGCATCAAAACTCCAAAAGCGCCACCAGCTTTATTCCCGCGAAAATGCAAATTGAAAAATACGATTTTATGAGTTGGGTGGGAAGACCACCATTTCCTAACTGAAAAGGTGTAGCTACAGTATCGATTGAAGACCGGAAACGACACGGAGACAACAAATGTTCTCTAAGTCACTGGCAACCAATTCCAATGTAAGCGCGGAAGAACTGCAACAACGCACGCACATCACGGCGTTTGGTTCTGCTTATTCTGAACATCAAGAATCTGCAAGAGCAAAAATCGACGTGCGCGTGGTGCCTGTGTGGTTTCACTGCATGCGAATATTGGGATTGAAACGGAACCAACCCTTATATGGAAAAGAAGGCGATTTGATTGCCGAACGATTCCGTGGTTTGGGTTGGGACTGGATCGACTGCACAACGCCTGAACCGATTCCATTTTGGATTCGCGACAGTCGTACAAATGAAGTACTTGCGTGGATGATTGTAGGAACAGTTGGGCTGGTCGGCGCATTGTCGGCGATTTCAGTCACGCGAAGCATTCTGCATTCAACAGCACAAAGTCAAACGCCGGCACCAATGGTTGGTTCTGTCACTAGCTATGGCTATGCGCAGAATCAATATGGAACGGCACAGCCATATGGTTCCCATTCTTATAGAGTGACACAGTCTAATTCGTCACTATCCGGGGGCCGGCTGCATGTAGTGGTGAACCGCTAGGAGGAAGCGGAGATCGACACATAAAACCAAAACCGTGACATAAGTGTCACTAATTGCCCAGGATGGACTGGGCCTGTAAAGTCATCAAACCCCCACAGCACGGCTGCTGGGGGCTTTTGACCATCTGGGGACTTTACACCAAATTGTCACTAAGCTGCCACAACTCGTTTAATACACTGCTTGCACGGCTGGTTGATTCAAGAGGAATTAAGCAATGTGTAAAGGTGATAACAAGGCGGAAGTCAGAGACAATAGCGAAAAGAAAAATAACGACGCTTCCGAAAAACTGCAAATGGCAGCAAGCGCACAAGGCTCGCAGGCAATTCCGGAAAGCCAACTTTCAAAAGTAAACGTAACCACAATTCACAGCAGCGAAGGTGATGTTCACTCTTATCCGAACGGTCTCAAAGTCGGTCGCTTGAACGACAACGGACTCGACCACTCAATCGACCCACCTCCGGGCGGTTCATCGAAAGAAAACAAAGACGGCAGCGTAGACATTCGCGATGCCCAAGGCAAAAAGATCGCTCACATGGACAAGGATCTCACTCTGCATGTCTACACCAAGTACGGTGAGTACACTGAAAAAGCCGATGGCAGCGTAACCTTCAAGCCCGCAGCGGGCAGAAGCGATGATCTCTCGAGCTTGCACAAAACCGGTTCTGTAGAAAAAGGCAAGTACGAAGATTACGGCATCTCAACCGATGGCAAAATCACCCGCTTCCCGAACGGCATTCAAGTCGATCGCGCCGGAAACGTGACCATGCCGAGCGAATACGCAAGCGGCGGTTCAATTCAGCCTGGCGACAAGCGCGGCGACTACGTCGGTTATGACAAAGACGGTAAAGTCGTGTTCAAGCAAAAGGACGGAGTCATACACATTCCCACCGCTGATGGCGAATTCACAGTAACCAACGGCAAAATCAAGTTCGAATCGAAAGCTAATAAGCAAGCCGTAAATCAGGGCTACTTGCCGGAGGTTCAACTAGTGTAACCGCTGCAACGGTTTCACCACGAAAGGATTCCAAAGGCAAAGGTGACAGCGAAAGAGCGAGGCGAAAGTCTCGCTCTTTCATCTATTTTGAACGTCTTATTGGCAGTTCTTGGTCTTCGGCCTGATTATTCGCCATGCTGCTACGGCAGCGCCGAAGCCATTGTCGATGTTTACGACTGTGATGCCCGGTGCGCAGCTGTTTAGCATGGTCAAAAGCGCCGAAAGTCCTTCGAAGTTGGAGCCGTAGCCGATACTGGTAGGAACGGCGATGATGGGCGCGGAGATTAAACCTGCCACCACCGACGGTAGTGCGCCATCCATCCCTGCCACAACGATGACCGCGCCGACATCCTTGAATTCATCGAGATTTTGAAACAGTCTGTGAATTCCGGCAACGCCGACGTCAAAAACTTTCCGCACCATAACGCCCTTCGATGCAAGTGTCAATGCGGCTTCTTGTGCGATTGGAATGTCTGAGGTTCCTGCGCAAGCAATAGCTACGGTTGCCAGTTCACTCGAATGTGCGGGAAAATCGCCGAACGTGAGCATGCGTGCATCTTTATGGTATGTCGAGCATGCGACACGTCCTATCACCACATTCGCTACTTCTTCTGAAACTTTAGTGGCAAGAACAATATCGTGCGTCTCAAGCATAGTGTTGGCGATTGCGATGATTTGCATTGCTGTCTTGCCTGGTCCAAAGATGGCTTCGGGAAAGCCTTGGCGCGCCTCGCGGTCGAGGTCGAGTTTTGCAAAATCCAGATTGGCAATTTTTGTCATGTCAGTTGCTCTCATGTCGGGCTGCCAGCGTGACAGAACCTTGGCGATAGCCCTCAGGATCAATCTCGACCTCATCAAAGCCGAGCGGAGTCAGTCCCTCAATGACTTTCTCGATTAGATGAGGGTTGTCTTCGAATCGTCTCAACTCTTCGAGAGGAACCTCAATGGAAGCTCTCCTTACATGATTGCGTACCCGCACAAGTGAAAACCCCAATGTGCGAATGAATTCTTCTGCTGTTTCTACCTTTGTCAGTCCGTCGATGGTGACTGGAATGTCTGTGGGAAATCGCGATGAGAGACATGCGGCTTGTGGTCTGTTCCAGGATGGCAGCCCCGCTCGATGAGCCAGTTTGCGAATTTCGTCCTTGCAAAGTTGCGCGCATTGCAGCGGGCTCACCACACCGAACTCTTGTGCGGCTTGATGTCCTGGGCGAAAGTCTGCCAGGTCGTCGACGTTGGCACCATATGCGATGCTATTGTAGCCGCGTTCGCTCGCCAATTGCTTTAGATCGTCGAACAGCGTTGCCTTGCAAAAGTAGCAGCGCATCAAGTCATTGCGCTGATAGTCTTCTCTTTCAACTTCGTTTGTGTGGAGCTCGAAGAGGTTCCAACCAAATTTCTCAGCTTGTTCGCGCGCGTCTTTCAACTCACTGCGTGCGAGGCTGGGCGAAATGGCGATGGCTACCAGTGCGGAATCACCGAGTTCTCTGTTTGCGTAGTATGCAAGCAGCGAACTGTCCACACCGCCTGAATACGCCACAATAACGCTTCCTAACTCGCGAACGGAATCGATCAGTTTCGATTCTTTCTGTTCGAGAACGTGATCCAATTGATCTATTTGATTCATCGCAACGTCGTCCATTTCCCTAAACGCCCCGAAAATCATGGAGGATGATTATAGCTCTTATTGCTTTTGTGCCAAGCAATTCCAGGCTGTTAAGGAGCAATCTTCGACTTTTGTTTCGATTTCGATTCTGAGGCGCCTTTCTTGAAGTCTTCCAAAATGGATTTCATGAACGGCAAATTGAGATTGGTTGTGGGTTCGGGGGAGTAGATAATTACGCGGCAGCGAGGGTAGCGAGCGTGAAATGCTGCGAGATCTTGCCGGGTAAGCTTGTTGTTTTCTTCGGACACATGGATTTCTCGCAAGGACGGGCAGCTGCCTATAGCTAACAATGTTTCGGTTGTGACTTGATTTCCATCGAGATTGATCGCCGTCAACCGGGGCATCTTGGCCAACGGACTAATTGATTCCGCTGTCAGTCCTGTGTTGCTTAAGTCTAAGATTTGAACGCTTTCGAGGCTTGCGATTACGTCTATCATTTGTGCCGTCAGTTTTGTTCCGCTCAGGTTCAGATGTTCCAAACTCTTGCATTCATGCAAGGGAAGCAATCCTTTGTGACCGATTTTCAATCCCCCTGCAATAAGTATCTTGAGGTTTGGCAATTTCGAGGCAATGGAGAGATCTGAGACCTCCTGATTGGCTCTGATATTGAGGTTTTCCAGATTGCGGAATCGAGCAAGTGTGTTGAGGCTTTTATTGGTGGCAAAGCATTGATTGAGATTGAGTCTTCTCAAGAGTGTTGGTTGCTTGAGCGCGACGAGACCACTGCCCGTCACTGCCGTATAGCTCACGTTCAAGTCTTTGAGCGGCAGATTCGCCAGCGCCTTTAGCCCTTGATCTGTGATTGGGTTAGCGGCTAACACAAGCTCTTCAATTTGAAAGTGAGAACTGACCTCTGTTTCCAACGTTCGATCATCCATTGAGATGGCTGACCAATTAACAAACTTCTGTGTGGGCCGCGCCTTTGACGCCTCTTCATGCGCTCGGCTTGAAGTAAGCGTTGTAAGTCCGGTCAACGTCTCAGGGACTGAGGGTCTTCTTTGTTTGCCTTGCTTTTTGTCCCAGACCTTTTTGATTTCCTTCGGAACGATACCGATACCGCTGATTTCATAGGCAATTGCCGCTGCCACAAGCAGAACCACCGCTGCAATTGCGCTTCGAATCACTATTGTTTTTCTGTGTGGAGATCTCTTTTGCCGTTGCTCCTTGCCGTCGCTTTCGAGAATGGCAATGACCTCATCAGCCGACATCGGGCGTTCTGGAGGGTTTTTCGAAAGAAGAGAATAAATTAGGTCTTCGATGTGCGGAGGCACCGCCACCTTTTTGTTTTTTGTTTTGAGCTTCGGCGGCTGCTCCGAACGATGTTTCTGAAGCACCTCAACCGTAGACTCTGCCTCGAAAGGTGGGTGTCCTGTGAAGATCTCGAACATAACGCAACCGAACGAATACAAATCAGACTGCACCGAGATCTTTTTGCCGCCAGCTTGCTCAGGGCTCATGTAGAGGGGCGTTCCTATTGCAGCTCCTGATTGTGTAGATGACGGTTTGTCACCAATGTCTTTGGCAATGCCGAAGTCGACAAGCTTCGCCTCCAAGTCGCCGTCTCGCGTTCGCGCGACCATGATGTTTCCCGGTTTGATGTCGCGATGCAAAATTCCTTGTCGATGCGCTGCACCAATAGCTCTTGCAACCTTCACCAACAGTGGTATCGCCTCACTCAAAGGCATTGGTCCCAACTTGGCCAGGTGCTCTTTGAGCGAGCATCCATCAAACCAGTCCATTACCAAGTACGGCTCGCCCTTAGTGTTGGCGCCGAACTCCAGAACTTGAATAATGTTCGGGTGTGAAAGTTTTGCCAGCGCTTTTGCTTCTTGCTGGAACCGCATGAGATGCTCGGCACTTTCATGATTGAGCATCTTTATTGCCACAATTTTGTCGAGCAAAATATGTCGGCCTTTATAGATTGCGCCGGAGCCTCCGGAGTTTACATACTCCAAAATCTCGTATCTGTCGCCCGGCAGGTCCGTCGCCACCAGCGAAGGGGAAAAGAGGTTTACGGTTGCGTCCTGATCGACGTCCGTGAGTGCATCCGGAGTATTCAAAAGAAACGTCCCTGAGCGCCTAAGCCTAGATGATTATGCCCAGAAAATTGTTGTGGAGACGTTAAAGAGCTGTCTTGTCCGCCGCGATTTGAATCTTTTGCGAGTCGGTGACTGGGTTGGAGACGGTTCCGCCAACCAGGATAGACAATTCGCGCCGAATGGCAGGCTCATCGTCCTTTTGGGCGAACTGATACATTCTGAGAATTGCGGACGCCAGCTCGTCATGGCCCAGTGGCTGCGGCTTGCCGACGAAAATCTTCTCGTAGACTGTTTTGGTGAGCCCTTCTTCTCTCGTAAGCAGCTCCTCGTACAGCTTCTCACCAGGTCTGAGTCCAATAAACTCGATTTTGATGTCTTGTCCTGGTCTGAGTCCAGAGAATCTAATCAGGTCGTGGGCGAGGTCGGCAATCTTCACCGGCTTACCCATGTCGAGCACGAAGATTTCGCCGCCGTTGCCCAGTGCTCCCGCTTGCAAAATCAACTGCACCGCCTCTGGTATCAGCATGAAGTACCGAGTTGCTTCAGGGTGGGTTACGGTGACTGGACCGCCTGCTTCGATCTGCCGCTTCCACAGCGGAATGACGGAACCTCGACTGGCTAGCACGTTGCCGAATCTGACGGCAACGTACTTAGTGCTGCGCGATCTCTGTGCCAGATCTTGAATCACCAACTCAGCCATCCGCTTAGTGGCGCCCATGATCGAAGTCGGGTTTACTGCTTTGTCGCTTGAAACCAGAACGAACGTTTCGACACCGTATTGTGCGGAAAGCTCGGCGACGTTTTGCGTCCCTTTGATGTTGTTGGAGATTGCCTCAACAACATTGTCTTCCATGAGCGGGACGTGCTTGTGAGCAGCCGCATGAAACACAACTCGCGGGCGATGTTTAGCAAAAATTGTCTCCAGGCGCGCACGATCTCTGATATCGGCGATGATCGGAATGATCTGAACTGGCTCTGCTTTGTTTCGCAGTTCCTGCTGAATATCGAATATGGAGTTCTCGCCTTTGCCGAGAATCAAAAGTTTGCGAGGTTGGAACCGCATCACTTGCCGGCAAAGTTCGGATCCTATCGATCCACCTGCTCCGGTTACCAATACGCATCTGTCTTCGACATATCCGGAAATTGATTGCGAATCGAGTTCTACCGGCTCTCTTCCGAGCAAATCTTCGAGCGAAACTTCACGCAACTGGCTGACGCTGACTCGTCCGTTGATGAGTTCAAACAGACCAGGAAGAATTCTCGTTTCTACTTCTGCTGTTCTGCACATATCGACGATTCGACGAATCTCTTGAGGGGGCGCCGACGGCATGGCGATGATGACTTGGTCGATCATCAAATCATCCACCAATCTCGGCAGATCTTGAGTGGTACCAAATACGGTGAGATGCGCGATGCGTTTCTTCACTTTTTGAGGATCGTCATCAACAAGACCGATGACGTCGACGCCGAGATCACGGCGCTGAATCAGTTCTTTCAGAACCATCTGACCGGCATCACCTGCGCCGACCAAGAGTCCTCTGCGGCGAGTGGGCTGGCGCCAGTGTCGCCTCTGGTTGTGTTCAGTCATCAGACGTCTGAGCACGCGCGGGCTGCTCAGGAGCATGAAGCTCAAGCACATGTCGATGAATATGATGCTGTACGAAAGGTTATTGCCTGCTACCGAGATTAGCTGCAATGCGCGGGCCACGACTATTGCCGTGCTTACAGTGAGCACGGCGCAACCAAGCTCAGTCATTTCTGTCAGCCCGGTGTAGCGCCACAAGCGGCGATACACGCCGAAGCCCCAGTTGGCGAGCAGTCGGGCGACGACAATGACCGGAAGGATCATCCAAAACTGGGTGAGAAACACTGCAGACAAATGTCCGTCAAATCTGATGGCATATGCGCCAAAGAAGCTCAGTCCCGCGATTGAGCCGTCCAGCACAATCTGCAGAATTCGCATCCAGCGAACTCTTTGAATAATAGTCAGCGGGCGGTCTTCTTCAATCAGGACTGGCGACTCGCCGATTGTTTTGTCCGTCTTTTCAGTCAACGTTTTGTCCTGGTCACCAATGACACATTGTCTGCCGTGTGCCAATAATTCAGGTCAGGTCGAATCGACTTGATAGTTGGGTCAGCACAGACCGGGACCATATTACACTAGTCATGAGGTGCAATGGCTTATTACCATTTCAGCCACATTAACAGTAAAAAAGGGACGCCCAAAATCGGTCAGAATGCGTACCGATCGCCGCAAACAGCAACCTCTATTAGGTTATGCTCATCTTGCCCTTTTGTTTTGCTACCCAGTCTTTGACACGTTCTAGGGGCAATCCGAGAGTGAATGATGTTCCTAACAGAGCCTCATCATGGCTCACGTCCAATTTGAGCAGTTCGTTGTAACGTTTGATCGCCATAAGCTTGATTGGACCGTCCTTCAAACTGCCCGTGGCACTGTAGACAGCCAACGCCACGACAGCGTATCCGGTTGCCAGTGCGCCCAGCATGGGAATGAGTCTCACCGTGTCGACATCGCTGTTGAATTCTTTGGGCAGGATTGGTATGAGGCGCACCACCCAAACGTGGGCGGCAACTTCGTAAAGGACCCAAATCGCGAGAAACTTCTTGGGGTCAAATGCATATCTGGCAGTGATGTCGGTTTCTTCCTCTTTCTTGAAAATCTCGCCTCTGGGCTTAAACATTTGACCGAATACGATTTTTCGATCGGGCGGAAAGACCAAACAGGCGCCCACCATGGATGCAATCAACATTCCGGGACCAAAATAGTGAACGATGTGCTGCAATCTGATGGTGTCGTAGACCATGTACGCATAAGGAATGAGCAGTCCGACAATAACGATCATCATGTATCGGGCGATGCCTAGCTTTTGCTCCAGGCTGCTGCCGAAGCACCATATGAAATAGGCGTTGAGGATGCAGAGAATCCAGTGTCCTTGAGCAAACGAGGCTGTCGCAAGTAGCTTGATCAGGTCGTTGTACTGACCGGCTCTCCACTTAGCCACGACCGTGTTTACTTCAAAGGAGTTTGTGTCGACCCAGATATTGAAGTTATGAATTGTTTGAGCGTAGCTCACAACGCAGAGAAAGACCATCAAACACGTAAAAATCGGAATGACCGGCTTTGTTTCGAATTTGATGTCGGGGCGAGCAGTTTGATGACCGTAACTCATTGGTTAAATCCGTCTTGCAAGTGGTGGCAATCGTTGAGGAGCTTCCTTCGGACGCGCGCGGCTATCGAACAGGAAGTCCCGCCATTATCGGACTCTGAAGTAAAAGACTTCCTACTTCAAAGTACCACGTTGACAAGCTTGTCTTGCACCACTATGACCTTCCGAATGGCTTGACCATTAATTTTTGCCTGAAGCTTAGAATCAGCCATGGCTAACGCTTCAGCCTGGTCTTTCGAGAGACCGCGAGGTGCCTCTACTTTGCTTACGATTTTTCCGTTTATCTGCAACACGAGCTCGATCTCGTCATCGACTGATAACTTCTGGCTGAACTCGGGCCATGTGCTGACGTGAATAGACTCGCCCTTTGCTTTGTTCATTCCGAGCTTTTCCCAGAGTTCTTCGGAAATGTGGGGTGCCATCGGAGCCAAGAGCAATAAGAGGTTCTGGATGCTGAACGTCAATAGATTTTTGTTGTCGTCTGAGACTTTGGCCGCCTTATGGGCGGAACCATTGCCTTCCTTGCCCTCTTCGGCAAGTGCAGCGACGAACTTATTGAGTCCGTTGACCAACTCCATGCAGCGGGCAATCGATGTGTTGAAACCGTGGCGGTCGAGATCCTGGGTCACGGCTTTGATGGTTTTGTGCACGAGCTTGTGCAACTCTTTGCCCTTCACATCGAGAGTTTCATGGTTTACCGAAACTGTCGTGCCGAGCTTGACTGCGTCTTGTTCAATCAAGTCAGTCACGAGTCTCCACACCTTGCTCAAGAAGCGGAACTGCCCAACAGCGCCATCTTCCGACCATTCCAACTCTTGTTCGGGCGGTGCGGCGAACAAGGTGAAGAGCCTTGCTGCATCCGCGCCATAACGCTTGAAGAAGTCAGTGGTGCCGACTACGTTGCCGCGCGACTTCGACATCTTTTCGATGCGACCCGAGGCAGGTGAAAACTTGGTGACCATGCCTTGCGACAAGAGGCGAGTGAACGGCTCGTCGCACGTCACGTGTCCCATGTCGCGCAATGCTTTGGTGAAGAATCTGGAGTAGAGCAAGTGCAAAATCGCGTGCTCGATGCCGCCGACGTATTGATCGACCGGCATCCAATAGTTGACCTTGTCTTTGGCAAAGCCTTCTTTGGGGTTTGTCGAATCGGCATAACGCAAGAAGTACCAGCTCGAGCAGATGAAGGTGTCCATCGTGTCTGTTTCTCTTCGTGCATCGCCACCACATTTGGGGCACTTCACGTCGAGAAACTCTTTCGACCGGGTAAGCGGAGATCCACCTTCACCGGTAATTTCGATGCCTTCAATGGGCAAAATGACCGGCAAATCTTTTTCCGCAACAGGAACGACTTTGCACGTAGGGCAATGCACGAGTGGAATCGGGCAGCCCCAATATCTCTGGCGGCTAATCAACCAGTCTCTCAAGCGAAAGTGAATTCTCTTATTGCCCGCTTGATTCTCTTGGGCCCATTTGACGATTGCTTGTTTCGCCTCTTCGCTGTTCATTTTGTTGAACGAGCCGGAGTTGATCATCACACCTGGTTCGAGATATGCCGCGGCGAGCTCACCGGACGCTTCTCCGTTGGGGGAGATCACTTCCTTAATCGGCAAACCATAGGCTTTTGCAAAGAGGAAGTCTCTTTCGTCATGTGCAGGAACGCCCATGACTGCGCCGGTTCCATAATTGACCAAAACATAGTCCGAAACCCAGATAGGAACTTCGTCTCCATTGAACGGATTGACTACGCTCGCCCCGATTGGAACACCCGTTTTCGACTTCTCTGTCGCGGCAATTCTTTCTAACTCGGTTTTGTGTTTAGCCTCGTCTACATATTTCTCGACTGCTGCTTTCTGTTCGGGCGAAGTGAGTTCTTTGACGAGTGGATGTTCAGGAGCCAAGACCAAATAGCTGACACCAAATACGGTGTCGGGTCTGGTGGTGAACACTTTGATTTGAACGTTCGGTTTGCTCTCAACAGTGAAGAGCAAATCGGCGCCTTCAGACTTGCCTATCCAGTTGTGCTGCATGACTCGCACGCGCTCGGGCCAGCCGGAAAGCTTGTTCAAATCATCAAGCAATTGATCGGCATAATTCGTGATTTTGTAAAACCACTGCTGCATCAATCGCTGTTCAACCCGAGTTTCAGGGTGTCTCCAGCACGCGCCGTTTTCCACCTGCTCATTGGCAAGAACGGTGTGGCAATCAGGACACCAATTGACCGGTGCTTCTTTCTGCACAGCCAACCCATTTTTGTGGAACTGCAAAAAGATCCACTGAGTCCAATGATAATAGTCAGGGTCGCAGGTCGTGACCTCGCGCGCCCAGTCATAGCTTGTTCCGAGCTTCTTCAACTGCTCATCGCGCATGAATTTGATGTTTTGTTTCGTCCAAGACCCAGGATGCATCTTGTGTTTGATCGCTGCGTTTTCGGCCGGCAAGCCAAACGCATCCCAACCCATCGGGTTGAGAACGTTGAAACCCTTCATTCTTTTATGGCGGCTGATCACGTCTGAAATCGTGTACACACGCATGTGACCCATGTGCAAGTCGCCGGATGGATACGGAAACATAACCAGCGAGTAGAACTTCGGGCGCGAGTCGTTGTCCACGGCTTTATAAATGCCTATCTCTTCCCAGTGTTGCTGCCACTTTTCTTCGTACTCTTGCGGGCTGTATTGAGTCGCCATGTGCATCCTCTTCCTAAAAACAGACAGGGATCTTAACCCGGCAGGCGGAGGCGGACAAGCAAATAGGCCCCGCATGCTAAGATTCTTAGCTGTTTTCGGCATCCTCAAAATTGAATTACAAGGCTCGGACTCCCATGGCACAGACTGAAATGACCGATGAATCTTTTAAAACTGGTGAATCTGGCGGGGATGAGCGTTTCCCTCAGCAAAAGATTCCTTCCGAGATTCTCGAACAAGCCCGCGAGCTTTGCAGAGGTGCCGAGGTGCTGCCGGAAGGCGAAATCGGCTTAGCCAAGAAGATCTGGTTGCGCCAAAAGGAAGGCAAGGTCCTGCGCGTCAAGCTTGGTGTAGACCCCACATCTACGGACCTCCACATCGGTCACGCGGTGGTGTTTAGAAAACTGCGACGTTTTCAGGAATTTGGACATCAAATCGTACTAATCATCGGTGGATTCACTGCGCGCATCGGCGACCCCACCGGACGAAACGCCACCCGGCCGCCGCTTACCGCCGAGCAAGTCAATGAAAACGCTCAAACCTATATCGACCAGATGGGCGTGATTCTCGACATGGAGAAGACCGAGATTCGCAACAACGCCGACTGGTTGGCGCCGATGAACCTTACCGACGTCATCAAGCTGGCGAGCCAAGTCACGGCTAATCAACTCATTGCCAAAGAAGCATTCGGAAGTCGGCTTGAGCAGCAGCTTCCGGTGTCTTTTCATGAACTCTTCTATCCCTTGCTTCAAGGCTACGATTCAATCGCCATCGCCGCGGACGTTGAATTGGGCGGAACGGATCAGAGATTCAATATTCTCCAAGGTCGAGATTTGCAGCCACATTACTTGCAGGAACCACAATTGGCTATGCTGCTCCCCTTGCTCGAAGGTACTGATGGCGTCAAGAAAATGTCCAAGTCTTACGGCAATTACATTGGTCTGAAGGACGAACCGTACGACATGTTCGGCAAGTGCATGAGCATCCAAGACACTCAAATAGTGAAGTACTTCGAGCTGGCGACAACGCTTTCGGGCAAAGACGTGGATGCTGTGAAGGATGCGCTAGCAAGCGGCGGCAATCCTCGCGATGCCAAAATGAAGCTTGCAGAACAGATTGTGCGCCAGTATCACGGCGATCAAGCTGCGCATGGCGCGGTCGAGCAATGGAACACTGTGCACGTCCAAAATCAGGCGCCAAGCGACATGCCAAGTTTCAAACTGAGTGCAGATGCTCCATTGTTCCGCCTTATGACTGATTCCGGTCTTGCCAAAAGCAATGGCGAAGCGAAACGACTTGTGCAAAATGGTGGCGTCAAGCTAGATGGCGTTCAGATTCAAGACCCCAACCACGTGGTTTCTTTAGCGTCTGGAGCCAGTGTCGTTTTGCAGGTCGGACGAAGGCAATTCGTCAAAGTGGAAGGTTGATTCATTCGCTGCCATCTCAGTTGGTTGGGCTCTGGGCGCGTTGCGATAGGAAGCAAACGACCGCAAAAAATCGAAGTTCTGTGGGTGGGCAAAAAATCGCAGAAGCTTGACCCTTTGCAAGGGCGAAGATTTGTCCTACCCATTGCCCGTCGCCGATGGTTCAAAAAATTCAATATCCAATAACTCACCCTTAATGTGTTTAATCTATCCGTGGGAATCCCACGGTTGTTGGCTTGTGCCTATTTGCCTACATTACTCTTGGAAAAGGTCTCTTAGCCAGCTCGCTGGGAGATAGATGCGGGCAACCCGCATACATGACTCAGAACCGTGTAGGAAAGTCGCGCATGCTGTTGGAAGACCTAATAATCAAAGCCGAGGAAGGCAATCTCCAAGCCCAGTTTGAGCTGGGTGCGCGCTACGCGGAAGGTCGCGGCGTACCGCGCGATACGCGAATGGCGGTGAGATGGCTCGGGCGTTGCCTGCTTGGGCAAGCGCATCGGCTCACGCCCTCATACATTGAGGAGTTCAACTCTCAAATTGTGCAAGGTCGTGCAGACATCATTCGTCAATCCAAAGGCAACGAGCCGATACCAGATATGGTGGTACAGCACGTCAGGTGCCCGAAGTGCAAGTGCAGCCTGTCTAATGACTACGTGCGCACCGGCAATAACCCAGGCATTTATTCGAACTCGTACGACGTCATTTCTTATGCACTTTATCTTTGCTACGAACTGGATAGTTCCAACCTTCCAAAGTGCTCTCGCTGCAAGGTTGTGGGCTATCGGCACATGATCCAGTATCAAACTTGGAACCGCGAAGAGAATCACGATTTCGTGGTGAGATGCTACATGGAATATGGCATGCCGAGCTATCTACCATTGCTTTGGACTCCGAAGCGCGGATATGAATTGATTCCTGTGGAAGATCTGCCTGACTATCGAGATTTGACATGCGCGCACTACGTCAGTGAAATCATGGATTACTGGGCGAATGGCGATGAGCAGAGCGCGAACATTACAGTGAAACTCGTCATTGGACGATTTCCAGGAGAACGTGAGCTTTTCGATCTCGTCGAACCATTGATGGAACGTAAACAAACCGGTCTTGCAGAAGCAGTAGTCAGCACATTGCTTGACTCATGCTACAGCATGGCACGTGCCAACTACTTGATGGGCAAAGTGCTCATGCAAGGTTTCGAGCGCGCCGGAGGACCCGAAGCGCTCTTGAATGAAGCTGAAGAACACTTGGAGCGATCTGTCAGTTTGGCTCCTGAGGACAAATATGCGCAGTTGGCATTGTGTGATTTGTTTCGAATGAGACAAGATCCGCCTGCGAAAGTTGGTGATGCATACTTGCGTCTATTGGGAGACCATCCCAATTTTGCTCTCGCGTACAACAATTTTGGACTGTTTTGCCTGCTGGTTGAACCAACAAGAGCCTTCCAACTATTTGCGAAGGCGTCGAAGCTGGAGCCGATGAATCCTGAGTATTTGGTGAATCAAACCCGTGCATTGATGACAGCCGGGCGTCAGGTTGAGGCGGTTGATTGTCTCAGGCGTGCTCGTGCATTGAGTCCCGATCACCCCATGCTGCTCAGTCTCGAGCGCCAAATGCGTCAGGCGAGTTAGTTTTTTTTCGAAAATCGGATTGCATGACACGCATCGCATGATGCGGTTGGCAACGCGCGGGCCTTATCGTAAGATTCGGCGTCTGGGTATAAGGTCATTAACTCACAACTGGTTTTTACTCGCAATTCAGTATGCACGAAGAAGCAGATAGAACGAAACTGCGGGAGTCGACGCCGCAACTTAAAATAGGTTCTGAAGATGCGGTGATGCCGGATACCTCT
>CAYZJR010000051.1:0-9897 GCA_964478655.1 uncultured Candidatus Obscuribacterales bacterium
GAATCACCGAGCTCACAAGAACCCGATGAAAGCCTGCTTCAAACGGACAGGCATGTTTAATGATTAAGTTACTACTCTGTATGGTATCATATCGACAAAAAGACAAATGGCGAAGAGCTCGATGAAGAGTGGTTCTTCGCCATCCGTCAGTGGCAGAGCAGCATTCGCAAGGCTCAACAGACCAGTTTTGGAGGCTGGTCAGTTGAACTGCACTTGCGAATGCTGATGCCGATTACTATCGAAGTCGGCTGGAAAAGCCAACTGGAGTGGTCACCGACGCAAAGTTACTTGCTGTCTTTCTTCTCCGCATGCGCACGCTTGGCGCGCTCGGAGATGGGCTTCCACATCCAGAGGTTTTCCTGACCGATATTGTCCTGGGGCCAAACCGGACCATCCAGATCCAGCTCCTTCGGGCGGTGCTCCTTCGGCAGGCTCTGGATCACGCAGACCCAGGACTCCTGCGGGCGAGTCAGCTTGACGCCGTTCGCCTTGAGCTTCTTGATGCCGTCCGTCAGCTGCTTGAGAGCAGCGCCGTGCTTGGCGTCTTCGTACATGTAGCCGTTGGCTTCCGTCCACTTCGCCACGTGATAGTGGCTGGGGGCGTTCTCCAGGTAGTCGTAGCCCTTGGCCGCAGCGAGCTTCTCGAAAGCAGCCGCCACGTGCTTGGACACGTCAGGAACAGGGTTGCCGTTCTGACCGGGACCACGCTTGGTCTTCCACGCACGCCAGAAGAGCTTGAGGAACAACTCGGGACGATCCAGGAACGTGTAGGGTTTCTCCACGAACTGGTCGAACTCGAGGTCGCCGCAAGCCTCGACAATGCGAGAGCCAGGCATGAACGTGTACGCAGACAATTCGCACGAAGTGGCGTTCTCTACGACTCCTTCGACAACGGAAGTGAGCTTCGCGTTGTAGTTCGGGTCGTCGTAGGGAAAGTCCAGGAGCGCGGTGTCGTTGGCGCGCTTGGAACCGTCGAAACGACGGTCGCGCAGCGCCAGCTTGAGGATGAGGTCAGGAGTGCCCTTCTCGGTGTCGCCGACCCAGCACCAGGCTTTCACCTTGAGGCCGTCGCGCTTCACCTGAAAGGCGCCGTAAGTCGTCTTGTAGAACGACTCGATGTAGGGGTAGCGAACGTAACCGTCCTTACCGCCGTACAGCTTGTGGTCGTTGAGGTTGGAGGTCTCATCGCCAGCGAAGCGCCCTGCCGTAGTCTCCTTGACGGACACGACGCCACCCTGGATCTCACCCAGCAAAGCTTTGACCTGGTCAGTTACGAGCTGGCTCCAGATCTCTTCGTCAGTAATCAAAGCAACGGGAGTGAACCCGAGAAGCCCGGGTACATCAATGTTCTGAAACTTGGACATGGTGCCTCCGTGTTCTGTTCAGAGGGCGGCTCCCAGTGAGGGGTGGACTTGTAGCAAGTCCGCCAAACCCGCCACCGGAGCCGTTTTTTGTTATTTCAAGAAAGAAGTGTTAGAACATCCTGCTGTTCATGCCTTCTTCGGGCACAAGCAGTTTCTGTGAGGCTTGAAACCCTGTGCACGCTCACTCAGCGGCTTGTACAGCCACAAGCAGCGCTTGTCGATGTTGTCCTGCGGCCACTCGGGACCATTCAAGAACAACTCGGCGGGAATCTTCTGCGTGGGACGCAGGCTCTGCACGACGCACACCCAGGACTGCTGAGTACGAGTCAGTGGTTTGCCCGCTGCTCGAATTTTCTCGAGACCGTCCGAGAGTTCTTTGAGCGTCTGCTCCTGCAAGCTGTCCGCGAAGACATAACCACCATCGAGTCCCCACTTGCACACGTGGAAGTGGCTGGGAGCCATCTCGATGAGGTCATAGCCGCAGGCCAGCGCGATTCGCTCCAAACCGGGCATCACGAATTTTGCCAGGTCGGGAATCGGCGCCGCATGCTGACCAGGTGCGCGCCTGGTTTTCCAAGCGCGGTTGAAGTAGGTCAGAAACAAGTCAGGATTGTGGAGGAAGCCAAAAGGCTGCCGCACGAAATCATCGAACTCCTGCTCGCCGGTGACGTCCAATACGCGAGACCCAGGCATGTAGCCGTAAATCGAGAGCTCAACGGAGTTGAGTTCATCGGACAGCGGCTTCTGAAAGTCCGGGTCGTCGTAGGGGAAGTCCAGCATCGCACTGTCGTTGGCGCGTACCGTGCCATCGAACCTGCGGTCGCGGAGACCGACTTTGAAAATCAGCTCTCCCTTTCCGCTGTCGACATCGCCGAACACACCGAGCGCCTCGAATTTAACACCGTCGCGTTTGACGATGAAGGCACCATTGGTTGTCCGGTAGAAGGACACGATGAAGGGAAAGCGAACATAACCCTTTTGACCGCCGTACATCCGGTGATCGTTGAGGTTGGTCACCTCGTCACCGGGAAACAGGGTCGCGAGCGTCTCTTGAACGCGCGCAGGGTCACTTCGAACAATAGGGCCAAGAAGGCCCTTGACGGTAGGACTGACCAGCTGCCGCCAGATCTCCTTGTCGGAAACCTGACTGATGGGCGTATGACCCAGCATGCCGGCCGTGTCCAGGTTTTTAAATTCGAACTTGGGCATGCCTCGTTTCCTCTATTTCTTTAGGGCCCGAGTTTTTCACTGGAGAGAACGATGCATAGGCGCTCGCAATCTCAAGCAAGTCACACGGGCGTGGTCGACAACGAAGTCGCAGTGGAAACTGCTCATTCACTGCAGTTTTCGGAAAACTGCCGGTCACCGCAGAATGCAGTGCGCAGTGATGTGAGTAGGAGAACGTGTCGAGTACTAGGTCGAGAATATCGAGAGCTTTTCAAACCACTCAACGGTCTCGAACAAGAACTTCAACGAGTTCTCGTGTGGAATAGAGCAAGGTTCTTTCAACCTTCCTTAGTTTTTCTTGTCTTGTGATCTAATGCCTGAGCTCATTCTTTGTCATCCCAATGATGACGTCCGTGCGGGAAATCGCGCGCAGGGGTGAAGGTTATGATTTCAAAGAATGAGAACGACGACTCCAGAAACAAGATCAAAAAAGAACATCTAAAGATATTGATCTTGAACTTTAGATTCAATTCTCTTGAAAACTCAATTTCAAAAGCACTTCACCTGTTTTCAAATTCTTTTTGGGTATGGTTCTTAGGCACACTTTTGCAATTCGAGCTTCTGACAACCCGCATGCCTTGCTAGCTCGCGCGATGTATAAACAAACGAATCTTCGCAAAAACGCTAAGATTTGATAATAAAAAACCTGCATGACAACCGGGATTCTGCGCGCCTCGCGCGAGCAATTCAGCCCACCCTTGAAAACCCAATCTCGATGCAAAGAACTCGAACCCGGTTGCCAATAAGGCTCGATATCGCAGTTCACGAGAAGAACTAGCTACGCAAGTTTTCAAAACACTCATCCAGCGAACTCACGATTTGTCCGGAACACACGACTGCTATCCGCCGACTTAACACACAAGTCCGTCCGCTGAGAACCGCGTAGCGAGCTGGGTGTGACCTACTCGTTTATAAGTTCAATGATTTCAGCCGTATCAAATCCAACCAAACCCAGGTCGTGGACTTTACGACCCTTTTTTGCCAGCTCTTGATGCGTGATTGTCGAAGAAAGATCGATAAGGCTGTTGATTACTGGCGCTTGCACTCGTGCAAGTCGCGCCAAATCAGCAAGAAGAACCAACATTTCTGTCACGTCTCGCTTGAGCAATTCTTGCCAACGATCGAGGTCATCGAATGAATCCGAGCCGCTCGAAGAAACAACAATCGGGGGTTGCCCAGGAAGAACACCCAACAGACTCTCACCCAAAAATGAAATTGCATCTTCTATGTTTGTGATCGATGCCACTCGCGGATCATCGACATCACTCAGAACATAATCTTTGATCGACGTAACAAAGTCAGGAACAATACACTTGAAAACCTTCGCCAGCTGCTGAACCTCCGAATTCAATCCAGCAAGCACGGATACGAGTTGGGGGTTTACCAGAGACGCCAACCTGTTGACATCCCTGCCGCTCATCAGTGCCACCAAAAGAAGTGCCGGTCGTAAAATTCTTTCGACCTCACCCAAGCCTCTCTCAATGACGTTTGAGGTCGGCACTAAGCCGCGGCACAGCGCTGCTGCTAGCGGCATCCCACGCCTCGTTGCATTTCGAGAATTGCCGCAGATTGTTACGCGATCTCTCACACCTGAAACAAGTAAGACACCGCTTTCAATATGGGCCGAATCAAAAAGGGCACCAAGTTCAACAACATCGACTTGAAGCTTGCGACGTTTTGAATTGAGCAGGCTCGCAAACTGCAAGCCGCCACACAATGGAGCACCTACTAAATAAACCGTTTGTCCGTCTTGCAAGTGCGGAGCAAGCTGCGCGGCAATTACACCATATTCGGTGGCACCTGTCGCAACTATGACACCACGGGCGGATTTAAGGGTTTCTTCCGGAGAACCGCTAATTGTCGTAATATCACAACCGCCGCGAATGCACGATACAGAAGACTTGCGCTTACGCACTTCGAATTCAGACGGAATCGAAATGGCTCGCTGTTCGGCGATATCGGAGATTTCGCGATTGGTCCAGATAGACGCCGGCTGAATTTCACGGCCTACAGATAGAAGGCTTGCAATTGCAACGCTCGCGGCACTGTCGCCGACCACGCAAAAAGTTCGCTCACCGAGCCGGTCTTGGCTTGCAGTAACAGCGAAAGAATTTTGTTGAATGTTAACGGCATGCCCAGAACTCAACATTCCTGACCTCTCCGTTACACCTACACCCAGAGTACGCGTCAAGTCTTAAGCGCTCGGTCCGCAGACCTAGCTCGCTATGCAACCTATTTGGTAAAGCGAAAGCTTGAAGCAACTTGAACAGCATAGTCACGAAATGAACCGAAGACAAGACCTTCCGGCAAGGTTTAACCTGATTTGTAATCTGAGTGCCAAGTGATCATGCACCTTATATAGACTGCGCACATTGCGAACCACACCCCTATATACCGGGCTCCTATGCGCGTTTTACAGCTATAGCGTTCAAGAAAAAGAACTACACATTAATGGCTTCATTAATCACAAATTCTTCAACTTTGCCACCACCGACCGTGCAACGTACTCAGCAGGCTGACAGCCTGAAACACGCTACCCATTTACGTTTCGAGACCAAACTTAGTGCCAAGTACAAATCTTAAGTTTGCACAGTCGCAATCATTTTCAACAAAACAAACGAAACTATTAGTGGTATCAAGACTTTTGATCGTTAAGTAAAGCCAGCAGCTCTGCGGCTTTCGCGCGCGCGATACTGCCTTTTCGAAGAGCAAGATTCACTGTTGCGGAACCCATAGTTCTGTAAACCTCAGAACAAGTTTTTTCTTTGAGTTGGGAGATATGTTTGAGGTGAAGAGAGACAGTCTCTTTATCTCCGCGAGATATAGGACCAGTTAAAGCCTTCTCCGGGCCAATTTTCGAAATGTTTTCGATTGTTCCCAACACCAGAGGCATCAGCGCATCGCGAGCCACATCGGCGTCTACTCCGGTCTCTTTCATTAGCTGATACGAGACATCGAGTAACGCAACAAGATAATTACAAGCAACGACCGAGGCTGCATGGTAAAGCGGCTTTGCTTCTTTTGTAATGCGAGCGACGCATCCACCGATCGATCCGATAATACTCTCCATTACGACCGTCGCTTCTTCGTCTCCTTCGACGAACCAGTATTCTCCGGCACGAGCCGCATTTACACCGGGCTGTGCAAACGAACGCAACGGATGCGCAGACGCAACAACGCAACCTGCTTCTTTCGCGGTCCTTAGTACTTCGCTTGTCAGCGCACCACTAAAATGTGCTACCACCGTGCCTTTCTTAAGTGATTTGCTGGACGCGAGTTCGGTGCACACAGATTCGATAGCGTCATCGCTCACTGCAATCAATACGACTTCTGCCTTTCCAGCCGCTTCAAAAATAGACCCTTGGTGCACATCACGTCCAAGCAGACTACTTGCAAGACTGACGCGTTCGGAATTTCTTCCGCCAATCGCCACAACTGTAAGACCGGCTGATTTAGCCATCATAGCAATAGTGACACCGACTTTGCCAGGTCCAATAACCGCAATTTGTTTTTCAGTCATCGTCGTTCCTACCACCAGAAACGAGCATTCATGCCCATTTACGTCCAGGCAATCACATTATCGATCAATCTGACATCACCAAACTTTGCCGCAACCAGCACCACCATTGGTGCCCTCGCCTCAGTCAAAGCTTCAAGAGTTTCAGCATCACAAGCTTCCAAATACTGCACTGACACCGACGGAAGCGCTTCGAGCTCGCGCCTTCCCTTTTCAAGCGCATCGGTGAGTCGAATTTTTCCATCAAGTGAATCATGCAGTACTTCACGCAAGATCTTATTCAAAACCGGCGCCCGCTCACGCAGTTCTTTCGAGAGATAGACGTTGCGGGAACTGAGCGCCAACCCATCTCGATCGCGAACAGTTGGAACACCAACAATTTTAACCGGCATGTCGAGATCTTGAACAATTCGCTTCACGACCGCGAGTTGCTGAAAGTCTTTCTCGCCAAAATAAGAAACATCGGGTTCGACCATATTCAAAAGTTTTCCGACCACCGTCGCCACACCGACAAAATGACCCGGTCGAAACAGCCCACAGAGCCGATTTACAATCGAGTCAGGAGGAACAATTTTGGTCAGTTCTTCCTGACCGCGCGGGTACATTTCTTCGACTGATGGGTAATAAATCACGTCGACACCGGCTTGCGAACACAATGCCAGGTCTTGCTCGAAGGTTCGCGGATACTTACTCAAATCTTCGTTGGGAGCAAACTGAATCGGATTTACAAAAATGGAGACGACCACTTGTTCGCATTCCTGCTTTGCTTTGCGAATCAGGGTCATGTGCCCCTCGTGCAGCGCCCCCATAGTCGGAACGAACCCAACCGCAGCCCTCGCCTTTCGCGATGACTCAGACTGCACCTGCGCATCTCGAACCGCCGCGCGCCATTGCTTCAATTCGGCGACCGTCTTGATGACATTAACGCCTGTCCTTGTCTCTTGACTCGGTGTTTTCATTTATGCTCCGTTTCTGCGGACCTCACAGGTGGTTCGCAGCCCGGCAAATTATATAACAAGAAGGCGCATATGTTGTTTCCGGCAACCTGAGCCTGATCTCTGCAATAATACATATTCCGGGCCAACTGGTTGGGTCGCCTCCGATTGGAGCGCCCGGTGCCGGACGATAACGCCAAACTCCATGAGAATCCCGCCCGCTCGACAAAAGAGTTTCTTGCTTCTTGCACTCAGCTGCGCTCTTTTGAGTCAGAACGCCGTCCTCGCACAGAATGCGCTCGAAGGCTCGCAAACAGCAAACACGGTTCAGCCAGGGGAAGACACGTCTGCCGCCAAGGCAATAGGTGGCACACCGTCGATACAAACACCGGCTGCCCGCAAGCTCGCACAGCAGATTTTGGTTGCATTCGGCGGCATGGAGAACCTCAAAAGGTTTCACGAAACACCGTACAGAGGTGTGGGCAAAATCGAGCAAGTGTCTACTATTTCAGGAACCAGCAACAACTTCGATATCGAAGTTTTCTCAAAAGGCGTCAAACAGTATTGCAAGATAGACCTCCTGGGACAGCCTCTCATCAGTGGATATGATGGTGAGGTGAGCTGGACACAGCAAGGCGACCAGGTTTTTCCGGCTGACCCGCAAACGACAAAGCAGGTGGCCGAAGACATCAAACATGGCACACTTTTGCTTCTCAGCCTCGACAAACCTGATACGAGAATGGCTGTGGGCAAGCCGAGAATGGTGCAGGGTGTAATGTGCGATGCGCTGGTTGTGACGCCGGATGACGGCAAACCGACCACGTTTCTTGCCGATCAAAAGACTCATGTGGTGTTGCGCAGCGAATATCGCGGTCTCGATCTAGAGCAGGGAATCGACGCAGAAAAGGCATACGAGTATAGAGACTACCGACTGGTTGATGGAACGCAACAAGCATTCGACACGCTTGAATTTACAGGAAACAAGCGGCATTCGAAGGTTTTGTTTACGTCTCTCGTGAGACAAGCAAGTTTGCCCGAATCGATTTTTTCGATGCCGCAGGAAAAGTCCATCGCCCGCCTGAAAGAAGGCCCGGTAACGATTCCGTTTGAGTACGTCAATAACGAAATCCTCGTCAAAGTGAGGATAAACAATCAGCACGATTTGCGATTCATTCTCGATACCGGTGCCACGCAGTCAATAGTAGACGAGCAAACAGCAAAATTGTTTGGAACGGCACAGAAGTCGAATCTCTCGATGACTACCGGTTCAGGCTCAATCAAGATGCACCAAATGACACTAGATACGATGGCACTGGGCGAAGTCACACTGAGCAACATTCCTGTGGCAGTGGCAAATCTTCAAGGCTTCTCTGAAATTCTCCAACAAAGACCAGCTGGGCTTCTTGGCGCCAATATTCTCAGACGATTCTTAGTTACGATTGACTATGACGAACGCAAGGTAACATTGTCGGATCCAACAAATGTGGTGGTTCCGCCCAATGCGCATATTGTTCCAACCAAGCCTACATTGGGCACTGCGGGCTTAGCGGTGAATGGAACTCTCGATGAAAAGGTCAAACTCACCTTCCTGGTCGACAGCGGCGCAGCGTTCAACAACGTCAGCGAGTCGCTGGTCAAGCCGCTTTTAACGACGCCACTTCTGCCGGTAGGAACCTTGAAAGGTCTCGACGGACACCCAGTCAAGATCGCCTCGCTCCGGTTCGACACATTGGAGTTAGAGTCGCTCAAAGTGCGACATCCAATATTTTCGGTGGCGCCGCCACCACCTGGAAAAGACCCGTCAGGTTTGATTGCATCCGGCAACATTGCAATCTTGGGCAACCCCTTGTGGAGCCGGTTTAGACTGACTGTGGATTACCGAAATCAGAGATTGATTTTGGAAGAGACAACAAAGAAGAAGAAAGAAGCGAGCATTCTTACGCGCGTTGATGCGGTAACCATGAGCCTTCGCAGAAACAGACATTTCGATCAAGCTGTGATTGCGTACAGACTTTTGGCCGATGAGGCCAGGCAGGCGGGACTAGTGGATGCGGAGTCGCAATGCCACTTGTGGGCGGCGATGGCGCTCAATGAAAAATTGGCTGCCTCGAAGAACTCGCCTGCTGCACCCGCGATTCTTGTTGATGCAAACAGTGAGTTTACCAAAGCGCACACGCTGGCGCAGAACGTCAACGTGCGCGGAAAGGTACTTGCATACTGGGGTTACCATCATCTGACAGAGGGCAAGGGACCTTCGGAGATGAAGGCGGGTAGAGAAATGATCGCGCGCGCGATCACAGTCGCGCCGTCTGAACCAGCGGTATTCGCTGTCACCGGCTATATGCTTAGGAAGTTAGGAATCTCAAATCGATCGGGGATTTCTGCAGCTTCAGTACTCGATCAAGCGCTAATGTTGGACCCCACAAATTGGTTGGCGCTATGGACAAAGTACAAGTCATGCCTGTCTGAAAATAAACCGGAAACAGCGAATCTGGTGGCGTTGCAACTGCAGCGATATTACCCGGGGGTTGCAGAAGTGGCGTCTTTGCAGACGACTACAACAACTGCCTCGACAGGTTCTGCGACAGGTTCTGCGACCGGTTCGGCGACCGGCTCAGGGGCGGGTTCGACAAACGGAACCGCGCAAAACAGTACACAACCATCCGACTCCGCACCAGCAAACCTGATACCGCCAGCAGTGACTCCGCATTCACCAGGCATTCGCAGAGTGCGCTCCTCAACATTGTTCGGTGAAGGAAGCAAGAATCAGATTCCGGAGAAGAAGACGGCACCGACTGCGTCCGACTCGAAAAGCAAAACAAAGTAGCGACGGAGCGCGTGGCGCGGAGCGCGT
>CAYZJR010000051.1:9997-46538 GCA_964478655.1 uncultured Candidatus Obscuribacterales bacterium
CGGAGCGCGTGGCGCGGAGCGCGTACCAGACTACCAGGTCTTGTAGAACGGGTCCTCGCGCAAGACTCTGTGCCCGAGACGTGGCAGCCCGCTCGGCGCCCTCGGAGGAAGTGTTCGAAGTCCGTTGAACACTCCCCGGCGAACATCCTCAACTGAGAACATAACATCACCATTCTCCAGATGTTGGTCGAATTTTGATCCTAAAACTCTCTCGACCATGAATGGTTTGAGATCGGCAGGTATGGCATCAGAATACTTCACCAGAGCGCTTTGATTCGACTTCAATCCAGCCTCCATGCAATAGCTTCCCACGAACAAGTCGTGGTCTAGCTTCACTTGCCTCAGTGGATCTGGCGGGTTTCCATCGTGCGCATCGAGCGTGTAGACGACGAGTCTGTCAGGATAAGTCGGCTCGAAAGCGAAGGCAAGCGGTTTCCCTTCGCCGCTTCGTGCCTGTTCGAAACAGCACACGGCAACGGGGCATCCGTACCAGCTATCGAAAGTTTCGAAGACGGCATCGTTTACCTTCGGGCGCTTATGCGCGACTATCTGTGGCAATACTTGCGGAATATCGGATGCGCGCTCGGCAAGAACGATGTCATAGATGTCGAACTTCATGAAGACGATACTACCGGAAGCACCACCCCACGTCGTTCCCGCCGCCAGGCTTCGGTCTTGAATGGACGGACCTATTGCCTTGGAGATGTCGTTCAAAATCTCTGGAGAGTGGATGGTATTCAGCAATCGAATCGAGCTCCACGAGCCAAGCAATGGAATGATCAGACAGTTACCCTGATTCTCTGTCTGCTTAATCTCGAACGGTTTTCCCGTCACTTCAAAAGGCTGCGCAAGTCTGGGACTGCCGCCTTTCTTGCGCCATTCGGCCTCCTCTATAACTTCTGACGCCTCAATTCGCTTCGCCTCAAGCACACCTTTGAACTCGGCAAGACATTCGTTGCCTCTTTCGATCACTGTGCGCACCAACACATCGAACACAGCCACATCGCGCGGATTATGAGCGACCGTGACGCCAGTGCCGACACGATTTTGATACCACATCACATGCATTAAACGGTTGTCGACGAGGACTTCCCAGGTTCCTGTGATTGTTCGGCTAAAAGAGGTCGGCCATGCAGAAATACACATGCAAAGTTCCTTGTGTTTGGGCTCACACAAGACTTATTCCCGCTGCGAAATCCAAACCGTTCCGCCCAGAAAGTTTCTAAAACCCGACTAGGCTTGCTTGCCTGTTGCTGCCGCTTGATTGGCATTTGCGATCATTTCGGGGTCGAGATGAATGACCTGGAAAGGCAAAGAACCAAGCACTTTTCCACCAACCTCCAAAACTACGGTGTAGCCGCCTTCGGTCTCAAATGTCAGACCACTGAAGGCGCTGATGATTTTGTGGGTCATGAACGTATTGGGCAGCGGATCGACCTTTGCTAAAGGCGACATCGTGATCACTTTTTTGTCGGCGTCGAGAACTTTGAACTGATATTCAAATTCTTTCGAGGAGGCCGACAGTTGGGCAAACGCATAGACCAGAGGAATAACGGCCGGGAAAGTTTGTGCAGTGATGCCGTTGTAGATGTTAATGCACGAGACGGCATCGCGCCTCAAAACGTCTTGCAGGACTCTCTCGCAAAGGACTATTCCGATGAGGTGTGGACTGTCTGCCATTTTTTCTTTAGTTCCTTCTTGGCTATCGCGCGGGCGCCTGCGCAAATTTGGCTGGTCGCCTAGCTCGGAGATTATACTAGAAGCGTACCAGCTTAAGGGTTTAGGGGTGTAACTCGTGATCGATCCTGAACGAATGACGTTTGTTCAATGGTTTTGGGTCGTTTTTGCGTCTATCGTCGTGGTGTTTTTCATTTGCCGATGGTTGGACCTCAGTAGCAACATGCCGGCAGCATTTTGATTTGGCTGGGGTTCGCGCTAATCGTCAGCTTGGCATATAAGAGTGATATAGCACGAACTCGCGCGAAACTTGTGTATATAGCGATGGCCCGGACTTTCTGCGGCTTTGAACTGGTTGGCCTAACTGAGCTAAGGATCTGAGTTTAGAAGAAGCTCATGAATTCAAGAGCATCTTCACATGACATCATTATTCTCCTCTTAAGAACCTTCAAAAGATAACGCCCGTGTGCGCGCGCGGTCGTGCGTGGGGTTTTGATATCAGACCCTTAGTTTTTGACTTTATTTCGAGCACTTGGCTATTGTTCGATGTTTCTTTGTTTTCCTTTTTCACTTCCAAATATCTAGCAACCCTCTAAAACAGACTAGTTTCGCGCACGAACATCACGCTCCTGGAGCTGCGGGGTTTCACACCAGCACTCTGGGGCTTTGCGCTAGCTAGCAATTTTCGAAGGAGTTTTCGCCATGAGCAAACCCGCAGATGCTTCGGCTGTTGCCACAACGGCAACCGAGCCGAAGGTTAAGACTGTCTACCGCCTTGGCGTTACCGGTTCCATCGGATCCGGAAAGTCAGCGGTAGGCAAACAGCTTGAGGAGCTCGGCATCGAGGTGATCGACACCGACGTGCTTGCTCATCAGCTTCTCAAATCACCCAACGAGGCTTACGACCAGGTTCTCGCGCGCTTCGGCATCGATATCGTCGACGCTCCCGGCGGTCCTATCAACCGCAAGAAGCTCGGCGCCATCGTGTTCAATGACGCGAAGGCCAAGTCCGACCTCGAGGCGATTGTTCATCCAGCCATCGAAAAGGCGACCGACGAAGCCGTTGCCGCGTGCAAGGGCGATGTCGTCGCTGTTCAGATTCCCCTTTTGTTCGAAGTCGGTCGCGAGAAAAAGTACGACGAGATCTGGTGTGTGGTGGTCAACCGCAAAGTCCAGCTCGACCGTCTCATGAAGCGCGACGGTCTCACCCTCGAACAGGCAGAAGCGCGCATCGCTGCGATGTGGACGCAGGATGAGAAGGTTCGTCGCACCCTCGAGGTAGGCGGACGCGTTATCGACAACTCCGGCACACTGGAGGAGACGAAGGCGCAGACGGTGAAGGCGCTGGAGGAGGCCAAGGCTGCCGCGAAAGCGAAGAGCGAAGGCACCACCACCGGTACCACCACCGGCACCACTACCACCGGAAGCGGTACCGCCATCCCCGCGGACCCCGGCGACAAGACGCAGCCCGTCGATACATCGAAGGCGGTCGACACGACAGCCGCACCGGCCATCGACACGACTGCCGCACCGGTCGTCGACAAAGACGCTCGCAATGCCGAGTATCGTGCAGTGCTGGCTAAGCTCAGCGGCATGGGTACCGAGGCTGCGCTGGAGCGGATGGGCGACGTCTCCACCACGGAGCACAAGGAAGCCACGGCTTCGCTGGCCCTGACTGTCGATTCGTGCGAGGGTGACCACAAGGGCACCAACCACGTCGACACCGCCAAAGAGCTGAAGGTGGACGTGCACATTTCCGTTCGCAACAAACCCGGCACGCCGCCGGTGCCGCCCACGACTTGCTCGTGCGGTTGCGGCGACAAGTGCAAGAAGGGCTGTGCATGCGCCGTCGGTTGCGGCTGCAATTGCAACCCGGGCACGCCTCCGCCGCCCAAGCCGCCCACCAAGCCGACAACTCCGGGCAACTGTGACCACAATCACGGTCGTCCGCTGCTCGGTCTGTTCGGGCTGCTGGCGTTCCTCTTCGCCGTGCTCGCACTCGTCTACTTCTGGCAGAAGCCGGCAGACCACACGGGCGACCACGATTCGATCACGATTATCGTCAACCCTCCGAGCTGTGATTCCGGCTGCAACCCACCGGTCACTCCGCCTAACCCGCCTGTGAAGCCGCCTTTGCCTCCCATCGAGGAGAAGCCGGCATGCCCGCAGGCTGGCGATCAGACCCTGTTCGTTACGCCCGATTTCGCGGCGCCGTGGCTTCACAACGAAGTGCGGCAACGCGTTGTCGAATGGAAAGTTCGGTACCAGCCGGATTGCCAGGGCGCGACGCTCATCGGGCGCGATTACGAAGGTCGGCTCGTGGTGTGGCAGGAGTACGGTCCGAAGTTCAGTTTCGTTTACCAGTGGACTGTGAAGTACACGGGCAACGTGACTCAGGTCGACCGTTTCGAGGCGAGCAACAACTTCGTTGGGCGCTCGCTCTACCACCACAACACGCTCGGGTTCGTGACTCGGGTCGATCAGCTGGACGGTAACCAGCGCATGCTGGCCTCTGCGTCGCTCACCCGCGACGTCAACGGCGTGATCTACGGCATGACGATGAACAAGTACGAGCAGGTGACAGGCCGCCTGCTCGATACTGCTTCTTTCGACAACTACTCGCGCATCAAAGAGATCATGCGAGCGCAGTACTTCCTGTTCGGCGTGTTCGGACAGATGAAGTAACCGTCAATCAACCATCAACTCGGCGGCCGCGGGGCTCGCTTCGCAAACCGGTAAAGGTCGGTTGCAAGCGAGCCTCCGCGGTTTTTGCCAGAAGGAAATGACACACATGGCCAAGAAACAAGGCAAGAAGGGCAGCAAGGACAATTGCGCCCTGTTCTCGGTTCTGGAGAACGGCGCGATCAAGATCGCTCGTTGCCTCCCGAGCCCAACCGAGCCGTATGCCAAGGCGCGGATTCCCGATTACCTGAAGCAGGTCGACCACTCCCTCGAGATCGAGGACAAGAAGAAGTACGAGAAGCTTCTCGCGGAGCAGACCGTCGAGCTCAACAAGCTCGTACGCATGCTCGCCGAGGCGAAGAAGTCGCTCATCGTCGTCTTCCAGGGTCGCGACGGCGCCGGCAAGTCCGGAGCCACCGTGCGCATCATCGAGGCGCTCGGCTACGACATGAAGATCTTCCAGGGCGTGCCGATCGGTCCGCCGTCGGATGAGGAGAAGCAGCGTCCGTTCCTGTGGCGCTTCACCCGTAGCGATCGGCTCCCCGCCTTCGGTCAGGTGCGCGTCTTCGACCGCAGCTGGGCCGAGCGCGTGCTGGTCGAACCGGTGATGCAGCTTACGCCGCCGGAGGACGTGCAGAACTCCTATGCCGACATCAACACCTTCGAGTGGCAGCTGGAACGCGGCGGTGCAGTCATCGTCAAGTTCTGGCTCGACATCACGAAGGACGAGCAGAAGGAGCGCTTCGAGGACCGCAAGCGCGAGAAGGCGTGGAAGCTCAGCCCGTCGGACATGGTCGCCCGCAAGCACTGGGGCGAGTACACCGACGCCGCCAACGAGATGTTCTTCCGCACGGGCACGGAGTACGCGCCCTGGTTCGTCATCTCGTCCGAGGACAAGCGCTACAGTCGCGTCACCGTGCTGGAGTGCATCAACAACGAGCTTCGGCTGGCTCTGGGCCTCAACAAGAAGGGCAAGAAGGCCAAGAAGTCGAAGAAGTAACGACTTCCGGCCGGCAAAAGGCGGACTGTTCGGAAGGGAGCCGAATGGCTCCCTTCCCCGCTTTTCGATGACGGGAGGGCGCGCGCTGCGCTCTCCCGCTCATCGTTTTTTAGCGAATTTTGCTATTTTGTATAGTATCTCAAGTTAAGTTTTAAAGCCGGTTGTTTCAGCACATCACAATCACACCTATCACCATATGCAGTATCACGCCAAAACCCAAGTCTCAAAAAGTTCCACCTGAGATTCTTTCAGCGTTATAATGGCGCAAATCACCTTGTCCGGTGGCGAGAATGAACTCTCTCAACAGCGACGGCACGCTCAAGCCAGGCACACTGCTGGCCGGCAGGTACACCATCCAGAGCGTTATCAGCAACGGTGGCATGAGCGTCGTTTACGACGCCAAAGACGACTCCACTCAAACACGTGTTGCCATCAAGATGATGCACAACAACCTGATGAGCAGTCGCGAATCGGTTGCTCGTTTCAGACAAGAGGCAGCCGCAACCAGCTCTCTTTCCCACGCAAATCTTGTCAGAGTCCACGACACAGGACTTACGGAGCAAGGGCAGCCGTATCTAGTCATGGACTATCTGGAAGGAATAAACCTTCAGCAGTTCCTTGATTCGGTCCCGCAGAACAGCAAAAGCAAAACCTTGATTCAAGTATTTTGTCAGGTGTGCGATGCTCTGCAAGAGGCTCACAGTAAGGGAATAATCCACAGAGACTTGAAACCAAGCAACATCATGCTCGTTACCAATGAGCGCGGCGAACCAACAGTGAAGCTCGTCGATTTTGGAATTGCAATTTTGATCAGCTCGACCCTTGGCCATCAACCAAAATCAGCCACCACCTTCGGAACTCCGGCATTCATGAGCCCAGAGCAGTGCACCGGAAAAGACATGGACGCACGAAGCGACATTTATTCGCTGGGATGTGTGATGTATCAGTCGTTCAGCGGCACTCAAGTGTTCAACGGAGACTCGGTGTACGAGGTTTTCTACCGGCACATCTGTGAGATACCGTCGCGAGTTCCTTTTGAACAAATTCGTTCATCCATCGCTCCTGAATTGGAGCATGTAATTTTCCAATGTTTGGAAAAAGACCCGACCAATCGACCTGAAAGTGCAAAAGTAGTAAAAGAGCAACTGATGTTGGCGTTGCGAAATTACGCCTGACACTGTTTGGACGAGCACGCTGAGGCGGGCAAACCATCTTGGTTTCCGTAAGATAGTCACCCGCCTCAGGCTGGCTCAGAGCTAATTTAGCCTTGCTCGCCGATCACATTTACAAAGCCATGAAAATGCGCCTGCGCACCGTCGAAAATCACTGCTTCGGCTCCGCTGTGCACGTGCACCTTTGCACCGGCATAGACGTGAGCAAAGGCGCCTGGATATACATGCCCGACCGAACCGGTGTAGAGATAAACCACACCTCCTCTGGCGTGAACTTCACATCCGGCATACGCATGGACGACACCTCCACGACAGTTCATGACAGAACCCTGCAGTCCGATCCCCGTACCGTTGCGCTCGACAAAGCATTGCGATCCTGATTCGCCTGTAACGGATGCTCCATCCTTCACTGACACCGAACTTTGCTCGCCGGCTATTGCCTTTGCCGACTTTCCAGCGAGCCGGAGGAACGCACCAGCAGTGGTGCGCAAGACGGCACCACTCTCGACTACAACCGACTGCCTCTTCTCTAATTTTTTCGCTTTTTTCACCATAGTTTTTAGTCAATTCGTTGCTTCTAAGTCTTCGGCTAAGTGCTCACCGCATGTCGTTCTTCAAAACGTTGCCACTACAGTCCTAATGCCGTCAGCATTCGTAATTCCGCTTCAATCGTGAGGACTGCTCTGCCTGATACGTTTTGTAAGAGTTCACTTAAACGATGACGCCACAATACTATTCATCGGGCCTCACAACTCCAATATCCTGTCTTCATCTCACAAGGATTCTCAATGATTATTTTCACGCAGGAACAGTCGAAAAGACAGAATAAGGCGGGGTTGGAACGGCGCAACGATACTGAAAGACTGTTGGCGATGACTCGCAGCGGCATGGTTGGTTTCACGGCGGTGGCCACTCTGCCAACGGCCAAGAAATTCCCGGAGCACTTCGCAAAAGTGCTCCGCGCTCGGGTGCGCACCCGGCGACCCCCAACCGCGCCTGTCCAATTCTTCCGACTTGCCATAGTAGCACCTGGCAAAAAAGGAAACGCCGATACCGCCATTGGTGCACCGAGTTTTACCTCGATGCATCAACCATACGATATCGGCGTTCCCAAAATTTCAATTCAATTCAGTGCTAGTGCCCTAAACTGAGCCTACCGAGCTACTTTTTCACCGCACGCAAGATGATCTTGTCATCGGTGTAGCTGACAGGCAGGTCACCCTCGAAGGTGATCTGATAGTGGCGCACGGCTTTGGTAGAGGCGCCGCGGAAGAAGGCAAGCACTTTCTGCTTACCCTCCGCGTCCAATCCGGCCATGTCCATCCACTGCGCGATGTTGTGAGTCTTCCGGTACTTGCGTGTCATCTCCACGCGAAATCCGGCAGCCTCCAACATTTCCTTCCACTGCGCCTTGGTATAAGAGCGCACGTGGGTAGGATCGCGCATGGCTTCCACTTCGTTGATGAAGCGGTCGAGTCGGCTGGAAGCCGGGCTGATGCTATCTTCGAGAACGAAGACACCGCCCTGCTTGATGACGCGAGCGATTTCGCTTACAGCTTTCTCGACATCGAGGAAGTGATGGGGAGCGATCCTGCAGGTCACGGCGTCGAAAGACTCGTCGGCAAATGCCAACGCTTCGACGTCCATGACCAGCGCATCGACATTGTCGAGCGCCTTGGAGGATGCCAGCCCCTTCGTCTCGGCGACCATCTCGGGTGCCAGGTCGACTGCGACAACTTGCTTGACCAACGGCGCCACGGCGCAAGCCGTGTGACCGGCTCCGGTTGCGACATCGAGCACGATCATGGACTCCTCTGCTTTGAGTTGTCCGACGACCATGGCGAGATCGCTGCCGCGAGCATGTCCGGCGCTGGATGCATAGTTGCGCGCGTTCTTGCCGAACTGACGCGAGACGTCTTGCTTGGTTGGTTTCATCACTTGATGACCTCTCAGATTATTTTCTTGGCACCACAAGTGGTGCGCGAGGCATGAGCGAAACGTACCGAGCCCTGCGATGCCTTTCGGCAAGACAGGGCCCGGCACGTCGCTACGACATTGAGGCAGTTACCTGCTCCAGCAGTAACCTGCTTTGCAGGGCTTACTTCTCTTCCGGCTTGTCGCCGCCGTTTCCGCCGTTGTTGCCCGGGCCGCCATCGTTCGTTTCCTCCTTCACTCCGCGCAGAAGCGGGAGAAGCAGGATGCAAGCCGCGGTGAACGCAGCCGACACGAAGATGAGCGGAGTCAGCGAGTTCTGAAACAGGCTGACGAACAGACGCGCGCCGATGATGGCGGACATCTGCGCGGCGAAGTTGTTGACCGACATAAGCGCAGCGAAGGTGAAACCCTCCGCCTTCTCCGGACACGCCTTGGCGGCCAGAGTCAACACCGACAGCGTGGCGACCATCGACGTCACGCCGAACACGAGGTTGAGCGCAACAGCAATCGCATGGGCATACCCGCTGGGAGCGACCAGCGAGAGATACGCGAGCGTGCCGATGACACCAGTGATGATGCTGAACACGAGCTGGAACTTCGTAGTCTTCTTGGCGAAGTACTTGCCGTACAGCCACGCACCAATGACCGAGCCCACGGAGCTGATGGCGCCGAGGGTGCCGATGAAATCCTGCGAGAACTTCAGCGTGTCAGTCATGTGGTAATAGAACGGCGTGCCGAAGCTGGGGCTGAAGTTCCAGAACGCGATGAACAGCGCGACGGCCCACAAGAGCCTCGACTTCACTGCATCTTTGAGACCACGGGTGGTTTCCTTGAGCGCCGCGACGTTCATCTGCGCCTTCTCCTCCTTCACGAGGAACCACGTCATCGTCACCACAGTGATGGGTGCGAACATGGTGATGAGCGCAGCGATGTGAAGCGCCGAAGACGGGCTGAAGTGCTGGCACAGGTAGCCGCCGGCGAGCGAAGTGCCGATAGCGGCGGTGTAGAACCACAGCCACTGCACGCTCTGGAAGCGACCTGTAGCATTCAGCGCCTTACCCTTCTCGACCATCAGCGCATCGACGATGACGTCCGATGCGGCAGTGCCGAAAGCGGTAAGCATGAGAGCCGTCACAATCTGCGACGGAGCATCGAGCCCCGTCATCCACAGAAACGCGCCGGCAGCCACAGTGTTCATCAGCATCAACCACGACTTGCGTCGATATCCCAGAAGAGGGATGTAGTCGCTGATGAGCCCGTAGAGCGGCTTGATGATCCACGGGAAGGTCAGAATCGCAAGATACTCGGTCACCTGCGCAGGATTGAGCCCTAGAGCCTCCTTGAAGAAGAAGTTGAGCGGCTGGCTAACCAATCCGCTCGCCTGGGCAAGACCCTGCATGAAGTACACGAGACCAAAGTAAAAAAGCAGCGGCCCGATACCGGGCAGCTTCTGATTGTTGTTGGGGGTCATGTGTAGATCCCTTTTCTCCGCACAAGACCTGGGCTCCTACAGAGTCGGTCAAGTACGGCCTACGTCGAACGCGCCTCGCGATGAGGCGCGGTACTTAGAAATGGCGTTGGAAACGTCATTGAGACGTGTTTGAAGAGAAGCAGTAACCGCCTATTCGGTTACTTCTTGTGCACCACGGACTTCACGACCTGCTTCGGCTCCATCAGGAGCTTGTAGACAGGGCACTTTCCGGCAGTGGTTTCGATGGCGCTCAACTCAGCCTGAGTCAGGTTTCCCTTCACCTCGATCTCCTCATCGATTGTGGGGATCTTGGTGCCTGGGTTAGCCGGGTCATCCTGCTCGCTGTAGCTGCAAGTGACTTTGAGCTCCTGAATGTCCCATTTGCGTCGCGGGGCGACCATCAAGATGGTCATCGCCGTGCACGCGGCAAGCGAGCCGAGGCACAGCTCTTTCGGATCAGGACCACCGTCTGCACCACCGGACTGCACTTTCAGGTCGGAGATGAGGGTGTGCGTACCAGCACTGATCTGCTGCTGAAATTTCTGACCTGGTACCAGGGTCACAGAGGCTTTCGCCGCCATAATTAAACTCCTTGCTAAACGCGCGTCCTAGCTAGCGACTCGCTAGCTAGAACGCATGTGATTTTGCCCGAAGAGACTCAACGAACGGTTAATGACTCTCTTTTGCCGAGCCGTCACCTTTGTTCGCGTCATTGCCGTCGACCGGTCCTTCAGCTGCAGGTGCATCAGCCGCCGTGGACTCGCCACCATCAGTGGTTCCATTCTCTGCCGTTCCACCATTTGCCGGCGGTGTGACAATGCGCCGCACCTCAAGCACCGAGATGGCGTTTCCGCGCTTGTCGAGCACGGTGAACTTGAGCCCACTCAACTCGACGGTGTCTCCGACTTGCGGAAGCTTGCCAATCGCCTCAGTGACGGCACCGGCGATTGTCGAACAGAAGCCGTTGCAGTAGATGTCCGTGCCGAAGTGCTTGTTGAACTCCAAAAGCGTAAGGTCTCCAATGACGTTGTAGACGCCCTTGCCTTCATCAACGACTTCGGTGATGCCGGCTTGCGGTTTGTCGTACTCGTCCCAGATTTCGCCGACCAGCTGCTCGACGAGGTCCTCCAGCGTCACAAGTCCGATGGTTGCACCAAACTCGTCGGTGACCATCGCCATCTGCAATCGCCGCGCACGCATCTCTTCGAGAAGCGCACTGGCAGCCATGCTGTCGGGCGCGAAGTGAGCCTGACGAACAAGTGCAGTGAGCTTGAAGGGCTTCTCCGTACCGCCGGAAGCAGCGCTGCGTGCGACGATGACGTCGAAGAGATCTTTGGTGTTGAGAATGCCGATGACGCTGTCACGAGTGCCGCGATAGACGGGCAGCTTCGTGTGCTTGGTCTTGCTTGCAACAGCAAGAACCTGCGCCATGGTGAGGTCGTCCGCGATGCAGTCCATCTGCGGGCGCGGCACCATCACATCTCGCAACTTCAGGTCTTTCAACTCCAACGCGCGTTGCAGAAGTCTGGATTCCTGCTTGCCCAGTGTGCCTGCACGCACACTCTCTTCGAACAGAATCTGAAACTCCTCGGGCGACGGCAGCTCGTGTTCCTCGGCGTCTTTCATCGACATGCCGAAGAGGCGCAGAATGCCCTCGGTGATCAGATTCATGAACGAAAGGAGAGGGTAAGTCAGCCGGCAAAACCAGAAAAACGGTTTCGACAGCAAGAGACTCACTCGCTCCGATTGCCTCAGCGCCAGGAACTTCGGCACCTGCTCACCAATGATGATGTGCAGGAGGCTGAGGATTAGAAAAGTAACAACCACCGACACCCAGGCCGGCGGGTTGATAGATGCAGCTCCGGCAAGATGGAGTGCCTCGTTGACGAGACCCATGATGGTGTCGTGACCGATGGCACCCACTGCCAGACTGGCGAGAGTAATGCCAAGCTGAGCGCCGGCAATGCTCCTGTCCATGTCCTTTTGAAGAGCGTGAATGGTGCGCGCGCCGGAACTACCCGACTTGAGCATCTCCTCCACGCGACTCTTGCGAAGCTTGATGAGCGCAAACTCGATCGCCACGAAAAAAGCATTCGCGACGATGAAGAAAGCGAGCATCCCCAGCATGAAAACTAGGTTTCCGCTGTCCATATCTCTAGGCTCCTGGTTAGAAGAATTCACTGGCCGAAAGCGAAATGGCCAGAAACCACGGCTCTAATGAGAGTCGTGGATATGATGCGAAACAACAGAATCTCTTGGTCTTGTTGTTGTTATAGAGAACCGTACCGGAAGAAAAACGAAACTCTCTAAAGCTATGAAGATCCTCAGCGCATTTCAAGAGAAATAAGAAGGAGGTGTGAAAGCCTAATCTAGAATGAGATCACTCACCTGACGAAGCTTTCACAACCTGACAACTCCTTAGTCCTTCTTTTTCTTCTTCTTCACGCGAAGACGATCGACGGTTTGCCCGTTGGCACTAGCCTTCACGAGCTCAGCCGCGTCTGACTTTTTGACGCGACCGTACTTGATTTTGTCCGGCATCACGACGATGGACGGACCCTTTTTGCAAAGATCGAGACAGCCAGCCTGCTTCACAGTGACCTGGTCGCTCACGCCTTGAGACTCGACTTCTTTCTCAATGGCTTCGCATACGTCTTCCGAACCGCGCTTGGGGCACTTCTTTCCGCGGACGCAGACGATGATTTTGGTTGATTTGGACATTTGAAAACGCTCCGATTGATTGGTCGTTCTTGAAAACCAAAAGGGTGGTTCGCAATATCGCTCACCTTATTGAGAATCGTTCCAACCGCTCAGAAAGCTCTTGGCTAGCGGCTTACGACTCAATGTGTCTTCTGGCGCATGTCCTTGGACATGTTGTTTAGGCCGGTAGAAGACTGTTCTTGTGTTTGGTGGAACGAGTTTTTGTGTTTGAGCAAAGCTGAAAGAAATAACTATGCAGATGCTACCAATATCTAGAGATGCTTATTCAACAGTGATTTCAAGGGGTGTGCATCGTTAGCACATGTTCCCCGACTTCAAGCAGTTGCACCTTGCAACAGTAGTCAAGACAACAAGCTGATACAAAAGTTATTGAGACTGAGTCTCAATAACTTTTATCGCAACTCACGCAAGCCCCTCAAGCGTCAGTCCTAGTGGCTCTCCAAAGTCGTTGAGAACATGCGCAGATTTTAATAGGAGATACTACGACACAGAGCCCGTATTGAGTTGACAGTGCCAGTAGGGCGTTGTAACGTGGTGCAACCGTAATTGAGAACACTTCGCAATTAAGCGGCATTAACCTGCACATTGCAGCATCGCGTTTTCCCTTTGAAACGCGCCGCAAAAGCCCCTTCTCAATAAGGACTCGATTGCTAATCGAGAAAACAACCGGTTCTCAAGCGATTCCACAAGGAACCCTTAGATAGGAAGCTTATTGCAAGTAATGTTTAGCAGAGAACTTACTCCGAGTCGAACCCCAGGCACACCAGGCTCAACACCTGCATCAGCGCCTTCCCCTGCAGCAATAGGAAATAAGACAGCCAAGCTCAGCAGGCTTCGCGGTGACACTATATATAATGTCCTCGACGTCGTCGACGATCTTTGCGAGCTGCGGCACCTCATCGAAGACCTGGGCAGTGAGGCGTTCTGCGCGGATCAAACAGATTCAGATCAAATAGATGATTGGTCTCACGATCAGTTTCGCCGTTCCATTCAATTACTAAAGGACAGACACCAACGCCATCTCGACCTTATTGAGAAAGCTACGCGCTGGTCCAACCCCAGTCAGCTGGCCGAGTTGCTTGACTCGGCGCGCCGCGACTTCCTTTCTATCAAATCAGCCCTGCGTGCCGCATACAGACAAAGAGGAGTTCTTCTTTGTGCAAACGATTGGCAGAGCCCTGTCTATGCGTCAACGATAGCGATTGGCGAAAACCGTCTCACCACCGGTATTGCAGAGCATCGATGGGACTACAAGCGCGACGGCCATCTCGACGCGCTCGAATACGAAAAACAATTTCTCGATCAATATGTATCACACCTAGGTTCAAAAAACGCCGTCGGCTACCTCGCCAACTGCGGAATGGCCGCGTTCACCACGATGCTGAGCTTCATCGCTCACGAACTTCGCTTGGGTGAGTCGACCGTACTGTTCCAACCAATGTATTTTGAAAACCTGCATTTAGCGCGGGCATTCTTCCCACACGCTTTGCAATCACGTCCTCACACGAACGAAGAAACAATTTCCATTCTTCGAGAACAGCAACCATCAGTGGTGTTCTGCGACGCGGTAACAAACTGTGGTGATGTCGTCTCCTTCGACATTGCAGCCATTCTCAAATGGGCCGCAACAGAAACGACAAACCCGACAGCCATAGTTATCGACACCACATGCGTACCTACCGTGCTGCTGCCGGCAGGACTGCTCAAGGCGCTTCCCGACCACGTATACGTAGTCTTGGTAGAAAGCCTGGCCAAACATCATCAATTCGGAATGGACACCGTCACTGGTGGCATAAGCATATTGCACGCACCGGATTCGATTCACGAAAACTTCCGAAAAGCACGTGCGAGATTCGGCGGAAATATTGCCGACGCAAGTGTCGGCGCCTTGCCAAAACCCAATCGTGAAGCGCTTGTTCGCCGCATGAAACGACACTCTCAGAACACGCGTTTTCTGGCGGAGCGCTTGCAACAATACATAGATTCCCCCGACCACTATAGCGTTCTCGAATCAATCGCCTGGCTAAGCGAAGGCACTCATACTGCACAATGGTATCGCGGCAGCTGTCTCAATCTTCGCCTGCACAGACAATTCAAATCGGTCAAGCACTATCAAGAGTTCGAAGCCAAAGTAGTCGAGATTTCCAAAAATTGCGGACATCCGATTGCATTGAGCACAAGCTTCGGTTTCGATGTGTCACGCCTCTACGTAACTGCGCCGTCGACACCGTTCGAGGAGCCGTTTTTGCGCGTTTCACTGGGTACTGAAACCACCTCCGAGATGACTGTGTTTGCAGAAGTTCTCGAACAAGCCAGTGCCGAAATGGCAAAGCAGTGGAACGCAAAGGCTCCAGGAACCCGCGAAAACAGAGATGCTCAGCCAAAGGAAGCACGTCCAAATGTAGTTGCGCCGATTGGTCGCAATCACAACGTAGAAAAGCCGGGTCTTCGATCGAGCGTATTCATGGGCGAAACCGCCTTAATGGAATACCTTTGCCCGCAAAACTACGCGCCGACTCCATTGGTAGAACTGCCTGGCGACCTCAATCCATTCAAGATGGACGGTGTTCGCATTTTCGCAAAGATGATGTCGTTGGTCCCGCTGATGAACATTAAGTCGATACCCGCATTCTCAATGCTGAGCAAAGCTGCTGACCGCGGCGACTTGGCAAAGGTCGAGCGGATCATCGAAAGTTCGTCGTCAAACACAGTGCTTTCGTTGAGCATCATCGCTCGACTGTTCGGCATCGACAACACCTGCGCAATCGTCGATCACTCGATACCGCCAGGACTTCTGAGAATGCTTCGCTTATTCGGTATCGAACCCTATCTGCATCCAGCGCCCGGTCATGAGCTTTTCGGAGTGCTTGCCCCACGCAGCCAACGCGCCTCCGACATGGGTGCCCAAGCCGGTTGGATGAACCCGGGACAATACACAAACCCAGACAACCCGGAAGGTTTCGCGAAGTGGCTCGCTCCCGATCTCTGGGCGCAAACACAAGGCAGACTCGCCGTTCTCTCATGTGGGTTAGGAACTTGCGGAACCATGGTCGGCATCTCTCGCGGTCTGAGAGAGCGCAATCCGCAGATTCAGGTGGTCGCAAACTGCCCAGCACCCGGTCACGCAATTCCAGGACCGCGCGAAAGATCGCTTTTATCTGACGTCACGTTCGATTGGCAAGACGTGGCCAATGCCCGCGTGGAGCTGACTGCGGAAGAAGGTTTCGCCGCAAGCGTCAAGCTCTTGCGTCGAGGCATCATGGGCGGACCAAGCTCCGGAATGAACTATGCGGGCGCTCTCAAATACCTCGCACAGGCAAAAGCTCAAGGCAGACTAGATGCGCTGCGCAATCAAGGAGAAGTCTGGTTGGCATTCTTGTGCTGCGACTCGCCGCTGCCGCACGTCGAAGACTACTACAACACCCTCGGCGAAGAATACTTCCCGCGTATACACCCTGTACCAGCACCGGAGGCAGATCGCACACCGATCGACTGAGACCATGCCCAACGAGACAATTGTCGCTTCGCGCCGTGATTGTGCACCGCATTTAACACCGAAGCTCGCACCATGGATGAGAAATCTAATTGAAAAGCCAGGCGTTGCCAGCGCCTGGCTTAGCGCTTATGGGTCTCCGTTGCACGTTGTCGTTGAATCAGAATTCAAAAGGAACATCAAAGATTTGCGTTCGCCGCTTCAAGATCGTGGTGTCGCCGGCAGTGTGTTCTTCGCGCGCAAAGCAAACAAGCTGCCTTGGTTCGTGTCGCTCGCAAAACAAGAGGGCATCGGAGTCGACACGGCGAGCTTGCAAGAGGTGAAAGAAACACTTGCACTTGGAGTGCCGCCGTCTCAAGTTGTGATCACGGCAATCGGAAAGAAGCAAGAGCTGGTTGACATCGCTGTTCGCGAAGGTTGCTTGCTCATCATCGACAACATCGATGAGCTGGATCAAATTAGCGCGACTGCCGCCAAACTGAACGTGAAAGCACGGTTCGGTCTTCGGCTTGCCGGATTCGAAGTTTTGGGAACCAAGGTATTCAGCCGCTTTGGACTACCCTTCGACGATCATCGAGAGATAATCTCAAAAGTCGATTCAAAGCATGTCAGCTTGGAATTCCTTCATGCCCACCTGGATAGATATGACACAACGCAAAGAGCAATCGCCGGCTTGCGATTGGTAGAGGCTGCTGATTACGCCGCTCAACATGGACACTCCATCAAAGGAATCGATCTTGGCGGCGGCATCGTGATGCGCTATCTCGATTCAAAAGAACAGTGGGATGAGTTCAACGCTTCCCTTCTTGAAGCAGTTAAAGGCGAGCGTCCATCCTTCACTTATCTAGAAGACGGACTCGGTTACCACCGCGTGAAAGACGAAATCATCGGCAAGCCAGACTTGTATCCCGCATGGAACAACATGTCGAAAGAACGCTTCATTGCTGCGGTTCTTGATTATTGCGAGGGTGGAACTCCATTTCACAAACAACTGTCCCAACGCGGGATCGGTCTCTACTTCGAACCCGGAAGAGCACTGCTGGATAATGTCGGCATGACACTTGCCACAGTTACCTTCCGCAAGCGCGATACGCTGGGCAACTTGCTTGTAGGTTTTGAAATGAACAGAATGAATCTGCGCCCATTCCGCGCAGAATATTGCTGCGACCCAATCTTGCCTGCCAACAACAGCCGTCCGCGAGCCGACGAAGGGGTCTACTTCGTCGGAAACCTCTGCTCGGAAAGCGATTTGATTTACCGAAGAAAGCTTGACTTGCCCTACATTCCAGAGCGAGAAGACTTCGTTTTCTTCGCCAATACCGCCGGCTATCTGGCGCACCACATGGAGATTGGAACCCATGGAAACCCTCTGCCCAAGAACCTTCTCATCGACCCGACTTCTTGGGAAGTGAAAGCAACCGTATAGAAAGAGAAAACGAGTAGACCAATGTCCGCACGACAACAGCCATTCAACGTTATCGAAGGAACTCCGGGCTCCAAGGAAAAACCAGTAGCAGTCGTGACTGGTGCCGCCCGCGGTATCGGCAGGTCTTTGGTGGATGAGTTGGTTGCAAGAGGCTATGTCGTTGTCGCTGTAGTCAGGAAGCTACTTGACGTAAGCGAATTGTTCGCGCAAGACCCGGAAAACATTCTTCCGATCCGTTGCGATGTGATGGAACCATCGACGGAACACGTACTGCGAGAATTCCTTGAAACGCAGGTAGAGAAGGTCGATTTGCTTATCAACAATGCAGGCTTCGGCGCATCAGCCTACGGTATTCTCGGCATGAGTTATGAAGAACTGGACAGAGTTATGCAGGTCCACTGCTACGGTCCGATACGCTGCACTCGGGCATGCCTGCCGTTTCTTCGTGCCTCCAAACGCCCGGCTATCGTCAACATGTCGTCACGCTTCGGCTCCACCGAATGGGTTGCCAGCGGCACTGTTCCACACGATCAAGCCACATACCCTTACCGCATAGGCAAAGCGTCTTTGAATATGCTCACTTCGTGTTTGTCGGTTGAACTTCAATCAGAAGGTATTCGCGTAATCGCCGTGGACCCGGGAAAAGTCAAAACTCGCTTCGGCCCCAAAGACGCTGATACAGAGCCGCAAGACGCGGCAAAGAGCATTTTGGAGCTCGTGGAAACACGTTCGGACACAGGTTTGTTTTTGCACGCATCAGGAGAAAAAGTACCGTGGTAATGAAAGAAGAAGAGATGGTAAAGCGTCACTGGGCCGTCAAGGAGAAGAACGATCCCTTCGTCGTTCCATCCTTTGAAACAATCAGCTTCTCATTGCCGACGCTGAAAAGTTGGGAGTCGCTGCTCAAAGGCGAGCAAGATGGATGGGTCTATCTCAGCGATGGCAACCCCAGCCTTGCAGCACTGGAAAAACTTCTAGCCGGCATCCAAAAGACCGAGCGCTGCTGGGTGACAAGCACCGGTAAATCAGCCATGGCCGCTACTTTGATGGCTTTGCTCAACACCGGCGATCACATCATTCTCTTGAAAGAATCGTATAAGTCAACCCGTCTTTTCGTCGAAACAGTACTGACGCGCTTTGGCGTCACTCACACGCTCTTGAATGTTGACGAGCTTTCAGAAATCACAAACCACATTCAACCGGAGAAAACCAAACTCCTCATATTAGAAGCACCGACAAATCCGATGACCAGGGTTCCTGACTTGCATCGGCTCACTGCGGTCGCGAAAGAACACGGGCTCATGACCGTATTGGACAACTCTCTGTCCGGCTTCCATCAGCATGGAGACGTTCCTGTAGACGTGATTATTCACAGCCTTTCGAAATTCGCGTCTGGAGTGGGTGACGTCATGGGTGGTGCCGTTTTGGGCAAGCAAGAAATAGTCGCCAAGATCAAAAACTGCAATATTTGGAACACCGATGCACTCAGCGCCCACGCAGCAGTTGAGATTTGGAAAGGAATGCAGACCTACGACCTCCGCATTCAACACCAATCTTCAAGCGCGTTTGCCATCGCCAAGTTTCTCGCGAAGCACCCGAAAGTCAGCCGAGTTCTTTACCCGGGACTCGAAAGTCACCCCGATCACAAAGTTGCAGTGACGCAAATGACGGACTTCGGTTCTGTCCTCACATTCGACACCCAGACTCACGAAACGATGAGAGAAACCCTGGATCGCCTGCAAAAGTTTCGCATCGCATTCGGTACCGGATTCACACAATCCATCGCTAACCCGGCATGGCTGTTTTACGCTCGCTCTTTCCCGGAGCCGCAAACCGGACCATGCGCGATTCACAACACGACAATTAGATTATCGGTAGGTATCGAACCGGTTGAAGAACTCCTCGCCGATCTCGAAACCGCGCTTGGTTAGCCAAACAAACATTGAGCATCGATTTAGCCGGTTTCGACGCAGCTTCTAACGCATCCAACGAACAATTGGATACATGCGATGCATGGGTACTGGGCGGCGGCATTTCCGGCATCACGACGGCACTTGTCCTGCAGTCGCTTGGATTGCGAGTGGCGATTTTGTCAGATGCGGTCACAATGCAATCGAGTAATCATCAAGAAAATCCACGGGTTGCAACCGGCTACGCCATGGCATCTGCATATCCGCACAATCTTCGCGTGAAAGACTTGGAGGGCGTCTCAGCCCAGAGCCAGAAAGCGTTTGAGCAATTGCGAAAAGTTCCCGAATCCGGTGTTTCCATTTATCGAATGTTCGAGGTATACGAACATGAGCCAGAAGAAGCCGCTCTGGGCAACAGAAGAATGAAGTTTCAGACTTTTGAAGGAACGCCTGAAGCATTGGCAAAAACTTTGAATCCACCGACGCGGCCTGGTGCAAAGCACGTCTGGGGCTGGAGTTTTGAAACGTATTTCGCCGATATGCCATTCTATCTTCCATTTCTCTGGAAGCGGTTCTTTCGCAAAGGAGGATGCATTCGAGAGGAACGGATCGACCTGCACGATGACTCGATGATCGCCCGCGCAGGTGGAAAGCCCCTGGTTAACTGCCTTGGCCTAGGAGCAATTGAATCACTTGGTGCGAAGCGTTTTGCAGATCGCACCCCAGCCTTAATCGTGCGAGGGCGGCAAGCAATAGCACACAACGCACCAGTTATCTGCGATTCCGATGGTGTGGCATTGGCATACAACTACACACCAACAGTAGACGTATTTGCAAGAGCTGATGGGTTACCGGAATACGTGCACTTCTTTCCTCGGTCAGACGGATGGGTGCTGGGGCAAACTCGTGAACCTGGAGAATTGAGTAGCGACGGCACCTGGACAGGGTCTGCCGTTCAAGCAGCAGAGATCGTGATTGGCGAACAGTCGATTCCGAAACCTATTGTCGACCTTAACGACGAAATCCTGAGCCAGTGGGTCAATCAGCGCATACAACGAGATTCGTTAAGCGCCAGAGAAGGCTTTAGGTACTACAGGGACCCCGATGATACGGGAGTTCGCTTAGAGCCGGAGATCATCAACAATTCGACTATCGTTCACAATTACGGACACGGCGGCTCTGGAATCACCATGTCTTGGGGCTGCGCCTTAGAAGCCGCGCGCTTTGTTCTTGAAGCACTGCGCCAACCTACAGACTTTGACCGCAAACGGTCCAATTCGGACAATTTTGATGAGCTGCTGATTTCCTGCATGGCAGGCGACACTACTCCATAGCTTCGAGAATTTCATCCCAGGTAACTAAATTCGCACGCTGCAGAAGATCTAGATTGTTCCACGCATCGGAAAATCCGCTCTTAACTGCGCCTGAATACAACTGCACGCAAAAGCGAATGTGCTCAGGGCTTGCCAGACGGTCATAAATGGTGGCAAGTTGAAACTGAGCCTCACGGTTTCCCTTGTGTGCAAGCGGAGCAAGAATGTAAATCGCGATGTCCGTTTCATTATCGAGGTCTGCTTTCACAGCAACCCGCAGCAGCTCATCATCGCCGATTTGCCAGAGAATTGTGTCAGCAGCACGCGAACCAAGCATCCGTGCGTCATAGAGCAATAGAGTGCCTGTTACCCTATTCGCCGTAACACCCATACCGCAAAAGTACAGGCGCCCAAGTTCAGCCATGGCACAAGGATGTAGTTGATCGGATAGTGCGCTCAGCAGCCGGAAAGCGCGGGCGAAATCTCCCGCGTCTAGCGAATTAAGCGCTTGCTCCAAGCGTTTGGCGTCATCATGGGCTGCTTCCTTTGTCTCCAGCAACTCAACTTCCAATATACCAGCGAATCGGGTGCACAACAAATCCGGCTCCCCAAGCTAATTAAACTTCTACGCCTTCTTATAGTACCTCGAGCCGAAAGAAGAAATGAGGCCAAAAACAGGCGCAATGCCCGCTTCCGGCCTCATTTCGTAGGCACCGTCGTGGCTGCCGCAGCAAAGCCAGAGCACAGCATGCACGAAAGGCACGCCAATCCTCAGGCTTAACTGGACGGCAGCCACGCTTATCGCGTTGTGTCCGTCTTACGCAAGGTAGCTGGCGATATCGCCAGCGATACCATGCGAGTAGATGTAGCCGGCGCCGTCGTGTCCGAAATTGTGGATGAGCAGCCGGCCATCAGCCAACTGTTCCCTTTCGACACGCGGGCGAGCACGTTCCGGACGCAGAGCACGGTGAACGCTCAGCACATCCGACAGCTCGACCTTGAAGCCAGGCACCATGCGGCGGCAGCGCTCAAGGATGCCGGGCACGAGATCGACCTCGACCTCGAGCGACTCCCGGTGCTCGTCATAGACGGCGCCAAGCTTGATGTAGTCGGCATGCGGCACAATGCACGCGAGCTTGTTGGGGCCGACGTCGTCCCACACCACACGATCGAAACCGTTGTGCTTGATTTTCACGACCTGCAGGCGAGAGGCGAAGAGCCCCTTGTCGCCCGCGAGTGCGCGGCTACCAAGCGCTGTGCAGTTGACGATGACGTCGAACTCCCTGGGGCACTCGGCGAACGAAGTCACTTCGTGCTGTTCGAAGCGACCGCCGAGCGCCTTGACCTTGCTGACGAGCCACGGCAGATACGCCGTCGGATCGATCGCAGGCGCCTCGTCGAGGACGTGGGCATCGGCGTACTCGCTCGAGATTTCGCCAGGCTGAGCATGGCGGAACGGAGCGAACTTACCGGCGTACCAGGGCTCTTCGACAGAGGTCTTGAGCATGAACACCTTGCGCATCACGACACCGCTTCCAGCGATTTGCGAGATGCGTTCGAATTCGGCATAGCTCTCAAAGGTCCAACGCTCCACGCGCGGGTCTTGCGGGTCAGAGACCGGACACCAGACCGCGTAGGCGTTGAGAGACGATGGCGGAAAGCAGCCAACCGGCTCCTTTGACCAGAGAGTCACCGCATGTCCGGCTTGCAGGAGTTTCAGAGCGGTGGTGAGACCGCTGACGCCTGCGCCGACGACGAGGACGTTCTTTTTACTCATATATTGTTCCCTTCATTAGGACGCTACAGAATGGCTCCAGCACCTGCTGAAGCTCTTCAGAACTTGCGGTTGATTCGGTAAGCCGTTTCGTAGTCGATATGGGCTTCGACTATGAAAACCGGCTCATCGAGTGAAACTTCACTGCTGCAAGACGGCGAATCGTTCGCGAGAGGTCGCAAACTTTCGCACTGAATGACACCACATCAGACACCACCAAACCGCGTGCAATTCCTAGATCGCCTGAAAGACGGCAGGATTGCGCGAATTGGAGACTAGAACTTGGTGTGCAGTAAGTGCTTCCGTCTTGAGAACAGTAAAAGATAGACAACTGAATCTACTCATCGATGAACCCTTAATTCAACAAGGATGAGCGTTTCGGGAACTACCGATACAAACCGAGCTAGCGTAATTGAGTTATCTTGAAAACCACCTTGAGCTGCACTCCGGTCTGTCACCCTAACCCTTTGCAGCAGAGCCCTTTCCGGTCGTTCGGTGCCGTTTCGCCCCAGATGATTTGTGTTTTGGTTTCCTGACATTTGCATTTGCGGCATTTGGATTCAAACTCGAAGTAACACCCGGAAAGACAACCGCAGGAATCTTTCCCAGAGAGCCGTAATAACCGGCCCGCTGTCCATACGTCACTGCAAAAAACGGATTAATGCTATGCAATTTCGTGAGCTCGTCCATTACAGCCTGATGGTTTCCTAATCTTGCGTAACATGCAGCAAGCAACAAGTGCGAATTCGGATGCTGCGGCCACAATTTCGTGTTTTGTTGCAACAACGCTACAGCCTTTGCGTAATGACCCTTTTCAGACTCTTCCGAAGCAATCATGTGCGTTGCATAATACTTCAGCATCGGACCGGGATTCTTCTGAAGCAGCACCGCAAAATCTGATGGATTGGACTGTGTGCCTGAGAAATCAGAGACAGCGCCTCGCAAAAACAAAATCGAAAGATCATTTGGATGTTCCTTCAACTGTTGCGCAAACAGCGTTTTGGAGTCCGCAAGAAAGTCCCAAGCCTGATCTTCCTCGTGACGAGATTTGTAGGCACCGAATTTAGAACCAAGCAACCACGCCTCCAAAGGACGAGGGGGACTCTGCGAAAGCCCGGTATCGAAGTCATTCAGCGCTGCGCGACTGTTGCCTGCAAGAACGTGCAACAGACCTCTTGCAAGGAACAGTGCAGAAGGTTGCGGCGCATCAGGAGCCATGTATCTGCACTCAGCAATGCCGCTTTCCTGGGTATGCGCGATCAAAAGCGCCTGCACCTCAATAAAGTACGGCGCCATCATATTCGGTATCAGCCTGCTAGCCTCCACCGCGTCTGCAATCGCCTCATCCCTCTGATTATCAAGCAATCGTGCCTCGGCTCTAATAAGGAAAGCCTCGCCACTCCTCGGGTTGGACTTTAGACACCTCGAGCATTCGTCAATTGCAGCCTTGTACAAGCCTTTTCGCAAGTTCGTGCTCGCCCGAGCGAGCGTTCCCGAACAATTGTCGACACTTTTCAAATGCTCATCAGCAGCTGGTTTCGTCGATGCTTTCTCCGCCGACGACCTCCCACAAAACAAGAAGACTGTCAACACAACCATCACCGTCGGCAAGCCGATGCTACGAAAACCTGAACCGGGCATTGAGTCAGTTCCTTACCAGCATTCGCAAACGCGATTAGTTCAAGCATACAGCAGATTTGCCGCTACAGCTTGTGTTTCCAATCTTGAAATTTCGAGCGTATCTACAAGATCGAAAAGAACAAACGTAGTAATCTATTTTTATGTCAAAAGCAACTGTCACCGGTCTATACGTCTACCCCATCAAGTCATGTGGCGCACTCGAAGTGAAGCGCACCAAATTAGCAGAGTTTGGGCTTATGTACGATCGCGAGTGGGTAATTGTCGACGCGGCTGGAACAGTACTCACGCAACGTGACAAAAAGCCGATGACGCTTATTCAGCCGCAGATCGACGACGACGGCACACTGACACTTTCAGCACCGCACATGATACCATTGCGCGTGCAAACGCTGTCGGGTTTGGAGAACGCCAGAAACATCGAAGTATGGGGGAACGCCTGCGCAGGCTTCGATCAGGGAGATGAAGTTGCTCAATGGTTGAGTGATTATCTCCAAATTTCTTGCAGGCTTCTGCGCAACGACAAAGGTGTTGTGCGGCTAAGCAACGTCCCAAACAACGAACACTTTAAACCCAGAGTGGCTTTCGCCGACAGTATGCCCTACCTGGTTATCTCCGAAGAAAGCCTGGATGACTTAAACAATCGGCTGCCGGAGCCGGTTTCCATGGGCCGCTTCCGCCCGTCGATTGTGATAAAAGGTCTTGGCCCGTTTGCGGAAGATAGTGTCGAAAAGCTCTATATTGCCGGTGTTACACTTATTAAGACAAAGCCGTGCGCGCGTTGCGTGATCGTCACGATCGAACAATCTACGGGCGAGTTGAAAGGTCCTGAGCCATTGCGCACATTGAGTGAGTACAGACGTGCAGGCGAAAAAGTGAACTTCGGCTACTACTTTGCCGACACAAATTCGCCCACAGCCGCTTCGGAATTGCATAGCCGAAAAGAAAGTTTCTCCAGCGAAAGTGAAAAATGGTTGAGTATTGGTGATGAAGTCCGTGTAATCTAGCTGCCTTTTTGGTCCTTGATTAAGCGCTTTGTACACCCATAAGACCTAAAAGATCGGTCACAATCAGCCCGTATGACAACTAGCGCTAACTCTCAACACCCAATGATTTAAACCTTCTTGACAATTCTTGATTGTGTTGAAGCCTCTTCACTAGGTTCAATCTGTCTATCAGTTTCGCGATCCAAGAGTTACGCCAGCCAAACATCCACCAAGTGCCTGGTTTCCATAGCTTTCATCCCTTCGCTTGCGATGTGATGAAGACCGCATTGACCTTGCACCGCATCCGGTGGCGCTCTGGATCGATTTCACACGGCTGCCCGAAGCGGCCGCAGTTCAACGTGACGTTCACCACTTCTGGCACTCCTTCCTCCGGGGAGCGCTGTGGACGTCAACCAAAGAACGGAGTTTCACATGGCAACAACAGTTGTTTTTCTAGTTCTTCTAGCGCTCTTCACAGCGGCGCTGTTTTGGCTCGTTCCCAGGATTTCGAACGCAGCCGCAAACACCTCGAGCAGGGTCCAGTCTTCGCTCACGCAACTTTATTTTGCGACCAGCGAAATGCAAGAGATCGCGTCGCTCTACACGGGCAGCGCTGTTCGGCTCAAAGTCAAAGGTGCAAGCGTTCGAGTACGCCGCGAAGGTGCCGGCGAGAAAATCATCATCTCCGCCAACTACCCGATCAACTGGCGCAACAACGAAGGCACCATCGAACAGATCGAAACCACCGACAGCAACAAAGCGGCTCCCGCTGCTTCGCTGAAGCTGGTGAAAGTGCTGAGTCTGAGCCGCGAGCCGGTCAATCCTTCGCGAGTCCAGATTTCAGGAAGCGACATTCTCGTCGACGGCGCGAAGGCAAACGTGATGTTCTCCGGTGATGAGCTCGAGGTAGTAGTGCCCGAGTCTCATCGCGGCGACATCATCGTCGTCAACGAGGGCTCCGACGAGGTGAGCATCGAGCGCTGGGTCGGCGGCAAAGTGGAATTGACCTCCACGGCCTCCGCCGATTTCACAGGCGGCGAGCTCACCGAGCTGGATGCCTTCCGCGTCTCAATGTCCGACAGTGGCGCCGTCACCTTCGACAGAATCGCAGCTGCCGAAGTCGAGGTCTCGCTCGTCAACGGCAACTTCGAAGTTCCCAGTGTGACCGCCACGAAGAAGTACAAGCTCACCGTCACCGGAAGCGGCGACGTGACCATGTCCGATGCGCTCAACGTCGAAGATGGCGTCATCGAGCTTCCGGTCGACTCATACAGCAACCTCACCGTCGGCACGGTAACCTGCAAGAACCTGTCGATCTACTCGGTCGGACAGGGCAACTGCGAGTTCGATTCCGTGTCTGGCGGCACGCTGAAGGCGAACTTCGCAAACTCGAGCGCATTTACGGTGAGCAACCGCATCTCGGTCGAGACTTTCGACTACACATGCGAGGGCAGCGGAGACCTCAACTGCGAGGAAATCTACGCGACTGCCGCGGTGACCATCAAGACCACTTCCGAGTCGTACTGCAACGTCTCGACTTCGACAATCGACGCTCCGAAAGTCAAAATCGAATCGCTCGGGAAGGGCAACGTCGACCTGTACGATGTGAGAAGCGACACCTTCGTCGGGGCCTTCGACGGAGACAGCTACTTCACGGTTGAGAATCGCCTGCGCGGCGGCAACACGACCCTCGAGATGCGCAACGTCGGCGATGCTTCCATCGGTGAGCTCAGCGCCAGCGAAGCCAGCATCACCAGCCGCAGCAACAGCAACGTCACCATCAGCAATCTCGAAAGCGATGCGACGTCGCTTACAAACGAGGGCTCCGGCACCATCGACGTGGAAGATGGGCGCGGTGCGCGTTTGACGCTTACTACGCATAACGGCGGTGATATCACCATCTGCGGTGACTTCTCGTCGGTGACCACCAACAAGAGCGGAAGCGGCACGATCACGATCTAGACGTGTTTCCGCTTACTCCTGTCTGCCCCGGGCTCAAAGCCCCGGCGGCAGCTTTCGCGGTCATATACGAACGGTAGCAGCAGCTTCACTTCTGAGAACGAGCATCGCCGCTCGTTCTCCAACAAAAACCAAGGAGAACTTTCCGAATGCGAAACGACATGGCCAAGGTGATCGTGGAGCGCCCCCGCGTGGGCGGCGACAAGAGGGTCGGGCTGAAGGGCAACAACAAGCGCCTCCAGCGCTTGGGTGACGACGCCCCCGCCTTCGAGTCGATGAAGAGCCGCTGGCACAGCCGGAAGAAGCTCAACGAGAACCTCAGCCCGCTCAAGCGCTTCCTCCGCTCCCGCGTGGGGCAGCGCTGGGACGACGTCTTCTCGGAGATCTGCAAGAACATCACGCTCGGCTCCGCCGTCCAGAAGCACGTCCGCGACCACGTCATGGACTACGTCGCGACCGACGTGCAGATGATCGACGGCAAGCCGCACGACAGCAAGGGCCGCGAGATCTGGTTCGAGCTGGTGTACGTGCACCCCGACACCGGCATCCTCGTGGCCATGCCGCCCCGCAAGAAGTACCGCTGGAGCGGCAAGCGCACGAAGTTCGAGCAGCAGCAGGTCAACCGCCTCACCAAGTACGTGAAGGTGGACGGCCTGTGGTACGAGATCGGGTTCAAGGACCTGCCCAAGGTCCTGGCCCCCGACTCCGTCCCCGAGACGGACGTCATCCTCAAGCAGTACGCCTACCCCTCGCCGGGCGGCTGGCGCTGCGACTTCACGCGCGAGTGGGGCGCCCCCATCTTCGCCGTGACCAAGCAGCAGCTCAACTCCCGCGAGATCAAGCGCCTCCGCGCCAGCCGCAAGGCGGCCGAGGAGCGCCAGACGAACTAGGGCGTACAGCAATCTAAAGTTCGGCGCAGTGCTGCAGTTATTGAGGTCCACTCCGGGCCTTGCTTTCTGTAGCATTGCGTTTTTTTGCGGACTACTATTATCAGTTATAGTACCACAATCAAAAAAAGCCATGAACGATGGTGGCAGGGGTCATCGAAGTTATCGACGACTCCTGCACACACACCGAACATGGCTGCCTCAGCGCTTTTGAGCGACCTGCATCTTACGACGCACTAGCTCCTAGCGCATAAGGACTTACTTGCTGCCGTTGTTCTTGTTGCGAACCGCACGCACGACCAGCAGCGTCACGACGATTCCGCCGCCGACCAGAAACATGGGCGACGTCAGAAGCTCGATGATGGTGTGCCAGGGCGTGTGGTCCGCGAGAACCATGGGGATGTTGTTCATGGTGATTGTTACCTTGATTGCTTTGTCAGGTCCGAAGACCGTCTTTGCAGCAGCAATTCCCTGGTGTTACTCCAGAGTCAGGAACAACGCCATAATCCCCGTTCCGATCGCCATCACGAGGAAGTGCAGCCCCGCCTTTGACAGCGTGGCGTTTTCCCGGATGGTGGGAATCAGGGACGAACCCGCCATGTAGATGAAAGCACCGGCGGCGATCGGAGCGACGATGCACGGGAAACCCGAGACAACGTCACCCAGAAGCACTGCAGCGCCCGCACCGGCCAGCGAGATTAGCCCCGAGCAGAAGTTCCACATCAGTGCCTTCTTCTTGCTGAACCCCGAGTGAAGGAGTACGCCGAAGTCGCTCATTTCGATGGGCAACTCGTGAAGAAGAACAGCGAGGGTGGTAGCCACCCCGATGGGGAAGCTCACAACATAAGCGGCTCCGATGACCATGCCGTCGACGAAGTTTTCGAGGCCGTCACCAAGGAGCACGAGGCGACCAATGGGATGGACGCCTTGCGCATGGTGCTTACCGGTTGAGTGAAGAAACAGGTCAATCGCCAGGAACCCGAAGATTCCCACGAGGACCAGAATCATGGCACTGCTGCCGGCATGCGAATGGGAGTGTCCATGCGCAGAATGTGAAGTAGCGGCGTGAGCAGCGTGGTCGTGCTCATCGGCGTCTTTGTGAGCCGCGCTCGCATCGTGGTCATGATCGTGGTCATGATGGTCATGAGCGGCGGACGTGGAGCCGGGGCTCTGCGTGGACACAGCGACAACTTGGTCGCGTGCGGCCGAGCAGTTGATTGCCTCAGGCAGGAGATGCAGGAAAGCGTTTCCCAGCATCAGTCCAGCGGACAGGCTCAGCATTACGCCAATAAAACGACTCGGGTTACCCTTCGAGAACGCAATGATTGCGCCACCAATGAGGGAAACCACGCTGACGCAAAACGCGCTCAGAAGCGCGTAGAGCAATGCGGTCGACATTTGAGTCTCCTAATTACGTTTTCACGAGACTGCCGTCTCAAATACCTGACCCGGTTTCACCAGTCATCTGCGCTGATTGTCAATCAGTGGGCGAAAATGGCAGTTGCTTGGAGTGGACTCCTAGGGTGAAAGTCAGGAACGAAGAACTGCATCCTAGAGACTTAGATGCACTGAGATCAACTGTTTGATATTGCGGCAGTTTTCTGAACTCAAAGCCTCAGCTTTTGTGCCATTTAGTTCACTTGACAGCGTTCCACTCCATACATTTCCGCTTAGCGCGAGGCTCACAAGCGCCGCCATATCTGTCTCCGAAAATCCAAGTCCCACAAGCTTTTCAGACCGCGCGAATTGCGCTAGCCGTCGAATATTAGCCGGCTCACACGAATTGCAGCTTTCGATATCTTGGAAACGACCAACACCAAGGACCTTCACACTCGTAGTTATCAGTAGAGAAATTGGGATATTCTGTTCAGGCTGTTCCCTTGAGTGGGGAGCGGCGTTGACTGTTCGTCCCCGGCATAAAAATCGCATTGTTCATGCAGAAACAAAAAAGCATCTGGTGCATCGCCCTTTCATCGCTCTTGTGTCTTGCCTTAGCAACTGGCTGTGCCAGCCCTGAACAAAAGCGCAAGCAACGCGAGCAATTCATGGAGAAGTTTGTCGAATCTTCAGTGCAACACTTGTTCGACAAGAACCCAACGACGATGAAAGAGTCGATTGGAACTCTGATGCGCGAAGAAATGCCCGACGAAAATCTGCAAAAGAAATTGCAAACGCAAAAACTTCTTCCCGACACTGCGCTCGATATTTTGAGAATCACTCAAGAAGCACAGGAATCAGGCAGAACGAACAAAGTTGCAGTTATCGCAACGCCAGAAACTGATACCACCAAGGATGATGTCACTTACCGTGTAAGTGCTAAGGAAACCATCACCGAAACCGGGAAACCGGAAAAGGAAAACGTCCACAAATTCAAAGTCGTCGTCAAACTGACAAAAGAAATGGGTCGTTTCCCTGTGATTACTGACGTCATCGGACTGACCAAGCCTGCCGATGTGGCGGAAGACAAACCGACAGACAAGCCATCTTCGACCGGTAGCAAAAAGCGCAAACGTCGTCACTAAAGACGAGCGTCGTAGCTGAAACACACGCTTCGCAGAAATGCTGAGACGACTCTCATCGCAAGATGCTGATACAGGGCTCATTTACAGATATATACACAATCCCTATGCGCTAACACTACTAGCGCAAATCTGGGCCCATTAACGCTTTGCAATGTTTCTATAAATTTCGAATACACACAATTTATTAACGACACCTAGCGCGAAGCATCTATTGAAGCTTCAAAAGGCTTGTCAGGTGAGCTCTTCAAGCATCACCTGTTCCCACCTGAATTTGAAAATGAACTCGATTCTTTTCCTTCTTTGGCAAATGTTTAGTACACACATTGAAAAGCAAATTGATCTCAGCCGAGTCCGGTGGCTAGCGTGAGTCGTCTTCTTTCAATCCCTCCCCACGGACAGCTTAGCCACCAAAACAGCGATTCACTTCGCAGGCGAAACTGAAAACTAGATGAGCCAATTATCGACCGGATGTACCGGGCGGAGTTGCTCCTCGTCTGGTGCCGGGGTGATGATTGAAGTGCGTAGACATACCCAACGCCTATGAAATCAGGCAGATCGCTCAAGCTTAACCTTAAGGAGACTTTGTGCAATCCAAGGTTCCAGTAATCATTTTGTGCTTCGTCTGCGCCGGACTTCTGTTCGTCGCCGGAGCACTGCGCATCAACCACCCGCACGCCACACCGTCCAACCAGCCAATGGTCCTCGTCTTCCAGCAGACCGGCGCCTCATTCGCTCCCAGTGAGCGGATAAGCGCGGTTCGCACCGTAAGCTCGAGCGCCTCAACGCTGTCCGACGCGGACATCGGCCGGCTAAGCTCCCTCATCACGAGCGAGCACAATCCGGAGGTAAAGGTGGAAGTGGCTGATGCCATCGGCAAGGTCGCTGCAGCCCACAACAAGGGAAGCAACGACGCCGGGCGCAACGAAAAGGAGATGCTCGTCGCACTCTCCAGCGCCTTTGCCACCGAGGCCGAACCTGCTGTTCGCGCCAAGATCGTTTCTGCCGCTGCGGCTTTCAATGACTCACAAGCTGCCGACTTGATCGCTCAAGGCGAGAAAGACCGCGCTGAAGAAGTCCGAACCGCAGCCAGGGCCGCACGAGAGCAGCGAGACAATCGCAGACTGCTGCAGTCGCAGTGGTCTCTTTCGTACAAGTGGAAGTAGAGTTCACCAACAATCACAAGAAGGAACAACCCTATGACACCTACTCAATCCAGCAACGCCGCTTCAATCATCCGCATCGTTTTGGGCGGACTGTTTGTGATCGGCGTCGGATTGCTCGCGGTTGCACTCACAACGCAACACCAGAATCGCACCGGCAACGGTGGAAGCTCGCTCATGACAGTCGCCGACAGCTCGCTTGTCGATTCGGCGCTCCGGCGCGTGCAGGACACCACGACGCGCTCCGACGAACGGCTTCGCGCCATTCGTTGGCTGGGTAGCACTTCGGTCGAAGTCAACCAAGACATGCTGAATTCGTTCGGCAAGGGACTTGGAGACTCCGACCCCACGGTGCGCGCTGCCATCGCCAACACCATCGGCGAACTTGGGCGTCGAGCAAACGCCCCTCAAAGCACCGACACCGGTATCAACCGGAAAAACCTTCAGGAAGCCCAGCTCGTTGCGCTTCTGAAGACTGCCTACGCCAAGGAAGAGGTCTCATCGGTTCGACGAGCCATGATCGAGGCCGCCGCGAACCTGAACAACACTGCCGTGTCAGACCTCATTGCCACCGCCCTCGAAGACAAAGACCCAAGTGTTCGAGAGACGGCGATCAACGCGAAACTCAGCCGCGAGAAGCGACTGAAATTGGGTCAAATGGGCTAGCGCATCACGCTGCCCACAGAGTTCTTCATCGTCCCGAGAGTCTTCATCGGGTTCCTGGACAACACTTTTGTCACGGCCTACTCGAACAGCCGTCGCACCAGTTTAGCGACGACTAGGACAGACAAAACCGTGCGCCTTCCCCGACACCGTATGTGGTGTCGTACCAAAGGAACGCGTTTGCGTTCGATAACCCAAGTGAGGTAATCGAAATGACCTGCTATAGCTGCCAGAAGATGCCCCTTCCGGCTTTGAACCAGCCCGGTTCTTGCTCCAAGTGCCACACCAAGACGTCCAGCAAGGCGATCACGCTCTGCGGCAACTGCGCGAAGACCAACGGTCTTTGCAATCGTTGCCAGCGTCCCGTTTCCGGCACCCCTGGCTCGCAAAAGACCGCCGCCAAGTAAGGGCTTCTTGCAACTGCACTATTGCTGCAGCTAACGGGTCCAAGCGCACGGGTGGTATCGACCGCACGCCGAACGTATCGGTGGTTGATGGTCGATACCAGCCCGTGATGCCTGGCCGAAGACATCTTGGAGTGCCGCAAAGGACAAGAAAAAATATGACATGTAGCACTTGCCAGAAAACCCCACTTTCTACAAATGCCGCAGCCGGACGGTGTTCTAACTGTCCATCCTTCACCCCGTCGCGCGCTGTAAAGCTGTGCGACCCCTGCAGCACGAGGCTCGGTAAGTGTAACCGCTGCCTGTCTCGTGCGGGCTCAGGCTCACCTCCTCGCCGGAGCAAAAAGAGTTCGGCTTCGAAAAGGACCTCGCGCAGGCGTCTGTACTAAGACTACGACGCCCGCCCGTCCTCGAATTCTTCTGCCTCGATCAAGAAACATCTGAATGCATCGGAGATAAACTGGATGGAAACTGCCAAAGCGGTAAATCCGCTGGACACACTGTCTAACACGCTCATGGCGCTGCTCGAAAGTGCCCGCCCGGCACAGCTAGCCGTTCACGGCCAGCCAGGAGCCGCCACCGAAATCGAACTGCTCGCTGCTGGTGTGACCGACCTCGTTCGCGTTGCGAAAACCGAGGCCCTGCGCCCCCGTCCAACGGGTGCCGGTCACGTCGTCATGCGGGAGATCGACGAGTTTCAGTCAGTCGCAGATGCCGTCAAGAACCATGCCGCCCGCGTTCTGCACGACTCCAAAGTCGCCTGCGATCGCAAGCTTGGTCCCATGCTGTCAGTCGACCCCAAAGGTCATAGCTGGGAATGTGTGCAACGTCTCGAAGGCGAAAGCTTCGCGATCTACGCACACCTCGACGTCATCAACGCGTTCACCCACATGGTGCAAGCGATCGCCAACCAGTGCGTCGCCTTCGTAGTCCACTCACGAGTGCCGGACAACCGCACCTGCGAGTAGCAACAACAAGTCCTTCAAAGTAAGGGCGGGGAGCCACGCAGCGAATCGTCGTTGTCGCGCGCTCCCCGCCCTTCTTTCTTCTATTTTTCGGATTTTGATACTACTAATACATACAGTATATCCAGAGCCTCTCTGGTACTAATTTTTTTTCTCAGCCTTTGTAGGCGATTCGGTATGAACAAAAGCCGACCCCCGAAAAGCAAACAAACACAAGCGTTCCGGGCTGCCAAATTTTGACCATACCGAATCTGCTACGGAAGTTCCAACCAAAAAATCTCGACCCCGCAAAGCCGATCAAAATTACCAAAGCTCCGACCCAGCAAGTCGCTAGCTCTTCTTCAAATCTTCCTTGGAAATGACCAAATCGATGATGCCGTACTCTTTGGCTTGTTCAGGCGTCATGATGTTATCGCGCTCAGTGTCTTTCTCAATCTGCTTCACCGATTGACCGGTCATCTGCGCCATCAACTCATTAAGCTGCTTCTTGGTCTTCACCATGTCGCGCGCGTAGATCTCAATATCGGTTGCCTGACCTCTCGAAACACCACCTAGAGGTTGGTGAATCAGAATTCTCGCGTGCGGCAGGCTCATGCGCTTGCCTTTGGTTCCTGCAGCGAGAAGGAACGCACCAAAACTTGCGGCTTGGCCAAGACAAATGGTCGCGACATCGCATCGAATGTGGCTCATAGTGTCATAAATGGCAAATCCTGCAGAGATATCGCCACCGGGAGACTGGATGTAAAGCCTGATGTCTTTCTCCGGATCTTCGCCTTCCAAGAACAACAACTGAGCAATGATGTTGTTTGCAATGACATCATCAATTTCTGTTCCTAAAAACACAATTCGCTCTCTTAATAGACGCGAATAGATGTCAAATGCACGCTCGCCCCGAGCCGTGGTTTCGATTACCGTCGGGTTGTATGACAGCGGGCTGGAGGCGGTTTTGGACTTATCGTCGTTCATAGAACTATCCCAGAGGTTGTGAAACGGTTACATCCTAGCACTCTAAAGCCCTGTTGTGATCGGCAGCTTCACTCTCTTGAGTACGCTTTTTCACACCTTTGGTTGAGCCGCGCTCAACCGGTTGCGTGTGCATCGCACGGCGGGGGGATCGCGAATCACCCGCGCAGAACGGCGCACTTCAGCCCGGCGACCGATGCGTGTTGGGCGGCCATGAAGAATGATGGAACAAGCACCGCGCCTAGCGAGATTCGGTGCAAGGAGGAACCCATGAGACGCCGCACAATTCGCTTGCGCAGATCAAAATCCGGTAATGCAATAACCGAATACGCTGCTGTTCTTGCATTTATCGCAATCATCGTTGCAATGATTTATTCGACCGTCTCTCCTGCACTTTGTAACGCGGTGCAAGGATTATTCGGTTCTGCTGCGGTTCAACTCAACAAAGTTTCCGCAGGCACTGGCGGCAGTTCTGCTGCTTCCGGCTCTGCTGCTTCGACCGGCACAGGCTCTTCTGCAGCCTCAACTTCTTCGGGTGGATCATCGACAACAACTGCATCCGCCGGCGGCTCGACAACGTCTGGCTCGTCCTCCAGCTCGGCGGGTTCAGCTTCTGCAAGTACCACAGCTTCAGCCGGAAACTCACTCGGAAACCTCGGTGGTCCCGCTTCAGGCTACTCCGCATCAGGCAGCAGCTCCAACCCCGGAACTATCGCCAACGCCTCAGGCGCCTCGACTTCCAGCGGGTCAAGTTCCCCGTCCGGTTCGGGAAGCACTACCAACAGTACCAGCTCCTCCTCCACTAACGGCAACTCAAACGGCAACTCGGGCGCTTCAACCAGTAACTCGGCAAGCGCAAGCCCGGGCAACTCCAGCAGCTCATCCTCCAGCTCGAGCCCGGGAAACTCAGCTAACTCCAACGGAAACGCGAATCCGGCAAACGCAAGCCCGGGCAACTCCAGCTCCTCTGGTGGAACGTCAGCGGTAACCTCATCCACGCCGACTACTACAACACCGACTTCAACAACATCATCATCCAGCAGCAGTAACGGCAACAGCGGCAACAGCGGAAACAGCAATGGCAATGGCAATGGCAATGGCAATGGCAACGGCAACGCCAACGGAAGAACCAGATAACGCGCAGAACGAAGACATGCAAGAGCGATACGTACAACAACGTGCAGAAATTTACTTGGGAGTGAGAGCACATGGAAATTTCACAATCAACAGGCAACCCGGGACGGGTACTCATAGTCGACGACGATCGGTTTTTCAGATCGCTAATCGCCAACCTCCTGCAGCAATACAGCTACCGCTGCATTGAGGCGGCTAATGGAACAGTCGCTGTCGAAATGATGCGATCGAATCCGTCAGTCGTTATCGTGGACTTTCGCTTGCCTGATTGCGACGGTCTTTCACTCATCGGAAGATTGAAAGAGATCAATCCGGACACTCCGATCATCTTCCTGTCGGGCATGCGCTGCGATGCAGGAAGGTTGGCTCGCCTACGAGCATACAATGTCGCCGCAGTGCTCGAGAAACCGGTCGACCCGGCGAACTTCATCAATGTTGTTCAAGACGTACTAAGACAATACAAGCCTGTTGAAGTGGTTCCAGAACAAACGCACCAAGAAATGGAAGCACAACTCCCCGCTCTCGAATTCGATCGCTTCGAGCATGAAGAGGCTCAGCCCAAAGCACTCATCGCACAAGACTCCTACAACACTCAATCCTATCCGGAGTGCCACAATCATCAACCACGGATGCTCGCCATTACACAAGACGACTATCCGCATGATAGCGCGTACCAAACGCAGACA
>CAYZJR010000052.1:0-24551 GCA_964478655.1 uncultured Candidatus Obscuribacterales bacterium
CAGGTGTCATCCAGTTGTCTCCAGAAGCACCACGTGCATCCGAGATCAAGCCATTAATAGATAGCCAGTTAGAGGCTAACTCTGGTTTTCTCGACGAAGTCTTCGGTTCTAGAAAAGAACAGACCATAGCAGGCTGCGTGATTGGCACTGTGCGTGGCATCTTCAGCGAGCCCGATAGCGCGCAGGGTCAGGCAGAACGGGCACAGTCGAACGACCAGATTGCGATGATCGCCGCTGATACCATCGCTTCCATTCCGAAGCTCAAAGCCGTCACCGGCGGCGTCGTGCGAGCCTCGCTTCTGGTAAACCCGCACGAATCTTTGAGCGATAACTCGCTCTCGTTTGGAACGAACGCTCTCGAGGGAGCCGCTCTCAACAAAGTCAGCCGGCTCGCTATGCCAGAAAGCGCCTTTGCCAAGTCGTTGTCTGTCAGATTGGGCACCGGACTGGCAGCTGAAACTGCCTCGCATCTAACCGTCGGCTTCGGGTTCGGTGCGGTGAAGACGACATTTAACCCAGATACATGGCGCGGCGGCATGACTGCGAAGGGGTTGGTGGACGGAGCCGGAGACATTTTGAAGGGTGGAACGGTTGGAGCATTGATAAACGTTCCTGCTGGAATGATCGGAGTCAGGAGCGCAAAAGGCGCAAGCGCATTGCTTTCCAAAGACATAGTCTCGCCGCATGTGGCAAACATGATTGCAGGAGCCGGCTCGGGATACGCATCCGGCAGTGTGTTTGGTGGTGTTGATGCTGTGATGCACGGCAAAAAGTGGCCGGAAGTTCTCACCCAAATGCATCAATCTGGTTTGATCGGCGCAGGAACCGGCGGTCTGATGTCGTCGATAATCGGTACTCCGAAAGAAAATCTCCCCTTGCAGATTAAGAAGTCTCCTTATGCTCCGGCTGAAACCTCTTCGCCTCTTGCAAGTGGTTCCGCCATGCGTTCAATTACTTTGGGCATCGGCCGAAACAACGGACGCATTATGCTGGCTGGAGGCGACGAAACATCTGCGTTATCCAACAATGGTTTGGGTGAGTCTGGGCATTTGAAACCGTCAAAATTGGCCGGCGGTATGGAAGAGACTATGCCTTCAGATACTCGCCGACACATCGATGACGAGACGGGCAAGCAGTGGAGAGAGGGAGACCGCAAGGCTAGAAGGCAGAACGACAGATCAAGGCAGCCAAAAGATGATCTCACCGAACTAACTCAAGAACAGCGCAATGACATCGTAGATAACCAATGGTTCGATCGCATCCATTACGAGCCCAAGCCGCAAACTCCAAATTTGCAGGAGCTTGGAAAGCGGCTTGGCAAGCCATCTGAGGGCGTGCAAACATTCGTTCAGTTGAACGACAATGCGCCGAAAAAGTTTGCTAACAGAGAAGAGTTCTGGGATAACACCATGGTTTCTGACCGCCCAGTGCGAGTCTACGAAGTCGAAGGACATACGACCAAAATTGTTGTCGAAGAACAGTTTGCTAAAGAGCTAGATGCAATCAGGCGTCAGCGTTTTGATGCGGAAAAGTACAGAGATAAGGCTCGGGAAAAATGCGCATATGATGACTTGCCGAAAGAGCAGCGCCAGCTCGTACAAGCATCGATCGAGCACGGTACCATGGAAGTTGCGCGGAATATTCTAGGCGCCAATGCAGATCACAGCATCGAAATCGTGAAGGCCCGTCTCATCTATTTGAGAACACCTAACCAAACCGCAATGCTGCCTGAGGAGTTCATCCCGGTTCTTGACGATATGCCCAATCCTGGTTTGATCAGGCAATTGACCTTGGTAAAAGAGCGCAATCATGAGGATGCTTGGCTGCGCCAGACCTATGATCGTGACTTCGTTTCGGTGGCCAGTGCTTCGACTTTGGGTGAGGTCAAATTCTACAATCCGAAAAGAAACAATGTCGGCGAGATCATGCTGCACGAATGGTCGCACCTCGCAAAGTTTGGCGACAAGGAGACAAGTCGCCTATTTGATTTGGCGATGATTGTCGATAAGGAAGAAATGAACATGACCCATCCGCCTCGCGGTGAAGATGGGAAGGTTCCACCTGGAGAGATGGAGATGGGCATGTATTTTGCTTCTCGCTACTCCCGCCGAAACGAAGACGAAAACTTCGCGGTGCATATGGGCGAATACTTCCTCAATCCCGACGGTGATGAATTCATGGTGCTAGCCCGAAGTGCACCGGTAAGAGCTGCGGTTTTCGGACGCTCGCTCAACCGTGAATTGCATGCTTCAGCCAAAGAGTCTCCGCATGCGGAACACTTGAGACAGCGCGTCAAGTATGTAGAAGAGAACATTGTGCCCGAAGCGCAAAGGGTTTTAGAGCAATACCTCTACCATTCGGATGCTAACAAGCGGGCTGCTGCTGCGGATCTTCTCGGGCACTTCGGAGATCAATCGCATGTCGCTTCGCTTAAGGATGTCGCCACAAAGTGGACAAACAAAGTCGCAACGCAAGTGAATACAACGGAGATTAAGCTCCCTACAAGTCTTACTCCCGCTAAGGCTGATGGAGTGCAGAAAACTGTATCAGAAGCCGCCTTTGACGCGATGGTGCTGCTCCAGAGTAATGAAAATAGTCGACTCCACGTGTTGATGCAATACGCTCAGCCGGGTTCGCCGGTGAGAGATTTGGCTATTGCCAGAATGAAGGCAATGGGTGATGCTGCTGCCCATGCATACGCCAATTTCTATCGCGCTGCCGGGCACTCTGCGAATCTGCCGCAAATCATCGATATGATTCCGAAGATGCCGACCAAAGAAGGTGCGTTGATTGCATTTCATGAAGCGTTGCGTCTTGGAAGGGGCTCTGAATATGAGGTTTTTGAGAAGAGCTTGGCACTCAAGGTTCTAGACAAGAGAAATGACTTGAATTATGAAGCTCTCCAGTTGCTTGCAAGACAGGCTCATGACCTGGATTCTAAAGCGATTGCGAAGGTGATTCGCTATACGACTTCCACGGACAAGTCGACGGCCGATGCTGCTAAAAAGATCATCCTTCTGCACAAGAACAGTCGTGGTCCCAACTATGATGGAACAGTGCCCGATGCGACATGGATTCTGTTCAAGCAACATAGTTTCGATGCAATTCCGACACTGCTTCAATCGGCGGTCAACCATGGCAATGTCGAGGCATACAGCGCTCTCAACTCATATGCCCGGCCGGTGATCCGGCACTTCTCTCGCGAATTGAGAGATCTGACTCCGGCGCGACAAAGCCGGCTTGAAGCCTTGCTTAAGGGTTCAAAATTCCCGGGTTAACCTTTGTCGAATTTCTCGATAATTCCTTTTACTGAATTCGCATGTGCCATCGCGGACTCGCTGCTATAGCCGCCTGCGAGCACCATCGCAATTGGAATGTTCTGCTTTCGCGCGTGGGAGATGACAAAGAGATCGCGCTCGTTCATCTCTTTTGGGGACAGCAAGAACGTAGATAGTGGGTCGGATTTGAGCACGTCAGAACCTGCGTTGTACACGATCAAATCTGGTTTGAACTTCTCTGTCGCCTTTGGCAGCGTCTCTTCGAGAGTCGATAAGTACTTGTCTCCACGGGTTCTTCGGGGGAATGGAATCGACCAGTCTTCCTCAACTTTCGGCCACGGATAAATGGTTTCATCATAAAAATCCAGACAGAAAACATGCGACTCGCTCCCCGCTGCATTGGCGAATCCATTGCCTTGATGCGCATCCGTATCTACTATCATCGCAGTCTTGATCTTGCCTTCGCGCTTCAAAATCTCAATCGCAATAGGAACATCGCAATACACACAAAAGCCGCCACCTTTGTCGCGTTCCGCGTGATGATAGCCGCCACCAATATTGATGGCAACGCCATGTTGCAGGGCGCTTCGACAAGTGAGAATCGTTCCGCCTGATGCTAGCCGCATTGGCTTCAACACCCGGCTATCGATGATTCCGTTTGGCAGCAAGGCGAGCGGTCCCAGTTCCAAAATCTTGCCGATGACGTGCCCATCTTTGAGAGATTCGAGATAGCGCTTCGTATGAATCGTCAACAACTGATCGGTGGTAATGATCGCCGGGCGTATGAAGTCTTCCTTGCGCCGCATGCCCGTCTTCAGCAGCGCCTTGTGAATCTTGCTGAACTTGCGACCGTCGAACGGATGCAGCCGCTCAACGCCGAACGCGGTGATGTTGTAGTTTGCGCTGTAAATGAGTGGAACCAGCTTCTCATCGCGCGCAACGTCATTCGACGCGACAGGTTGTTCGTCGATTTCGTCCGAGTTTGCGCACAAGGAAATGCCTGCGCCGCCTGCAGTCAGAGCGGCTAAACAAAGGAGCAACCGTCGGCGTGTAATGAGCATGAATTCGATTCTAGCAAGCATCCGTGTTCTTGCAGAAAGTAGTCAAGGTTTGCCGGATTGGTATTGATTTTGGCGAAAATCGATACCAGATTGGTAAGCCTTGACAGCGCAGGTGGCAATCGGCGTGCGTGGTGTCTATTTGGCTTTTATATGGGGCATAAAACCTCGGGGAGCTACTTTGGATCTGAGTTAAGAGTATGGGCAAGGACGGCGATTTTAAATACAAAGAGGAACAGCAAAGGCTGGTCGAATCGGGCCCGGAGCTGACTTATGATGCCGAGACCCCGGTGGAACCGGTGGCTGAAAATGGCTCAGACACTCCAGCGAGCTCCGCCGACCGCCCGTCCGAAAAACGTAGCGGCCCGGCAGGCGGCGCTTTTAAGTCGCATCAAAAGCTTGTTGCGTCACCGGAATTCAGGAGGCAGCCGCGGAAACGACCCGAAACCGGAGTCATGGTCTTGACTCTCGCGTGCGTCTTCGCCGGGGCTCTGTCGCTGGGAACCTCTGCGCTACAAGTTGGTCGTGCTGGTCTCCGGGCGCAAATTGGTGCGATGTTTGGTCGTGCATCCAATGAGGGAATCGACTCGTCGATCGATCTCGTGCAGGCTTTGTATCTTCAGTGCGTGTTGGACTTGCGAAGCCACAAGAAGCCACGGCTTGATGCATTAGACGCGGCTCTGGAGCGCACTGTGCAGACAATGGAGACCGCCGGCATAAAAGATGGGAGGCTGGCGTTGCTCAAGCTGAGGCAGTCTGCGAGCGCGCTTTGGCGCAAAGATAAAGAAGCTGCGACTGCACGTGCCGACGAAGCCATGCAGTTGATTCTTTCGCTTAAGGACTTGTCGCAGGCGCATGGCGTTTCGCTGGCTCTCAAAAATGCGATGGCTGATACGGGAGTAAGGCTCGCCAACGCGGGCGAGTACACAGCTGCGATGCCGATTCTTCGGGCGCGCGTCGATAACAAGACTCAGGCGCTCGAGAATCTGCAGATGGTTAGAGAAGCGCTAGGAGAGTGCTATCGAAGCAAGGGTGACTACCAGAACGCGTTTGTCTTTTATAACCTCGCGTTTGAAGAAGGCGCCGGACCTTGCCGTGGGCATGATCCAAACGGAATGCGCAGAAGGGCTTTGATGGGTGTCAGCAAGGCGAAAATGCATGCATACAAGGAAGCCGTCGATTACTACTTCGAAGATGCGTTCAATTACTTCAAGAGCTCACCGGACCGGCTGCGCTTTGTGGCTGACTATGCCGATGCGCAGATGGGGCTTGGCAACTACAGTGCGGCACAGAAACTGCTCAATGATTCTATGCAAGATTTGAAAGGAACTGCTCCAAGGCGCGGCTATTACATGAAAGCCTTGATGAGCATGGCGCGATATTATCAGCACGAGAATCAAATGGCGGAAGCGGAAAAATATTTTGACTTGGCGATGAGTGAAGTGGCGAAGGGCAGCCCAAGCCCGCCTCCGGACGAGTTGACACAATTGCGCAATTCTTTTGGAGCCAAGTAATGGCCGAGCTGGAAGTCAAAATTCAGTACAAGACGTTGCCGGCAAAGGTTGCCGTGAAAACGATGTTTTATACATTTCCGCTGTGGGCGGTCATCGTGCCCGCATGCTTGGGGATTTTCATCGGTCACGTGGTTGTGTTTCCCTCAACGATTCCAGTGTTGGCGACTATTGCAATCTGTTTTCTCATAGCCGGAATTTTCTTCGCGAGCCTGATGACGGCAGCCGTTGCCGAAGACAACAAGATTCACTTCTCTAAAGATGGACTGGCGTTTCCTCTGTTCATGCTGCCTTTGTTGAAGTTCAAACGAAACCGCGCCTGGGAAGAGTTGGTGCGAGCCGATCTCGTAGGCGAGGCCGGTTCGCAGCAATTGGTTTTGGCATTTTCTTCGGGTGAGGTTGTTCCACTTAGGCTGGATATTTTGGAAGGCAAAGATGTGGAGCAGCTGTTGCTTGCCGTCGAGCTTTGGGGCACAAAATGCAATCGCACAAAGCTGCTTGTGGACTACCAACAGCAGTTGCACAATGAGGCGCATGGTGTGTCGAAAGGCTACACGCAAATGTGGGAAGAGGAGCTCAGGCGGCGCTTTACCAATACGGCATTCGTTCCTTTGGAACCAGAACAAATCTTGTGCGACGGCAAACTGAAAATCGTTCGCCAACTCGCGTTCGGTGGACTTTCGGCTATTTACCTGGCTTTGCACGACAATCTGGATATGGTTGTATTGAAAGAAGCGGTGGTTCCACCTAATGCCGACGCGGCTAGTCGCGCTCAGGCAGAGCAGTATCTCGTGCGGGAAGCACAGTTTCTTTCGAAGTTGAACCATTCGAACATTGCTCGCGTTCTCGATCATTTTGTCGAGCAAGGGCGTCACTATTTGATGCTCGAATACTTCAACGGTCCGGATCTCAGGCAGTATGTCAAACAGCATGGTGTGGTGTCGCAGGTAGTGGCGCTGGGTTGGGCTTGTGAGATTCTCAAGATTCTTTGTTACCTTCATGAACAGCAGCCTCCGCTCATTCACCGAGATCTCACACCGGACAATCTGGTTTTGACAAATGATGGGAAGCTGATTCTCATTGATTTCGGTGCAGCGAATCAATTCGTTGGAAAGGCCACTGGAACGGTTGTCGGCAAACAAGCATACATCCCGCCTGAGCAGTTGAGAGGCAAGACTGTGACGCAGAGCGATATTTACGCTTTTGCAGGAACGTTGTTTTTCTTGATGACAGGAAAAGATCCTATGCCACTTGCTCCATCGCGCATTAAGAAGGTTGTTGCCGAGGCTGATGAGGAGCTGGATGAGTTGATTGCGAAATGCTCTGCTTTCGAGGTGAAGGATCGTTTTCAAACTGCCGAAGAAGTATTGGATGCTATCGTTCCTGTGTTGGAGCGCCTCTCCAAAGAACCCGAGGGGTGCGCGATATGACGCCTGGGCAGCAACCAAATGCGGAAGTTGCAGAAGCTGAAGCGATTAAGCTGAAGGTTGCGGCCGAGCAGAAAGCGCAACTCGCAGAACTCGCGATTGCGGCTTCAGCACTTGATTCTGCAAGTTTAACATTGGAGTCGGATGAAGCAGTTCAAGGTTCGGCTGACGTTGCGAACTTCAGACCTGAGACGGATGCAAACGAACTTCGCGACTACGGTCCTAGAGCGATCGAGGGCATGTTTCCGTCAATTGTTCTGGTTTGTGTGTTTGGTTTTCTTGCGCTTTGCGTAGCCTGTCCATTTTTGCTGATGTCTGCCAATATGGCTGCGGCCGCACCGTTCGCGGTTTTGTGGGCCTATTTCCTTTCGGTGATTTCGCAAGCCGCAGGCAGAAGATTCGGATGTAAACCACCTGTTTCCAATCTCGAAATCGGCATCATTGCTGCAATTTCGCTTTTCGCGATGCCGTTGGTTTCATCGAGTGCGACGGTCATGGCGCTTGATCCGACCTTCTGGTTGTGGCTGTTTGCGCAGGCCTACTTCCCATTCAAGATGGGCAAATTTCTTAGTTCGTATGATCGAAACAACGAGTATGGGCTCCGCAATATGGGACCAGTTTTAGGAACCATCGTCGCAGTGCTGCCCGCCGCATACTCTTTGATCTCTCACAGTTGTCTCGACCCCTTGAGCTCGGGGGCGAGTTGGCTCATCTCGCAAGGCGCATGTCTGCTGTTTTTCGCAGCTTTGCTTTCAGGCAAGATGGGACCGAATGCAATCAAGGCCGCGAAGAAACAAGAGGAGTACCATCAAGGTAACTATGTTCTGCGCTATCGAGCTTTTGCCCAGATCGAGCGTTGGTACAACCACATGTTCAACGACGAGAGCATGATGAAGGGTCTTCGCTTGGTCGCATTTTGGGTGCTGGGGCCGGCGTTTGTCGTGCTAAGTGTTCTTGGGCTTGTATACGCCTATGGTTCTCTGGTTTTAACAGCCGGGTTTGCGAAACAAGCCGCCGAAATGGCGGCGGGTGTTGGTGGTGTGACCGCCAGCATCAACATCGCGTTCATTCTCACCTTTGTGTTTGGTGCACTATTTATGGTGCTTGGCACTGTAATGTACGTTTGCACAAAGCCTACTCATGTGTCGGTCGGTGAAAAGGGGCTCCGGTTTTTGTGGCGCCATAAGCTTTGGCGTTGCGACGGTTCAGAACTGTTCCCGTGGAATCACCTAGAAAACATCTACATCGATCGCCCCGAAGGTGCCACCTCGACCACTGATGATTGGCTCTGTCTCAAGCGAAATGACGGCAAGACCATGAAGCTTCGCCTTGATTCATTCGATTCATTTGCAGACAGAGAGATTCTTCTTAACGGCATCAGACATTGGGCGCCGAAGGTAAGCCGCGAAGCTCGCGTAATCGAAAGCTTGCAACCGCCGGCTGATTACAGCTATACGGAGCTTTGGCTGCAGGCTCTGAGCGCGCCGCCGAAGCGCGAACGCTTTCAGCCACTGGTGAAAGGTGCCACTCTGAGAGACGGGCGCTATCAGGTTGTAGACTCGCTTGGCGTGGGTGGTCAGGGCTTTGCGTATCACACCAGAGACAATAACAACGAGCGGCAAGTCGTGCTCAAGGAGTTTATTCTGCCCGTCTATGTTGATGTGAATGTACGAAAGTCGGCGTTGGAACAGTTTGAGAATGAAGCGCGAATACTGAGGCAGCTTGAGCATCCGCAAATAGTCAAACTGTTGGATTTCTTTGTGGAAGATCACCGTGCATATCTGGTTTTGGAGTTGATTGACGGGTCGTCACTGCGCCAAATCGTCGAGCGCAACGGGCGTTTGACCGAAGAGCAAGTGCGCGGGCTTGCCGGTCAGATGGGAGAATTGCTGACGTATCTTCACTCTTGCTCACCGCCAGTGGTGCACAGAGATTTTACTCCGGACAATTTGATTTTAGGCAAAGATGGTGTGTTGAAGCTGATTGACTTCAATGTGGCCCAGGAAGAAGCCGAAGCCACGACAACGGGAACAGTCGTTGGGAAACACGCCTATCTGCCGCCCGAGCAGTTTCGGGGTATGCCTGTTCCGCAAAGCGACATCTATGCATTTGGTGCCACTTTGCAGTTCCTCCTGACTGGAGAAGACCCAGAGCCTATCTCCGTTTCGAAGCCAAAGGAGCTGAGGGCGGATGTGTCTGATGGTCTCGACCATATCGTGTCGCGCGCCACCGCTATCGAGCTTGAAGAGCGATATGCGACGATCCGAGAAGCCGTAGAAGATTTGCAGAATCTGTGAAGTTTCTGCGTTAGCCGGGATGATACATCTGGAAGAGTTTGTCTTTGGTGAAGACTTGCCGAATCGGGCGACCATGTGGACAGGTGTCGTTGCGTGGAGCTTTCATCCACTCGCACAGAAGCTGAATCATTTCGCTTTCGCCAAGCGGCATGCCGTTCTTTATCGCTGATTGGCACGCGATGGATTTGGTTGCTTCCAATTCGAGACTGGCGTGGTCGGTTTTGCTAACTGTGTCGACCATTTCTTGTACGACCACGGCGTAGTCTTTGTGTGCGAGTTCCAGAGGCACTTGGGTGCAAACAACATTGCCTGATTGAGTTTCAAAATCGAAGCCGAGCGCTTGGAATTTCTCGAGGTGTTGTTCGATCAGTTCGCGTTGTTCGGGGCTGAGATTGAGAGGTGCGGAGATGACGAGCCTTTGTGAGTTTTCGCTAACTCTTCCCGGGGTTTGTTGGCTGGCGAGCAGGCGTTCGTAGATCAGCCGCTCATGCGCGATGTGCTGCTCGACAATCTCCATGCCATCGGAAGTTTCCAGAATGATGTATGTGTTGTGCACGTAACCGGCGATGCGATAACCGGCGGGCAGCGTCGGCAAAACCCGCGAGCGAAGCGGAATGTTGCCTGGTGGTGGTGTTGCCGGTGCAAAGGGTGGGACATATGCAAGGCGGTCTTTGAACCGTAGTTGCTGAACTTGTTCTGGTCTTGATTCTGCAACAACCGGCTCCGGGCTGGAATCTTCGGCGTATGGGTGTGATGGGTTGACGCCGCTTGCATGTGTGCCGGACGCCGTTGTCGCGACCGCGACGCCAATGCCTGCGGCAATGTCAGACGTTTGATGAGAGCTTCTGGCATACACTGGCTGTTGAGTTTCTGCGCTGACTTCGTTGGATTGGGCGGCTGTTTGCTGTTCTTGTTCCGCCAGTTCTCGAACTGTTCTTTGCCTCAAAGCGTCCAGCAGAGATCTCTGAATGGCGCTGTAGACTTCGTTGCCGTTGGTGTACTTCACCTCTTTTTTGGTTGGGTGAATGTTGACGTCAACCTGCTGTGGATCGATGGTGACGGTTAGAACTGCCAGCGGGTATTTGCCTCTGGGAATCAAATCAGAGAAGGCATAGTCGAGAGCTTTGAATGTCAGTGGGCAGCGAACCGATCGGTTGTTGACGATTGTAAGAATGCATTTTCTGTCGCCGCGAAAATGAGTTGGTCTGGCGAGATAGCCGTACACAGCCATTCCGAAGCGAGTGTCGGCAGAGAGCACTTCGACTAGTTCTTCGCGTCCGCTGAAGACTCCGGCCTCGACAATTGCTTGTGCTAGTTTTCCCGAGCCCGATGTTTTGAACACCAGTTCGCCTTGGTTGAGCAATTGGAACGTGACTTTGGGGAACGAGACAGCGAGCGCTTGCACAGTTTCGTGAATATGCGCGAATTCAGTTGAAGCCTTTTTCAGAAACTTCAAGCGAGCGGGCACATTGTAGAAGAGGTCGTTGATTTCCATGACGGTGCCTTGCGCGCAGCCGGTTTCGGTGGCGGAAACTGAACCGTCTTTAACCTCGATGCGAGTGCCTTGCTGAGCTTCTGCAGTTCGCGTGAAGCACGTGAATTTCGAAATGGAGGCGATACTTGGCAGTGCCTCGCCTCGAAATCCGAGCGTTCTCAACGTCCAGAGATCGTCTGCTGATGCCAGTTTTGATGTGGCGTGGCGGGAGAAGGCGAGGACGGCATCGTCGGGTTCCATTCCGCAGCCGTTGTCGGCTATGCGAATGTCGCGGGTGTCGGCGCCGATGGAGATTTCAATTTGGGTTGCTCCCGCATCGATGGAGTTTTCAACGAGCTCTTTCACGACCGAAGAAGGGCGCTCAACGACTTCGCCGGCGGCAATTTGGCTCGCAACATGATCGGGTAGCACTAAGATTTTAGGCATTGCAAAATATTAGCACCCACGGCCAATAATTTTGCTATTTGTCGACCTTGTACAAACGCGCAAGGTATCTCTCATTGTCGTTGTTTGCCGGCTGCTTTGAGAGTTCGCTGAGGCGCTTGAGGTCGTTGATGGTTACGCCGATTTCAGGTCCCTGGTCATCGTCGGAGAGCTGTTGAATTAAGTCAAGGTTGTACAGCAGTGCGGAAGAGCGTTCGAAGTCCTTGATGTGCATGGAGCCCTTGCTAAAAGTGTCGTTGTCGAATTTCGCCACTTCCTGCCGTGTGATGTGTTTATCACCGTTGGCATCGAGATCGGCCATCCACTTGTTGGGATCGAAGTCATCGTAGACTCGCCCGGGTGGTATCTCGGGCCTGTTCTGTGCGTCAGCGGAAGCTGTTCTGTTAAGACTCGATGTCTGTTGTTCTTGAATGAACCGCTCGGCCCATGACTCGGTCGCCGGAACTACACTTTGCTCTTTGTCTAAACTGCGCTCGTTCCATGCCATTTTTAATTCCCTCAAAGAAATAGAATCTACCTACTGCTAGCGGCGGCAAGTGTATTGAACATAGTCCGAAGCGGTAAGGAAGGCGTAAATTTGAGGCGTTCAAAATGTGTCGCGATAGCTTCGCTATATCGTTACTAGATGCAAATCCCTTAAGGTACACAGTGTGAGCCTTTTGTTGAGTTGTCAAAAGGGAGTCGTAGTGCTTGTCAAGCGCTTTATGATTCAGTACTCATCTGTGTTTACAGTCTTCTTTATCAAGAATGGCTCTGGTACTGTGAACTCATATTTTGCTCCTCGAGCAATTTTTGAGGTAATCATCGAAGTTCACTGATTTTCGGAAAAGCCAGGCATCAACCACATCTTCGCGGGATGTTGGTGATGTTCCGGCTATAGAAGAGAGTCTAGGTCCTTACCGGTGAACTTCAGGCAAGAGTGTTTCTCCTGCGCACTCGCGATTATTCGCGTCTCATGTGCAGGATCAGGTGAGAAGTTTTCCACCACGTAGTGTCCCCCTTTCCGACAAGGGGGCGGTGCGTTCGCTCATTGCTGTCTTAACAACCAGAGCCTGACACCAGCGATGGTGACAGGTATTAGGAGTGTCAACAATGACAGACAACAAAACTAAGCGGACGGCGCGCCCCACCAAACCGCGAATCAAGCTTCACGTACTTGGGGCAGCCGGTGACGTCACCGGCTCATTGAACCTGTTCGAGTATTTCGACGGGTCCAAGGTTACTAGATTCATTCTCGACATCGGCCTGCATCAGGAAGATGAAGGCATCAACCAGAAGAACCGGCTGCCCAAGGGCATCACCGCGAAGGACGTCGATTTCGTGATCATCTCGCATGCTCACATCGACCACTGCGGCTGGCTCCCGAAGTTCATCCAAGATGGCTTCACTGGCGCTGCCTATACCCATCCGGCGACCAAGGACCTGATGGCGTTTCTTCTGCCCGACTCCGGCCATTTGCAGGAGCAGGCGGCAGAGCGCATCAACCGTGGCATCCGTCGTCGGGCGAAGGCAAAGAACAAGCGGCCGACGTTCGAAATGACGGCTCTGTACAGCGAGCAAGAAGCGCGCGAGAGCCTCAAGGTTGTGAAACCGATCGAGTACGGGCGTGTCTACACGCTCGCTGATGGCATTCAGTGCAAGTTCACGGATGCCTGCCACATCCTCGGTGCCGCTGTCGTGACTCTGTTCATCGGCAAAGGCGCTGACCGCAAGACCATCTGCTTCACCGGCAATGTCGGTCGCCCGGGCACACCGATGCTCCGTGCGCTCGAGCCGGTCGCCGAAGCCGACCTGGTCATCACGGAATCGACGTACGGCAACAGGCTGCACGTCAAACGCGATCGCCGCGAGATTCTCGCCGGCATCATCAACCGCGGCTACGAGCGCGCGAAGGTGAAAGACCCGCAGTATGGCTGCGGTGTTATCATCATCCCGGCATTCGCCGTTGGTCGCGTGCAGACCGTTCTCTATGACCTGCGCCAGCTGATGGCGGAAGGTCGCATCCCCAACCTGCAGGTCGTTCTCGACAGCCCGATGGCTGTTGCAGCGACCAAGGTGCACCGCAAGTACCGCCATCTCTACAACGATGAGACGCGCGCCATCTTCGATCGCGGGCAAGACCCGTTCAAGACGCCGCGTTATGCCGAGACGAAGGACGTCAACCAGTCCAACTTGCTCGACAAGAAGGCCGGCGAGCCGGTCATCATCATCGGTTCAAGCGGCATGGCGGCCGGCGGTCGCATTCTGCAGCACCTGGAACGGCGCCTGGACAACGCGAAGAACACCATCGTGTTCGTCGGCTACCAGGGCACCGGTGCGCTCGGTCACACCCTCGTCAACGAGAAGGCTACGGTGGTTTCAATCCACAAGCGTTCCGTCAACGTGCGCGCCACGATCGAGTACATGTCCGACTATTCCGGTCACGCTGACTACCAGGAAATCATCGACTGGATGCGCAACTTCAAGCGCAAGCCGGCGAAGTGCCTCCTGGTGCACGGTGACACGGAAGCACTGACTGCGTTCAAGGGCCACATCGAAAGCCAGCTCGGCTGGAACGTCGTGGTTCCTACAACGCGTCAGGTGTTCGAGCTGTAAGCAGCTCGGCACGCGAGGTTTTTTAAGTCGAAAACGTGAGAGGAGCTGCTCGTCGCGGCTTCCCGGCGGCGATGCACTGAGTGAAACATCTCGTGCTCGCCGCCTTCTCGCGCTTCCGGCGTGACTGCCGAGGTAGTGCCAGGTGCATTCACGCCTGGAACTGGCAGCCGACCGACTTAACCGCGCCTGGTGGCGTAAGGACCACAAACCATGGAGCTCGTATTCGCTCTTGTGCCTTTCTTTATTCTTTTGGCGGTCATGTTCTACATGATCTCTCGAATCGGGTCCTCATCGACCTGTAGCTGCAGCCGATGTATGTCGAAGTTCAAAGCCGCTGAGCGCGGATTTCAGCTTCCCGACATGTGCCCGGATTTTGGCGTAGAGATCACGCCAATGGATCAGGCGCTCACACCGGATGATTACTACCGCAAGGTGTGGACACTGGTTCAAGAAAATTTCCTGCATGCCGATCGACTGGCCCAGTGGAAGTCTTGGGAGCACGCCTACGACGGCAAGCTTCGGACTTTCTCCGCCGCCGGTGCCGCTGTGCGGGTCATGCTCGCATCGCTCAACGATCGATATTCGATGTTGCACGATACCGGATGGTGCCTCAGTCACGCCAACGACCAGAAGACGCGCGCGGTTGCGGAGTCTTGCATGCTTGACGCTGATGTTGGTTACGTCAAGCTGCACACGTTCGATTCGCCCAACGTCGAAAGCGAATTTCGCACGCATCTTGGCTCATTGAGCCGGGCAAAAGTGGTCGTCGCGGATTTTCGAGGCAATCTGGGAGGTCGTGTCAGCGCAGCGATCGACGTGCTCGATGCGCTTGTGGAGACCGATTCGGAGTTGCATGTGTTTTCACTGATTGGCACCCCCAGTTGCAGCTACCACTGCAAGTTGACGGCTGACAGCGTGGTGAAAGACGGCACGTCCAATCAGGAGGCAGGACCCAAGCCTCGCAAGGGCAATCTGCTCAAGGGCCGACCCTTGGTTTTGCTTCTGGACGAGCGAAGCGCCTCTGCGTCCGAGTTGGTCGCGGGCGCGTTGCGGGTGCTCAAGCAGACTCCAATCGTCGGCACGAAGTCCTTCGGCAAGGCTGTGGCACAGTCGCTGTGGTATCTCGATTGCGGAACTCTCTTCAGGCTCACCACGGCGCGAGTCGTGTTGCCTGACGGTTCTTGCGTCGACGGTCAAGGTCTCAAGCCGGACTTCTATTCTGAGGCCAACGCTCTCATACCGGGTGACTCGCCGCTGAGAACAGCGCACAGAGTTGCCAGATCGCTTTTCGGGCGTGGTTCTATCGAATCCGAGATTGCCGAACCACCAGTTCTGCAAACCGTGCGCTAAACGCAAGGTCTCAGAGAAACGCCTGGAAACAGGCTTCAGCAAGGTCGCTAAGCTGTGAGGTTAACCCCTTGCAGTCTTGGTGCCTTTGCTGTTTGTGTTTGAGGTACGATGAGATATAGTGTAACGAAATCGGAGATGTTATCCGGGTTGCAGCGTCTCGTCACTTTGCATTTGGCGGCCGTCGAAGCAGCGTGATTGGACTATTTACTCCTTCTGCTTGTCCGATTCGCTGCCAACTTGAGAGTTCGCAAAGTCCACGTCGAACACATGCGAAGAAATTTGCGCAACGCCTGGGAGTTATTGAACACAGCTATCAAACTCGACTCGTTCGTATGTGGTTTATAATCCCGTCTCTGAGTCGTAGAGATTTGCCGACTCCATTCGTAATTTTCGCACTGACAGAAGTCTTGCGATATCGTAGGCTGCTTCTGGGGCAAGTGCTGGTACCGAAAGTATCAGCATGGGAAAAGATATTAGAGGGCAAAGATGGTTTGTGGTACCCTCGGTTTAGACGCCGCCTTTGATATTGTTGGCTGACACGGAAACCCAATGGAAGACTCTTACGATAATCAGTCACCGACTTTAAGCGAAGACGTAACTGCACCCGCTGTAGATGGGCGGAATCAGCCGCTGTCGCCTGCGAGCTCCAAGAAGAAGTCGCAGCCGACCCTGAAGAAGGCGCCGCAAGACAGGTTTAAACACCTGACGGACGAATTGCCGCACATGGTCTTCATCGCCGATGCGGAAGGCAAGACACTCTATTACAACAAGCGGTTCTATGAATACGCAGGCATCAAGAAAGAAGACGACGACGGCTGGTCGTGGGTGAGAGTTTTGCATCCTGAGGACTTGCTCCTCGCCAACATTGAGGGCGCGCGGGCTGCCGAGGAAAATCGCTCGTTTCAGCTGGAGGTGCGCTGTCTTTCGGGCGAAGGAAACTATCGCTGGCATCTTTTGCATGCGGCACCGCTTTATGATGAAGAAACCGGTCAGACTCAGTGGTTTGGAACAGCCACGGATGTCCATTCGCAAAAGCAGATGCATGAAGCGTTGCGTCAAGACGAGTCGCGTTTGCGTACACTAGCCGATGCAATTCCGCACATCATCTTCGTTACCGATCACCGCGGCGAGATGGAGTTTTGCAACCACCGGTGGTATGAGTACCTCGGCTTAACGCACGATCAAACTTTTACCGGCGGCTGGAAACTGCTGATTCATCCCGATGATCTGCCACCTTATCTGCAATGTTGGAGTGATGCTCTCAAAACCGGCGACAGCATAGAAATGGAATTTCGTTTGAAACGAGCTGTGGGTATTGGTCCGCAGAGCGAGTATCGATTGCACCTTGCGCGAGCTGTGTGCATGAGGTTAACGGATGGAAACATTGGGAAATGGTTCGCCACCTGGACTGATCTCGAACACACAAGTCGTACACGAGAATAGATAATCGGAAGTAATTGTTAAAAGCATTTGGTCGGAACGGCTGAATGTATTGTGCCATGCGCGTCTTCAAGACAATGAAGAAACCTTGAAACTTCGCGCTGCTTTCACAACCGCGCTAGCAAAGGGTGTCAAGAGTGGCGATTTAAGCTTGTCTTAAGAGATGCGGACTTGACGAGAATTTCGATTGCGGAAGTGATTTCGGTTTGCTGTGATCGCTCAAAACCGTTCCCCGCAAATGATTTCGAGACGTGAAATCGCTATTATCTGTGCGCTGAATTTATCGCTTCGATGTTTATTGCATATGCAACGATTGTGACTGGCAGCCAGGTTGCTAAGTTTGCGCAGGTCGGGCGTATTGCGTAGGTTATGCGGGTCTTTTGTCATACCTATTCTTTGGAACAAACCCCAACCAGCGCCTTAAAGCAACCATCATCAGAATCGAACGATACATGTGCACCGCCGAGAAATCGCCGGCATGCACGAAGTCGGCAACTCTGACGGTTCCTTCAAAGGCGGCTTCAGGGGCGTAGAACCCCTCAACTCGTACGTTCAAAACGTGCGCAATAAGGAGAAACGATCTATGAATCGCACCCTCGAAATCGATGTTCTGCCTGCCAACATGGGCGGCTCGCATCGTTGTCTCAACTCTTTGGTTGGACCTGACGGCGGCAACTGCAAGGGCTGCAACCGCCCGGCTGTCATCGTGCAGCGCGGGCTGTGCGTGTCTTGCGCAGTTTCCAACCGTGCCAACCTGACCGAGATCAACCCGCGTCCTACGGCTGATTGCGACTCCCGCTAAACGACTTACCACTAGCCAAGAAGGAAACGCTTATGTCTCGCCTTCTTCCACTAAAGGCAAGGACGGAGGCGCTCACGGCACTCACAGAAAAATTCCGCGGACATGAGGGCAACGATGCTCACATCGCCGCGGCGTGCGATCACCTGCGCAATGCACAAGCGCTCGTGACTGCCTGTGAGAGGCTCGAAGTGTCGCTCGACCCTGTGCGCCTCGAACTCACTCTTCCAAACGCCGGCGATACGACGTATTTGTCGGCACTTCTTGCTGATTCAGATGGATGTGTTGCGGGCAAATCGCGTGCCACTGATCACACCTTAGAACCGGGCGGCAACGGCTCCCCGGCTCCTGGTGCAATCGACCTGCACGCGATTCCGGGTCAGAAGCCACCGGTGCCTTGCTTCACGCCTGATCCTTCGAGGTTCTTCGGCAAGCCGGAGACGAAATCTGATTCCGATGAAACACGCAGTGGCAGCAAGCCAGAGCAAGTCGCCCCGGGCAAAGCCTTCGCCGGCAATGTCGCGGGCTGCACAAGCGGCAACACCTCAGACGGCAGAACGACCTATATCCTTCTGTTGCCGTCTCCCAACGGAAAAGGTTATGCCGGGCGTTTGTTCGATGCTTGCCAGCGCTGTCTGGAAGAGGCTGAGAAGCTTCTCGTCGAGTGACTTTTGATGCTCAAGCGTTTGGCTTGGGTATCGTTTGTGCGGGTAATTTATAACAACTGAACTGGTCGCGGGTGCGAGTATTGGCGGCTTCGGCTCCCTACTCGCCCCGCTTCCTTTTCTTTTTTGCTTTTTGTGCTTCTACTCTTGTGCCAAAAGTTGGCTGTTTATGCCACCCTCTGCGCATTTTTCTTGTTCGCAGCTTCTACTATGCGATGTCATTTTGCCTGTGTTTAACACGGCGCATCCGGGACGCACGCGCACTTTTTCCCTTCCTCGTATGACTTGCAGCAGCAACAACAACACTCGCAACCTTTGCAGGGAGTGCAGTTTTTGCTATCGCAACAGGATGCCGGACAACATTGATCTGACATAACTATCTCCTTTTCTTGCTACGTTTCGAATCGTCTTTCGCTGTCGTTTAAAAGGCATAAAGCCTTCTGCATTAAGCCGATTACGCATTCATCCACAACTCGGTAATAAATCATGTTGCCGCTGCGCCTGGTGGCAACGATGCCGCGATCTGCCAATCGTTGAAGCTGGTTTGAAATGGCTTGGGGGGTCATATCCAGCGCTTGTGCCAAGTCGCAAACGCACATTTCTTCGACGCGTGCCAGCGTATGCAGAAGTCTCAGCCGCGTATCGTTGGCTAGAATCTTGAACAAATCTTCTAACTCTAACGCCTGGCCAGCCGTAATCGGTTTCTGCTCGGGCAACATGACACGCACGGGACAGCATGTTTGCGGGCTTTTGGTGATTTTTAGTTCTTGTCCCATATTTGCCATCTTACACTATTACACGAAACTGTGGAATACGGTAAAAGAAAGGTTTCGTCCGCCTTTGACCAGCCTACAAATTTGGCAGCTTCTTTGAGAATGTAAGCTCTAGTATGAGTATTCTTGCTGAATTCGGGAAGAATGCATGTAGGGAAACTCTGGATGTTGGCGTGCCGGCCCCTTTGGTAGCCTTTGGCGTGGACGGAATAGGATGAGCGATACCTCTTCATCGTGGCAGGGTGCCTCGTCGGAGGCGCACCTCCTCAGGCTGAAAACCTTTGCTGAATCTGCTCACCAGAAAGGCGAGTTCAGTAAGGCTGAAAGCTATTGGCTCGCCATTCAAGAAGAAGCTGAAGATTTCGGCCCGCACGACAGGCGGCTCACGTACGTTCTCGAGCGCCTGGCGGAGGCTTACTGGCACCAGAAAAAGTACGCAGAAGCGGCGCCGGTTTGTCGCCGGATTCTCAAAACCTACAAAGTGATGCTCGGTCGCAATCACACTGATGTCGGCATCGTAGCGAAGAACCTGGCGATTTTGTATCACCTATGGCAGAAGCCGATCGATGCTGAAATGTTTTATCGTGAGGCTCTCACGATACACAAAAAGACTCTCGGCATGCAGCATCCCGAGGTCACCAGTTTGATCGGTACCTTCCGAACGTTCCTTACTGAGATAGGCAAGCATCAAGAAGCGGCGCGCCTCGGCTCCGATCAGCAGGACATTACGATCACGTGGACGCTTTCGGGAATTTACAAGGCCATGCCGCAGAAGGCGGGGAAATTGACTAAGGGCAGCGAATGAGCAAGAAATGGTACATCTATCGTGCTGCTGCCGAACGCGAAAGTGACTTCGGAAACATTGATGCTGCCGAGAAACTTTGGTTGTCCGCTCTTGAAGAAGCTGAAGATTTGCCGATGAGCGATGCCAGACTCACAGTCACTCTTGAGAGTCTTGCCGAGATTTATTTTGGCAGGAACGATTATTTGAAGTCGGCGGCGGTCTGCAGGCGTATCTGCAAGATCTACGAAGATGCCCTTGGCCAGGCGCATGCAGATGTCGGAACCATCTGCGGAAACCTGGCACTTATCTATTATCGCTGGGGTCGATTCGACCGCGCCGAAAAGTTTTACCGTCAATCAATCACAATTCTCATGCCCGTTTATGGCAACGATGATCCGCGCATGGTGAAGCTTCTCAAAGAGTTCTCCGATTTCCTGATGGAGGTCGAAGAAAGCAAAACATCGAAGAAGCCTCCGGAGCTTCGTGTGGAACAGACTGCCGGGCGCTGGGCAAAGACCGGTCGCTGGCAGGCTTTGCCGCCTGTGGAAGCGACTCAAAAACTGGGCTGATTCGAAGCCTTTGCGCAACTATTGCATGTAGCAGAAATCGTGACGAAAAGGAAGACGAGAGCCTTTTGGACTCTCGCCTCCTTTTCGGTGTTGTTTGCGCACTCGCGCGACCGACAGCTGTTCATCGCACGGATGAACAGCCTTGGAGTCGCGTGTTACTGTTTGGCAGGAGCGACGCTGTCGGGCGTGACGCGTTCGCCATTCAGGAATGCGCGCAGTTTTTCAACCGACTGGAAGCTGTTCGCCTTGAGCGTGTGCACGTCAACGAGCACCAGCATGACAAACGCGTTAGATTCCGGGTCGTTGCGGATGACGGTAATCAGCCAGTAGGTGCCTTTCGGACCGTGTGCTAGACGAGGTTCTACGGCGACGTAGTGAGACCAGTCTGCGTTGGGGTCGCCGTTCATCACGTTGAGCAGCGCTTTGCGCGGCCCGTTGAACGATTCGCCCTCTTTCGGTTGATACGACTTGACCTTACCGGTGACACCATCGAACAGCAACAGTTCGCTCAGCGCGTGGCTTCCGCCGACGGGCTCGAACGGCACGATCTGCTGCAGTCCGAGTTCTTTGAACGACTGGAAGTACGGATAACCGTTGTGGGCCATCTTCGCGTCTTCGCTGATCTCGAAGAGCTCTTCCTTGCTCACGACCGTGTTGAAGGGTCCCTTGTGGTACGTCGCGTACGCCTCGGCGTACTTGCGGGTCAGGGCGGTCGGGTGCAGAGCGGCGCCTGGGAAGAGCTTCGCGGCTTCTTCCACGGAGTGGTCTTTGCTGAAGCCGTATGCTCCGAATTCCATGACGCCCGCCATTTTGGGAATCATGGTGCCTGTCCAAGTCGGCGTGTAGCTGATGTAGGACATGAGCATAACCCATGAGCCGTCAGCCTTTTGCCAGTAAACGACTTCACCCGGTTCGGAGAACGGATGGCGCACTCGGAAATGCCACTTCGTCACCCAGGAATGGTCGCCGAACATGAAGAATGCCGACTTTCCCGAGTTTTCGATTTTCATGTCCGGAGTCTCAGCGTCGACGCGCACGAGTTCTTTCACGGCACCGAACGGGCTGAAGTACCAGACGTTGTACGTCAGTGGAATCTGCCAGTAAAGGTGCGTGTCGTTGGTGGCGCCGCCGGATTCGAGCAGGTGAGGTTCGCTCACGTCGAGGCGGTTGTCGCGGTTGGCATTCTTGGCGTAGTCGCGCGCGGTTGACCGCGGCAGGAGCCTGCTGTTGGTTGTCTCGGGCAGGGTTTCGAGCCGCTCGGGGTCGAGGCTTGCCGCCATTTGCCAGGAAACGACCCAGCTTGCGGTGTTGGCATAAATCGTCCAGCCAAAGAGCGGAACGATGATAGCCGCCAGGATTACCCATGGCCTCCGCGATAGCTTCATGACTGGTTGTGCGTTGGACGGAGGAGTCGCTCCGTCCTGTGCAACAGCCCGCGCCATCAGCTTTTTGCGGCGGCGCTTGATTAAAAGCGCGACGACGGCGCCCGCTGTCAGCACCACCAGTGATGGCATGAAGCGAGTGCCCGCGACGAGCAGGGGATGCACAAGGGGGACAATGAACAAGTACGCCAGAAAGAGACCGAGCATGCTCAGCAGAATTTTCCAGCGGTTTCGCACCACGAAGCCGAACCCGCCCGTTAACGCGGACCAGCTATTGCGCAGTAGTTCACGCATTGTAGATGCCTTCTATTCGAGGTTTAAGTCACACCGACCTGCGGTCGATGTTTGATGACTGTTCTGCAGTAAACGATTCCCCTCAAGCGTTTTATCGCTTTGATTTTTTTCTACTCCATGAGGCAGGGACAAATTGCAGTAACCACTAAACCTATGAAGATCAGATGTGAATTCTCAAGTGATCGTAACGGAACTGAAACTCATGAAAGTGTCTACTGGTGAGGTTTTTGAATACTAGCGGAGATCGCGCAAACTTAATAAAGATCTCAAACTAGAACATCTCTTGATGATGACTTGATGTTGAAGACCAATATCACTAGGGTTTGGGCAATTGTTCTTTGCTCACTTCAAACTCTCGGGGCCGTTCCACCCAAAAGCTCACTGATGCCGACACTCATTGCATCTTTTCGCCTGCATGCGCAGGAAGTGTGAGCACTCTGTTGGTTGGAACATCGAGACACTTGCTCGCTTGCGAGTGAGACGAGTCTCTGCGCTCCTGCAACCGAAGGGCGTCCCATGACACTATCAGTGGTGGCGACTGCGACATGCGCAGCCATCGGTGTTGTGTTCGTGCTTTTAGTCGCGTTTTTCAGCCGCCAACACGGTTGGAGAATGCTCGATACAGTTTTGCCTGCAGCCGTGTTTCAGGGATTTTTGCAGTTTGTCTCAGCGATGCTTTGGTGGTCGCTCGAGGCAACCGGCAACTCCCTGGTCTGGTTTTTCGCATACGAACTCATTTGCTGCTTGCTCATCTTTCGGCTCATTTACCGAAGCCAGATGCGCAAGAAAGAAAAGAGGTAACCCAAAATGGCACTCAACTTCAAGTTCTGTCCGCTTTGCACGACGGCTCTCGCCCCGCGCGACATCCTCGGCAAGACCCGCAACGCCTGCCCCAGCTGCACGTTCGTGCACTGGAACAACCCGGTTCCTGTTGCGGTGGTCATCGTTCCTACCAGCGTCGGCTTCCTGCTGGTTCGGCGCGCCATCGAGCCGCGCAAGGGTCAGTTAGCGCTTCCCGGCGGCTTCGTCGACGAGATGGAGCTCCCCGCCGACGGCGCCAAGCGGGAGGTGTGGGAAGAGGCCGGTCTCGTCATCGAGATCGAGCGCCTTCTCGACATGCAGCTCACCAAGGGCAACGAGATTCTGATGTTCTATCTCGCCAAGCCCACCGACGCAACGCCCGTGGCCGGTCCGGAGTCGAGCGAAGTGGTCGTCGTCGCGCACGGCGCCCCGCTGCCCGCCGACCTGGCTTTCCCGCTCCATAAGCAGGCGATCGAGGACTGGATCGCGAGCAGGAAGTAACTTCGACCGTTTGCTTCATTCTCGGCGCTTCGTAAGATGCGTTGTTGATGTGGCAAGCTGAACGCAAATGGCGAGAGGCGGTGTCTTCAAAGCGAGTCGCAAGGCTTTCTTTGAGCACCGCCTCTTCGCTGTGCGCGTGATGGTTGCACCACCTATGGTGCCTGTTTTTTTTTGTGTTCTTTCGGGTGTTTCTTTCGGGTGTTTCTTTCGGGACTTTACGTACTAGGCGATGTAGCAACAAATATGCAAAGTGAAATGGAGCCAGCTTTTGGCTGGCTCGCAGGGGTGGAACAGTGGAGTAGTTGCGTTAGTCGAGCCAGAGATAACGAGCGACGAGGCGTTCGTCGTTGCAGCGATAGCGCTTGTCGAACCAACGGCCTTGCCGCCGCGGCTGGCGCGAATCTGCAATCAGGAGGCGGTCGACGAGGTCGATTGAGTAAATCAGCTCGATGCGGTCGCGACGACGAATCAGAGACCGTTCAGCCAGCGTGGCGGCCAGTTGGAGTCGCTGTTCGTGTGAGTCGCAAACGACGTTGACCCAGTTTGAACCGGGACCAAACGAGTGTGGGCTGAACTGCAAGCAGAGTTCGAAGTCCAATGCCGCATTGGGCAAGGGAGCAACGTAGCTTGCAGCTTCTTCGTTTTCGGAAAACGGTGCATTCACTTTCGAGCGCCGGTAGAGGTTCAGCCAGGACGTCGCTTCGATGCGCCTGATTTTGCTTTCTGCGTGTCGCATGGCGGCGCAGAGCTGCTTGGCGGTTTCGTCGCGTTCTTCGATTGAGTTGAAATTGTTGGCGCCGAAAGTGTCATCGCTGTACGTAACGAGGTAGAGGTTCATTTGGGCGTGTGTGGTTCGAGAATTGTTGTTAGTTCTGTTTTCGATTGCGCGTCCAACGCACCGCCAGTGCGACGATGAGAGGCAGGCCAACGGCAGCGGTTACGCCGGACAGGGTCGCGTTTTGAACGATGAAAGTTGCCGTCTCGCTCACAATCGCAACGAATTCGATAGTCACGTCTGAGGTCCTTGGTTGTGGTGGGGGAAGTGTTCTCAATTTCGCAAGGCAGTCTCGCGGTCTCGCGGTCTCGCG
>CAYZJR010000052.1:24651-26424 GCA_964478655.1 uncultured Candidatus Obscuribacterales bacterium
GTGGGGGAAGTGTTCTCAATTTCGCAAGGCAGTCTCGCGGTCTCGCGGTCTCGCGGTCTTCGCGGTCTTCGCGGTCTCGCGGTCTTCGCGAGGCAGGAGAACTCTAGTTCGCATTTTCGCAAGAAAAGGGAACTCTAGTTCGCGGTCTCTCGAGACAGGAGAACTCTAGTTCGCAATTTCGCAGGAAAAGGGAACTCTAGTTCGCGGTCTTCGTGGTCTTCGCGGTTTCGCGGTTTCGCGGTCTCGCAGTCTCGCGGTCTTCGTGAGGCAGGAGAACTCTAGTTCGCATTTTCGCAAGAAAAGGGAACTCTAGTTCGCGGTCTCTCGAGACAGGAGAACTCTAGTTCGCATTTTCGCAAGAAAAGGGAACTCTAGTTCGCTTTTTAGTGATGAGAGCCCAAAGTTCAGTTGGCTTGCAGCAAAACTTTCCTCACCAAAGGTGAATGGATTTGTTCAAGATTGGAATTGAGCAACGGTTTGTGAGCTCTTAAAACCTCCATGGGTTCTGTGCTGGGACAAATTGAAATGTACCTCTTAACTTACGTTTAGAGGACGCGGCGGTGCAATAGTCATGCGCTTGGTTGGGTGCGATTCAAGGCTGCAACTATGATTGAAAGTTTTGCTTTCTGGCTTGCCGTGGCGGTTTCCGCATGCGTGGCGGATTGTGCGGTTGAATGCTTTGATATTGATGATATTAGTTCGCGCACTGTGGGTGGTATCGATATTTTGGCTCGAGTTTCTGAAAAGATGCAAATACTATATCGAGACATAGAAAGTCGTGAAAAAAGGTGAAGGCGGAGAGTCCATCCGGGTTTTGACCCGTTGGAGTTCCCCGCCTTCACGCGCTAACTAACCATCCGCATCATCACTACTGTAGTGATCGCTGTGTTGCAAGCGGTCAGTACAGTGCAAGCGAGATCGAATCAATCGAGCTCGAACGTCTGCCCCTGCTTCACGAAGCCCGCGAAGCCGTCGGCCTGGGCGTCGGGAAGGTCGCCATCGGAGTAGTGGTACAGCCACATGCGCCGCTTGAGGTCCGCCGGAAGCGTCTTCAGGTCGTCGTAGTGAGCGTGCACGCCGGTGCGGAAGGGCGACGTCTCGCAGTCGTGGAAGATGATGTCCGCCGCCTTGCAGAACGACAGAATCGGCTGCATCACGAACTGCGTGTCCGTGGTGAGGAAGACCTTCTTACCCGAGGGTGTCGTCCAGAACAGCCCGTAAGACGGGACAATCTCGGTGTCGTCGGTGTAGTGCACCGTTTGCACGGTGCGAAACTTCACGCCTCCGAACTCGAAAGGCCTGTTCTTGGGGCAGAACCGCGTGTCGAAGAAGGTCTTGAGCGACGTCTTGATGTTGGGAAGCACGCAGCCGCTGCGCAGCATCTCCCAGAGTGAGGGTGCCATCGAGGCACGCATGTAGAGGCGCAGCTTGCGATGCGCTCCCGCGGCGTCGACGAAGCCGGGGTCGAACATGGTCTTGAGGCAGAGCCACTCCATGCCGCCGGCGTGGTCGGCGTGAAGGTGGCTGATGTACACGGCTTGGAGATCGCGGTAGCTGATGCCGGCGGCGCGCAGGCTGTGCCTGGCATCGCTTCCGGCGTCGATGAGCATGCGCTCGTCTCCGATTTGCAGAACCATGTTCGATTGGTAGTATCGTTCGGTGAATGCACCGCCGACACCTACGAAAGTAAGCTTCATGAGCTTATCTCCTTCTTTTTCTGAATAGACGGTGCGAAGAATCGCGCCGTCTTACGCGAAAGAGGCGAGCGAAGAA
>CAYZJR010000052.1:26524-31279 GCA_964478655.1 uncultured Candidatus Obscuribacterales bacterium
CGCTCACCTTGAGGTTGGGAGGCAGCCGGTGGAACATCCACCAGCTGCTTTGGGCGTAAAGCTAACTAGTCTGTCGATCTGTGCCGATTGGCTGCCCTAAGCAGTCCTCGGCGAAGGTTTCACTTGCTGTCGGCGGCGTCGCGCGGGCGCAGGTTCGGCTTCGTCTTGGCGCTGCCGGCGGCCAGGGGCGTTCCGTCTACGTCCTGGTGCGGGAAGACGCGCAGCGACGGGTCGCTGTCCGGGCGGAAAGGCTTCAGGTTGAGGGCCTCGATGTCGCGGGGCACCATCGGCCAGTTGTAGCGGAACAGGGGGTTGTGCGCGTTGCCGAGCCGGTCGAAGATGCGCACTTCGAAAGAGAGGCGCACGAAGGTGCGGAAGACCTCCACCTGTGCTTCCTGACCGCGGTGCACGCTGTAGCAGTCCATCAGCGTCAGCTCCCCGTCCTTAGGGGCCCAGGCGAACTCGCTGTTGGTGTCCGCCACCTGGGCGTTCATCTCCCAGAAGAAGTCGTGCTTGGTGTCGTCGAGCGCGTCGAAGTCGAACGGCTGCACGTAATAGAACGTCGGCACCGCGTTGGCGACGGTGTAGGTGTGGTTGCCGCGAACCTTGGGATTCCACCGGGCGCCCTGGAAGCCGTCGACGTGGCACGGAGCCTCGCGCTGCAGTTGCTGCGGCTTGACCACGCCGGTGTCGATGGTGAGGTAGCAGTAGTACTCGTCATAGCACTCCGGATTGACCGCTGCCTCGAAGTTCGCCACGCGACGGATGATGTCCGCGTACATGGCGAGCTCTTTCGGGATGCGGAAGTCGGAGCCGGGAAACTTGATCGGCATGTCGAGCACGCGCGGAGCGCCGGTCGGGTTGGCGAGAACGGCCATTTCCTCCGGCGAGATGATGCCCAGCGATACGGGACGGCGCGGCGTCTTGAAGTGCTTCAGGTCGAACGGCAGATTGAGCGCCTGGATGATCGGCGAGTCGGCCGGAATCGGCGCGGTGTTGAGCTTCGCGTTGCCGTGGAATCGGACGCCGCCCTTACGGGAAAGGGTCGGCATCGTGAAGTGTTTGCCTCGGTAGGCTGCCTTGTCCTGGGTCTCGGAGTTCATTGTGGTGTGCTCTCTTTCGATGAGTCGTTATTGCCCTGGTGCGCCAGTCGCTCCAGAAGCGCAATGTTTTCGAAGCCCTCACGTCCGTCCACGGAGGGGCTAGTGCCGTTTTTCACAGCGTTGATGAAGTCCGTCAGCTCACCGTAGTACGGGTCTGCCGGAGTGAACGGAAGCTCTTCACCATTGACGATGATCTGTCCGGTACCGCGTGGGCCGAGCGTATCGGTGCAGCGGATGCTTCCATCCGTACCGAAGATCTCCACCACCCGCGGTGCCCTGAACACGACGCTGGACAGCACGTGAGCTGTGGCGCCATTTTCGAGAACAAGAGAGACGAGTGCGGTCTCGTCGTGGGGACCTTTGAACACCCCGTTGGATGTTACCGCATGCGCTTCTTTGATAGCGCCGCAGGACGGAACGGCCAACCACCGCACCAGATCCAGTGCATGGGTGCCGAGCGCGCCGAGGCTCCACCAACGACCCATGGCGTCTTGCGCACGCCAGTCGTTTGCGTCTGCAATCAATGTCCAACTGATGTTGACGTGACGAATCTTGCCGATGTGTCCTGCTGCAATCAGCTCCGCAAGGGCTTTGTGTCCCTCGTGAAAGCGGAGATGGTACCCGACTGCGACCCTCACTCCGGCAGTGCTTGCCGCCTGAAGAATCGCGTCGGCCTCTTGCGAGCTGGTCGCCATCGGCTTCTCGATGAACACATGCTTGCCTGCAGCAATTGCCTTGAGGGCCTGCGGTGCGTGCAACTTGTCCGGCGAAGCGATGATGACCGCGTCGAGGTCCTTGTCGGCGAGAAATGAATCGATGTCCGTGTGGGCCGGAGTACCCGACTTCGCACCATGCTTGGTGGCGAAGTCGGAAGTGCGATCGAGGTCGCGACCGCAGACGCTCCAGAGCACCGCATCTCCCATGCGAGAGAGCGCGGGCGCCAGGCGATTGTCTGCAATCGATCCAGGACCAATCAAGCCCACTTTGAGCACGCGAACAGCTGCGGGAGCCTCGCTTGCTCCAGCATCGTTCGGCTCTGCGGAAACTTTGCCGTCCGATTGAATTTGCTCGGGACGGTCGGATGTTGAGTCATCCATTTGCACCTCCGAAGTAGAGAATATAGCACGGGAGCGACAAGCCGATGCCTGCCGCCCCCGTGGGTTTGAACTAAACTGATCGTCGCAACATCGAGTGCCTTAAAGCGGCTCGATGTAAGTGCCGTCTCCCCGGTACGTCCAGCCCAGGCTGCGGTACGGTTCCTTGCTGACCTCCGCCGCCAAGCGCTCGATCAGACTTGCCGACGAGGTTTCGCCGATCTCCGTAGTCGCGGCCAGCTCGTCAGCCCACTTCGCCTGCAGAGCGTTCACATGGCGAACGATAGCATCGGCGGCGAGAATGTTGTTCATCACCGTCAGCTTTCCGTTGGCTCCGACGCTCGTGTCGGATGCGAACTTCTCCTTCAGTTGCTCGTTGAGCACCGACAGCTGCGCTGCCAGCTCGAGGGCTTGCCGGTAGAACTCGGTCACGCTGCTGCGTGAGCCAAGATACTGCACGCGAGCGTGCTGCTGCTGATTCTTCACCACGCCCACAGCCGCTTCGTTCTTTGCCTGGATGTGCTGCGCCAGGCGGCTGCGGTACTGAGGCTCGTTGAGCGCGCCCTTGTTGACGTGGTAGAAGTTCCACGTCATGCGGAACCCTTCACTCGCCAGCAGCGCGAGTACGGTATTGCCGGCGGTGACGACCTGATCGTTGAGAGCAGCATCGCAGAAGCGATACTCCATCAGGTCGGCTCCGGTGAGCGGCGTGAGGAACAACGACGCTTCCCCGTTGTGCGGGAGAAAATCGTTGCTGCCGCCTGACACGAGCTTCTCGTAGGCGCCGGTAAGCGCATTCGCCGCCTGCCCTTCCGTGAGATCGCGCCCCCACTCCCGCTCTCGACGCTCGCCGGCGCGCTGGTAGGCTTGGTTGCAGCGCTGCACAGCTTCCAGCGCTCGGCTGGAGAGCAGGTCGAAGTCGGATGGGCTGTCCTTCTTCAGCGCCGGAAGCGTCGCCGTGATTTTGGTCACCATGCGAACGAACTTGTCGCGTGCGCGCACCAATTTGCTGAAGGTGCAGAAGAGAGCCAGTCTGGCGCTCATGTACGACGTGCGCAGCTTGTTCTGAGCAGCGATGACGGCTTCAGCGCGGGCGATGTTGGACGACGCGGCCTCGAGCTTCTGCCCGAACTGCTGCTCGTTGAGAGCGCCCTTGTGGAGGCTCAGGAAGTCCGTTGCCGCAGCAACCGTGAGTGCGACATCGTTGAAGTTGCGCTCGGCCGCTTCGAGGTCGGCGAGCAGTTGACGGGCTCCGTGGTCTTTCGTGACTTGTGTGGTCATTTCATTTTCCTAGTGTCCGGGCTTGTTATGGAGGCACAGACGCTATGCGCCCAGACGAGGTCTGCGCATGTGCCTTTAGTTCAAATCACGCCGAGCGGCATCAACACAGTATGTGCGATGCACAGTGGTCGGCAAGGGAAGGAACTCCCTTACAAACCTATCGGCATGATTTGCTCATCTCCGCCGTTCCTTCAATACCCAAATGCACACAACCATCACCTTTGCGCGCGGCAAAGAAGAAATGATGAGAGGCTAGTGCAAATGAGCTTTTGGAGACTTTACAGGCTCTTTTGAAAGGAACAGTGAACAGAGATCTCCAGGACCCTACAAAATAGGTTTTAGCCGATACTACCGATGTCAAGAATATTGATACATTTGGCCTAGACTTTTTTGATTCATCCTCTATTGAGAAGCTAGCGCGAGCCATGAGATTAAATCGAAAACGCTCACCTGCTGGGGCGACACAAGCAGGTATGCGAACTTTATAATCCAGTAATAGGTTCGCGCGAGGTTGGTTATGAAAAAGTCCAATCGAAAGTTCGGATTCAGCCACATGAGCGTTGAAGAGTACCTCGCCTCTCAGGAACGCTCACAAGCGCGCCATGAATTCGTCGATGGGATTGTCTACGAAGTCGAAGCTTCGACGCGCAGGCACAATCTTATCGCTGGCAATCTCTATTCCCTGCTAAAGGAGGCGGTGAAAGGTAGTACCTGCAAGGCGTACATGTCGGACGTGATGGTGCATGTCGAGTCCACCAACAGTTTCTACTTTCCTGACGTCTTGGTGTCTTGCGACTACTTTGACAATAAGAGCGTTTACACGAACAGTCCTACCCTCGTGGTTGAGGTGCTATCGCCCTCCACTGCCTCTGTCGATAAGCGAGAGAAAGTTTCAGCTTATGAGAAGGTGCCGACGCTTAAGGAGTATCTGATTGTTCATCAGAGAACGAAGTGTGTTCAATATCTATCGAAAAACGAGAGCGGAAAGTGGAATTCAGAAGAATTTCGTTCGGGTGAGACTTTTGCGGTGACCTCGTTGCCCTGTCTATTGTTGAAGATTTCAGTCGACGATATTTACGAGGACATTACTTACTCTGGCGACGAAGGCGCGGATTTTGAGGTTCGCGAAGAAATCGGTAACGCATATCTTGCCGCAGATAACTTCGATTGGTAGCGGAGTTGCTTTTTCGAGTGCTCACAAGAGTCGGTGCAGGATGATGGAATCTTTTGGTTGCATTTTGGCGAAAAATGCGACATTTATGTTGCATCCGGGGCTG
>CAYZJR010000052.1:31379-36400 GCA_964478655.1 uncultured Candidatus Obscuribacterales bacterium
AAAGGCCGGCACGGGAGATGGAATCTTTTGGTTGCGTTTCGTGCCTAAATGGAACATTTATGTTGCATCCGGGGCTGAACAAGTCGCGTCCTCAAAGGCCGACACAGGAGATGGAATCTTTTGGTTGCATTTTGGCGAAAAATGCGACATTTATGTTGCATCCGGGGCTGCGTAAGTGGCTGCGCAAAGGGCTGCGCAAGGGCTGCGTAAGTGGCTGTGTATACTACATCAAGTCGCAAGAACTGCCAGAAGAGGAGAAGCGACTGATTTGGGTGAGTCACCTGGTTTGGTGCTCCATCCGAATCAGTCGTTCTCCAAGTGTACATACATCCAATACAAACTATGTTCTGATGCGAGATTGCGCGCGCGCGTAGCGTGTCGACCGCTCGCAAATCATGATGGTCGGAGCACCGGACGCAGTATAGGTCGCGTCTTCATCGACCCACACGGTTGCACTTCCGCTAAACCAACCCTTGGCTGCACCGTAGATCCAGATACTGCCAGTGGTGGCATGAACAGTCGCTTCGCAGTCTGCCCACACCGACGCCCTGCCGACAACCCAAACCGTCGATGCGCCGTGAACTTTGATGCTCGATCCGGCAAATGCCGTAATGCGAGCATTGTCGAATCCCGTCGCGTCGACGCACTTGTGGGCCGCCACGCTTGCGTTGTCGTGCGCAGTGATAATCACGTTGCCGTGCGCCGTTACCGTGCAATCTCCGGACGCCTTGATCGTGCAATTCTGCTTCACGTTTGCTGTTGCATTGCCGAGGATCGTGAGATGCACATTGCCTGAGGCTGTCACTTTCGCGTCGCCAAAGGCTTTGACTCTGGCGTTCCCTTTGGCATCGACAGAGGCGCGGCCGCGAGCGACTACGACTGTCATGTCGCAGGCTTGGATGACCACGTCCGCCGTCGCTGAGATGTCGGCGCATCCTTTCGCATCAATTCGCGCTCGGTCGCTTGCTTCGACTTTGCTCTGGTCGTAGGCTTTGATGAAAGCGCTTCCCGATGCGGTGACCCTGGCGGCACCACGCGCGGTGACGATCGCTTCGCCGCTTGCTTCGACGATACTGTTTCCGAAAGCCTCAATTATCGCGTTGCCGCGCACAATCACTAGACCGCTGTAGACCTTGTGTTTGCCGCTGACGAAAACTTGGGGCTGCATGGGAGTCAGTTCTCCGCGGTGACGTTTCGCTGGCGAATCGTCTCCAGAAGCGCATCGAAGTCGGCGAAGAGATCTGCCATGAGTTCCTCGTCGCAGCCGGCGTTGTTCGCCACCTCCAGCCCGGTGAGAAGCAGGGCTTCCGCTTCCTCGGTTTTGCCCGAAAGCGAACACTTCGCGGCGAGCGCACGAAGACCCTGCGCGATGTAGGTCGTGGGCTCCGCTTCGAGGGAGTCGAAGACGATGTCGGCGACCTCCTTCGGCGGCTCGTGCGTGATGAACATACGATCCGGCCCGCGCAGGATGCTTCGCGTGTCGGTGGTGCAGTCGCTGGGGCGCAGCCCGTGCAGAAAGCCGGTCTCGCGCATGCGCTGCAGCAGGGCGAAGTCCTTCTTGATCGCCTCGACGAGTCGATCGTTGGGAGCGGCCTCGTGCGCGATGTGAATCGCCGCCTGGTAGACCGCCTCGGCCTCCTCCTTGCGGTCGAACACCGTGTAGAACTGGGCCAGCTTGCACAAAGCAAGTGCCTGGTCGCGGCTCGGTTCGGCGGAGAGGGCCTTGGTGATGACACCAATGACGGTGCCGGGTGGATTGATTTCGAGAACGATTCTCGTAACATCCAACATTCAGGGTCTTCTTTCGGTGGCTGTTGGTTTGTCGCATCACAGCCGTCGATGCGTTGGGTTCAGCCCGTGGAGCGAGAATTCACCCCACGGGCCGGTTTTCGAAAGCAGTCGAGTAGAACTAGTCGACGCTCAGAAGTCGTTCGGAGCCTTGACTCGCGCCGGCTCCTTGATGTTCGGGTACTTTGCGAGCATGCTCGCGTGGTCCTTGAAGTGTTCCCACTTGATGCCGTACTGACCTTCGGCGATTTGCTTGCGGGTCGTGCAGCAGCTCCACAAAAGGGTGTTCCACTCGGAGCCCCAGCTGTTGTGGATGTACTTGACCTGCCCGTTCATCACGCAAAAGATGTCGACATAATCGCCTTTTGGATAGTGCCCTACCCAATAGCCGAGTTCAGGCAGCCGAGCAAGTTGCTTCGGCGTGAAGGTTTTCGTTTTAGCTGACATGTTGGTCGGCTCTGTGTTGTTGGAGAGGAAGGGGTGGAAAAAAGAACAGTTCAAACCTAATTATCAAGAGGTGGTAATCACAAGTGATATGAACGTTTAGAAGTTATTGATCGCTAATATTCGTAGTGGATATGGCAAGTGAGTTAGCACAATGCGCGCTAGCCTGCTTGTTGCTGCATCTCTCTGTCTGTGTGGCTTTTGGTAATATCAAAGGCGCTGAGTTCGTTGTGCGAGCCGCTCAATTGTGTTCTCGATACTGTTGTGTATTTCTTTTTCGGCACGCGTTATGTTCGTTGCCGACTCTGCGACGAGAACAAACAACACTGATTCTTCAGGCGGAAGATTTTTGAGATCGTTGGCTAATTCGTGCAACTCGGAAAGAGGGCGGCTGAATGAGTACATGAAGTTTTTCAACCCTTCGATCGCTTCGGCAACAGCACTTTTCTCGGCACTTGCGGTCAACTGACTGAGTTCCTTCAAAAGCGCATCTAGAGCTTCTTTGGCCTCATCTAGAAAGGAATTGAACTGACGGCACTGTTCCTCCACCTGTCGCTTTGACGGCGAACCAATGGTTGGAAGCTCCTGCTCGATGTATTCAATGTTCCCACGCATGTTTTGCATGGCGCCAATCACCGCGATGAGGAACTGCATGTCGTTGTAGCGAGACATTGAATTCATTGCTCAATTATGACTTGCGACTGTACGATAATGCTGATTGTTAGGAGGATTTCTTGAGCAAGCTTCAAAGAGTTGGCATTATGTTGAGCGCCTCCGGATTGGTTTTTCTTGCAGGAGCGACCTTTGCTGGAATTGTGGGTGCACCGGTCATCGATGAAAAGTTCAATCGAATAACAGGTGATTCCATCGCCATCTCGGAGCACGCAAAGAAGCTCCACAGAACTCTTCTGATTGTGGATCTTCACGCAGACTCATTGCTTTGGGACAGAGATTTGTCTTGTCGAAACCAGCGTGGACACGTGGACTTCCCGCGGTTGCAGGAGGGCAATGTTGCGCTGCAGGCATTTACGATCGTGTCTAAAGTTCCTCGCCGCAATGGGAATGGTCGGGGAATTGATCAGATCGGATTGTTGGCTCTGGTGGAACGGTGGCCGGTTTCCGCGTGGCCGAGTCTTAAGGAACGTGTTCTCTATCAAACGCGGAAGCTAGAGGGATTTGCAGAGCGATCGAAAGGAAAGTTCTTTCTCGTTAGAACCAAGGAAGACCTGGAGAATTTTCTCAGCCGTCGAAAAGTTGACCCATTGCTGATAGCAGGATTCTTAGGCGTGGAGGGCGCTCACGCGATTGAAGGTGATTTGAACAATGTTGATGTGTTCTTCGATCACGGTGTGCGTATGATGTCACCAACGCATTTCTTTGATAATGATCTAGGTGGGTCGTCGCATGGAGACAAGCATGGTGGGCTGACAGAACTTGGGAAGCAGATGATTCGAAAGATGCAAGAGAAATCGATGATTATTGATCTTGCGCATGCGTCCAGCGCCACCATATTTGAGGTTCTCGCTCTCTCGACAAAACCGGTGGTAGTCTCGCACTCAGGCGTGCGTGGAACTTGCGACAGTGTGCGCAATTTGTCAGACGAGGAGATTCAGGGCGTCGCGAGAACTGGGGGCGTGATCGGCATAGGATACTGGCAGGAAGCAGTTTGCGGAAAAGATGCTAAGGCGATCGCAAGAGCAATTCGCCATACCGTAGACCTGGTGGGGACAGAGCATGTAGCGTTGGGGTCTGATTTCGATGGCGCTTGCGCTGTGCCGTTTGATGCGTCTGGTTTGAGCGCGGTTACGCAAGCGCTTATTGATGAGAACTTCAGCGATGATGAGATACGAAAGATTATGGGAGAGAACACATTACGTGTTCTGAAGTCTGGTTTGCCGAGCGCGGCATTGGGCGAATAGACCGGTCTACTACTGATTGAGAAAAAGAAAAGAGAGCCAGCCGTCCCCACTTGCAAGCAAGTGAAGAGCGACCGACCCTCTTTTCCGTGGCGAGTTTTCGATGCAGGATGTCGGTCAAGTAGAGCTTGTTCCTCTAGCCGTCCTTTACCCCGCCCAAGCACTTTTGGCGCTCAGGCTGTCCACTTGCGCAGACAGGTATATCGGGGGTGTGAGGGCTCAAGTTGCCCAATGAGATGCTCGGGAAGACGAGCATCCGACCCGGGCGAATCCACACACTCCGGGTCGGTACGCCTTGTGGGCGCACTCAGTAGAGTGTGTGGTGTAAATGACCTTTCCTGCACCTAAGTGCTCTGTAACCAGACGACTTTTGTCCCGGGTTCAGGCGGGATTTGTGGGTGCTCGGAGGTTGGTTTGAATTGACCTCCGAGCTCCCTACCTCAGTTAGAGGCGACTGTCGATCGACTATTGCGGTTTGGCCTTCCTGTCGAGGCCACCGTACACCCAATCCACGCAAGCTCCCCAATCAAGGCCTACTCCGGCGTAACATTACCGAGAAAGACAGACTGATGAAGCAGCCCGTAAGCTGCCGCAGCGAATCTGGAGCTTCCTTGATGAATGGTTGAACCGGTATTAGCCTATGTATCTGCGCGTTGGGCTAACAGCAAGGACAATTGGGTGCTTACCCACGTCGATCTCGCTGTTAGTTTGAATAGTCATCTGGTTGCCACTATCGGCGATGCGTTTTGGATTGCTCCTTCGCGCATCACCGACCATGAATGTACTTGTGAAGGTACACCCATGAGAAGCAGCACCATTTGTCCAGTCGAGCTGGGGCGGTGCGGCTTCTCATGGGTGCATTACTGCACTGCT
>CAYZJR010000052.1:36500-46137 GCA_964478655.1 uncultured Candidatus Obscuribacterales bacterium
GGGCTAACAGCAAGGACAATTGGGTGCTTACCCACGTCGGTCTCGCTGTTAGTTTAGAGTTAGTCGCCTGTCTAGTCACCGCCGGTGATGCGCTCGGAGCATCGCTCTTTGCGCATCATCGACCATAAATGTAACTTGCGATACACCTATGAGAAGCAGCACCACTTGTCCAGTCGAGCTGGGGCGGTGCGGCTTCTGATAGGTGCATCGAGTCCAGCCGGCAGCGGAACTCATGTCCGCTGCCGGCTTTATCGAGCACTTCAGGTGACGGCAACGTCCGTCACTACGGGGTCTTCGGCGCCACGCTCTGGCAGACGCTGCTTCCCATTTTCACGGCTGCATCGAGCAACTTCGGAAGAACCGTGCGGTCCTTCGTGATAGCTAGAATGCATTCGCTGACGGTCGCACTCGCCTGCGTGACTTGGTCCCAGCGCTCGCCATACTGAGCGCGCACCGCGTCTATACGCTGTCTGCGCTCTTTGCTGCGCTGGTCGCGCCGCTCCACGTCGTTGCGATAACGACGATGGCCTCGGATGAACGCTTCGGCGTTGACCTCTTCGATCGTGGAGTCGGTGGACTCCACTGCGTCGACGGTTTCCGCTTCTGCGTTTGCCAACTTGACCTTCGCCGCGTTCCACTGAGCGATGGCGTATCCGAGCTTACGAACTGCTCCGTGGGCTGAGGCGAGCAGGTTGTTGTCAGCGTCACTCAGTTCGCCCGTTTCGAACAGCTTGCTCGGTGTCGGCCACTTTTTCATCGGCTCGAGCGACGGGTCCACCTTCGCGATCAGTCGGATGGCCGCCAGCCGAACACCCTGCTGGGCGTCGGTAAGGAGGTTGGCCGGCTCGTAACGAGGAGTTGCCTCTCTGCGCCGTTTCCAGCTGTTGAAGGTGCTGGCTTTGTCGAGAGTGGCTTGTTCACCAACCTCGCCGGCGGTTCGGGGGGTGTCGAGCGGAACAGCTGTCTTGTCGGAAGTCGCTTCCGCAGGCTTGGTGCCGGCGTCTGCGCCTTCCTTCGATTCGCCTTCCTTCGATTCGCCTTCCTTCTTCTCTGCGTCGAACGGCGTCGCTGCCCATGAAAGGCGGGTTTCGCGTTCTCGGTGGCGATTCGCAGTGGTAGCCGATTCGATGAGCCGGTTGACTTGCGCGCACAGGTTTCTGACCAAGGCGAGCTTCTCGTCGCACAGCGCCAGCGCATCCCACAGGGGCTTCAGAGTTTCCTCCAGCCCTTCATGAGCGCTCTGAAGATCGGATGCCCAGGTGGCGGCTTCCTTCATCCAGGCAGACACCTCGTCTTCCATCGGCTTTTGCGGCTGAGTGTACTTCGGGTGTTTGGATGCCTGCTTCTGCAAGTTGTTGGCCGCGGTGACTTGCTCCAATGCATTCTCGGCATCGGTGTGCGCGGAAACCAACTCTGCCAGCGCCTCTCGGAGCTGCTCGATCAGCTTGTCTGCCTCCGCATTCGGTGTCTTGGGCTCGGCGTCGAGATGAATCTCGGCCGGCAACTCCAGCAGGTTGGTGTGGTGTGTGCCGTGGTCTTCGTTGGTCACCACGCGTGCGATTTCCAACACGCGCTCGTCCTGTTCGGTGATGAGAGACGTGTCGTGCTTCGACAGCTCGGTGATGAAGGCGGTCACCTTGCCCAGGGCTTTGCGTTTCTCCTCGGCTGCCTTTTCACGCGCCACACGACTGCTTCTCACGGCGCGTGCAAGAGCGATCGTATGCAGCTGATGAGTGACAAAAGTCTGCACGAAGGAGGTGCTTACGCTGTCACCCTTGGGAAGCTGAATGTAGTTGGTGTGCTTGCAGGCGTCCGAAAACGCCCGCTCAGCAGTTGCGGTGGCTTGTACCGCTGTCGCGTACGCCTTTTTCGCCTTGAGATACTCGTCGACGTTTTGGGGGAGCGAAGTTTGAATTTGCTCCTCCAGCCACTCCGGCAGCTCAGGCAGCGCGCTGAAGTGAAGCCAGCCGCGCTTCTTTTTCTTCTTGCGCTTCGCCTTCTGTGTCGGGTCGGGCTCGAAGATGCCCTCCGCCACCTTCACCTTGCGCTCGCGCTCGGCAGCGAGTTTCTTGCGCGTACTTCGAATGAACAGGTAGCCGATCAGTGCGGCCACCAAGACCGTGACAATGATGTAGATGATACCCATGTCTAAGTTCTCCTCTTTAGAGTTGATCAGTAAACCGGGTAATCACCAGTACGGTGGTCACCACTGTCTCGCGACGGCGTCGTCATGTAAGCCACCGCGTTGATGATGTTGCGCATTTCGTCGCTCGGAATCTCCGGCTCCGAAGGCAGGATCGTCAGCATGTAACGCCGCAAATCCTTGCTGGCGTCCTTCTGGTCGCGCTCGTAGCGCTCCTTCGCTTCTTTGAGAAGCTCGATCTTGCTGTCGCGCTGTTCGTTCTGACGCTTGATGTCTTCTTGCCGCTCGTGCTCGCGCTGGCGCCATTCGAGCGCTTCCTGCCAGCTTGCGCAGTTGCCTGCGCCGACGAGGGTGAACTGGATGAGCGGCACCCTCGATGCGATGTTCAACGCGGCAGTCGCTTCGTTGAGGCTGGCCATGGCGATTGCCATCTGCCGCATCATCTTGCGAAGTTCGTCTCGCTGTCGAGTCTCGCGGGGCGTCATCTTGGGCTTGCGCTCGGTGAAGAGCCAGTCCTTGTTGTAGTCGTCGCCGAAACAGTACTGTGCCTTCGGAATCAGCGCGGCTACGACGCTCGCAACGTTTAGCATCGTCTTCAGCTCGAACGCGATGGTAGCGTCGTCTTTCGACGGGAGCTGTTCCACCACGGTATCGAGCGCCTGTGAGACCGTCGTCAGGCTCTCCAGGAGTTTCTGCTTCTGGTTGAGCAGATCGTCGAGCTCCCAGTGGTCGATCTGCCGCGTTTCGCAGCGGAGTTCGACCTGCCTGAGATACCGCTGAACCTCCTCTTCCGTCGGACGCTTGGGCGGCGTCACGTGCTCGGAGTTGCGGCTGCGCACCTTGCCGATCTTGTCGACGACTGCAGGTCCGACTTTCAACGAGTGCGCTACGACCTTCGCGGCCGCCAACACCGCATCGGTCAGCGATGACAGCTGAGCCTTCTCGGTGTCGTTGAGTTCGCGCTCCTCGCCTTTCTCGTCGTCCTTCTCATCATCAGTAGACTTCTGCTTCGCCTTGGGCGGCGGCTCTGCCGTCCAGCCACTCGGCGCTTCGTCCGGCACCGGCGCAAGCCTGCGCAAGTGCCGCGCCGCGAGGTAAACGTCGTCGTTCGCCAGTTCTGCCAGTTCTTTCGCCTGGTCGACTGCCTGGCTCAGTTGGAGCGTGGCGTTGTACCAGTCGATCTCGAGTTCGTTTTGCACGTTGCGTGCGTCGACGCACACGACGCTCGAGGCATGGAAGGCACGGTACGCATCCTGGCTGGCAGCCAGGTATTGACGTACTCGGCTTTCGTCTTCCGTCGGCGGCAAATGCACGCCTTGAAAAATCTTCCAGCGGCGGTTGTATTCCTCGCTTGCGCGGTTGTAGGCACCGCGGGCGGAGGTCACTCTCGGCCAAAGCTGGAGCACTGCCGTAATCTTCGCCCGCAACAGCTTCCTCAGAGTGGCTGCTTTAGCAGCCGTATCTTCGGTGTTCGCTGCGTCGGCGGAGATCGGCGTCTCGTTTGAATCGTTCATAAATCTCCTCCGTAAAGCTAAGTGATCGGCGCTCGAAGGGAGCCACGCATCGCTGCGTGACCCCCTTCGATGAAGCCTCTTACGAGTACTCCTGCGCGATGGCAGCCAGCGTCTCACCCATGGTGACGATCGCTTCGTCCATCGTTTGACCGACCAGGTCTGTGAAGAACCGCTTGAACGCGGGAATCTGAATGACATCGAGGGCGAAGTTCCAGGGAATCATGCCCTCTTGCTCGAACTGCAGCACCAGGTTGTGCAGCGAGAGCCACGAGCACTCAGACGGCTGCCCGTCCGAGAGCATCAGCAAGATTTTGACGTGCTTGCCGCTCTTTGCCGCTGACTGACCCATATGCCACAGCATGGCCGAGTCGTTGTTGCCGCCGCCGCACACTAGACCGGACGACCGACCTTCGCCGGGTACGCCGCAGTCGTAGATGACGTTGTTGGTGAAACCCCAGAAGTGGGCGGACACACCCGGGAGATTGAGCGTCGCTTGCTCCAACACCAACGCGAAGAATTTGCCCAGCTTGAACTTCTCGCCGGGCTTCAGCGTCGCCGTCGCACTCGCCATTGAAGACGAGCAGTCGAGCGCCACTTCCAGATGTACTGACGGCTTCGGCGCCGTGTCGTCGTCGACGAAAATCTGCGACTCGCCGACCAGTGCCAACTCCGCTTCGTCGACCAGGTCGTAGCCTTCCGGCTGGTCGTCTCGGTCGATCGTTATGCGTCCGCACTTCTGGAAGTACGGTCGGAGCTGTTGTGCTAGCGCGTGCACCAAGGGCTGCAGCTCGTCGAGCACAGCCTGGTCTGGTTCGACCGGTTGCACGTTGTCGATCTGAACGAACCACTCCGTCTCCATGTCCAGCGGCACCTGCATGCTCAAATCCATGAGCGAAGGCATCGGCATGAACAACTCGGTGATGATGAACTTCTTGATCTTCTTGCGAAACAAGAAGAGCAGAAGCAGGAGCAGGAGCAAAAGCACGATCAGAGCGATCATCAGCCAGATGTTGATTTTTCCGGCCGTGTAGAGAACCGCGTACATGATGACGATGATCGCCGCCACCGGCAGTGCAACCACCGCCAAGCGGAAGAACGAGTTGCGCCACAGGCGCGTCAGCCAGGGCTCCATCTTCCAGTACGCACGCACGCACCAGTAGGCGATGAACTGCGCCGTGGGCACGATGATGCGTTTCCACACCCAGACTGCAATTCTCCAGATGAAGATGCCGATGCTGGCGAGCAGACCGCCGATCCATTTGAAGAATCGAGCGAAGCCGCGTCCGATCGCGTGCAAGGCGTTGAGGCACATTTCCTTCAGCAAGCGCTTGATGCGCACGCTGAGCTTTTCGCGCCTGTATCCGCCCGCTTCTCCGTTTGCGCCTTCTTTCTTGCCGGGTAGCCACATCGCAAGCGCGATCAGACCGCCCAGCAACAGAATCGAAACCACCGGTGCGATGATCAGAATACCCAGACCGAGCTTGTGCATGGTGAAACCCATGCCGGCCGTCGAGGCGATCACGATCACTACCAGCAGCCCCGACATCCACTTGCTGACCGGCTTGTTCTTCCTGCTTTCGGACTTGCTGAAGTGGTTAGCTACAGCACAGGCTCCGATTAACAGTATGAACTGCGCCGCGCAGAGCAAGACGGTCATCCCCAGCCAGAGAAGCAGCTTCCACAGAAGGAAACCGACGATGGCCAGGACGACGACCAGGATGGCAATCCTGGCGTTTTTGGTACTGAACGCTTTGCCCACAGGAGTTGGTGCTCCAGGTGGACCCAAGGTTCGAGCCTTGATTTGCGCCAAGAGCATCTTGATGAAGGCGCGACGGGCAAAGAGAAACGCGATCAGCGCGATGAGCGCAATGCCGCCGAAGACGGCGACCTGCACCCAGAAGTCGATGCCGCCGCGCAGAAGCAGCATCGTCCAGATGGCGATGAACAAGCCGAAGGGCAAGATCATCCACTTCGACGTGAGGATTCGCTTCAGGCTCCAACCCCTGTCGGGGGGAAGCTCGGGCGCGTCTTCTTTGTCGTCGTCCTTCTTGTCCTTGTCCTCTTCTGCCTCGCCGCCGGCTGACGGCTGGGGAGCCTTCGGATCTTCCTTCTTCTTCTCTTCCTCTTCTTCCTCGGGCTCGGTCGGCTCGGGCAGATTCGGCAGTTCCAGACCCTTAGCCAGAGTCAGGTGGATCCGCTTGGTCAGCTCGAACAACTCAGCCTTGTCGAGGTCGATGAAGCGAATGGGAATCAGGTTCAGCGCCTCGGCCACGACCGGGTCGGTGCAGCCGGGAATGTGCCGGCGGAAGTGATAGGCGAAGAGATTCCAGCGCTTCGCGTACACGTTGTGTGCCGCAATGCCCCGGGGCTTCCTGCCGTTCTTCGCCGGTTCGCCGTCGATGATGCCGATGTTCAGCTGCTCATCGTTCTTTTTCTTGCTCGGAAAAACGTGCGCGCAAACAGCCTGGAGGCAAGCGCCCCACTCGACGTCCATCGCGCGCCCCATGCGTTCGTTCTGCTCGTCATCGACGAGGTTGAACAGGTCCTTGAACCCCTCTTTGTAGGCAGCCTTGTACTGGCTCTCCGCAGGGAAGAGGTGGTGCAGCAGCTCGTGAATGCCGATGCCCCGCCAGATCTTGAGCGCCTGCTCCTTGTTGCGCACCTTCTTGAGCGTGTCCGGGTTCATCACGATGGGGATGTGATGCTGCTTCTTGGACTCGTCGGTGGCGTAGGTGAAGGCGATGTGCTGTCCGCCTACCAGTTGAATCGTAACCGGCGCCCTCGCCTTGAAGGCGAGGTCGCTTGCCAATCTCTTGGTTTCGGCCTTGATCTCATCGATCGTAAGGCCCTTAGCTTTTTCGGCCATGGTGGAATCTCCGGTATAGAATTTGCGCTCCGCCAGAAGCCCGTCCAGCCGTCGCATTGCGCGTCGGCTGGGAGGCCTCAGAGCGAGGAGCGCTAAGTCGAACGCACACCACGACCCATCGATGATGGAGCCGTGACGCACGTATGTGAATCTAAACAAGCTCCGCGCCATGGCCCGTCAGCGAGACTGGCTTTGACGCGTTACTTCTTCTTGTCCAGCTCCTCGCGAACGAGGCGATAGACACGACCCGCTTCGGTCGAAGGATCTTCGGCTGAGCCCGCGTACTGGTTGACCACCGCGTACTCGAGAGCCGTCTCGACGGAGTTGCCGCCCGCCAAGAACATGGCGATGACTTCCGCGCCGCGGGTAGAAACGGTCTTCGACATGCGCATCTTCGGATCTTTGCGCGCTGCGCGGACCTTGTTGACGATCGTGAGGGCCCCTTCGAGCAGGTCCTTCGGGCAGGTCGGGTAGAGACGCAGACAGTGCGCCACTTCCTCGGGCTGCGGCATGACGGTGATCTTGCAGATCACCCAGCGGTCCTTGGCGGCAGCGTCTTCGCGGCGAATGGTGAACCCTTCGCCCACGTTGCCCGCAGCCATGAAGACCACGTTGCGCGGGACCTTCACTTCGGCACCCGTCGGCAGGCGCAGCACACGCTGACCGCCTTCGATGACGTCGAGCAGCGCGTCACGCGCGTCTTCGTCGATACGGGTGTACTCATCGATCATCAGAAGGAACATCTTGTGGGGGTTCTCGTTGGCCTCGATGAGGACCTCGACCAGCTTCGAGTTGGCCCACTTGAAGTTGAGCGTCGTACCGTCGGACGTCGGAACGAACCGACCCAACATGTAGACGAACTTCTTGATCAATCCGCCGGAGATCTTGCGATACTCCATGCCGAGCGTCTTGGCGATGGCGTGAGCGATGGTGGACTTACCAACGCCCTGGTCGCCTTCGAGCATGAGGTTGCGTCGCGGGTCTTGCAGAACCGTCGCAATCAGCTGCGCCTTCACCGGGTCGATGTAGACGCCCTCGAACTGGTACTCGAGCTTGCGCGACACCGGACGCACGTGGATGGCGCCATGGGTGTCGGACTTGGAAGAGACGCGCTCGACTTTGCACAGCCAGACCTCACCAGGTCGGGGCTGCACGCCGCGAGTTTCCACCGGCAAAATAATCTTTTTCGTCTTGCCCTTGTCGGTCTTGTTGGACTTGACCGCATTTGGGCTCTTGCTACGAGGGTTGGCTTCCCAGTGAACGACGATGCTTTCACCAGGTGCCAGCGTTTCAATTGCCATAATTCAGTCTCCTGTTCATGGTTAGAACGGATGGTTAGAGCGACGTCACCTTGCCAGGCGGAAGGTGACGCAGCACGTGCGAGCCTGACTCTCACAAACCCGAGACAGACTAGCCTGATCGCGCATACATGCCGAAGCATGCTGTGAGCGGTTGAAGAATCGTGATTACCAGATGGTTGTGGAGGTAGATCTCACGATGCGAAAGAAAACGGATGTACTAATCGAACCTAGCAGAATGCACTCTTGAAAACCTCTATAAATGAGCCCACTTGACATTACTAAATACAAGTAAGGTTGTGCACCTTCGCTAGATCACGAATCCCGAGATTAAGTGGCGATAAGCTTTTCGAGAATCAAGTAGTTTGAAAGATTTGTGAACGAATTCAAATTTTGGAAGGAACATTGGAGATGATGTGCAAAAGCCGCATAGAATGAGCAACCTATCTAGCTTCGCGTCTAGCTTCGCGTCTAGCTTCGCATCTGGCTTCGCGCACACTTGCACTAGCGCTGCTGCACTCTGATTGAGGAACCAATGATGACTAGCTCAACACAAATTGCCACCACACCGCCCCGCGGCATGCGAGATTTGCTGCCGAATGAAGTGGCGCTCAGAGACTGGGCTACATCCGTAATCATTCATGCATACCAACGCTACGGCTTCACCCGCATCGAGACGCCGGCAATGGAAAACATCAATCTTCTGCGTCGCGGCGAAGGCGGAGAAAATTTGCAACTCATTTATGAGGTCTTGAAACGTGGCGACAAGCTCGAAAAAGTTCTCGCGAACCAACCCGTAGATCGCGATGAACTCAGCGACTTGGGCTTGCGATTCGATCTGACTGTTCCTCTTGTTCGCTATTACTCAAATAATCTCGCGCAACTTCCGACACCACTCAAAGCAATTCAAATCGGATCCGTCTGGCGTGCTGAAAGCCCACAGCAAGGACGTTTTCGACAGTTCACGCAATGTGATATTGATGTCATCGGAGTGAAAGGCGAAGCGTGTGAGATGGAACTCATACAAGCTACTGCTGATGCGATTCTCGGTCTGGGCTTCAATGATTTCGAAGTTCGAATCAACGATCGTCGTGTATTGTCTGCAATTGCTGAGCACTGCGGATTCGCACCAGAACGCTATTCTGGCGTATACATCGCGTTAGATAAACTTGACAAAATTCAAATCGATGGCGTGAAAAAAGAACTGGAAAAAGAGGGTCACGATAGTGCAGCTATCGCTAAGCTAGCGAGCCTGTGTGAAGAGTTTCGAAAAGCCACTGGTGATGAGCTTTCTCTCATGGAGCAGAAGGTTCCGACCGTGCCATCAGATGTGGTGTCGGCCCTGCGCAATGTGATCGAAACAGTCGCGGAGTTGAGTGGTGGCAAATACAGCATCAGATTCGACCCGACTTTGGTGCGTGGAATGGGATATTACACCGGTCAAATCTTTGAGATTGCAGCGAAAGGCTATGGGTACTCGGTAGGCGGCGGTGGTCGCTACGACAAGATGGTCGGCAAGTTGCTCGGTCGAGATGTACCTGCTTGTGGTTTCTCGATTGGCTTCGAACGAATCATCGGCGTTCTTTCCGACAAAGGAATCAAACCGGGGCAGAATTTCGAAAGAATCGCCCTCATTTATGAACCGTCGAGAGACCCTGCACCAGCGGTTTTGAAAGCAGCAGCGACCCTGCGCAATGAAAATCGAGCCGTGTCGGTTTTGCCTCGCAAAAAAGACATGACCAAGCAAATAGATACGCTAAAGTCCGAAGGTTTTACCGGCTTTTGTGCTTTCCGCGGCGCCGATGCGCCATTGGAG
>CAYZJR010000053.1:0-45702 GCA_964478655.1 uncultured Candidatus Obscuribacterales bacterium
ACATATCGCGTCCCCGATAACGTACCCAGATAGTCTTCACTCGGGGTATTTCAGTCCGGTATCGGAACAGAAAAAATTGCGACTTGGCTTTTAGCAAGAAACACCTGATAGTGTGAAATTGTGCACCAATGATGCTTTCAAGGCATAGACCATCATAAATCGATCACATCGATGGGATATATGTTAGGTCAGACATAGTTCTAAGCACGGTGTCCTTTGCGATTTCGAACAACTTATTTAGAATCAGGATGCTTCATAATCATCCTGGGATTGTCCTCGCTCGCGCTCACTTCATGCTCGAAGGAAGCACCTGTGGGGCTAAACGCTGCCAACGCATTCAACCGCCCGCCACAAGCAAAAAAGGATGACAAACACCTGGTTTCGTTAGCGGGGCAACCAACCTGTTTATCGAAGATCGTTCTTGGCAAAGCGCAGTTTCGCCCAATCGATCTAACCATTGAAGCAACCGCACAACTGCAACCAAACGCGAACTCCGTAACCCGTGTCAGCGCACCAATTTCAGGCAAAGTCACCGAAATAAAAGCGTGCCTTGGAGATTTGGTAAAGAAGGGACAGCCGCTTGTCACCATTACAAGTCAGGAAGTCGGAGCTCTCATTACTGATCTATTCAAGGTCGAAACCGAAATCGACTCTGACTTAGCAAAAGAGCTGATGCAGATTGAATACGATCTGAAGGAAACGAATGCAGAGTTAGCCTTGTGCGCAAAACAGAACGAACGTGCAAAACGTTTGCTCGAAGAGAAGATTGGCTCGATGGCGACGTTGGAAGCGGCGCAGACAGAGGTGGAAAAGCATGAGCTGATGATCGGCGCACTTCAAGCCAAGAAAGAAAAAGCAACGAAGATTGCTGAAGCGAAAAAGAAAATGGCGCAGGTTTCTCTTGAGCAAAAGCTCATGGTCCTTGGGATGCCGCGCCAAACAATTGCTGAAATTATGCGCAAACGCAGTGTGGTTAACTGCGTTCCAATCTACAGTCCACAGACAGGAATAGTTCTGGACAGGGACGTAAACGTAGGCGAACTGGTCGAACCCTCGAAGGCGCTTTTCGTCGTCGACGACATCAATGACCTGTGGCTGGTCGCAGATATTTTCGAGCAAGATGTGGCGCACGTTCGTGTAGGACAGAGCATTGAATTCAAAGTCGACAGTTTCCCAAACCAAAAGTTCAAAGGAAAACTCAGTTTCGTCGCCGGCGCAATCGATCCCGAGACTCGGACATTGAAAGTTCGGGCAGTGGTGCTCAACCCAACTTTCAAATTGAAACCAAAGATGTTTGCTCGAATGAAAATTTTTGCCGAACGACATCAAGTATTGGCCATACCGAAGCAGGCTGTACAAGACGCCGGCTCTTTCAAAGTTGTTTATGTTCCGACTAAAGCCCCTGAAGTGTTTGAAGAAAGACGGATCAAAGTCGGCGAAGACACCGGCAACGACTATTTGGAAGTGATTGACGGAATCAAGGCTGGAGAGCCACTAGTCGTAACCGGCTCGTTCACTCTGAGGTCGCAAATTCTAAAAGAAGATCGCAAGGATGCAAGTTGAAACACTGATCAATACGGAATCCGAACCACAAAAGTCCTTTTTCGACAGATACATCAGTACGCTCATAAAGAAGCGATACTTCGTGATATTTATGCTTGCCACCGTTCTTGGTGTCGGCTTCATTTCTTATCAGAATTTACCATTGGAAGCGTATCCTGACGTCGCCAACATGCAGGTGCGAGTGATTACGCAAGTCCCTGGCAAAGCGCCGGAAGAGGTCGAACGCCTCGTGACTATTCCCCTCGAGAAGGAGGTAAACGGAATTCCTCACAGCAAACCGCCGCGTTCCATTTCGATCTTCGGTCTGTCTGTAATCACCATCGTCTTCGACGACGAGGCAGAACCTTACACGGCGCGCCAGCAGGTGCTCGAGCGGATTGTTCATGCAGACATCCCGGAAGGCATAGAGCCGGAGTTAGATCCAAACGCGTCTGCAGTCGGGGAGATCTACCGCTACACGCTCCAGGGAAGGGATTGGTCGTCACGCGACAGAAAGGAAGTTCAAGACTGGGTTTTGAACCGGCTCTTCAAGTCCGTCGATGGCATCGTTGATTCGACCGGCTTCGGTGGACCAACGAAAGTTTATCTGGTGGAGATGGACCCCGGTCGCATGCGCGCCCTTGGTTTGAGTCAGAAGGATGTTTCGGAAGCAATTGCAAAAGCCAATGATTCAACAGGTGGCAGCTACATTGTGCGAAACGATCAGCGATACATGGTGCGAGGGCTAGGACTTCTCAAGTCGGAGAAAGACATCGGAAACGTCGTCATTGCCAACAGCCCTGAGGGAACGCCCATACGCGTCAAAGACGTCGCCGATATAAAAATTTCAAATGCGGTGCGCAAAGGCCAAGTCGGGCTGGACGATGACGACGACGCAGTGGAAGGCATCCTGATGATGCGACGCGGCGACAACCCGTCGCGCGTGATAGCGAACCTGAAAGAAGTTTGGAACGACATCCAATCCCAACTCCCAGACGGAATGCGCATGGTCACCCTTCAGGATCGAACGGCTCTGGTCAACAAAACAGTTGAGACAATCAGTCACAACGTATTTGAAGGCATCGTGCTGGTTGTCGTCATTTTGATGATCTTCCTGTTTCAAGTAAGAGGTGCACTGATCTGCGCGATCGTGATACCAACCGCGCTTCTAGGAGCCAGCATCATCTTGCGTTCGCTAAACATCCCGGCGAACCTTCTTTCGCTGGGAGCCATCGACTTCGGCATCATCGTAGACGGAGCCGTAATCATGATTGAAAACATCAATCGCGAGTTGGGCAATCTGAGAAACGCAGCACCAGCCGAAGTCAAAGCAACTATTTGCAGAGCCGGCGCCGAGGTTGCAAAGCCCGTACTCTTTTCTACAGCAATTATCGCGATGACCTTCCTGCCGATTCTGAGTTTCGAACATGTTGAAGGCCGGTTGTTCAAGCCGCTTGCGATTTTGATGAACCTGGTATTGCTGGTGGCTGCAATCACGAGCATTTCGGTTCTGCCGGTAATTTGCTACATAGTCTTTCGCAAGAACCCGCCAAGCGGCAAGGAGAGCCCTGTCGTGCATTGGTTGGAGTCTGTGTATGGAAAAGTGATTCCACTCTTGCAAAAGTTTTCGAAGTCAGCAATCGCACTCTTTCTTGTCGCATGCTTGTGTAGTGGATTTTTGGTTTCGCAACTGGGCGCGGAGTTCATTCCCGAACTCGAAGAAGGCAACATCTGGCTGACTGTCTACGTTTTGCCACCCAGCGTCACGCTCGAAAAATCAGTGGAGATCGCGCGCGACATTCGAACAGTGATGCGTTCGTATCAAGAGACAAAAAGCGCTCTCACACAAATCGGTTCGCCCGATGACGGTACGGACCCGAACCCTTACAACATGATCGAAGTACTTGTGAATCTGAATCCGCAAGATCAATGGCGTCCGCAGTTTCATACCAAGGAAGAGCTCGTAGACTCAATGAGCAAGCGACTCAATGAAGAGATTCCCGGGCTGATTCTCAACTTCTCTCAATGCATCAAAGACAGTATGGAAGAAGCGATGTCAGGGGTTAAGAACGGTGAGTACTCAATCAAAATTTTCGGTAGCGACATAAATGAACTGGAGAGGCTCGGAGATGAGGTTGGAACAGCAATTCATGCGGTGCCCGGAATCGTCGATATCTCGCACGACAACCTAACCGGTCAGCCGCAATTGACGATTGAAATTGATAGAGAGCGCGCATCCCGGCACGGAATCTCAACAGCAGAAATTCTCGATCTGGTCGAAACGTCAATTGGCGGTCAATCCGTCACGCGTGTAATTCAAGGAGAAAGACGCTTCGACGTGATTCTTCGACTCAACGAAAGCTATCGTGGTGACCCCGCAAGAGTTGCAGACCTGCTTGTGTCGTCACCGAAAGGTCTGAAGATTCCTCTGCGGCAGCTTGCTCAAATCAAGGAAATAGAAGGCGCCAACTCGATTCTTCGAGAAAACAACAAGCGACGCATCGCCGTTTATTGCAATATTCGCTGCAGAGATTTAGGTTCGGCAGTTCTAGAATCACAGCAAAAAATCAAAAACATCGCGCTGCCTCCAGGCTACACGATTGAATACGCAGGCGAATTCGCCAGAGCTGAGGCTGCGGGCAAGACGCTTCTGCTAGTCGTTCCTATAACTCTTCTTCTCATTTTCATCCTCCTCTACCTCGCATTTGATTCAGCGAGCCTAGCGCTTTTGACGATGAGCGCAGTACCTATTGCGGCAGCGGTGGCAATTGTAGTGCTTGCAATTTCAGGAACGCACTTGAGCATCTCCAGTGGTGTCGGGCTCATTGCACTGTTCGGTCTCTCCATTCAGAACGCAGTAATCGTAGTCTCGAAAATGAAAGACGTCATGAATGAAGAAGGGCTCTCGCCGGAAAAGAGCATCTTGAAGGCAGGAACGTCAAAACTAAACGCCGTTATCATTGCAGCTCTAGTTGCTGCGGTGGGATTGGCTCCCGCAGCACTTTCAAATGGAATCGGCTCGCAAAGTCAAAAGCCGTTTGCCTTAGTTATTTCCTGTGGAATTCTTCCAGTTGCGATTCTCACGATGTGCTTGCTGCCTGTGTTGGCGAAATACATCGTGAGGCGGTCTACTTCTTCGAAGCAGCGGCTTCGGCAATGAGTTCCAACGCTTCAGGATTATCCAGCGATGAGAGATCGCCAGGCGCTTCGCCCAGGTACTTGCGACGAATCGTTCCACGCACGATTTTGCCTGAGCGCGTCTTCGGAAGAGCTTTCACGAAGTGAACGACTTCAGGTCTGAGAACCGGTCCCAGTCGATGTGCGACGAGTTCTCTGATTTCTTGCGCTAATTCGCTGCTTGGTTTTACATCCGCCATGAGCACTGCAAAACAGACAAGACCTTCGCCTTTTACGTCGTGGGGAACGCCGATAACGGCTGCCTCTGCGACCTTCTCGTGTTCTACAAGCACGGACTCCACTTCACCAGGTCCAACCCGTTTTCCGGCAACTTTGATGGTGTCGTCTGAGCGTCCGAAGAGGAACCATGAGCCATCCTCATCGACTTTGGCCCAATCGCCGTGATACCAAACTCCGGGAAATTTGCTGAAATAGGTCTCGATGTAGCGTTCCGGATCTTTGAGAAACCCTTTAGTCATCGACGGTCCAGGCTTTTTGCAGACCAGGTGTCCGATGGAATTAGAGACGCTCTTGCCGCTCTCGTCATATACATCGATGTCCATACCCAGTCCGGGTCCACCCAAACTGCATGGTTTCAGCGGCATCACCGGCAGTGGCGTGAGCAGGCCACCTACAATTTCAGTTCCACCCGAGATATTCATTACAGGGCAGCGCTTACCGCCCACTTTGTCGAAATACCACATATAGCTGTCGTGGTCCCACGGCTCTCCTGTGGAGCCGAGCAATCTGAGGCTCGACAAATCATGTTTGTCGACCCATTCGTCGCCTGCGGCGCGCAGTACTCGAATGGCTGTTGGGCTGATGCCCAAAGTTCTTACTTTGTGTCTTTCAACAATTTCCCAGACTCTGTCTGCGTTGGGATAGTTCGGGGCCCCTTCGAATATCACGATAGTTCCGCCCCAGAAATAGACACCGATGATCTCCCATGGTCCCATCATCCAACCGATGTCTGAAACCCAGAAGAATACGTCGTTTGGCTGAACATCGAAGGTAAAACCGAGTTCTTTGCAAATTTGAGCCATGGCGCCGACATGGGTGTGCACAGTGCCTTTCGGTTTGCCCGTGGTGCCTGAGGTGTAGAGATACATCGACGGATGTTCGGCATCCAAATCCGCTTTGGTCGGCTCGACTGGTGCGGCTTTTGTAGCTTCGTCGAACCACATGTCACGTTTGTCGTCCCACTTAATATCGATGCCGCAATGTTTGAGCACCACGATGTGCTCGAGTTTTGGAACCTGCGCTGCAGCTTCATCCGCGTCATCTTTGATGTGCACGAGTTTGCCGCGACGACGTCCTGCATCAGCTGTAAACAGCACGCGAGCTTCGGCGTCTTCGAGTCGAGTAGCAAGCGCCTGCGCGCCAAAGCCGCTGAAAACCGGAACAGCCACAGCACCAATCTTGAAGCACCCCAAAAGGACTGCCACCACTTCCGGTACCATGGGCATGTAGATGCCGACAGCATCGCCGGCCTTTACATTGAGCTTTTTGAGCAAGCCTGCGACACGTCCCGCCATTTCATTGAGTTCGCCGTAGGTCAGTTTCCTCGCGGCACCGTCTTCACCTTCCCAGATGAGAGCGGGGTGCTCCTTGCCGACACTCACACGAGAGCCGAGCTTTTGCCCCTTCTCCATGTGCCAATCGAGCGTATTGGAAACAATATTGAGTTGCCCACCGACAAACCATTTCGTCCAGGGAAAGCCGCCGGACGTGTCCATCAGCTGAGTGTACGGACGTGTCCATTTGAAACCCATGTATTCAACGGCAGCCTTCCAAAACCATTCCGTATCTTCAGTCGAACGCTGAATTAGTTGGCGCCAATCCTTGATGCCATGAGCGTTCATGAAGTCGACGACGCGACACTTCAAATACTCGCCTTTGGGTTCCCAAATCACTTCCGAAGCAGTTGTAGTACTCATTTCTCGATCTTATCTCTCGCTCGCAGACTGCCTGTCGCTCGGACAGGACTACCCTAATACATAAAGGACGGATATAGGATCTTACTCTTTCTTCTAAGGCAAACTGAGGTTGAAGGAGCAGAAAGGAGCTTCCTGATTACATTTTTATCAACCTGAAACCTTCACTCGACAAGTTCTTTGGTTATCTGCGCCATGCGCTCTTCGTACTTCTTAGCCATCTGCAATTTGTTGTGCCGATGCAAGAATTTCGTGAAGTCGTCATATGCAAGAAACATGTCTCGCGAGCGCTCTTTCTTTGAGTGCTCGAAAATATAGATTGCCTTCTCGTGATACTTGATCGCCTGATCAATGTTTCCTTTGAGCTCGGCTATGTGAGCCAGTTTGCTGTAGTTGTCGGCAAGCTTTGAGGTCTTTGGTCCGTACTTTGTAATTTCCAATTCCATCTTCCGATTGATTAGAGACTCGGCTTCTTCGTACCTCTTCAAATTGACATACACCCCCGACAGTGACTCCATGAAGCGCCGGCTTTGGCGGTAATATGAGTCACGCTTCTCGTCATGTTTTGCTTGCAGCTCGAGCGCTTCTTCGTAGTGTTTAGCGGCGCTCTTGAGGTCGCCGTCATGAACCTCTGTTGCAGCCAAGCGTTCCAAAACTTCCAAAATATCCTGGCTCAAGTTGTATTTTCTGCACAGTGACAATGACTTCGACAGCGCCGATTTCGCCTCGTCGTACTTCTTGCGCGCATCATAGACGTGACCTACCCCCGTGTAAGCGCGGGAAAGGAGACTGTTTTGCTCTGCCGTCTGTGGGTTGTCGCCAAGCTTTTTGATTGCGGCTTGGAACAGCTCATAAGCCTTATCATAGTTGAGAGCCCCACATTCAACCTCACCATCTTGCACCAACTGCTCAGGATCGCGCACCAGGTTAGCACCGCTTGCGGTGTCCTCGATTGCACCAAACTCTTGAGATTGTTTCAAGATCTTCGCAGCCAGTTCACCCTTATGCTGCGCCTTGAGCGACTCTGCATAGTCGATCATTATCTGGTTCTGTTCCTTGTGAGATCCAAGCCCCGGATCAAGCGATTGAAGCGATTGCATATAAAATGCGTCTGCTTCTGCAAACCGCCCGGCAGCGCGGTTTAGGTTCGCCATCTCATGCATTGTGTCTGAGAGTTCACTTCCTACGCTGCGATTACGCAGCCCCCCTTCACCTTCCTTCCACAAAGATTGATAGACGTTCAAAGCTGTGATGAAATGCGGTTTTGCAGCATCAGGCTTGTTTAGTTTCATGTAGAGCTGCCCGAGCTTTTTTGCGACCATCGCGCTCTTTTCTCTCTCGAGTGACTCCGAATACTTCAGCGCTTGCAAATAGCTCTTTTCTGCGCCACTGGTGTCACCCGCGAGTTCTTCTTTAGCGGCGCGATCGAGCGATTCCTTGTATCTTTCAGCCGGAAAAAATGCCTCAATCGAACACGAATTTAAAAGCAACAGAAAAGGGGCAGCGACTGCAACAAGCGGCGAACGAACTTTACCAGAAAGGCTCATCTTTCCTTGTCGAAGAAAAAGTCGCTGTCTTTAGGTGCGGGTGTTCCTGACTGAATCTGAGTGATCAAGTTTTCGCACGCCAAAATGACGCATCCAAGCAGATTCGCCACCATAACGCTGCTCCAAACTTGCCTCGGATGATGACGCTCGAGAAGCATCAAAACCGTTCCTTCCACCATCACGGAATAGGTACCGAACAGTGTAAGCCCCCAGGCACCCGTGCCGGCGATGTAAGGTCCCAAGCCCAGAATCAAACCGAGAAACGATGCGGAATTCATAAGCAGCGAATCAAAGAGAGACCGCGGCAAACTTCCCCACTTCAGCCGCCAAAGGACAATTCCTTCGATCAAAACGATCGGTATGAATTGAAAAATGTAGAAGGTCAAAGAGGGCATTACAGAAAGCGGTGAAGGAGAAACAATGTTCCTTCATTCTAACCATAGTTCGGTGACGCCGAAACCGGAAATTCGCTGTATTTAGGCAGAAACCAAACAGGCGTTTGTTTTCGAAACCTCAGCGGGCTGAACGTTTGCGCGATCCTGAGCCGCCATTTTCTTCGCCTTTCGAGATGCGAACTCCTCAATCATCGAGAGGAAGTATTCATGCACTCTATTGTCATTAGTGACTTCAGGATGAAACGCCGTGACCAACAAGTTCTCTTGGCGCGCCATGACAATTCCCTGCTCCATTTGCGCAAGAACGGAGACATTCGCGCCAACGTTTTTGATGATAGGAGCGCGGATGAAGACACAAGGGAACGGCTCAGATCCAAGGCATCCAATCTCGAGATCCGTCTCGAAACTTGCCTTCTGCGGGCCAAATGCATTGCGCACAACAGAAATATCCATCAAGGACAGACGACCTTGGGTTGAACCATGGATCTCTTTGGCAAGAAATATTGAACCCATGCAAGTGCCGTAGATCGGCATTCCTGCAAGTGCCCGAGTTCTGATTGCTTCGAAGATTGGATCGGCGCTCCACGATGTGAGTTTGGCAATTGCGGTTGATTCGCCGCCAGGAATTATGAGCCCGTCGATCGTCGCCAATTCGTCCGCGTAGCGAATTAGTTTCGCCTCGGCACCACATCTTTCGATCGCTTCAAGGTGCTCTTTGAAGTCACCTTGCAGAGCCAATATTCCAACAGTCAACATAATGGAACGCCTCATTTCAGGATTACCAGGTAGGTGCAATCCGAATGCCTACCAACCACGTGTGGCGAGTTCTTCGCCTGGCTTTAGGCTCTGCACTGTGCGGCCAACCATTGGTTCTCCAAGGTTGCGGCTCACTTCTGCAAGCACTGCAGGATCTTGGTAGAACGTTGTTGCCTTCACGATTGCCGCTGCGCGTTTTTGCGGGTCACCAGATTTGAAAATACCGGAGCCGACAAATACACCATCCACCCCGATTTGCATGAGCAGTGCCGCGTCTGCAGGAGTCGCGATTCCGCCGGCGGCGAAGTTGACTACAGGCAAGCGACCTTCACGTGCGACTTGGGCAACGAGTTCGTATGGCGCGCCAATGTTCTTGGCGTATGTCATCAACTCTTCCGGTGCCAATACAGTGAGCTTTTTGATTTCACCGAGAATTGCTCTGGCGTGGCGAACCGCTTCTACAACGTCGCCGGTACCGGCTTCACCTTTGGTGCGCATCATAGCTGCACCTTCGCCGATTCGGCGCAAGGCTTCGCCGAGGTTTCTCGCACCGCAAACGAACGGCACTTTGAACTTCGATTTGTCGATGTGATACTCCTCGTCAGCAGGCGTGAGCACTTCGCTTTCGTCGATGCAATCGACGCCGAGCGATTCTAGAATTTGCGCTTCGACGAAGTGACCGATGCGGGCTTTTGCCATGACCGGAATTGTCACGGCTTCAATTATTTTGGAGACCAGTTCGGGGTCACTCATACGCGCCACTCCACCGGTAGCGCGAATATCGGCAGGAACGCGTTCTAGCGCCATAACCGCAACAGCACCTGCTTCCTCTGCGATCTTCGCTTGTTCGGCGTTTACAACATCCATAATTACGCCGCCCTTCAACATTTGCGGCAGCGCTTTTTTCACCAGATCGGTGCCGGTCTTGATTTTGGCAGCTTTATCTTCTCTGGTTACGGTACTTGTCATTGCATCCTCCTTGCAGTTGAGTTCTCTTTGAACTCTCTTTTTCGAGCTAGTGTTTTATGAACTCGTGTCTTGTAGAACTTAGATCAAAGCGTGTTCGGCTCGTCGTGTTTTCGTTGACGATGCAGAACTGTTAACCATTTGTACGTAGTCACTGTATTTTTCGATTGCTTTCGCCAGGCGCTGTACGCCCAGCTCGATATCGGATTCTTCTGTTTGAATGAAGCACAGCCGCATGTACTCGACTCGATCGTTTCCAAGGAAACACAGGTCACCGGGCGAGAAGGTGACACCTTCTCTCTCTGCATGCGCAAGCAGATCTCGTGCGGACCAACCATCAGGAAGTTTCGCCCAAACGAATAATCCACCAGCCGGTCGTGACCAAGACACGGCTTCGGGCGTGCCACTAAATTTGATGGCAGAGACGTACTTCTTGAGCGCGCTGTGCATCGCGTTGAGGCGAGCTTGGTAGACGGTTCTTACATGCTCTAAGTGGGTTGAGTAGAAGCCTTCTTTGAGGTAGTGCGCCAATACCACCTGCGCCATCGAATTTGTCGACAAGTCGCTGGTTCGTTTCGCGATTCGCAGCCTCGCCATCACCTCCGGTGGGGCAAGCAACCAACCGAGTCGTAGTCCAGGGCAGAGAGCTTTAGAGAATGTGCCTTGGTGGATAACCAGATCTTGCGAGCCGGGCAGTGCGCGCAACGCCGGCAGTGGCTCACCCTCGTATCTCAAGTCACCAGCGAAATTGTCTTCCAAAACAGGAACTTGATACCGTCTTGCCAGCTCCAGTACTCGTTTTCTGCGTTCCAGAGACATTGTTGCGCCGGTTGGATTTTGAAAGTTCGGAATTACATAAAGCATCTTCGCTTTGTTTCGAGACAGCGCTGCTTCCAGTGCATCCAGACGAATTCCTTCTTCGTCGAGCGGAACAGGCACACATCTTGCCTGACGGCTGCGGAAGTTGCAGACCGCCCAAAGATAGGTTGGTTCTTCCATCAGCACGACATCGCCTGGATCAACCAACATTCCCGTTACGAGATCGATTCCTTGTTGAGATCCATTGAGAATCAAGAGTTCGTCATCACCTGCACGAATGTGTTGACGCTGCAGATACTTGAGCACTTCTGCTCTCAAAAGTGGATGTCCTTCTGAGGCACTGTATGCAAACATCTCTTCGCCATGCCCAGATTTGATGAGCCTTTCAACGATCTTCTCAAATCGTTCGTGAGGATAGAATTCAGACGTTGGAATACCACCGGCAAACGAAATCATTCCTGGTGTCATGTTTGCAGCCGGTTGACGCCCGAGAATGTCGAACTGTGTTTGACTCGACCGCGAGAACTTTTCAGACCATTGGAACGCCGGAGATTCAAATACTAAGGTTGGTTTGTCTCCGGACAGTTTGACGTAGGTGCCTCTTCCGACATGACTATCTATGAGGCCTTCTTGGCTCAACTCTAAGTAGGCACGGGCGACGGTAGATCGATCTACCTGAAGGATATTTGAGAGCTCTCGATTGGTAGGGAGCCGAGAATTGTCAGCCAATTGGCCGGATGCGATTCCAGCCTTCACAGCATGAACAATTCGGGCATACATTGGGTCATTCCGGTCTTCCGACTGTTCCTTCACCGCGCCAAAAATATCCAGCCAATTCATTAAATGCCACTCATTCCAGAATCAAATCCAGCCAATTTCTTTTGAAAGATTCGATTCGAGGCAACAAACCCCGCCAATTCGACCCTTCGAGAATCAGCATACCGCTAATTGGATGGACTGACAATCCAGCCAATCGAATAATTCGGGGAGATTTCAGCCCGCCAAGTTGTCAAAGGCGCGTAAACTTTCCATTTCATCCGGAAATGGAACATTCATGTTCCACCAATGGAGTTAGAAGCGAGCAAAGTTCTCCTCTATCATATGCACGGTCACTACTTCGATCATTCCAAGGATGACTTCCATGGCTAAAACTGGGCGAGCTTTCCTGCGTACGACTCTTTCAATAGCGACTGCATTCACTGCACTCACATTTGCTGCAAATTTTTCCGCACCACCGCCCGCTTTTAGTTCAGTGAGCGCGGACGCCTCACCCAAGATAATTGCGCACCGCGGCGGACGTAGATGGGGCCCGGAAAACACAATGGCTGTTTTCAAAAAGTGCGTGGAAAACAAAATATATGGAATCGAGCTCGATATACATAGATGCAAAAGCGGTGAACTTGTTGTAATTCATGATTGCGATCTAGGTCGCACCACCAGCGGTACTGGTCTTGTAAAAGATTACACTTTTGAAGAGTTGAAAAAGTTCAGCGCATCAAAGGGCAGCAAAGAGTTCGAGGCAAAGTTCGAGTCTGAGCGGATACCGCTTTTGACCGACGTATTGAGCCTTCTCGATGGCAAGGTCTACTTGAATATCGAGATCAAGAATGCACCTGTTGAATATCCGGGCATCGAAGATGATTTGATCAAAGTTCTCGACTCGTACAAATACAAGGATCAGATCATCATCAGCTCATTTGATCATCAGGTGCTCAAGAAGCTCCACGACAAGGCTCCTCAGTACAAGCTGGGTTTTCTGGACTCTGCAATTCCTGTAAACATCGAATCGTATGCGAAGCAAATTGGTGCATCGGCTTGGCACCCCGAGTTTTCTGAAATTCGCTCAGACTCAGTGAAGCTCGCGCACGCCAGCGGAATAAAAGTAAATGCCTGGACCGTCAACAAACCTGAAGACTGGAAGGCTGCGTTGGAAATCGGCATTGACGGCATCGTGACGGATGATCCTGAAGGACTTGTCGAATACCTCAAGTCCAACACTCGCTAAGTCGATTCATGAGACTGGCTCGCTTCGTGCGCGCGCGGTTCCATAACCACGCCGATAATTACTGCCCAAACAACAAAGAAAATCGATGACGCGAACATCGCGATCATTGATTGAGGAATGTTTCCAGTGAAGGCAAACAGACTGGTAAGCGTTGTGGCAATCCAGACAGGAACCCCAACCCATCCCAGCCAACGAGGTATCAAGTTCGTCATCAGCATGCAAACAGTCAAGATGATTCCGCTTGCACTGTACAAAGAATTTGAGACGAGAAAGGTCTGCGTGATCGCCTGATTCAGGGCAGCCCATGCATCTTGCAGAATGAATTCTCGCATAGCGAAATTGGCGAAATACTGCCTGGCAAGATCGCTCAGCAAAACCATCATCGAGCTGTGCGCCGGCAAATCGTTGGAAACGCCGATGATTGCAAGGCAGCATGCCGTTCCAACCCAATATCTGAATCGCATTTCCAACACTTCGCGCATTGCCAAAACAAATGCAAGAAATGACACTGCAGCAACGCTTACACTGACGCAACAGATACGCCAGAGCCAACTGTGATCCACCGAAAAACTCAAGAGTCTGACCATAGACAACTCATGCAGCTGCCCTTCGCGAAAGGCATAGATGCAAGAGAGTGTTGCAATGGTGTGCGCGACTGCAGCGAACAAAGAAACCCATTGCACGATGCGAAACGACGAACTCGATGGTGTCTCGTTTATGGGTTCGCTCATGCTTGGCTCTACACAGCAGCGCCTGCGACTGCCGGTCTCAGCTCTTTCATCCCTAGATACGGCTGCAGCGCCTCAGGAACTTTCACCGAACCATCAGGCTGTTGATAGTTTTCTAGAATCGCAGCAAAGGTTCTGCCAATTGCTAATCCAGAACCATTGATGGTGTGCATGTATTTCGGTTTGCCACCATCGGCGGGTCTATATTTCAAATTGGCGCGCCGCGCTTGGAAGTCACCAAAGTTGCTGCAGGAGCTGATTTCTCGATACTTATCTTGCGCAGGAAACCAAACTTCAAGGTCATAACACTTGCGCGCGGAGAAACCGAGATCGCCTGCACACAAAAGAACTTTGCGATAAGCAAGACCGAGCGCCTCCAGAATCATCTCTGCATCCCGTGTTAGACGCTCGTGTTCGTCGTTGGAAGTTTCGGGTGTGCAGAATTTCACCAGTTCGATTTTGTTGAATTGATGCTGACGAATGTAGCCGCGCGTGTCTTTGCCGGCACTTCCTGCTTCGCGCCGGAAGTTAGGTGTGTATGCGCAATGGAAAATCGGAAGATTCGATTCGTCGATGACTTCGTCGCGATAGAGGTTCGTCACAGGCACTTCAGCAGTAGGAACCAAGTACAAATCATCATCTTGGCACTTGTAGAAATCGCCTTCGAATTTCGGAAGCTGCCCGGTGCCGACCATGCAGTCACGATTGACAAGTATGGGTGGAAACACCTCACGATAGCCATTCTTGCTGTGGAAATCGAGCATGAAGTTCATCAATGCCCGTTCGAACTTTGCACCAGCATCTACCAAAACGGTAAATCGACTTTCTGCGATTTTTACACCGCGCTCGAAATCGAAGACACCAAGCTCTGCGCCAATTTCGTAGTGCGCCTTTGGATCTTTGATCTTCGGTTTGTCTCCCCACGAAGCGACCTCAACATTGAACTCTTCATCGGTGCCGTCCGGCACAGACGCATCAGGCAAATTGGGCAGAGCCATATGCTGCTCGTGAAGGCGAGCTTCCAACTCACGCTTCGATTCTTCAATCTCGTCGCGACGCTTCTTGAGTTCCTTCTGCTCGGTGCGTAAAGTCTCCTTCTCTTCATTCGAAAGCTTCCCGGTCTTAAACGACTCCGAGATTTCATTGCCTCGGCGATTGAGGTTTTCCCACTCGGTTTGGAGCTTGCGATGCTGAGCATCGATGTCTACCAAACTTTTTGTTGTAAACCCGCCATTGCGCCGAGAGAGCGCGGTTTCGACGTGTTCTGTGTTTTCGCGAATCAACTTGAGGTCTAGCATGATTGAACTTTTTGGTTTCTGAAACGTTATCTAAATACGAGGTTATGAATTATAGCGATCACGGAGGACTGAAGCATGATTTCAAGTACATATGCAAAGCCAGCCGATACAAATAGTGCAATCGCTCAATGCACAACATGGAAGAAACGGCTTGGAGACCTAGGAGAAACCAGCGCTTGTCAGCTGCTTGCAAGCAAAGATTGGCTGATTCTAGAGAGAAACTGGCGCGCCGGTCGGATCGGTGAAATCGACATCGTCGCAAGAACGCCGGAATCTCAGCTGGTTGCAGTCGAAGTCAAGACGAGATGCCGCCATCCCGATGACCCATTGGACTGGCAAAGCTCGGGGTTTGCATCAATCAATGCACGCAAGAAAAAGAAGCTGAGAGCAATGGCGGCAATATATGCGAATTTCAGACAGGCGGAACAATCTGTGAGGATCGATTGCATCTTGGTCGACTTTGCACTGTCAAGTGCATCGTTCAGAAAGTTGTTAGCTGCCGAAAAGTTGAATGAAGTGCCGTTACCTAGATTCGTTCATGTTGAGAACGCAGTGGAATCAAGTTGAGTCCTCGGCGGGCTTGCGTGGAAGGTCAAAATGCACGAGCACCGCTTGTGGTGCCCGCGTGATTCTTCGTGTCTTGTTCTGATTCTTCGTGCCCTATGTGAATGTCACGCCGGTCTTTCGTCTTGTCGACATCGCGAGCCTGTTTTTCGCCTCGTCGAGAAGATCGTCTAGCCGCGTGCATTCGCCCGGGAATGTAGTGACTGAATAGGTAATGCTCACTTCGAACTTCCTTCCAAACTCACCGGCAAAGCTTATCTGCGAGAGTTCTTGAGTGAGCTGTTCCATCGCACCGACTATTGCAGGTGCAATATCTTCTTCGATTGCAAGAGCAAAGCCGCGTTCGCTCCATCGCCCGCGGACGACCTCTGCCTTAAATCGAGACTGCAATAGTTTCCCAATCGTTGCAAGAACCTGAAACCCTGCGAAAATCCCGTATCTGTCGAGCTCTTCGAAGTAATCGATAGTGATGAGACAGAGCGACAGGTTCTGTTTAGCAGCCTGCGATTTGTTGAACACATCTTCGAGGCGTCTGAGAAACACGTCGGCTTTGAGCACTCCTGTGAGCTCATCGAGCGTAATGCTCTGCCGTTGCAAGCGAGAGCGTTCAAGCTGTGCGTTGATTCTGGCAATCAACTCCTCACTCAACACCGGCTTGCTCAAAAAGTCGTCCCCACCGGCTTGAAAGGCAGCGGCTCTGCCCTGCGGATCGCTCTTAGAGGTGAGAAACACAATCGGCAATGCACCCCATGTGTTGTTTGCGCGAATCACTTTGCACACGTCGTATCCGCTCAATCCTGGCATCATGACGTCGAGAAGGACCAAGTCAGGTTCAGTCTCATTCAACGCGTCAACGATTCGAATCGGTTCGTTGAGAACTGAAACTTGCATTCCGATAGACGACAATACGGTGTGGATAAACTTGGTCAAGAGTTCATCATCATCAACGGTGAGAATGCGAGGACGCTTGAGTTGCCGGGCTTGCGAGAGTTTGTACAAAGTGTTCTCAAACGCTTTTTGCTCAAACGGAACATTCAAGAACGCAGAGCAGCCAACAAATGTTAGTTCTTCCGGAGTCAAAAGCTCATTTCCCGGCACAAGAAAAGCCAGCGGCAATGCCTCATTGCCGACGGTCAACCTAATTTCCTTCGCCACCGAAAATGCAGCATTTTTTCCGATTAGGCCCAGATCGATGACTGCAGCGTCGAACCTTGTAAACGTAGATTTGACAACAGCATCGACTGGTTTGTCGGCGCGCGTGACTTGAATATCGATCAGTGAATCGAGCTGCTTCAAGCGCTCTCCGATGGTTTCTTCAGCAGCCAGCACAAGCACTCTTCCGGCGCTAAATCGACGTCCAGCACTTTGACCGACCTCAACCAACCCGGCAACTCGCATCGCCGTTTCAGCGTCTGCAAGATGACGGAAAATTTCACTCCATAGAAGCTCGTGTTCGGTGCTGTTGTCGGGATCAAGAATACTCACGTGTGATTCGACCTGTCCTGCACAAAGACTGACTTTGTCGAGACCGAGAGATCCTGATGTTCCCTTCAAACGGTGAGCCAGACCGAGTACAACTTCTTTCTTTTCCGAACTTGACGGGTCAGCCTGCAGCTTAGAAACGGCTTCCGAAAGTTTCGCCCACTCTCCCGGCATTTGCTTGGCCAGTTCTGATTGCGCTTCGCGAATCTTCGCTTCTACCGCAAGTTTCTTGTTCATCTGCTGCAAGTGTGCCATTAGTTCGGCATCACCAGACAAAGTCTGCACCTCAGCCTGGGCGTCTCCTTCGTAGCTCGCTGGTTCACTTTCACCACCGGCGACGCTAGAGCGCTCCATCAAATTTTGAGCATACTCTTGTTGAGGAAGATTGGTGAAGGAAGCGCGCGGGCTGCCGACCGTTGATATGGGCTGTTGCCTGCCGACAGGCAGCAGTCCTTCAATCTGTTGTAGAAACAAATTTGCATCGATTGGCTTCTGAAGAACCAATGAAACACGCAGCAGGTTGCGCAATCGATTGAAGGTTTTTGCATCGCACCAGGTACCGCTAACGAACACTACAGGAACTTGATTTCCAGAATCACGAATCTGTGCGATCAACGTCATGCCATCGGTTTCCGGCAAGCGATAGTCAACTATAACGAGAGATGCATTACCGACCAGACCCATTGCTTCTTTAGCGCTCCGAGCTTCGGCAACGGGAAATCCGTTAGCTTGAAGAATTTCGGAAACTAACTGCCGAAAGTATTGATCGTCATCGACGATCACAATCGGCTTCATTCGTGCAGTGGACATGATTTGGTTTTCCCTCCTAGGTCTCGGTTGAGTTCTCTTTCGGTTCTTGCTCCAGAAGTCCGTTCAAAAATTGACGCACTGTATTAAGAAGGTGATCTTGAGTAGTAGTTCCTTTCGTCAAGTGAGCCGTCAAACCCAACTGCAATTTGCGTTTTTGCTCTTCGCTGAGATCACTGGCGGTATAGACAATGAGTGGTTTGACCCCATTCTTCTCGTTTCGAAGAATGTCGACCACGTCGTACCCATTGGGCGGAGGAATCACGAGATCCAGAATAATCAAATCCGGGTTCTCGCCGCGAAAACGGGTGAGCGCTTCGGCGCCATCGGCGGCTTCCAAGCAACGAATTCCAAGCGCGCTAAGCTGCTCCGATAAGACCGCTCGGGTTGAGGGGTCATCCTCCACAATGAGTACACGCGCTGGTCCAATCTTTTCGCGAGCACAACTCAACGCGTAGTGCAATTGATCTTCTGAAAATGGCTTGGTAATCCAATCAATCACCGCCGGGTGGCCGAAAGTGCTTGTATCACCTTGTGTACTTGCAGTTACAATTACTACAGGAATCTTGCTGCGCGCACTATCTTCGCTTAGTGATTTGAGAAGATCCAACCCGTCTCCGTCCGGCAGTTTCAAATCGAGAATTATGACCAAAGGAGTAATCTGGCTCAGCTTCTCCCTGGCTTCTTGCAGAGTGGCAACGCGTGCCACTTTAAAGCCATCTTGCAACAAGTGCTCTTCCAGGATTTCAGCAATGCGATCGTCGTCTTCCACAATCAGTGCGGGGTGAATCGCCTGTGGCTCAGACGGCGTTTTGACATGTTTGGGCTTAAAGCTTGCAGGGAGTTCGAACCAGAAAGTAGTTCCATCGCCAACCTTGGATTCCACGCCTATACTGCCGCCATGCAGTTCTACAATAGACTTGGTGATTGCAAGACCCAGGCCTGTTCCCTTTTGGATCTTTCTTGTGTCCCCTTGATCTAACTGCTGAAACTTCCCAAAGAGTTTGTGCATTTGATCTGCTGGAATTCCCGGTCCCTTATCTACGATATTGAAGCGGAAAGAGTGACCGACACCTGGTTCTACCGATAGAAGAACTTCAGAACCCGGTGGCGAAAACTTGATGGCATTTGAAATCAAATTCGAAAGAACTTGAAGGATGCGATCTTCATCACACTCAGTCGGTCCATTTGTAAGTGTCTCGGATTTAAGCGCAATTCCGGCATCAGCAGCCATTCCCCGCATGCCATCCATCGATTTTTCAACGAGTGTCTGAACATCGACTGTTGCTTTCTTCAGTTCTAATTTGCCTGCTTCGATTTTACGAAGATCAAGAATGTCATTTATGAGTCTGATCAAACGGTCGGACTCGGAGCGAGCAATATTGATCAACCGAGCGGCTTTCGGCGGCACTTCACCAGCGAGCCCGCCTTCAATGAGACCGAGTGACCCTCGAATCGATGTAAGTGGTGTGCGCAACTCATGAGAAACAGTTGAATAGAAATCGCGCACTCTTCTTTCAGCTTCTTTCGACTCTGAGATGTCGCGACCTTCAGGAATGAGCATTACGACTTTGCCCTGTTCATCCAGAACCGGTTTGAGCGAAAAGTCGATGGAGATCATTTCGCCGTTGGAATCCGGATGCGAGGTCTCAAACCGGACGAACTTGCCCGATGCAGCCTCTTCGACTGACTGTTTGAGTTGTTCCTGCAACTCTTTAGAGTGTGCCCACCAGGGGCATTCCCAGAATGGAAGTCCGATTACGTCTTTCCGTTCAGCTCCGGCGAGATCAAGCGCTGTTCGATTTGCTTCAAGCAAAGTGCCATCTGGTGCCAGAAGTCCAATCAATTGGAACGTTTGATCGAAGATTGCTCTAAACTTACGCTCGCTTTCTGCGATGCGCTGCTGCACTGCCTTCCGTTCCGAAACATCTCGAATAACGGCAGTGAAAATTGTTTTTTCACCGAGATTCAGAACGCTCCAAGCAAGTTCCACTTGCACAGGCATTCCGTTTTTTCTAATCCCTTCAAACTCTTTTCCAACTCCGAAAATTTTGTTCTCGCCAGTGCTGAGTAGGTCTGGTGCCATTGGTTCGTCATCGCCAAGAAATTTTGGAACAATCAATCCTATTGGTCTGCCAATCAACTCCTCTGCCTGCCACCCAAACAGCTTTGTCGTAGCCACGTTCGCTGTTTCGATCATGCCGTTAGAATCGAACGTTACGATGCAATCTGGTGCCGTCGCCAGAATAGCTCGATATCTAGCTTCTCTCTCCTCGAGCTCCATTTCTGCTTTTCGCTGCAAGGTTACGTCGCGCGAAGAGAAACGCATGTGAATGAACTTATCGTCAACGCGATATGCACTTGAACTGAGGATCACATGCTTGATTGATCCATCCTTGCACTTCACTCTGGCCGCCACATCTTTCAATTCCTGCCGACTTTCAATCGACGCAAGTATTGATTGAAGTACATCTTTATCGCAGTAGTAGTCTCGACAGTGTTTACCTATCAGCTCATCTTGTCCGTATCCAAATGTCTCCAGAAGCATTTTGTTGGCTTTAAGGAAGACTCCATCGCCGTCCACCCAGCACAAGCCAACTACGGCATTGTCGAAAAAATCGGATAGCGCGTGTTCGCTTCTTTCAAGCTCCTTCTCGGCTTCTCTGCGCGCCTTTAAGAATCGATGCACAAGAGTGACGGTAACCAATACAGCACCAATGGCAGTGGCAATGAACAAGAGAGAAACATAAGTGAATGCGCGATTGCTTTCTTCAACTTTTTTGGCTCGAGCGAGCAAAAGCTGGTTTTCCATATCCTGCATCTCTTGGATGATGCGTCGAATATCCTCCATCGCCTTTCTGCCGCGACCGGTTCTGACAAGTTTCTGAGCTTCTTCAAAACCCTGTTTGCGTCTGAGGTCAATCGACTCCTGCAAAAGCTTCAGACGCTCGTCGGTTCGAACCGACAACTTCCCGAGGCGGTGCTGCTGAGCAGGATTGTCGCCGGTCAACTCGCCTAGTTTGGCTACGACCGCATCCAACTTTGCATCGGCGGAGTGATAAGGGTCGAGATACTTTTCATCACCGGTAAGAATAAACCCGCGCTGCCCTGTCTCCGCATCTTTGATTGTGGACAAGACCTGTTCGAGCTGGTTGAGCACCTCATAGGTATGAACAAGCAACTGGCGGCTCTCGGTCTGATTTTCCCGCAGCGCGACGGTCATGATGCCGGTGGCCACAAGGGCAGCAATCAGTACCGAAATACCAATTGCAGTTTTGGCTCCGAGAGAGAGACTCATACAGCTTGTCCGTCCAGCTTGAGGATTCCCAGTATCTGATCTGGAAGAGTCATTGGATCGAAGGGCTTCGGGATGACACCAGCCACACCCATGCATTTGTACTCATCCATCTCTTGCGTTTGAACCTTTGCCGTCATGAATATGACATGAGGCATGGCGGTTCCCAATAGCTTCTTCATTTCAATCAACACAGTTGTTCCGTCCATTCCAGGCATCTGCATGTCCAATAACACTAGATCGGGTTGCTCTTCCTGTACTAGACGCAAGGCCTCGCTGCCGGAGCCCGCGAGCCGAATTTGCCACTGAGTGAGCCCTTCAAGGCTCATCTCCGTGATGAGTCGAATGTGGGGGTCATCATCTACCATCAAAACTTTGGAGATGGTATCTGAACTCATCGCAACCGCTCCTCCATCAACTTATCTTGTATCTGCCCACATGTTTCCAACACTTTTGTTGGAGAACGAACAATATATCTAGCTATGCAGAATTCTGTAAAGCTCTTGTGTAGCGAGTCCTCAGGTTTTCCATGGTGACGAATTGGTAACCCGTGAACGCAACCGAACCAAGAAAACGCCATTGTTTATGACGTATCACACCTGGAAGTAACTATGGGCTCAACGATCTGACTAATCACTCGTGATATTTGAGCAGACATTGTTTTGGGATTCTGATTTCTCAACATATAGGGGGTCCTGTTCAGGATTCCTTGAACTGATCACGAATATGCGGCGCCTGCGTATTTTCCCCAGTGACTACGGTCACTGCGTTTGTTAAATTCCAATGCACTTTCCCCAATTGACAGTTCGCTGTCACCCGCTCCAGAGAGGGTGTTTCTTTATGTTTGCTTGGAAAGAGAAACAAAGAATCCGCGACAACGCTCAAAGACTTTCCTCATTCGACGCGCCGCGAGACGGCAAGAACAGACGCGCAATCGGACTTTTGCCACTCCCGGGAGTCGGTCAAAGACACGAAATCTCCCAGTCGAATGCACTTCGGTACAACCAACTTCTGATTTCGATGGAAGGCAAACAGAGCACCTGTTGCCTCAGAATTGCGTCTCCGAAAAACAAGTCCAGATCAGCGATTTTGCTTTTCCGCGGACGCGTTCTCGGTTGCCTTTATGGCAGCAAAAATATCGACCGCCAACTGTTCGGCGAAGAAGCGCTGGAAAGAGCGGTGGCTGACCTTGCGGCTCCAGGAAATATTCTCGATGCATACGTGCTCAGTGAAGAACTTGTGTTGGCGGCAGCAGCGCTGTTTCACGGCAACGTGTTGAATCAATCGAACTACATGAGCGCAGAACAGACTCTCGAGATGGCAAGCCAACATCTATTGCATAGCGACATGCCTGGCTGCATCGTGATCAGCAGCAACGATAATTTGGCAGCCTGCATGATGTACATGTTCGGCGGAAAAATTGTCGGAGTATATTCGTTTAAAGATGGCTGGGTGCAACCAACCTACGAGTCGGCATTGCACTACCTTCACCTCACGCCGAATCCCACAGTGATGGCTAGCAAGTTGACCGCTTGCAATGTAAAAGAAGTTATGGACCTCACATTCAGCGCCACAGGCTTGGCAGATCGCAGGGCCTCGGAATGGAGCGGTATCAAGCCGGACGAAGCGCTGAGAGACATCCAAACCGAAGCCAACAAGACCCTGAAAAACACAATGGAACTGAGCAATTCCGGTCGCCATGCAGTGGCGGTTCCACAGCAGCAACAGCTTCGACCGGCCGCAGCTTCATCGTTCTAAATTCGGAAAAATTCAGCGTTCACTAAAAATCATTTCGCACTCGCGCGTTCATTCACAATAGCGCCAATGGTCGTGTTAGGATGATCGCTCAATGTCTGCAAAGAAATCACCAAACCAAAATGTCATGCCGGTTTCGGCAACCGTCAATGCGGCGGATCATCTCGTAATTGGCGGAATAGACACGACTGAACTGGCGAAAAAGTACAGCACGCCTTTGTGGGTAGTCGACCAAAGCACCATTGCAGAAGCAGCGGCGGTTTGCATGCGTGGGTTGTCGAACTACCCCGCGAAACATCGACTTCTGTATGCCGGAAAGGCGTTTCTGTGTTTGTCCATGTGCAAGCTCGTAGAGCAGCTAGGAATGGGACTGGATGTCGTTTCGGAAGGCGAGCTTTTCACCGCGCGTGAAGCCAACTTTCCCCTCGATCTGATCTACATGCACGGCAACAACAAATCCAAAAGAGAGATCGAAGCCGCGCTAAATGTTGGCGGCGTCAAGATTGTGGTAGATGGAAGCTCTGAACTCGAGATGGTTTCGGCGCTTGCAAAATCGCTTGGCAAAAAGGCACCAATTTTGCTGAGGGTGACACCAGGGGTAGAACCAGATACGCACCACTACATCAAGACAGGTCAAAATGACAGCAAGTTCGGCATTCCTCTAGATCAAGTGGCGCCGCTGTGCAAGAGAATCAAGGGAGACGAACATCTCAATCTTCTTGGACTGCACGCACATATTGGCAGTCAGTCGCGTCAACTCGAACCCTATTTGGAAATCGTCGACATTCTTGCCGACTGTTATCAGTCCATCGAGAAAGAGTTCGCGATGAAGCTACCCCAGCTCGATCTCGGCGGTGGGCTCGGTATCGCCTACACGGAAGATTCCACGCCCATTGGGCTTTTCGAATGGTCATCAGCAATTTCGAATCGAGTGCAAGATGTATTCAAATCTAAGAATATGGAACTGCCTGAACTGTTGCTTGAGCCGGGTCGCTCGATTATCGGCACAGCCGGAGTTACTTTGTACACGGTCGGTCATTGCAAAACCATTCCGGATGGTCCTCATTACATTGCAGTAGACGGAGGCATGGCTGACAATCCACGACCGATAACTTATCAAGCCCGCTACACGGCAGCGATTGCGAATCGCATGTCTGCCGCGCCTTCGCCCGCGTCGCCCACGACCATCGTCGGCAGGTATTGTGAGTCGGGAGATATAATCATAAAAGACGCAAACCTGCCTGCGCACACCGGCGACCTAATCGCCATATTTGGAACTGGCGCCTATAACTTCAGCATGGCGTCAAACTACAATCGAACAGGCAGACCGGCATGCGTGCTTGTGAAGGACTCGCAGTCAGACATCATTCTAGAGAGGGAAACCTGCCAGGACCTGATAAGAAACGACCGTATCCCCAGCTGGCTGACTTGACACCGTCCCTTTTTTCTAACGAGCCCTCGAAGGAGCTTTTGTGAACGACCTGACAGACATATTCAAGCAGGTCGGAAGCCAGGTCAGCTTGGTGCAGCTGATTAAGCTCATCATTCAAATTTTCATTATCAGTTATGCGCTTGCCTGGATCTGGAAGCGCATTGTAGGGACCCAGGCAGAGCGGCTGCTAAAGGGCGTTCTCGTACTTATCGTAATCTGTGTAATCTCGGCATGGTTGGAATTCAAGCTCATCACCTCGATTCTGGAGAGTTTGATTCCGGTCGCGGTGATGGCGTTGATGATTGTGTTCCAACCTGAAATTAGGCGCGGTCTGGGCTACTTGGGTAAAGTTCAAACGTTCCGCTTTGACCTATCCATCGCCGACTCCGGCAAGAACCAAATCAGCAGAAACATCGAGCAGATTATCACCGCAGTAAGAGAACTCTCGCGAAACAAAGTCGGAGCCCTCATTGTTGTAGAACCACCTGAAGGCGAACGCGACTACGTCAGCCCAGGAACACCAGTAAACGCCGACATCTCGGCGACTCTGTTGTTGACAATATTTTTTGGCAACTCTCCGCTGCACGACGGAGCGGTGATTATTCGCCAAGACAAAATCGTTGCCGCAGGCGTCATTCTGCCCATGACCGACAATCCAAAGCTCAGCTACAGGTACGGAACACGGCATCGCGCCGCAATCGGACTCTCCGAAATTTACGATGGGTTGTGCATTGTGGTCTCGGAAGAAACCGGATCAATCTCCGCTGCCAGTCGAGGCATGCTTGCCCGCTACAACAGCGCTGAAGAGCTCGCCGACCCAATCGCCTACCTCTACAACCAAGGAGCGGACAGCAAGGCTCCAAGCGCCGTAAACTCGTTTCTGGCGTTGTTTGGAAGAAGCAAGCGAGACGATGCGGCGGTCGTGCAGCCGGAGGAATTGCAGGAAATTCAGAAGGATCAGGCAGCGATCGACACGCCGATTGATGCGGTTGTCGATCACGTTGATCTCGATTCCGGTGCCGGACCTGGTGCTGTTGCGGAACGTTCAAAGCATGAGTCGCAGGGCTCTGCAAAGAAAAGGCCAAGTGCCAAACATCAAGAAGAAGGCGAAAAGGAACCTGGCGCCAGTCTTAACGTGAAACCCGAAAAAGAAGCAAATTTTTCGTAAGCGAAAGATCCGCGCGCTTGACAAGTTTTCATCCCTTCAAAGATGGTTAGTCGACCAGCTAATATGTGTATGTAGGACATGCGCTGCTTCGGCGCATCGACGGTAATTCCTTAATCGACAGGTGAAAGCTTGGACGACTCAAAGATTGGCGACCTCTTAACACGTAGCGGTTTGCTCTCCAAAGAAGGGCTTGACGAGAGTCTCGTACTTGCCGAACGCATGCGAATGCCAGTTGGTCGCGTGCTCGTTCTCAACGGCTTTCTCTCGCCCGACTCATTGAAATCGTGCATCGAAATTCAATCGGCAATTCGTGACCACATTCTCGATGAAGCCGAGGGTCTGAAGGCGATCAAGCTAGTCGTGAGTGACAAAGTAGACGCACAGACCGCTATCAATCGCATTCGTCCCAGCGAAAAGGCGCCACTTCCGAGAACGCATCGGCTGGGCGAAATTTTGATCGAGGCAGGGCTAATAGATCGCTCTCAGCTCAAGGGTCTTCTGGCGCAAAGCGAAGACACGGGACTGCCACTTGGAAGAGTGTTGCTCATCACAGATTCGATTACTGAAGTGCAACTTTATGCGGCGTTGAACATTCAAAAGGCTGTTCGTCGCGGCGTCACCGATTGGAATGAAGGAACTGAGGCACTGAGAAAAGTGCACAGAACCACATCGATTTTCTCGATTCCAGGATCGATCTTTGGTGACAAAGCCTCTCAAATGCTCGAGCTGGGCGAGCTCCTGATGCATGCTGACCTTATCTCCAAAACAGAGTTGATCAACCTTTACGAGCAGGAGTTGATTCAAGAAAGGCCGCTCGACGAGATCATTAAGCAACGCGAGCTGATTTCACCGCTTTGCCTGCAAGCTGCCAGGGCTCTGGTGATTCTAGTCGAGTATGGATTGTTGCATCGCAAACATGCTGTTCCACTTCTTAAGTTTGCGCATGACGACCAACAACTTGAAGATGTCCTCGAAGTGTTTGAGCGGCTCAAAAATTATGATGTTGATTCTGGTCGAAAGGTGCTCTTGGACGCGCTTGCCGAACTGGGAGTGCTAGATCCTGCTGCACCAGTTCCGGCTGTAGAAGAGTACAAGACGTCGCCGTACGACACGTGGCAGTAACGTAACGTGGTTACAACGGATCAAAGCTACAACTGATCGTAGCTACAACGACTAGACTTCGGTCTGGCAGACCATTCGAGTGATCGCTTTCAGCGTCGCGAATACGGCGCGTCCTTCTAATGCAATCGCTTCAAAGCTCGGTACTGCGTACCGATTCAAATCCTTTTCCAACTGCTGATAGGGCATTGCGTTGGCGAGATCTCGCTTGTTGTATTGCAGCACCCACGGAATGTTCTCTAACTTCATTCTGTGTTCTGTCAGGTTGTTGATCATGTTATCCAAAGACTCGATATTCGCATCGCGGCGCAACTGGTTTGAGTCTGCTACGAACACGATGCCATCCGCACCTTGAAGAATCAGCTTGCGGCTGCGGTTGTACTCTTCCTGACCGGGCACCGTATATAGTGCAACTTTGGTCTTCAAACCTTTAGTGTTTCCCAGATCGAGAGACATGAAGTCGAAATACAAAGTTCTTTCCGTGTCTGTCGACATAACGATCAACTCGCCCCGGGTCTCGGGTGCGAGCTGTCCATGAATATAGCGAAGGTTCGTCGTCTTACCACCAAGTCCGGTGCCGTAATAGACGATTTTGTAGGTGATTTCACGCGAAGGATAGTTTAGTAGTGGCATGCGCCTACTCCCGATTCTTCGCTTTCAATAGGCAAAAAAATTTGTGCCATGCCACCGTATTTGATGAACCGATCGGATGAGAATTCTACGGCAATCGACCGTAGGGCGCGCAATGCCAACTCGGTTGAAAAGAAGGCGTTACCCACCAAGACGATCCTAAGGCAACGCATTTGTAATTTGCAAGTCTACGCGGCGTCGCCTTGCGATTCGCGCCACGCGCACGTGTGCGCTCTGGCTGATTCGAAAACCGCCAATCCTTGGACAATACAAGTTTTATTATGCTAAATTTATGGAACTCCGCGAGGTTGTCCCAGAACGCTTAAATGGCTGATAAAGAGACCAACGAGCTCGATGTTGAAATTGCAAAGCGCATCTCAGACGAGAGCGAGAAACTTTACAAGCAAAATGTCGACGCCGTCCACAAGAGTACAGATACGCTCTTTGCGATCTTGTTTTTGGTGCAGGGTCCGGCCATAGCGCTGATTCCGCTGCTTGGTTTGTATTCGTCGCCCGATGCGCCCACCCATACTGTTTCACAGGCACTCGCAATGGGGTTTGCAATCGGAGCGCCTGCAGCGCTAATCACATGGCTGTTCAGAGGAAGGCTCCTGACGAGATTTTTCGTCGCCATCGCTCAAATGCTGATGTCGGCAATGTTGATCTATTTGAGTTCGGGTCGCATCGAGACGCACTTTCACACGTTCGGGTCACTTGCCATATTGGCTTTTTATCGCGATTGGAGAGTTCTGTTCGCTGCCGGCGTATTTGCCATCAGCGACCATCTCGTCCGTGGACTATACGCGCCGGTATCAATCTATGGCACGGCGCTCGGTTCGGATCTCAGAACGCTCGAACACATAACCTGGATACTCTTCGAGCTTTTCTTTCTTGAGTTCTTCTGTCATCAGATGTCGGAAGAAATGCAAGGGACTGCTCAACGCCAAGCAGAACTGATCGCCGCCAACCGAGTCAGTGCTGACCTTAACCAGGCCATGGTGGATTTGGAAAAGGACTTGAGCGAGAGAAATCGCGAAATTATCAAGGCGGTGGAAGAACTTGCATATTCCACCGTGATCATCATGGATGCAGCATCGCAGCTATCGGAAAACGCAACGCAAACAGCGGCAGCGGTCACCGAAACAACGACTATCGCGGCACAGGTGCGAGAGACGGTGGAGGTTTCGAGTCAAAAGGCGAAGAACGTTTCTGAAGATGCCAAAAACGTTTTGGAAACTTCGCAGACAGGGCAAAAGGCGACCGACGATACATTGAAGGGTATGCAGCTCATTCACGAGCACATGGAAACAATGGCATCAAGCATGATTCAGCTTAGCAATCAAACGCGACAAATTGGAGACATCATCAGTACCGTCGATGACTTGGCCCAACAGTCGAATCTTTTGGCTGTAAACGCATCTATCGAAGCGTCGCGTGCCGGTGAGCACGGCAAGGGCTTCTCCGTGGTCGCGCAGGAGGTGAAAAACCTGGCAGCGCAATCGAAGCAAGCAACGAATCGCGTCAGAAGTATTTTGAATGAAATTGTTCAAGCCACCGCCAGTGCCACCATATCAACCGAACAAGGATCGAAGGCGGTGGAGGCAGGTGGACAACTTGCGCAAGAAGCGGGCGACGCGATGGTGAAGCTTTCTGACAGCATCAGACGATCGGCGCAAGCGGCTGTGCAGATCGAGGCATCAAGCCAACAGCAGTTGCACGGTGTTGGTCAAGTTTTGACGGCAATGAAGAGCGTGGAGTCGGCCAGCGAGGAAAACCTGAACAGCGCGCGAGAACTCGAACAGGCAGTGAGCAAACTCAATGACCTCGGACAGCGACTGAGACAACTTCTGAAGAGCTATCAAGACTACAAAGAGAGTTTCGCGCCTGATCTGGACTTGCTTGACACGCGTTCGTTCAAAGATCTCTTGGAACAGTTTGAAGAGGGCCTGGATGAACGAGCCGATCCAAAAGGCAATAAAGCCATCAAAGATGCCAAAGACAGCAAAGACGGTAAAGACGGCAAAGATGCTAAAGACGGCAAGGAAAGCAAAGAAGTTACGATTTGACCTTTAGCGGCGGTCGGCCAATCAAATTCATAATTTCCAAAAGATACTTGCTCGCTTGCACAATCGTAGCGCGAACATCAGCCAGCATGGCGGTTCTATCATCTAACAGATCGATGTTGACTGAGTTCAGTTGAGGCACCGTTCCAGACAAGAGTTTGATGCGGCGTCTCGACTCCTCGCTGAATGCAGGATCGTCAATTCTTCTAACCTGCACCCATCGCTTTATCAAAATCTGACGGCGACTTTCTTTTGAAAACGAGCCAGGAGGCGTATCGTTGAGAAAGTCAGCGACAAAGAGCGGACAACTTACTTTCTCTTGTCCGGGCAGTTCGAAGACTACCGCTAGCATGTTCGGATGCGTGCTCAGCGATCGAACTTCTCCCTGTGCTTGCTTGACCGCATAGGCAGAAAGTCCGGTGACTGCGCTTCCGCCAACCACTCCGATTGTGTTACCCGCAACGTTCGGTGCCAATTTCGGAGAGATCTGAAATGCGGAACTAATAATTTGTGTCGCACCATTGGTGAGAAAGTTTGTGATGTTATTCTTTCTTACGGCACGCTCTCTGCGATCTTCAAGGAAAGAACGCAACTCGTTGAATCGAGTAATGTCTTCATCGAGATCGCCCTCAACGACTTGGATTTCAACGATAGCTCGCAGCAACGACTCTAGCAATTGTTGTTTCAGCGCAATGCAATCAGGCTTGCGCATTACACTCGGATCTGAAATTGCAAGCGCCTGGAAGTGCTCATACTCGCCGAGAAAGTCGACAATGTCCAAGTCTCGCGCGACTTCTTGCGCACCGAGCGACATGCGCCCCATCAAACCGGCAACTGAAGAACTCGGATTCGATTCATCAGGCGGTGTCGTCCAACCACGATTCTCTTGCTCGCGCCCCGAACGGCTTGGATGCCCATCCTTCTTCACCCACTGCGCCTGTGATGGCACGGGTGTGCAAATACAGAATGCAATCACCAACACCAAAATTGCCATGCGTGTGCGCAATGGCGAAAAAGTTACATGCAAACACGAGGGGTTCCGAGGCGTCACAATCTGCATAGTCCGCTATCCATTTCCTCAACTATGCGCTTTGTTGCATCGCGTCTGTCGTTTGCCTGAGTAATCGGTCTTCCGACAACGATGTAACTTGAACCATTTCGCATCGCATCTGCCGGAGTTACTATGCGCGCCTGGTCGTCGGCTCCGGCCCATGAGGGGCGAATTCCCGGAGTGACAATCACAAAGTCGTTGCCGCATGCTTTGCGAATCGCGGCCACTTCGCGCGCGGAAGCCACAACGCCGTCGACCCCGTTGTCTTGAGCCAGTTTCGCGAGTGCCACGACTTGCTGTTCCATCGGGGCGGAGACGCCGAGTTCGTTTTTGAGTTCAGACTCAGATGTACTCGTCAACACTGTCACTGCGATCAAAATTGGCTTGGCTTGTAGATTGGCATCTGCCGTTCCTTTTGTTACAGCGTCTGATGCAGCTTTCAGCATCCTGGCGCCGCCTGATGCGTGAACGTTGAACATATCGACACCGTGCAATGTTGCCGCGCGACTTGCCTGTGCCACCGTATTTGGTATGTCATGAAACTTGCCGTCAAAGAAGACTGACACACCATGCGCCTTCATCTCCTTGAAAAGTTCCGGTCCGCAGCTTGTGAAGAGTTCTAATCCAATTTTGAACATGCCTACAAATTCGCCAATGCTCTCGACGATTCTGAGACATTCATCTTTTGAGGGAACATCAAGCGCAACGATCAGCCGAGACTTCGCATCAACCATCAATCTATCCGCTCCTGTGGCCACCGTCGCCATGATCATAGCCTTTTCATTTATGGCGTGGATTTTAGAAAAAAGAAAACTTGGCAATACCATTGCATTGCCAAGGAATCAATTCTATTAGAGTCGCGTTAGCCGCTCTTCTTATCCAGTTTATAGCGCTTGACAAAGCGATCGACGCGCCCTTCGGTGTCGACGATCTTCTGTTGTCCGGTATAAAACGGGTGACAGGCGCTGCAGATTTCTACGCGAATCTGGTTCTTAGTTGAACCCAGCGCAACTTTGCTGCCGCACACACAGGTGGCGACGACTTCAAAGTACTTGGGATGAATGCCTTCCTTCATCTTCAGAATCCTAAATATGGACGTAAACGGAACAGGTATCATATCAAACTTTGCGCGAGACGATGCCAAAGTGGCGGTTTCGCAACATTTTTGTAAGGAACCTTTTATAGGCTTCTTGTGCCTTTTTGTTTAGCCCGCGCTAATTTATGGGCTGTTTGACTTCGAGCCCGTCACCTGAAGACTCCAAAAGGCGCTCTCCTTCAACATTGAGATAGACGCTCGAAGTGCCCGCAATATCTTTGACGGTGCGCGAGAGTTGTTCCATTCTCGTGGTGAATGAGGTGCTTCCACCGCCTGAGGCAAAGCGTTTCGAGAGATTGAGCTCGATGTCGTCACCCTCGTGCGTTGAACCGAGCAGAATTGCTCCTTTAGGAATCTCTGATGCGAGCCCCGTGTCGGATTCAGCAGGGGTTGGTCCTTTCAGGAGTTCTTCCACAGCAAATTCCAAAGCATCTCCCTTCGCCAGTCTGCGAGAAACGGGCACCAGCTGAAGGTCTGCACCATTCACTTTGGTGAACCACACTTGCACTTCGTTTTGCGATCTCTTCGGAGCTACACTCCCAGTCACGACTCTTTCGCTAGGAGAGCCGCCTGGAATTGGAAACACACCGCTGCATGAGGCGAGGGTAGAAACGGACACCGCGGACCAAATCAAAAGTTTGGTCCAGCTCTGAGTTTTGTTCTTATTCATGGCTACTTCGTGAGTCCTTTCTGTGCCAACTGTTTTGCCAAATCTCGTGGTACCAACAATAACTTGCCTTCGCCATTCACTTCCTTTGCGCCGACTCCAAGAGAGGATAGACGGAAGGCATGCTCATAAGTGTCCATGCGCGCGAAATTGACTAGTGGATTGAACAGATCTTGCATGAACGCCGCAAACGCTTCCGGATTCTCGATATCCGGAGATGTCACTTTCATGTCTTCAAGTACGATACGCGCATCATCAAGTAGCTTTGGTTTTGCCGAGATGATGATAGGAACGGCGGTTTCTTCTCTCCCGCCTTTTGTTATCAGCAACGCCTCGATTCTCACCGCATCGTCAATAATCTCGACTTTTGGCTTGATTACTTGGAGTTGCTGATCGCCCAATCCAGGTAGATCGAGTTTCAATCCGCGTAACTGATTAGTGACTTCTTCGCTCTTCAGCGCTTGAGTGACATCTTTCTGGCTCAACTGCGCTTTGACGGCTACGAATACGGGGCTCTTAACACCGACTTTGCGACCCTTTCCGGGCATCGCAATCCACAACGGGTTGCTGCTGGAGATCATGATGCGCCCGAGCGAAATGCCCTTGAGCTTTGCGTCTTTGAGAGATACCTGCACTGACTTAACTTTGCCTGCCAGCAAATCCGTAAGGCTGTACGTCTTGATTTTGACTTTGACTTTGCCGCCCAGTTTGTGGTGCAGAACGCTTTGTCCGATGTGGCTTACAACGAACCCCGTAAGCAAGTTGATTCCGGTTACTTGTTGGATGGTACGGCTGACCTTGTTGCCGATTGGAAACGGAACCTGAACCTTTTTCTTCGGCTCCTTTGCCGGCTCCGTTGCCGGTTGTTTTTCTGTAGGAGGCGCGGGCTTCGCAGGTTCTGTCGTGCTCGCTGGCGTCGTGCTCGTGTTCGCAGGCGCCGTGCTCGAGGGATCTGTCGTCGCAGAAGGACTCACTACATTTTCGGAGCAGCCAGATTTCCCCTGCTCATCTAAATACTCGCCTAACGACTCAGCACCGCACGGAGAGAGCCAAAAACTCTGTGCCAGAAGCAAACCAGTTACTAATGTAATCGCAATTTTGCGCATGCCAAGGGAGCATTCTATCAATAGATGTCAGATGGAAGGATACCAAACGTATTTGGAAGTTAGAAGCATTTACTTTTTACTTTGTAAGTAAAGTAAGTCCCAGCTCTACAGAACTAAGGGATATCAAGAGAACTTTTACAGCCAGACGAGCGGTCAAAAAGTGTGTCTTGTAAAGTGTCAAGCAAGGTTGACACTTTTCCGACGACAAAATGCACCTTTCCGGGCTCGAACTTTTTTCGACCCCTTAATTTTCCCAATTTTTCGTCGAAGAACTGTCAAGCAAGCTTGACACTTTACAACAGCAAAAAAATTTGCAACGGCACATCTAGAAGGTTACACCTTGTCAACCGATTACTTTTCAGTTTTGGAAGGTGGTGTCGCAGGTGGTGCGATGGTTGTTGGAGAAGTTGCTGGTGTCGATACCTGCGAAGGAGAAGTTGTGGATGGAACCGCACTCGGAGTCGTAGTCGATGGAGTAGGGTTTGAAGGTCTCCAAGGATTCGCTGCCGGACCTTCCTTTGTTACCGGAACATTTGATGGTCTCCAAGGATTCGCAGTTGCTTCCTCTGGTTTTGAAGGTGTTGTTGTGGCCGCAGAGGCAGCAGAAGGCGTCGAGGTTTTCGGAGCGCTCAAATTTTTGATTTTTTCGAAGATCTTGTCCGCTTCTTCTTGCCTGCCAACGATTTTGTAGAGGACCTTCGCATAGTTCTGCATTGCTTTTGACAGCGTCAGTTTCTCATTGCTGAAATTCTTTTCCATGATCTCCATGGCTTCTTTGAAATACGGTTCTGCCTTTTCAGGCATTCCTTGCATCGAGTACATGTCGCCAATGTCGCTTAGCGTGCTGACTTTGTGGCGAAGCAATTTGGGGTTCTTGGTTTGAGCCGTAAGAACTCGCGCAAACAATGGTGTCGCTTCCTTCCACCGACTATCTGATTTGCACCAAATCGCGATCTCATATACAGTAGCGATCGTTTTTGGATGTTCCTTACCAAACGCCTTTTCTTCTTTTGCCAGGCGCTGTCTCAGTTCTATAATCTTCTTGTTGATCGCATTTTTGCGTTGAATGATCGCACGATCGCTGCCGCTCTGATTTCCGGCTAGTTTGTACCAACAATCGACTCCACTACTGGAGAACGAGACACCGATTGGTTCTTGGGGATGTGCTTCAGGTGGCATCGGGCGAAATGGACCTGCATACTGAAGCGCCATCAAACATGACGAATCGAACGATCCACTTCCTGAACTAGAGTCAACTGTCGCCGTTGTGTGATCTCCATTCTTGTACAGGTTGAAAGAGATTACGCATCTAAGCTTTTCTCCGCCCGCCGGCAAGCGCCAGGCAGAACCAAACCTGGCGTCGAGATATGCAAGATATGTATCCATATCTTCTGCGAAGGCAGGGCTGGCAGCTAGAAAACAGAGAGCTGTGGCGGCAAGTGCTCGGACGAGAAATTGGTTCAGCAGCACACACGGAGATGAATCTGCCGGAGAAAGAGAACTCATATTGAAGACCAACACCTTGTACAACACCATTCAACCGTGGAGCTATGAAGCATAATGCCTAATCTTAGCTTATCGTCCAGAGTGTTGATAGACGTTGACCAGCACTACTTTCCTGGTTCTTTGTATTCCACGACGGTTCCATCTGGCGCAGTCACGAAGGTATAGACTTTGCCGTCCGAATCGACAACCTTGGTTTCGTAGTTGTTGCCTGAGCGGTTCGTTTCGACTGACTTCGCGTTCTTGATTTGCACCTTTTGACCGCGTGGTCCAAGCATTGAAAGCTCTTTCGCGGAATCGTAATCGACTTTCGAATGCACGACTTGTCCGTTGTGATCGATGGTTTCTTCTGCGGTGAAGTTGGTATCTCCACCTATCCATCCGTCCTCCAATTCACCGCTGTAATTGTATGTGGTGCTTCCGTTCGCGTTGTTGACAGCGCGGCTCGTGCGCCAATCGATACCTTTCCCTTCATCGCCCTCGGCTTGTCCCGGACGAAGTTCTCCGAGACCCTGTGGACGAACAGGATTGAATACACCGTCAACCGGCTTGAATGAGTCGACATTTGCTTTGGTATCACCAGGCGCACTCGACTGTTCCTTATCAGTTACTTCTTTGAACGACGTTACAGAGCCGTCCGGCGATGTCTCTGCACGATACTGCGTGCCATCCTCGGTTTTGATAGTCGTGACGTATTTGCCACTGCGGGAATCGAATGCTGTATCGACTGAAGTGACGTCTGAGAGTTCTTTGGTTCCTTCAGGTGTCTTGAACTTCACGGTGGCTCCGCCGTCATACTTCACGTGACGTTCGAGTAATTTACCGTCTGCCGAAATCCGCTCACTGCCTTCGAAGTTTGTATCGCTGAAGACGCCGTCATCAAGTTCGCCCTTATATTTGTAGGTGGTCGAACCATCAGCCGGATTCTTCTCTTCGCCTGTTTTCTCGCGCCAGTCGATGTCGTATTGTCCTTTGGTTCCTGAATTGCTTCTTTCGCTGGTGAAGGATTCACCTGGCGCGAATTCGCCCATTCCGGGAGCGCCTGCAGGGTTTGCGGCACCGTCGGATGGTTTGTAAGATTCGGGAGGACCCGCAGGTTTCGCGACGAATGCATCCGGTCCTTTTTCGTGTAGCGTCATTCCGTTTCGATCGGTAAGTTTGATCGATCCGTCGGCTCGGCGAACGAATGTGTTTCCTGTTACGGAATCAACGAATTGATGTGAACCGTCGTCGCCCACACTGAGCTTGCCGCGCAGCTGAGGAGGCAGGTTTGCGTCGCCGGAGACTTTGTTCCAGGTGGTACCATCACCGGAGGCTTTGTACTCGGAGAATTTGTTTCCATCTTTCCATTCGACTACGGAATTTGGATTGCCATTGCTGTCGTAGGTGTAGGTAGTGGTCTGTCCGTCAGGATGCACGATCTTGGTCGGATGTGCTTTTCCGTCACCCTGCCTCTTGTACTCGATGATAGAGCCGTCCGGGTTTTGTTGCACTCGATCTGCAGCACCGGATTGTTGCTGTGGTTGGTCAGCAGGCTTTTGCGCGGGCGCGTCAGCAGGCTTATTGGCAGGTTGTTCAATTGGAACGACTTTCTTGTCCAGCAGCGTGTTACCGGCACCATCTACGATTTTTAGTGAACCATCGGCGGTGCGTGTCAGTTTGGTTCCAAATTGCGCATCATTGAAAGTGTGCGTTCCATTGTTGTCGACATTGAGCTTTCCGAAGATTTGAGCGGGAAGCTCATTGGGTCCGGAGACTTTGGACCAAGCATTTCCATCAACCGTTTTGTATTCGGAAATGGTTTTTCCGGAAGGATCTTTTTCCACTACGTCATTGACTTTACCGTTCTTGTCGTACGTATAGTGAGTAGTGGTGCCGTCAGAGTGAATGATCTTGGTCGGATGATCTTGTCCATCACCTTGCTTTGCAGAAACAATGGTCGAGCCGTCCGGATTCTTTCTGGTTGTCGAGCCATCCCCTTGTTGCTGCTGTTGTTGCATCTGTTGTTGCTGAACGTTTTCTGTAGGTTGTTGAGCTTCTGTCTTCACCACCGTGGCTTTTGAATCCAGGTGCACTAGAGCCTTTCTGGCATTTTCAAAAACTACATTGTTCCCATCAACACCGACCAGATCAATTGTTCCAAACTCTTTTCTAGCATCGTCTAGACCCTTGTTTGCGGCCGCCAGCATCTTCTTCCAATCATCTGCAGAATTCTCCTGCATCTCTTGGCGGATCTTGGAAATGGCGCCAGATAGGTCTTTCTTATCGAGTCCGTCGCTGACCTGTTTGACGATATCGCTTACGTCTTTGTCGAACTGTTCATTGTTATTGGGCATATTCAGACTTCCTCGAGGGAGAGGCAGCACGCATGGACAGCAACATCGATGATTTTCGAGGGGGAGTATGCTGATTCAGTCTTAGTAACGCGCCACTACTGGGGTATATACCCAATCCTGGCGATTTTGATATTGTGGCGAACCCCAGAGCTAATGTCAGTGGGGAAAATACGTAGTCCAACGTTAATTCTCTGGGTTCGTTTAACCCTTCGTTTTTAACGCTTCGTCTAGCCCTTCGCTCTTTCTTTGGGTTTGGCCAACTGAGGAATGTCCTTCCCTTGTGGATCTAACACGTTGACCGATCCATCGGGACGACGAATGAAGGTGGTTCCCCATTGCTTGTCTTTGAAGGTGTGGACACCGTTTGCATCGACTGCTAGGTTGCCGAACATCTGCGCCGGCATCTCAGCTGGACCCATCTTCTTGTGCCACGTAGCATTGTCTGTAGAAATCAGCTCAGCTGTTTTCTTATTGTTCTCATCGAATTCGATGACTGCACGTGGAACGCCTTTGTCCGTATACAAGTATTCAGTGTGGGTTCCGCCTGGGCGCTGCACTTTTGTCACGTGCACTTTTCCATCGGAAAGATTCTCTTTTTGAATCTGCGAGCCGTCACCAAACTTCTGCACATCAACAACTTTGCCGTCCGGAGTATTGATGGTGAGCCGGTTTGTGTCTGCCGCGATTTTGATTCTTGTGTGATTCTTTGTGTTCTCGACCACAAGACTTCCATTTTCGGTGCCGACTAAATCTAGCGTTCCGAACTCTTTGCTTATCTTGTCCAACTCAGCATTCGTAGCGGCCAAGCCGGTCTTCTTCCATGCGTCAGAGTTCTGCTCGCGTTCAATAGTCTGAATCGCTTGCGAGAGATCATGGTTTCGCATTCCTGAATCGATTTTTTTTGCGAGGTCCTTAGGATCGACATCCGGCATAAAAACTACTCCTTAAGATAGGGACGATTCGATAAGGACTGGGAGTTGAGGTCCGTTCGATTCGGTTTCACAGCTAATACATTTTGATCTTGCAAACGAGTTAAGTCAGTGGGGAAACTACGAGTAGATTTTATCCTCTTCCATTTGCAAACGCAGTTGCGCAATACGAGCAGCACGATCACCCTCTATCTTTCTTATGCGAAGTTCGCGTGTTTGCTCGATTAGTTGATGCCAGCGTTCGACGTGTTTGTTCGAGTCCCAAACAGTGTCCGAATAGAACTCCATCGGCGTAACAATAATGCCTTCTTCGATTCCGTCAGACTTGTAAGTGATTTCGAGATAGTCCAGACGAATTGGTTTAGCCCACCGAGAGTAGCTTCCCTTCTTGATTGACGTTATGTCTTCCAGGGGAATTTCAACGGACTGCACATTGCGAACATATTTGACTTTCGGCTTGAACAGCAGTTTTTTGTCGCTTAGATAGATTGGTCCTTGTGCTTTATAGATGAACACAACCTGCCCAAACCAGCTTTTGATGTGCTCGGGCGTCGCCATATTGCAGAAATCTGCAATCATCCATTCGTCGACTACGTGATCGGGTTTCTCAACGCACTTACACAGTTGGCGGCTGTAAATATCGGCTGCATCTATGTTTTTGGCAGCCATGTGCAAGTCGATTAGTTGGTTGAGATCTTCGATCATGCTCACGCTTGAGTTGTTTATCACGCGATCTTGAACTTCACGCATAATTCTGCGTTTCTTCGCTCGCATTCGTTCGACCGACCGAATGGACATGAGGAGCCCTACTGAAAGGCCCAGCCCAACTAGGAAAGAGCCAATCATGAATGCGAGGAACAGTGGCACGAATGTTCCATAAACAGCTGCCAATCCGAACAAGAGCGCAAGGGCGCCTACGCATGCAGCAATTGCAATGACGTCTTTGCTTCGATTGACCCTGCTAAGAGGATTTGAACTCAATCGATTTGAGGTCGATGGCAAATTGTCGGGATGTTCAACCCTGTCGATCTCTTTCATTGATTACTAACGCCCAGCCCGCTTACGAATGACTGAGAAAAATATGCCCAATTCGCAGCTTTTCCAAGCGGCGGCGGTACCAGGCGCCAGTTTGCAGGTTCAACCCTTGCTGTTATTCGTCTTCCGGTCGCCTGACGGGCGGTGGCGGCGGCGGTGGCGGCGGCGGTTGAGGTGGGCGCATCTTTTCATTGAGCGCTTCTTTCAACAGTTCGTTCTGCCTGAGCAATGCCTTCAAGTGCTCGTTTGCAATCGCAAGCTCTGCTTGGAGTTCAGCCACTGTTTGTTCGTGTGTAACACCAGTAACAGGGTCGCGACCGGGCATCTTAGGCAGAAGCACATAGCCCAACTGCACGGCTTTGAGTGCTGCAGCAGTTCTGGTAGGAACTTTGAGTTTGGCGAGAATACATTCGATGTGTTTTTCAACGGTCCGAAGCTTCATGTCCAGTTCTTCGGCAATTTCTTTATTTCTCAAATCCAGTCTGATCAGAACCTCAATCTCACGGTCTGTGAGGTTGCAGTTCGGCATGTTGGTTGCGGGTGTTTGTTTGATCAGCTGCGTGATCTTGGGATCGCAGTATGGGAGCCCGCGTGTGACTTGTTCTATTGCTTCAAAAAGTGTTCTTGGTCCGGAGCTCTTGAGGCAGAACCCTTTAGCACCGGCGCGAAACAGTTGATTGTGATACTTGGTCGCATGATAAGAATCAGTCAGAACAAGCACATTGGCGTTTGGAAGTTCTGTGCTGACGCGTCTGCAAACTTCTACACCGTTGAGAACATCTAGATCTACATCAAGAATGACGAAATCAGGACGCAATCTGCGAATCATTTCGGTGGCGGCCATGCCGTCCGCGGCTTCGCCTACAATTTCGACTACTTCGGACACTACACGCTTGAGACCGAACCTGATTAGTTCGTGGCGTTCACATAACACCGTACGAGGTCTAAACATCGTTCGTTGCGGTATTCCCTGTGGTAATCCTTGAGATGCTGCTTCCAATCAACACTCCAGTTCCTAGCTTTGATGCGGCATTTGCATTTGCGTTCTATTTATATAGATTCGTGCCGCCGACGAACCTTATTGTATCTAAATGTGAGTTCCCTGCATGGCTTAACTTAAGGGATGGGAAAACCTTCGTCAAGCCCACGCGTGGCATCCTCCCTATACCGCATATATCAGTCGCGTATATTGCCGAACCGAGGCTCAAAGAGGTCTAGCTGCGCGGTATAGCCGAGTGACCCCTTTGGCTATACCCACTATGTCTATATTTCAAGCGACATTACAAGCGACTTTTCAAGGGTTCGGGACGCGAAGAGGTCGTGTAACAACTTGGCAAAACGCAAATCTTATCTGCCTTGTGGGAAATTTACGAAGGCAGTGGGATATCCCCCAATAGACTTGACAGCCCCCAGATCGTTAAGCTGTGCTCACATTGCCGAGCCATATGGCGCACTCTCACCCGATTCTTCAGTCAACACCCATGATCAAGTCGACACTAGTTTCTTCAATCTCGCTGGCAGTAACCATCAATATATCTTTTGCCGCCGGCAGCGCATTCGCAACCAAGTTGAATGCAAATCCTCTGCCGAGAGCCGGGGCACCTGTCTACGATCGTGAGATCAAAGAGTTTAAGTCTCCTGAGTCTATGATGCCCACCAGCCGCTTCAAGAGACGGCTTGATTACAGAGATCAGGAAGCAAAAGACAAAGAAGACGCCGAAGAACGAGCGAAGAAAGAACAAGAAGCAAAGCTTCAAGCTATTGAAGAAGCTAAGAAAGCTCGCCAGGGGCAAATCGACGCCATTCAAAAGTACAAACAGATGGCTGTTGAGTTCAACAACCGCGCAGTAGCAGCCGGCAAGGCAGGCAAGTGGCAAGAAGCTATAACCAACCACGAAGAAGCAATCAAGTACGACTCGACAAACAAGCAATTCAAGATCAACCTTTCCGCAGCCCGCGTAGCTTACGGTCAACAACGCTTGGCCCAAGGCGATACGCAGGGTGCGATGCACATGTTCCGCAAGGCGCTCGTAAGCGCTCCGGACAATGCTCTTGCGTCCAAGATGCTGGCGATGGCAATCGACAGAATGGGAATGAACCCAAACAACGTCGATACTCGCATCAGCCTTGGTGACCAACTCGCGGCAGCTTCCGATCTGGAAAGCGCCTTCGTCGAGTATCAACAAGCGCTTCAACTCGAGCCTTCAGCGAAGACTTACGTCAAGATGGGCGACATGTATGCTCGCTACGGCCAGCTCACCGCAGCCAACAGCTACTATCGCCAAGCCGTCATCAAAGACCCTGAGTACGGTCCTGCGCACCGCCAAATCGGTTTGGTGGCAATGTCGCAAAAGGACTACACATCCGCAGCATCGTCTTTGAGAAAGGCTGTAATTCTCGACTCTAAAGATCAAGCTGCCGGTCAAGCACTCGTTGAAATCTGGCGCAAGCAAGTCGCTGCCAATCCTCTTCTTCCTGAGAATCACCTTGGTCTCGCCGGTGCTCTGCAACTGACCGGAGATTTTGGTGGAGCGGAAGGCGAGTACAAGAAGCTCGAACTGATCGATGCGAAAAACCCTGGTCTCGACTCCGGTCGCGCCAGCCTCGGTCGTGCAATCCAACATGCAAAAGCAGAAAAGCACAAACTCGCTGCTGAAACTTTGTTCGGCCAAGGTCTCAAGAAAGAAGCTCTCTCCGAAATCACCCAAGCCGTGATGATGGAACCAAGAAACACCAGCTTCCAATTCTTGTTCGGCGAGTGCCTCGAAAGCTTGGGCGACTACAAAGGCGCTCACCAAGCCTACTTCACTTGCGTGCAAATCGACCCAGAGCGCAACAAAGAAGCTGCCGCCCGCATGAAGCAGATGCAATCTTATGCTGGTTCCACCGAACAAAAACACGCTGCACCGCAACAACAATTCGGCGGTTTCAACCAACAGCAACAACAACAGCGCCAACCGCAACAAGTGTTCCAAACAACACCTAACCAAAACAACGACATCGCTTCGACACTCAATCGCAAGAACATGTTCGAAGGCGCTCCGGCGCAGAACATGCAAGTTGCTTCGATGCCGCAACAAACAATGCAACAACAAGCGATGATGCAGCACCAAGCGATGCAACAAGCAGCAATGCAACAACAAGCCGCGCAACAACAAGCCGCGCAACAACAAGCCGCGCAACAACAAGCCGCTCAACAACAAGCTCCGCGCGCTCAAGCTCCGGCCAACATCAACGACAGCCTCGCTGGAGTCACCGACGCTGAAGCTCAAAGAGACTATGCTTCAGCCGTCACCATTCTTCGTCAGATGGTCGCAACCAACGTTGAAAACGCCGAAGTGCACCACCGCCTCGCAGTCAACTTGATGGCGATGGGTCAAATCACCGAAGCAGTTTCCGAATTCAGAATCGCGAGCGCATTGGCACCGGCAAAGAAAGCGTATCAAGACGATCTGGCTAGAGCATTGGCAATCCACAAGCGTTCCCTAATGACAGATGGCAGCTCAACGGCGGGAGCTACAAAATGACGTTTTATTTTCAAGCACCAGACTTAGCTGAATTCCCGCGACGCTCATACCGTCGTTTCCTTGAAGAGACCATTGGTAATCTCTTCGCGGAAATCTCGCCGATCTCTTCGGAATACAGCCCACGTTTTGAACTCTCGTTTGTCGGCCAAGATGGAAAAGTTCATTGGAGATTTGAAGACTACGCTCAAGATTCCGGCTATCCTCATTCAGCAGAACAAGCTCGCAGAAGCAACATGACTCACGCAAAGAGACTTCTCATGGAAGTTTGGTTGCGCGATACACACACTGGCGAACTGAGAAAGTCGACTACATATATGGGCGATGTTCCGGTCATTACAGATCGTGGAACGTTCGTAATCAACGGATCCGAGCGCGTCGTCCTCGGTCAGCTAGTCAGAGCCCCCGGCATCTACTTCTCGTCATCGGGTCCGACCAGCTTCAAAGCATTGATGCTTGCAGAGTTGGGCGCACCAATCACGTTCGAATTGGAACTCGATCCTTCCACCGGCAAAACCAGCCGCGCCAAGTGCCGTGTCAAACTGCCCAAGAGAAGCTGGGTAACAGCAACCACACTTCTCACCGCCATGGGCGTTGACGATCAAACAATCGAAAAGAGATTGGGCAGCTTGCTGCAACGCAACCGCATCGACTGGAAACCAGTCAAAGTCACTGAAGCACTCGCTATGGTCGGCAGACTTTGGAAGCCGGACGGTGGCGGTGGCGCAGGTGGTGGCGCAGCAGCATTGAAAGAACTCACAGACAAGCGTCGCTATTCACTCGGCAAACTCGGTCGCCGCCGCATCAACGCTAAGCTCGGCTTGGAAGAGTTCACGCATCAGCTAACAGCCAACGACCTTCTGGCAGCAATCGAGTACATTCTCGGTTTGCCGCTCGATATGGGCACCATGGACAATGTCGACAGCTTGGAAAACCGCCATCTCCGCGGCGTCGGCGAAACCATGACTCGCGCTTGCCGCCCGGCTCTCGGTCAAATGGTTCGTTCAGTTCGCACCAGATTGGAGCTCAATGAAGAAGAAGAAATCGGAAGCCCCAACGACTTGATCGACACGCGTCCGTTCTCGAACGCAATCACCAAGTACTTCTCAGGCAACCCGCTCGTTCAATACCTCGATCAACAAAACCCGCTCTCCGAGCTTTCTCACAGAAGAAGAATCACATCGTTCGGACCTGGCGGTATAGACCCCAACGCAGCGCCTGTTGAAATGCGCGACGTGCACCCCAGCCAAATCGGCCGCGTGTGCCTGGTCGAATCTCCTGAAGGTAAGAACTGCGGTATGGTCTCGTACCTCGCCACTTACTGCCGCATCGATGAAGACGGCTTCATGACCGTGCCTTATCGCAAAGTCAAAAACGGCATTCTCACTGATGATGTTCAATACCTGGCTCCTGGCGACGACAAGAGATACACTCTTGCACCACCCGACACCAAAGTCATCGACGGCGCCATCGTTGGACCATTCGTTGCAGTACGCCGCGGCGAAAGCTTCATCGAAGTAGCCCCTGAAGATGTAGACATGATCGGTATTGCACCGCAAGGTTTCATCTCCGTCGGCTCCGGCCTCATTCCATTCCTCGAGCATGATGACGCAAACCGCGCCCTCATGGGTGGTGGCATGATGCGCCAAACCTTGCCTCTCATTCGCCCGGAACGTCCGCGCGTCGGCACCGGCATGGAAAAAATCGTTGCCCGTTCTTCCGGTCACTCTGTCGTCGCCCGCCGCGCCGGCACAGTAACCAAAGTTTCCGGCACCGAAATCACCATCACGCAAGCTTCCGGCGAAGCCAGAAACTACAACCTCATTCGTTTCGACCGCACAAACCAGAACACAATTCTCGACCAACGTCCTTCCGTCAAAGTCGGACAAAAGGTCGAAGCCGGTCAGATCATCGCTGATGGTCCTGGTATCGACAATGGTGAATTAGCTCTTGGTCGTAACCTCCTTATCGCCTTCATGCCATGGAACGGCTACAACTTCGAAGACGCGATTGTGGTGCGCGAAGGTCTCGTCAAAGACAACAAGCTGACCCACATCGAAATCGAAAAACACTCGATTGGCGTTCACCAAACATTGCGCGGTCCTGAAATTCTCACACCAGAGCTGCCCAACGTTTCCGGCAAAGACCTCGAGCACTTGGACGAACGCGGCATCGCCAAAATCGGCAGCTACGTGAACCCAGGCGACATCCTCGTCTCCAAGTTGTCACCGAAAGAAGCCCGCGCATTGTCCGCTGAAGAAGAACTCCTTCAAGCAGTGTTCGGAAAAGTTGCAGAAGAAATGGCAGACACCAGCTTGCGTGTACCGCACGGCTCCGGTGGTCGCGTCATCGACATCCGCATCTTCACACCGGAAACAACACCTGAATTGAAAGCCGGCATCATCTGCGAAATCGAAGTATTGATCGCTCGCTTGTGCCCGGTCGAAGTCGGCGACAAACTCGCCGGACGTCACGGCAACAAGGGTATCGTTTCGATCATCGTTCCTGATTGCGACATGCCTTATCTCCCGGACGGAACTCCAGTCGATCTCTGCCTCAACGCTCTCGGCGTACCAAGCCGTATGAACGTTGGTCAAGTATTCGACACACAATTGGGATTCTATGCCAGCGTTCTCAATCGCTATTACAGAATTCACCAATTCGACGAATCGCTCGCCAAAGATGCATCGTTCAACCTGGTCAACGAAGCACTGAGAGAAGTGCGCAAACAGCCTGGTTTCGAGTGGCTCGGCGAAAACGGAAAAGTTAAACTCACCGATGGCAAAACTGGCGAAGCATTCGATCGCCCTGTGCTTGTCGGTCGTCAGTACATGCTCAAACTGAATCAGTTGGTTCTTCACAAAATCAACGCCCGTTCTGGTTTGGGTGGACCATACGCAGCAGTCACGCAACAGCCGGTCGGCGGAAAAGCCAACCACGGCGGACAGCGCATGGGCGAAATGGAAGTGTGGG
>CAYZJR010000054.1:0-6845 GCA_964478655.1 uncultured Candidatus Obscuribacterales bacterium
GAAACAGCTGCAGCAAACCAAATCCCCATGCGGCTTTCACCGTCCCAGCCCGTCCGTAACCGCACCCAGAGCATCGATACTGTTGAGACCACCTTTGTCGGCTACCAATTCGCTTTTGGTTTCCTCAGCGACTTGCTTAAGCCTGACGGTTTCGACACCATCCTCATCAGGTGTGTATTCGATAGTCACACCAGGATGCCTGCGCATCAGTTCAATGATACCGTCTGCGGTGACAGCAGATCCCGGAACGCAGACTTTCCTGAGATTGGGTGCCTGCGCCAGGTAACGAAGTGAATCATCGGAAATTTTGTCTTCAGTCAAATCAACATGCTGCAAGTTCCTGAGTTTGCTCAGGGCCCTAACACCGACATCGGTAACGCGTGTGCGCGCAATATCAATTTTTTCTACGTTGGCAAACACTCTGCAGAACTCCAACATCTCCGCGTCGCCGACAAAAGATGTGTCAGCCTCCACTTCTTTGATTCGCAAAAGAGGAGACAACTTTCGAAATGAGCGCGCCGAAAGCGGGTTCGAGTTGAGGTAGAGCTCCTTCAGTTTCGGCAACTCACTGAGAACGGCGAGCTCATGCCCTTCAAGCCCACAACCTTCCATTCTCAAGTAAGTCAACGCCTTCAGTGGTTTGAGCAATGACAACTTGCTTTCATCCAACCGGCAGCGATTGAAATTCAAAACCTCCAAAGACGTGTGCGACGCGAGATCACGCAATTGCGGCTCAGTCAAATCCGCCCCAATCAACATCGATGAAACTTTGCTCAACTTAAGCGATTTGAAAATATCCTCAGGCAGCGGTTTTACGGTGGAGCTGATTTCAAACCGCTTAAGCGTTTGAATTGCCGTAATGTCTTTCATCATTGCAGCATCAAGGTCGAATAGATCGATCAACTTTAGCTCACGCAGTCTGGGCAGATGGCGCAAGTTCGCAAACGACCCTTTACCTGCCGGCATGTCCTGCAGCATGATGCAGTAAGTATCGAGACGGCCGGCGATCGCCTTTGAAATTTCATTGAAGTTAGAAAATTCGCTCAAATTGAGAATAACACCATTGGAGTTTCTCACAGAGAACCGGGAAAGCTGGCTTAGAGGCAACCGTTCCAATTTGTGATCAAGTCCAAGATCGACTCGCTTGCTAGGCCTTGGTGCTACCGGCGGTGCCGGGCTTGTCGAACGTTCTTGCAAGGCCACGAACAAAACAGTTCCAACAAGAGCCGCAGCCAATGCAGCCGCGGCCACAGCCAGTTTGTTTTTGCCTTCAATCGAAAACGTTCCACTGCGATCGGACTTTTCGTTCAATTTGCTTGCATAAATGTTGTCAACACTCGTAGCAACAGGTGTCTGCGCCTGTCTTTTGCGTAGACGCTGAGGATCGTTAGACCATCCTTCTTGCGCAGCGAGAACATCGGCGCGCACCTGTGCGACGCTCTGATAGCGCCTAGATACATCCTTCTGCAGAAGCCGAGTTACGATAGGATCAACGGCGTCGCAAAAAGGTTGTCCTTGCAGTCTCTGCCGAAGAGATGGAACAGCGTCGGACTTATGCATCATGAACGTAGCAAGGGTGTTGCTGCCCATAAAAGGTGGCTTGCCGCAGAGCATTTCAAAGATCACACAACCCAGGGCATAGAGATCGCATCGTCGATCGACTTCGTCACCAGTGAGTTGCTCCGGGCTGATATAAAACGGACTGCCAAACACCTCTCCGGTCTTAGTTTCAAATCCGCTTTCTCGATCCGAAATCACTTTTGCGATTCCGAAATCCATGATTTTTACGATAAACCGATCGGAACCCTCCACTCGCTGCAAAAAAATATTGGCTGGTTTCAAGTCTCTATGCACAACGCCGTTGTTGTGGGCATGTTCCAGCCCATCCAGCAATGGCAAAACTAGATTGAAAGTTTCAGTGCAACTGAGGACTGTTTTTTGATCGAGATATTGGCGCAGTGTGAGCCCGCCTAGATAGTCCAGAACGATGTAAGGAACATATTGTTCATCGGAACCGTAATCAAAAATCGAAACGATGTTTGGATGCCTAAGGGCTGCACAAGCCATTGCTTCTTGTTGAAATCGCAGCCACATTTGTTCTGTGGCAGTAGAGAGTTTGAGGCGCTTGATTGCTACTTCGCGATTCAATACCTTGTCGCGGCCGAGGAAAACCAAACCCATTCCACCTGCGCCTATCTCTTGCAAGATTTCATAGCGCTGGGAAAATGTCGCGTTGCCCGAGACTGGTTGCTGGCGATCGATATGGGACTCCTCCAACTCTAACATTCCCGCTGGCGGTCTCAGACCAACGTTTGGGGCGACAACAATCCACTTGGCTAGCCCGACTGAGCTAGGCTTTTCTTCTTGATCTGAGCAACGTTTCAGCTGATTGGCGCCGAATTTGAGGGTTCGGACCACCGAGATCTCGTAGTATTGGGCATCTATTTTCTTTCTCAAAGAATTCAACGCAAAACGCTCTCAAGAAACTCCTCCTTTCAGCTTTCAAAACTTCTTCTCGTCAAACGTCGAGGCGATGTTTGTTGGCGCTGATGTGATTGGAACAATCGCGAGCGTTTGCGCAACCTTTGACTTGGATTGAATGTATGAACACACAGGTTGTGAACCGCAACGTGTGTAACCTGTATGCCTTAGACTCGACTTCCGAGGTCGTGAGTCAGGCTCTTTCAGGAGACACCGTTACGGTTTTGCGCGATGACGGCGACTACTTGGTTGTCGAAACCGCAGACTCTTACCGCGGGCGCGTGCGTCGCGATGCACTGAGTGCAATTTCCAATTCGGCGGACAAGCAAGTCCTCATGCAGGTCACGGCGTTGTTCGCACCAGTGTTTTCCGCCGCTGACGTGCAGTCGGATTTGATCACTAAGTTGACTGTCGGCACAATCGTTCGCACAAATCAGCAAGGCGAAACCATCGAGAATGAGCGTAGTTTCGTCTCGGTCACATTGCCGGACGGTGGCACTGGTTTCATTGCGCGAAGCGAGCTTAGCGACCCGGTTTCAATGAAAACGGGGACACTGGACAGTGCCACCTTCCGCGATATCATCCGCACTGCTTCACGGCAGGCTCGAAAACTGGTCGGCACACCATATCTCTGGGGTGGTTGCAGCTCCTTCGGCATCGACTGCTCAGGATTGATGCAGTTGTCTTACAGGATGGCCGGCGTCCAGCTCTTGCGTGATGCGCGGCTGCAGATCAACGACAAGCGGTTCGAAGAAGTAGAGGCGGGAAAGCCGCTTCGAAAGGCCATCTTCGGACCAGGCGATTTGCTGTTTTTCGGCGAAAAGCGTGGCGAATCCGTGCGCGTGACGCACGTCGCCATGGGACTTCGCAACGGTCTTTTCGTTCATTCTCAAGGTGGCAAGGGTGTGGTTTTGGAATCGCGAACAAAACACCCACTGGCCGCTTCGTATCTTGGCGCTCGCCGGCTCAAGGCGGGTGTCGAACTAGCGCTGGCAACTGCCGAAGAGCAGCCTAGCGCGCCTATTTCTCAAACGCAAAACAAAAGCACAGGAGAAAAGTCTATGTCAGGTACCACTCAATCGCCCACACCGGCTTACAATCCACGGGTGTTCGGAGCGGAAAAGAAAATCATCGACGCCATCAAGCGCGTCGCCGAAGAGAAACTCAAGGCTCATGAAGACCAGCTCCACTTCTGCGTGAAGGCGGAGACCGTGCTCAAGGAGGCAGAGGCACTGTCGGCGGTGGCTGAAATGGTGTCGGGTAAAAAGCCCAAGGACAGCGCCGAGGTGCTCGCCACGCTGTTTACCCCGGAAGCCATCGAGTTGATCAAGGAGAAGTGCCGCAACCAGTATTGGTTCTGGTACCTCATCAACCGCATCGAAACGCGCAAGGTGCCCATCGACGTGCTCGGCATCGCCCGTGCACACGCCCGCGCCCGCGAATCGATGAAGGAGACGCGATACGGCTTCAACTGGGCTGAATCTGCCAACATCTGCTTCGAATTGAAGGCGGTTCCACCCGGCTTCGCATTCGAGATGTGGCACAAGGGACGCGTGCTGGCGATCGGCAACTTCACGGGCGACTACACCGTCATGCTCAATCCGCTTCTGGTCGAAGACTGATTGACTGACGAGAGTCGGCAATAACAATGGCGGATGGCTGGAAGGCAGGCACTCAGCCACTTCCAGCCATCTTGCTTTTGTTCCAATTGTTATTATATGCTTTAGTACCAAAGGCAAAAAAATGGAAAACGGACAAACCATCAGGGTTTTAACCCTGACGGAATGCCCGCTTCCACCCCGGAACGAGACAGTGCCCCGAAGGACCTCGTCTCGCTCCAGTCACGATCAACACTTAGGGGTCACCTCTCCCCTTCGCTTGACCGGTTACTGCTTCTCCACCTGAGGTGCCGGCGCCTGGGTCTTGGAGTCCAGGAACTTGCACTTGAGGGTGTTGACCGCAGTCTCGGGACTGTTGGTCTCGAGGTAGGTGAATGTGACCTCGTCACCTTCCTTCACCAACGCGATACGCAGGTACGTATCCTTGCTGACGACGAAGGTGTGATCGTCACCGTCGATCACGAACTGGTACGTTGCCGTTCCGCCGAGGGAGGTCGACGGGAGCTCGGCAATGCGCTTGATGCGTGCCGTGATCTCCTTGCTCTGGTTGGCGGTCTGCGAGATGCTGCTGTTGCCCTGCCCCTTGCGAGCGAGCTGGGTTGCATACAGCCGAAGCGCCGTGCCCATGTCCGTGGCGTAGATGACGTCCGCCGCGTCCTGCGAGTGAGCGTGCAGAATGCCGATACCACCGAACGACTTGCCGATGCTCTGAGGAGCCGCGTAGATGGCAACCCAGGTGTGCTCGCCGTAGATGTTGAACAACTGCACCTTCTCGACCGGGTAGTGCTTGATGTTATCGCGCGCATTGACCATCGTCTCTTCGACGCTGGACGGCTCGTTGAACCCCTTGATGCCGGGGTAGTACTTGCCTTCGTTCTTGCCGGTCTCGAAGACGAGCACACCGAGCACGGTGTGATCGTTCGGGTTGGTCGAGGTCATCGGAACGACCCAAACGTTGTGATGGTCCTTCGTGTAGTTCAGCTCCTGGTCGGCCGACTCCATCGTGCCGGTCTTGTTGATGCCGAACGCGACGCTCCAGAAGTTCTTGCGAGCGTACTCACCGCCGTACATGCCCCAGTCGTTCGCCCACTCCTGAACCAGGTCGTCGGCGATGACGCGGTCGACCCACTCCGGCTTCTTGTCGAGGTCGAAGTCTTCGATGACGGGTTCAGCCTTCGCTACGTTGACGACGATGACCTTCTCCGGGCTGCGACCGGCGATGCCACCGAACGGACGCTTCACGTAGCTGATCGTGTAGTACGGCTCCCAGTTGTCGTTCACCTCGAAGATGGGCTCTTCCAGCATGCCGTGGTCGTAGCCCGCGAGGTACACGAAGCGCTCCAGGTTCATCGACCAGGACTGGTCGACGAAAACGCTGATCTCGATGTTGACGTCCTTGCCTTCCTTGTCCTTGTAGTGCGTGACCAGCCAGGCGTCCTTGTTCGGGTTCTCGGCGTCGACCACGACGTAGCCGGGGCTCGTCGCACGTCCACCGAACAGCGGCGTCCAGAACGTGTCACCGCTGTTGAGCGGATGCAGCGGTGCGAGCCAGTAGCGATGCCCGTTGACGTACTGCAGGGTATACGTGTCCTGGTTGATGCCGTAGCGGCTGGCGATGCCGGTCTCCGTCGAGAGCGCCGTCTGCCCCTTGAAGATGGCGATGTTCTTCGTCACCTTCACCATGCGATCCGGGTCCGTCGGAGGAATCTGCTCGTCCGGGCCGGCGATGGTGATCTTGGGCAGGTCAGCGTGACGCTTCGCGTTGCCCGGTCCCCAGGCGTTGGCACCGTACTGCACGATCGGCACCACGAAGAGCACCAGAATCGCAAGCACGGAGTAGCCGATGGACCGCTTCGCCCCGCCACTGAACAGCGTACCGATGATGGTCGCCGGCAGCACGGAAGCGAAGAGCATCGGCCAGTAGCCGCCGAAGCTGCCCTGGAAGGAGGGCAGGAAGTAGTACATGATGAGACGCACGAGCAGCAGCGACACGAAGAACGTGACGATGCCCGCGGCGGTTGCCGAACTGCTGGCGGTGACCGACTTGCCGCGACTCACTTCGCGACTGCCACCCAGGAATGCGATTGCGCCGGCCATCGCGGCCGCGATAAACGCCCACAGCAACGCGATGGGCCAAAATTCTGTGCTAAAGATCATGGTAAATGTCCTCTTGGTTTTTTGCGGTAAGAACCGCAGTTAACAGAACTGCGCCGCGAGAGCCCCGACGGCTCCAGCTAAGCGCTTACAAAAAACTTGCCGACATTGCTGCCGGCAAACTTGCTCTTTGACCGAAACTGAACTCTTGCTAGTTCGAGGGAACCAGCGTCATGACGCCGATCTTTTCGACCGCGTAGATGCTGGCGCCGTAGCCGCCGGAGCGGATGGAGATGCGCTCGCCCTTCGGGTTGAACGTGCCGTCGTCGTTCAGACGGATGGCGACGACCTCGAACCAGGTGTCATCGGGACCTCCGTAAGCATGCACCTGGCCAGCCATACCCGCCTGGATGACCACGTACTTCGCGTTGACGCGCGACTCGTCGTTGGCTGCATCACGACCGGTGACGGGCTGGTCGTAACCGACGAGGACCTTGAACTCGTCGTCGAAGCGACCGTTGGTCTCCTTCGAGCCGTTGGCGATGTTGGGGTTGGACGTGGTGATGACGTCGAGGAACTTGAGGGAGAAGGTTTCGATGCTCATGGTGTGTTTGACTGTGCTTTCGTTGCGTGGTTTCGAGAACGACCCTC
>CAYZJR010000054.1:6945-20685 GCA_964478655.1 uncultured Candidatus Obscuribacterales bacterium
CCTCTAACAGAACACTTGCTTCCAGAGCCGATTCTCATCCGAGTGAGATCCCGACGCACTGATTGCGCGGAAGATCTTGCGGTGGCGAATGGTTTTCGTTCTGGTGAAGCTTGAATCCTGCTAGAGGTTCGGAGATATAGAGATAAACCCACTCTAACAAACAAAGGATTCTTAACCCAAGCTAATAAGAGCTCCAGTAACCACCAAAGACGTGAAGAACTCCTCTTGATTTAGAAGTAACTAGTAATCTCCGCAAGCCTTTGCCTTATCACCGCTTGCGCTAACCCTGACTTCAGCCACTGGCGAGGCTTCTAAATCTTGCCAGAATCGATGGTGGGAGGAACAGTTGAGATATAGAACAAATTAGGCGAGCTAGAACACGTAGAACGCGACGGCGCTGAGGAACGATTTGTTGGAACGCCTGAAGATCTTTCCCCCGAAGAGCCACGACGTCGATCAATCCGCACCTGAAGCGAATCTTCGTATATTGATTCAGAACGACTCAAAATTCGCAGAATGATTTTGGGGTATGGGAAGATTCCCATAGATTGCCTCTGCGGGTACAAATTGCTCACAAATCCACCCTAGAGTGGGCTGCATGAATGGGAGCTATCCCAGCGGTCTTTAACCCACCCAATGCGGAAATATTGATTATGCGATTTACAATGATTCGACTTCCCGAAGATTATGCAAAAGCAATTGCAGACTACGAAAGCTGGCTTGGCTCGCAATCATTTTCTGCGCACACTCAAAGAGCTTATTTGTCACGAAACAAAAAATTCTTCGAGTATCTCATGCAGCAAGAAGCTCAGCCCAGCCTCGATGACAAAGACAGCGATACTTGGCGAGATATCGTCGACGGATACAGAACATACCTTAAAGGCGATCTTCAATCCAGTCCAAACTCAGTAAATAACAGCCTTACCGCCATCGAACATATGCTTGGATTCCTCTCTATTGAAGTCCCTAAGGTAAACCGAGAAACGTGGCCAAAGCTGGCACCACGCGCATTGACTGCACAAGAGCAAGAACAGTTCGTCAAAGCCGCCAACCAATGCAAGTCGTCAAAAGACAGAGCTCTAGCCCTTCTTCTTCTATACACCGGAATCAAACTTGGCGAATGTGCCGCACTAAACGTTGATGATGTTTACGTAAGCGCGCATACTGGCAAAATCGTCGTCAAGGACGGTCGCACCATACCACTCAATGCAACCGCTCGCCGAGCGCTAGTGCAGTGGCTCATCGATCGCTCGAAGCGCTTCGGAAACACCGAGACGGCACTGTTCCTAAACCCGCAAGGACAGCGCATTTCCACAGTCGGCATCGACCTTATCGTCAGAAAGATAGGACATGTCGCTCGCCTGGATCTTTCCGCTCAAGTGCTCAGAGACACTTGCCTGACAAACCTGGTGAAAAACGGAAACGATCTTCTGCTCGTGGCACAGATTGGCGGACACAGAACAATCGAAACTACCCGCCGTTACAGCGTCTCGAAAGCATTCAATGCCGAAGAGGCGATGGAGCGCCTAAGCTAACCAAGGTATCACATATTCACAAAACGAACGACACTTAAGGCAGGTTGGAGGCTTCAAAATCCGCAACCTGCTTTCTGTTTGACTCGGTATTGTGAACCAAAAGACCCTTCGGACTTCTGATGTACTTCGCTGCACCATTGACGACACCATAAATTTTGTTGACTTCGTCTTGATCAAAACTCTTCACGGACTTGTACATTTCAGGACTTTGCTTGAGCAATGCTTCCCTTTGGCTCTGCCCTAACCGAAACATCATTATGCCTTCGGCGTACATTTCCAAAGGATTCGCAAAATAGTCTGTTGGTGGTTTAACGACTGCATTCTGCTTAACTTCGTCAGCAGAAAACGTCTTGGCGTCTTTAAACGTCGCAGCAACTTTCTTGTCAGGTCCAAGCAGTTGCCCTGACGAGTCGGCAAGTGCCCAGACAGCTCCTTCCGTGCAATGATCTTGTCCACGCTTATAGAACTCGCCATTCTTGCCTCTGATTAAAAACTCGCGTTCGTGCGTCTTTGGATCTTCATAAGAAGCCCACCCCGTCTCGCGTGCGAATTTTTCTTCCTTGACAGGAACCGACCAATCCATGTTGCGCTGCCCGGCATGAGCGAATTCATGCACTGTGATTGCCTCGATGCTGTATTGAATGTTGCGCTTCAACGCCTCACTGTCCGTCTCCAAAATCGGCTTCTGCTCCGTCATTCCGGGGTCGAAATAGATTTGAGAACTTCCACCGTCACGGACGTGATATGCAGCTTGCGCATCGTCACTTTTCTTTTCCGTCAAGAAGTGAATCTTAGCTCCCTTCCCATCCGGAGTAACATTGCTGGGCTGACTACGCTCTAGAGCAGCTTCGACGCCGACCAGTTCTTTCAACATCGGATCGCGCGCTTTTATCATTTTGCCCTGCGCGTAGGAGCAGTCGTCTTTGCGAACCCACTGTTTGACTACATCATCGCCTTCTCGCGCAAACGTAACACGATACTCATTCTTGATTGATTTAACTTTCTCCTCGACAAGCTCCTTCAGCTTCTTTCCGCCGGCATCAAGTCCTTTGTCGGATGCTTCGGTAGTGAAAAGTACATCGCCTTTCGAGTTGCCGGAGAGTCTGTACTCATACTTGCCGTCCTTTTCTGTGACATCGACTCCGGTCTTTTGTTGAAAGGCCGTGATGGAATCGGGAGATGGCTTTTTGAGTACATCTTGTTGTGTATCACCCTCGCGGTGCCCATCTCTCTGTTCGTGAAAAGCAAATTGCCCTCGACTTTCACCGCCGGCGTTCCATGCAGCTGGAGTAAAGAACGAGGCGTCAGACCTTCCGCAAAGATCTTGCGGTTGATACTTACCCGGCTCAAAGAGTCGTTCCACAAACAATCACGACGAGTTAAAGACAACACCAAGATTAGGATATGTATGTGTTTATCTCAGGACATTCGTGTAAACCAACGACTGCTTCGTGAAAACCCCAGTGTCATCCGTGATTGAAAGCGGTTATTACGGACCGCCTTATCCCGGCTGCACCGCTGTCCGGCAACTATTGTTTGGTTACTGCATTGTTGTTACTGCGTGGATTTTCTTCCATCCCACCTTCCAGCTCGGTGACGTGCCCTGCAGGAAACTTTTTGGCCAATTCTCGAACACGCGCAAGCTCCTTTTGCGTGGTCACAGTCTTCTCGTCCTTTTCCCCCAGCGCAGTCATCTGCAAATCGAGTGCCTCTTCGAGATAGCTTTCAGCGGCATGGTAGCGGTGTTCTTTCTCATACAGATGCGCCAATCCAAGGTCAGCGGAAACAACTTGCAGCTTCTCTTCGGCAATGTCGCTTCCTCTACCGATCTCACGGACCCTCTTGTAGAGCTGCTTTGACTGCCAATGCCCAGTGTTCACTTTCTTGCTCGTGTCACTATCGGCACGGTGTAAATCACCAAGGTGATTGAGGGCGTGCATCAAGTTAGCATCGGAGTCCTTCTCAATTCCTTGATCCAAGTACGGATCACCCAAGTCGATAATATAGAGCGGATTCTCGTCGCCCTGCATATGCTGTTTCAACCTGATTGCCTGGTTGTAGAGACGAGTTGCTAGCGCCGTCTTCTTTTGGTCCATGCACCGATTCGCGATTTTTTCGGATGCAATCTGAAGAGCCGTCAACTCGTCTTGGTCGTGTTCAAGTCCTCCGGAAGCAGCGATTGAACTGACAACACGATAGATATCGTCAGGGAAAAGAGCAGCCAAGTCGCGCAACATATTTTTATTCTGCGCTGTTCGAAAAATGGCCCAGATGGCTCCATCACGTACCATTCTGTCTTTTAACTTCGCCTCAGAATCTTGCAGCTTCCTGTCATCCCCACCGTCTGCGTTCGAACCATTGGTCGGTGCCGCGCCGCTCAAACTCTTCCCATCCGATGAGTCTTTGTCTTCTTTCGCATCGTCGTTCTGAGAATCGCCACGCGTATCAGGTGCAGAACTCGAATGCATGGGGGCAGGAGCAGCAACCTTCTCGGCCAAATTCGGCAGCATTTTTGCAATCGCTTCGATACGAGCCAACTCGTGTTGCCGTTCGTTGAACTGCATAGTTACGAAAGTTCCCAAACAAGCGGCATAGAGCGTAGCAACAATTTTTGTTATCTCGATTGTGCGTTCCCAGGTCCAGAACTTTTTCTTTTCTTTGTCTGGTTCAGCCATTATTCTATCCAGCCCTTTAATGCCGCATCAGGCCACTTGGCACTAAGTGCAGTGGCATCTTGCTTTTTATTCGACCAAATCATAACGTCAACCTTGTGCTGGCTTTCACCCGTCATCGAAGAACCAGGAAAGCAGAGTTCATCATCGTTTCGCCAATGCGGCTGGAAGAACATTCCGGCTGCTCGCGGCGCGAAACCAAGTGAATCAAGATTGGTCACCGAACCATCGGCAAGATTCAATATCGTATTTCGTCCGCCTGGAATAACTACCTGCGTGCCATTTGGGTTGACTTCGAAGTACTGCGCGGCGTCTCCAATCATGCGTGACGCGGTGTAGGTAGCAACTCGATCTACGATGTACCGCCCTGGATGCAGCGCGTAAAGCTCCTCAATTTGCGGATCATCTTTTGGTGTGCTAGGTAGTCGATCATTCTTGCTTGTAAAAAAGATAGTGCCATCTTTTGCACAGCGGACTCGCCCCTCGGTGTTAAAGCTAATATTCGCAAGCAACTCCTCATCAGCGTTCTTGGCTGGTTGTCCGTCGTCGCCCCAAATTTTTCTTCTAACCAGAGCACCCATTCTTGATTTAGATCCGGCAACCGGCGCGCTTCCTCTTGTGCAGACAATTGTGCGTGAGTCTCGCTCCCAATCAGGAAATCGGCCACAACCAGCAACAACGGCGACCTTTGTGCCATCGGCCATTGACACCACCCATAGTTCATAGTCCTTACTTTCAGAGGCCACAACGGCGATCACAGACCTGCCATTGGGAGCCACTCTAAGCTCCACGATATCGCGCAAGTCGTGAAGAAGCGTGCGTCTTGCTCCAACGGCAGAACCGGAAACCGGGGCTGTGGAAAGCGTGCTGACATCGACAGAAAGGTTTTCAATGTCCTTCCAATGATCTTTTAGTTTCTTTCTAAGTGCGTCTGCATCTTTGTCCTTGAGCAGTATCAACGATTCCGGAACATGCGGCAGCGTATGAAGGCTTGGTGTGTTATCCCAGAATTTATCCCAATCTCCTGAGTAGTTCAGAAGCTCCTGCTTTACTACTTTCGCCGTCGATTGCACTTGAGAAACGCCCTGTGCATCGAGTGCAGCCTTCACTTCCGCCCATGTGGAGTTCTTCTTGCGTGTAACGAATACCAATGCTTGCGAGTCAGGGAGCCATTGTGCGGCTCTGACTTGGTCGATCTGCTGAGAAGAGAGCGCTCCATCACCGTCAGCAAGTCTTAGCCCATCACGGCATAGAACAGCGGCTTGCTTACCGTCTCCAGACCACACGACGCGATCGATAGAGTCGCAGCCGCAGAGGATAAATACCGCAAAAAAAAGGATTGATAGGCACCGGAGTAGCTTCATGAATTGGGTTCCTTTCTTGATTTCGTCTCACGTGTCTTTGACAACCACCCAAAGCCCAGCAAGAATCGCAAGGCTATATAGGGTAGCAGACGAAACAGAAAGGGTTATTAGGCAGGTAATTTCAGGTTTTTGACGTCACAAAATCGATGCTGATTCGACTCACCACCGGTGATGGCACCAATGTTGCAAGTTATTACTTTTCTTCTTCTGAACAACAAGTACAGCAGCCACAGCAACACTCAGGATTCGTTTGGATCCTTCGGCGACAGGCGTTCGGAATACACTTTGAGCATTTCCTCCGACATAACGCGCCACTCTCCAGTGATGATGCCGGTTGCCGACTTGCTCACAGAACTGGCTTCTCTGTCGCGTTCTGTCGTCTTCAGGAGGTCACCGAGGTGTTTTCTGATACGTCGCGTCTCAGGGTGTTCCTCACCCAACGTTCTTTGACGAATGGTCAAACCGCGCTTGTATAACGGCTCCGCATTGGCATATCGCCCCTGCACATGATAAAGGGTGGCCAAGTTATGCAATCCGTATGCGACGTCTGGATGTTCCGGCCCATGCAGCTTTTCATAAATCTCTATGCAACGCTTCGCAAAAGTTTCTGCCTCGGCATAGTGCCCTTGCATGTAGTGAAGGCGCCCGAGATTGTTCATACTGTGCGATACAGCTGCGTGAAACGGTCCCAACACGTCGACCTTGATTTGAAGCGATCGCTTCCAAACAGATTCGCATTCCGAATATTTTTCAAGCCTGCACAACACTTCGCCCAGACTATCAAGAGAGTGAGCCAGTCTTGGCTCCTGCCCACCCAAACGCTCTGCGATTTTCAGCACGGCCTTCCATTCGGCTTCGCTCGATTCGAGCCGTCCTTCATTGAATGCAGACTCAGCGATCGCCTTGAGACGTTCAAACTCTTTTTCAAGCAAGTCCCTTGGAACTGTGCTGTCTTCCACCTTGGGCGCGGCAACTGCTGTCGCTTGCTGAGGACCCCCTCCGGCTTGAGCAGCCTGTGGATTCATTGGCGGTATGGCATTCCAACGCCCCGTTTTCGTCCAACGTCCACTGGTGATGCCTTGTGCGCAGACTTTGAGGTGAGATGCTTCCGCCTCGCGATGCGTAGTCTGCAGCAGGTTTCCGTATGCCTCAAGAAGCGGTATCAAGTCGGGATGGTTGGGTCCAAGCCTTCGCGTCTTAATTGACATAGCGCGCTTGTACAGAGGCTCTGCTTGACCGTACTTCTGCTGCCAATGGTAAATCATGGCAAGGTTTTGAGCTGCTGTAGCCACGTCAATATGATCAGGACCGAGCACTGCTTCGTAGATCTCCAAAGCTCTCTTTGCGGGTTGCTCTGCGTGCCTGTACTTCGCCTGTGCAAAATAGACTTCACCCAACCCTTCCAGGGTGTGAGAAAGCCTTGGGTCTTGGCTTCCGAAGATCTCGGCTTCCTGCAAAGCGGCCAGCCACATCGTCTCGGAATATCCGAAATTACCGTCTTTAAAAGCTTTTTCCGCCTGCGCCCTAAAGCGCTCCCATTCATCTTGCATAAACACTTTCCCAATCGGGAAGCAGCTACACTTCGATCATGCAGTTTACCGCTAAGCCCGCCTGTCTGTCGACTAAGCTATGCAATTTCGCTATCTAAATCGGAATCGAGCACTTGACTGATCGACACCATTCTCACGCCATACTTTCATTCTAGGACAAGGATCTTCAGGCTGCAAAGCCGCCTTGCCTTATCAGACACCATTTTTTAGGGGTTTGAGGTTAGAAAACTCTGGTGTCCGCTTCTCGCTTCGCGCTTTCAGGCTCTCAAGCACATCCTCTTGAGAGAAAATCGCGGCTTGAAGTACGGCGCAGGCTCTTAGCGCATCTGGCACTGAATGGTCGCGGGCAAAGGTAATAGCTTCTTTCGAAGCCGAAACGGCGAGAGGCGCATGGTGGGCGATTCTGCGAGCACACTGAAGAGCGTGATCTACCATGTCGTCGTGAGTTCGAAAAACTTCGTTTACAAAACCAAGTTCAAGGGCTCGCTTGGCAGTCAACTGACTGGCCGTATACGCCATCTCTCGAACCATCCCTTCGGGCAATAGTTTTGGGAGGCGCTGGAGCGTTCCCAAGTCAGCCATGAGTCCAATCGCTATCTCTTGGATTGAAAAGAACGCGTCTTCTGTTCCAAACCGAAAGTCGCATGCTGCTACAAGATCTAGACCTGCGCCCATGCAACCTCCCTGAACTGCAGCGATCACAGGCATTCTGCAAGTTTCGACACAAGTCACTGAGTCTTGCAACATTTCCACTGTTCTGCGGAGACTGTCTCTGTCGAGGGCTGTTTGATTCGACAGGAGATTCGTGTCTTGCAACAGGGCAATATCGATTCCGGCCGAGAAATGGGGCCCGGTTGAGGTAATGACGACTACGCGCACGTCAGCGGATCGATCAAGCTCTTTAATCGTCTGAGGAAAACCCATCCAGAAACCCATGCCGAGCGCGTTTCGTTTTTCCGCACGATTGAGCTTCAGGTGAGCAACGCCGTCTTTTACTTGTACCTCAAAACCTGTTTCATCTGGCATAAGTTTTCCTCTTGCGAATGTGCTTGTAAAACTAGTCGAGAAAGAAATCGCGAACAAGCTCACGGCCGGGCTCGACGGCATACTTCCCAAAGTCGGTCTCACCCTTAGTCTTCAATACATCCACATCAATGAAGAAGTTTCCCGTCGTTTCTTTCGCTGGCCGCGTGATGATCCAATAGGCGGATTCCGCCATGATGTCCGGCGTTCGGCAGCCTTTGAGCATCTCCTCATCACCGACCACATTCTTGATTGCAGCGGTTGCAATTGCAGTTTCCGGCCAGAGCGAATTGACTGCAATTCCGTCTTTTTTCAGTTCGGCAGCCATTCCCAGAGTGCACATGCTCATGCCATATTTGGCCGTTGTATATGCCAACCAAGGACCAAACCATTTGGCACTCATATTTAGAGGCGGGGAGATGTTCAAAATATGCGGATTTTGCGCTTTTTGAAGGTGCGGAATCGCGTATTTGGAAACCATGAACGTGCCCCGTCCGTTCACTTGGTGCATCAAGTCATAGCGCTTCATATCGGTCTGCAGTGTGCCGGTCAACTGAATTGCGCTGGCGTTGTTGATGCACACGTCAATGCCACCAAATGTGGAGACTGCCTGCTGAAAGGCGTTCGAGACTTGTTCTTCCGAGCGAATGTCACAAACGACAGCAAGTGCCTTTCCGCCTGCCTTTTCAATGTCTTTCGCGGCAGAATGTATGGTGCCCGGAAGCTTAGGATTTTCCTCGGTTGTTTTCGCAGCGATAACGACGTTGGCACCATCGGCGGCGGCACGCATAGCAATGGCTTTTCCTATACCGCGCGAAGCACCAGTAATAAAGAGGGTCTTGCCTTTGAGAGATGTCATATTTAAAAAATCCTTTGCTCGCTCAAACAAACGAAATGTGTTCACCACCCATCGGTGATGAAGTTGCCGTGCCGCTTTGCAACAAACACAGGCAGGGCATCCATTCTAATCCAAGAAACTGTTTTCAGGTCTATTTGCAATATCAATACTGCGAAGATCGCGCGTTTTCTACCTAAAGTTACGTTCACTGATTCGCGCTCGTATTGAGAACTTTGTACTGCTGGATTTAGTCTTGAGTTACGTTTCCGAACCACTCAACCCTGGTCTTCACTCAACGCAAACAGGCGACAGACTCCACATGCGACTTCATAACCGGCTCACAAGCCGAGAAGTGCGCATCTGCGACCTGACTTTGTCGACCAACAAGATTGGCTCGGTGTCAGACACTCAACACTAACTCCGAAAGGAGATTCTGATGAAAATGCAAACAGCTGCAAGTGCTGTAGCGTGTTTTCTGCTTCTGGGTCTCGCCGCTGGTTGCTCTCGCAATGACGGAGAGACCGACCCCAAGTTTGACACGCAATCGCACGATCGCTTGCCGGCAGTGGTTCTCAAACCGCATAAGGCAGGCGAAGAGGTACGGTTCGTCACATACGGCTCGGACGGCAAGACCGTCAAGGAAACCCGCATCGAGTATGTCAACGGTAACACTGCAATGCTTCATTACCGAGGCGATGGAACGCTGAGGGAGCGCATCGAGCACTATCCCGCCGACAAGAAGGGAAATCGAGCACTGCGAGCGACCACCCTCTACGACGTGGATGGCAAGACGGTTGTCTACGATCGAACTCTCTATCGCGACGGCCTGACGACTGAGCGCACCGCGACTCTGATCGGCAAGGAGCGCTACGAGCTCAACCAGTTTCAGAAAGACGGCAAAACGCTGGTGCATCGCCGGTTGGTCGAGAAGGGAAAACTCAAGCAAGACAAAGAGTTTAGGCTCGACGGCACGCTCGCAAAGCTGATGCACAAAGACGTGGCCGGTGTCACTACGGTTACGGAGTTCAAGGAAGACGGCTTGACGAGAGTCATGACGACGACTACCCCGGACTCGCCGTACTCAGCCGTGAAGCGCCACATCTTCGCAGCAGATGGCTCCGTGTCCATGGAGATCGAATACACTTCGTACGACATCACGGTTTCCTATCTTAAGCGCGGAACCATTGTGCAGAAGCGCAGGTTCAGCGGAAGCGGCTGGGAAGTCACCGTATACGACACCAACGGCAACAAACTCTTCGCTCAAAAATGGAGCGGAGAAATCAAGGACAAAAACTGGCTGGACATGGAAAAGCCGGTCTTGACCGAGGTTGAGGAGTTCAAGCCAAACGGTGACGTGGCACGACGCATCACGTTCTACCCGGACGGAAAGACCCCGAAGATGGTGAAGGAGCCGGCACCGGGCAACTACGCAGCTGGCACTTACCGATACTTCCGAGAGGATGGCACTCTCGAGAAGGAGGAGGTGAAAGAGTCGTGGAACAAAATCACCAGCGAGAAGACGTTTGAGCAGAAGGACGACGTGAAGGAAGTGATTCCTCCGGACTTTTTCAAACCTCAGCCCCTGTCGAAGCCCCCGGTTCTCTCGAAGATGCCGATCGAGCCGGACTACGAGCACTGCGGTCACGAGGGCTGTTAGTCCAAGAGGTGTAACAGCTTCGCGAGCTTCGTGGAGTCGTTGATGTAAATCGAAGCAACGCCCGGAGATGCTCTCTTCACAAGGCTCTCCGGCGTTTGCTTTGAGCCGAAGACCAGAAATACCTAGCGCAGCTTTGGCAGAATTAACGACGCGCAGAGCTGTCAAGATTGAACGAGCCCCAGGCCCTGGATAGCTTTAGATGTTCCTTTTCGTTCTCAAAATTGAGTACCTGAAATTCCCCAACAGGAAGCTCTTTCTACTGCTACACACGACAGGCAAGCACATTGGTGCGTGTCTGTGTGTGCGTGTCTAGCCGTTTTGAAGGAGGGCGCTATGAAACATTCGCTCAAAAGCGTCCTGTTCTCCCTTCTCTCGCTCGCATTCGTGCTTGCGAACCCACACACGTGGTCAAACTGTTTTGGAACACAAGTTATGAGTTCAAAAAACTCGCCTCAGGCGCAATCAAGCAGCTCTTCCGGGCAGCCTGGATCGCCGAATCAAAACGATTCTCTGTACGACAAAGCGACCAAGGCTGTTCCCGATGGAAAGACCGTGACGTTCGCCGACTTCCGAAAGAACGCCGGTGACAAGATTGCCAATCTTTTGGCGTTCGCGTCGCCCACGTCCATCTCTCGCAAAGGCGACCACATTACACTCGACTGCGCCAACGGTGCCAGCATCAGTCACGGTGGCAAAACACTTACTTGCGGGTCGAAGGTCGAATTCGACCTCGTGCCCAATGGCTCAGTGTTGGAACTCACCAACGTCAAAGGCGTGACGATAACCGTCAGCTCTGTGACAGCAGACCTGAAGGACGCCACGATTCAGCCGGACGCCAACGGAAACACGCAAGTGGACGGCAGCTTGGAAATCTCCAGGTGGTTGCCTAACATTCCGTTTTCGGTGACGCTCGGTCCCGACGGGAAGCCGATCTAAACTGACATTGCCTAAGCAAGACTTGGCGGATTTCTTGCACCGCATTTGGTGACAGCGTTCGTTAGCTGATTCTGCTCAAATATATTTCGCCGGGAGGTCGTTCGATATGGCATCACAAGTGCCTTTTGAATAATCTCCCTTTTGTGACATTTCTTTGCATTCGTATAGTATTACGGCGACTAGTAATCCCACCGAAAAGTCAAATGCTGCCAAACCGAGAGGTTTCCCCCTCGGCGGCAGCATTGACCGGCAATGCGCCGAAGCGCAAAGCACAGGGCTCAGCGCATCACGAGCGACTGAAGTTGAAAGTCCACTCCTTCGAATCGCTTCTGAACGCGTGCACGCGCCAGGTGCCGCGGTACTCGGCGGTGAGCTGTTCGGCGGCACGGTCGATGACCGTCTTCTCGTAGGAGCCGGCGACGCGCGCCCAGCCTTCGTTTTCGGTGAAGGTCTCGACCTGGCGTCGAACCAGTGCGAGCACTTCGAGCATTGGTGTGCTCGGAGGCTGTTGCTGCGTCTGGCTTCCGCCTGCGAGCATGGCAGCGACGCGCTCGTTGAGGAACGAGGCGATGCTGTCGGCGGCCAACACGAAGTTGCCGCGCACCGGCTCGGGAAGCTCGAAGTCCTCGCCGACGACAGCCTGCACGAACACACGGTTGCCCGGCGTGTCGGGCAGCTTCAGCTCGGCGCAGGTGGCGGTGCCGCCTTGCTCGATTGCGAAGTTCAAAACTGCTGCAAGCCCTTGCAGCTCCGATGTGGTGAATGGTGTCTGCATACGATTTTAAGTCTCCGCGCAAATGGGTTTAGTAAAAACCGACTTACTCAAGGGAGCCAGCCATCGAATTTGCGCTTTCGATGGTCAGGCTCCCCCGAGTTTGTTGGCTCAGCCAACGTCTTGTGACGAACGGTTCGATGAATTAGCGGTCGACGTTCGGATTCTGAACCACGCCGGCGACAGCGATGCTGCCGTCGCAGGCGACCGCGAACGCGAACGGTCGATCGACGCGAATGTCGACAGTCCGCACGACGACGCGCTCCAGCGCCACGAAGGCAGTGACGGCTGCAGCTTCGGCACCCTCCTCGTTGATCTCGAGGTGCGCCTTCTGAATCACTGAGCCGATGCGGAGTGCCTTGGGTTGCTCCGGCTGCTCGGGCTCGAAGCGAAATGCCGGGATCGCGAGGTAACCGTCGGAGGTCTCGAACGAGCAGGCGCGAAGCGCCTCTTCGTTGAGCCCCTCGAAGATGCGCTCGACGTCCTTGCCCTCGTTGGGCAGAACGATGTAGAGCATCACCTCGGCACCGGAGTCGCTCTGCGATGGGATGCGCACAAGCTGAGCGCCATTGATGACCCCGTGCTCTACCTCGCCATTACGGCTGAGGTACTTCCGAGTGACAGTGCGTCCGTCCGCCAGACGGAAGGGCATCATCGAAGTCATCGCCGGGTCGAAGCCGGTGCGAAAGCGAAAGTTGGGAATCTGCGAAGCAGGTGTTGAGTTCATACAAAATCTCCTTTTTCGAGTTCACGAGTCAAAGAATGAGGACTGCTCGCCGGTCAGATGAGCAGGGCGTTGAGGTCGCGTTGCGTGATGGTCTCCTGCGTCAGGAGCGCATCGGCAACCTTGCGAAGCGTGGGTGCGTTTGCGTGGATGATCTGTCGCGCTTCCTCGACCATGTCGAGCAGAACGACAAACACACGCTCGGTGAACGCCTGACCGGAGAGCGCCGGCTCGGTCAGTGCCACGAAGTTCATGCACAGCCGCACCGAGCGCTCGAAGCACGCGAGGCGATCGGTTTGAATCTTGGTGACACCATCTGCAGTGCGCGTCAGCTCGCTGACTGCGAGTTCGCCGGCAAGCGAGATGAGGATGCGATGCCGCAGCTCCGCGGTCGTGAGCAGGCGATTGGCGGGCTCGTTGAAGCGAGCATAGCCACGCGCGCGCGGACCAGGTACCACGGTCGCAACGACAAGAGGAACATCGTCGCCGCACAAAAGCGTATTCAGCGCGGCAACGGAGCCGACGTGAATTGCAGCAGCTCGGCGAGTTTCGGACGACATAGTGTTCATGTTAGGGCGCCTTTCTTTTCGTAGGCATTTTTGGAAGTTTCTTCTGCGAAAGTTGCTCGATCCAAAGAAACGGCACGGTGTATCAACACCGTGCCGGCTA
>CAYZJR010000054.1:20785-41987 GCA_964478655.1 uncultured Candidatus Obscuribacterales bacterium
GAAGCACTGGAGTGCCTGAAGTTCAGCTTTTGACGGTACGAATACTTAGCCTTTGGCTCGATTGATACCTTGGAAGAGACGGAAAGAAACAATGCCCAAGACTAGAAAATGCTCATATTCGGTTTCTAGTCCAAGAGCCAGCAATATCAGGCTCTTTCAGGTTTCATAGTGGGGAAATCACCATCTCTTTCGTACTATGGACTAAATAGCGCGACTCACGTGAGCTGCATTTAATCTTTTCTGTTCTTACAATAACTCCGTTATTGCGAGTTAGTAGAGTTATCAAAATAAGAACATGGACCTCCCATTCACACTTGACGAGAAATCAGAAGTCGCTTTGTACAAGCAACTGTCTGATCGTCTCAAAGAATCGATATCTCAACTTAAGCTCATGCCTGGGCAGATGATGCCCTCCACGCGCGAGCTTGCAGACCACCTTCACATTTCGCGTGCAACGGTTTTAAAAAGCTACGAAGAGCTGCTTAGCCAGGGCTATTTGAAGACCGTCGATGGAATTGGCACCTTCGTCAGCCAGGATGCCCCGGGCACTCGCCCGCAAGTGCCGACGCAAGAATCTGCTGCTCTCAAACTGTCCAACTACGCAAACTCTTTGCTCAGCCTCAACCCGAAAGCCGCGACACAAGCCGACTTCGCAGAACTAAACTACGGCGCCGCTCCACCCGATTTGCTTCCTCTGAGGCAATGGCGTCAGAACCTGCTCAAGCGCCTAAGAGAGCTCAATCTCTCCGATGTTCATTACAGCACGGAGGTTTTTGGCTTCCGCCCGCTGCGCGAAGCGCTAGCAGAATATCTGATGAGAGCCCGCGCTCTCCACTGTTCCGCAGACCAAATACTTGTCTTTTCCGGCCCCCTTCATCCACACGATTTGGTTACTCGCCTCCTTCTCAATCCTGGTGACACTGCCTGTGTCGAGAATCCCGGGTTTCCATTTGCGAGAAACGTTCTTACCAGTCACGGCGTAAATTTGATGCCCATTCCTGTCGACGAAAACGGCATGCGCGTTGAGCTTCTGGAAAATTCCGGAACGCCACCACAACTGGTGTACGTCACACCATCACATCAAGACCCGACCGGAGCGCTTTTATCGCTAGACCGCCGCCGTCGCCTTCTCCACTATGCTTTCAAAAATCGCATTGCCGTAATTGAAGACGACTACGATAGTGAGTTTCGCTACTCAGGCTCACAGTTGCCCGCTCTTCATGGGCTCGACGAGCGCGGCTTGGTCTTTTACATATCGAGCTTCTGGAAGACGCTTTATCCCATCGTCAATGTCGGAATTTTAGTAATTCCCGAAAGCATGATCGACTTGTTTACGCGCGCGCAATCCCTGACGGAAACCAACGTCTCGACAGACTTTCCGTTGTTGGAACAATACGCACTTACTGACTTGATAACGGAAGGGCACTACGAAAGACACCTGCGAAAGATTGCTCAGATTTACGGAAAACGCAGACAAGCTTTGATTTACGCGCTGAATAAACACCTGCGCGGGTTGCTGACAATAACCAAAGAAAGTGCTGGTATGCATATGATTGTGCGGTTCAAGACTACTCTCGATGATGTCGAACTGACGCATCTAGCGCGGAGTTGTGGTTTGCCGGCCGTAAGCACGAACCACTACTACACGAGTGACTCTCAGAAAGGTGAATTCATCATTCCATTCGGACACGTCACCGAGACGAAGATTCACGAAAGCGTCGAAAAACTTGCCGAACTCTTGAAGCCGAAAAATAAAGACTAGTTTGGAAGGAACATTTTTGCGGGTGGCCACCTGCAAGATCTTGCCCATACCGGTCAAAGCCGCGAGATAACCGAATACAGGGAATTAATGCAAAAGCCAAGCCAGGCTATTGTTCTGAGCAATGCTCCAGGAATATCTTGGCAACCGCAAGACCCCATTTCCGTTTCGCACAGAAGTAGCAATCAACCAAGCAATTCAGTGCAACTCGCCAACATAGCTTCGAACATGCGTCTCGAGTGAGATGCGCTTCGATAGCCGACTGGGGTTTGTTTCTTTAGTGGCTGCAAAACAGCCAGGTTCAAAAAAGCCGCTTAACGTTTCACTACAAATGAATTCAACATCCAATTTTTCCGTTTTCCAATCTCTTTTGGAAACCCACAGCCCAACCAGCATCAAAGCCGGAAGCCTAATCACAGCAAAAGTCTCGGAAGTCACCAAAGATGGTGCTTACGTCTCGATTGCCGGCCTGAAAGTCGAGGGGTTCGTACCGGCAAAAGAGTTGCCCCCAACCGGTCTGACAGCCGGGGTCGAGCACGACTTTCTGGTTCTGTCCGTCCCTGTCCGCGAGGATGAGCATGCCCAACTTTCGGCAAAGCAGGCTAACGCCTGGAAAGAAGTCGGCGCGCTTCTGGAAAACCAGGCGACCGAAGAAGTCGTCATTCGCAAAGCTGCGCAGAATCGCGCAACCGAGCGGTGCGCGGGCGTGGTCGCGACAATTCGCGGACTGCGTGCATTCATTCCCTACTCGCAGCTTTCCACTGGCGGATTGCCGGTAGACAAACTCGTTCACACAACGGTCAAAGTTAAGGTCATCACCTGCGACTTCAACGAAGGGCGCATCATCCTCAGCCATCGCAAAGCCGTCGAGGCAGACCGCGATGCGCATCTCGCCACGCTCACACCAGGAACAATCGTTCGCGGCATCGTCACCAATGTCGTCGATTACGGCGCGTTTGTCGACATCGGCAGCGGTGTTCGCGGGCTCGTTCACGTGAGTGAACTGAGCAGCCGCAGGGGTCAGGCCAGAGAACTGGCAAAACAGGGTGAATCCGTAGACGTCGTGGTGCTGTCCAGCGACGCTCAAACAGGACGCGTGTCGTTGAGTATCAAGAAGGCGAAACAAGCCTTCTTCTTCAACACACTCAGCAAAGGCGCTCAGCTCACGGGCAAAGTCGCACGCGTCATGGAGTACGGCGCATTCATCGAACTCGACGAGTGCACCGACGGACTCTTGCACATTTCCCACATCCCGGGCGGTTCTCGCGGACTCGCGACCCTCACTCCAGGATTGGAAGTGCTCGTCGAAGTAATCGAAATCGACACCGATCGAATGAAGATCGGCCTTTCGCTCGTCGCCTAAACGAGCTGCGTTCAGAGGCGGGGATCGCGATCCCCGCCTCCTTTCTCGCATTCAACATTCAACTCCTTTTTTCATGACACTCAACATCGGAGATCTAAAACTTGATTCGTTAGGCTTCGTTGCCGTTCTCTTTCTGCAAGCCACTTTCACATATGCAGTCAGCGGTTTTTGGCCGCTCAAAAAACTTGGGTGGTATCGCAATTGGTCAGCAGCAATTTCTGTAATTCCGCTTGGGCACTCGCTGATAAGCGCACAGCCAGACCTTCTCAAGGTATCGGCCGCAGTGTTAGGTGCACTTATTGGGGTAGTCGCGTCAACCTGGATTGCAGAGAAATCCGATCGCACCGGAAAGTTTTTCTGGTCGCTCAGTTGCTTGATCCTCGTAAGTATGATCGTTTGTCTGTCGGATATGAAAGGCTCCACGCCTTTCTTCTGCGGAGTACTCGTATCGATGCTCGCGAACATGGCGATTAAGGCATGCCGAAAGAGCAAGGATAACGAGCCGAAGCCGGAAAACACTGGAAACTTCGCCGTCCCCATATCAAGGCCAGCCTCACAGCGCAACAGACCACGCCGAATTCTGTTGAGCGATGGAAGCGAAGGAATGAGCCGCCGAAGAAGTGTTGAAACCAGCACACACATTCCTGCATCACGACTAAACTGGCATCCACGCAATAACTAACGCCCGCAACGGCCGATATCCTTGGCTGTTCCACACAATCGCATGGAGTGCTGCCGTTTTTCGACCACGGCACCTCCATGCGATTTTCAAAAGCCCAATCTTAGTATATCACCTAGTAGATATAGACCGACGCGCTGAAATCTGCTATTCATGGGCATTAACACCATCAGGCAACTACTCTTGGACGATACATGCACCACGTGTGGCAAACGAGTCTCGAGCGAGCGAGGTGGGTCGCTCACTCAGTGGATTTTTGGCACTGACACATGTCTGTGCAACAAGAAAAGTATTGAACCGATCGCTTCCTCTGAGACCTCCTTTTGCAGGAAGTGCGGACTGCCCCTTGCGACCAGACAAGGCACATTCACTCAGTGGATATTTCGCAGCGACACCTGCAGATGCGGCGCTCCGCAAGGAGACCAGCTTTCAGTCAACAACACTAGTCAAAGTCACCTGCAGCAACCCGCACCAGAATTTTCAAAAGGAGAAGAAGAAGCGCCCGCAGTCGGCAGCAATCTCTTCTGCGGACCCATCGAACTGTTCGCGGACCGTTATGAAATTTTGGAACATCTAGGCAGTGGCGCAACTTCCCAGGTCGATAGAGCCACCGACAGATTTCTCAATAAGACAGTAGCGTTGAAACGGCTTCACAGAAGCCGACTAAACGCAGAAAAGATACTGCGCTTTCAACAAGAAGCAAAAATCCTCGGCAACTTGCGACATCCAAACTTAACTTGTGTGCTTGATTGTGGAGTCAGCGAAGACAACCAACCATACTTGGTGATGGAATGCGAAGATGGAGCGACTCTGGAAACGACGCTTAAAGAGCAGCGTTTGGCAATGGAAACCGCAGTTAGGATTGCCGTGCAAATTTGCGAGGCAATGGCGTACGTGCACAAGCACAATGTCGTTCATCGCGATCTAAATTCCCGCAACATCATGCTTGTGGAACGACACCCGACACGGCCGGTCGTAAGAATCTTGGACTTTGGAGTGGCACGATTTCTTGGCTCAGTCCAAACAAGTTTGGATTTGACACAGCAAGGACAAGTAGTTGGAAATCCTCTCTACATGAGCCCCGAACAAGCAAGAGACAAAGAACTTGACGGGCGTTCTGACATTTACTCGCTTGGTTGTTTGCTATTCCATATGCTCAGCGGAGCGCCGCCATACAGCGGAAACAGCCTCATAGAGCTCGTATCTCAACACACGAATTCTCCGGTCGCTCGCCTGAGAGATGTCGCCTCTCCCATGGACTCCGATGCGAAGTCTCCGCTTGCAGAAAGTGCATGGTTAGAGCTTGAACACACAGCAGCAAAGTGCATGTCCAAGAATCCAAACGATCGTTTCGATTCAATGGAAGACTTTAAGGAACATCTTGAGCGTATTGAGCTGCCTGCAGCTCAGCCGTTCCCTCCGATTCTCGAAGCAGGATCAGCCTCACCCAAACACGACGACTCGTCTAGGACGTGGTCTCTCTTGGCTGTTACCGTCTGCCTTTTCGGCGGTTTGGCGCTTTGGCTTCTAAGCAGTTCAACCACACCCAAAGAAGGAAACACACCGACGCCCAATGGCACCATCAGCCCTACACTTCAACGTCCCAAAGACATACTCATTGAAAATGGGAAATCTCTTTGGCAACTGACTCACGAAATCGAAAAGGGAAAAACAAGACTAGACCTAACTTTTGCAGCCTTGACTCCGGAGTATTTCGATTGTCTTTCCAAGGCCAAAGAGATCAAAAACCTGACTCTTATCAACTGCACCGGCGTAACTAAAGAAGGCATGGAGAAGCTCGTAAATAGCAAGGTTCGGATAAGAGACTTGGTAATAGACGGCTCCGACATCGATGACGCGGGCTTGAAACTTGTGGCTCGACTCAACGGGCTGCGAGTTGTGAGAATGCGAACATGCCTTGTGCATACAACTTCACGCGGTATCGGCGACCTTGGCACTTGCCCTACGCTGATGACAATCAATGCCAACGATACTCGCTTAGATGATGACGGCGTAAAAAAATTGGCACGCTGCAAAACGCTGACTAACTTAAAAATGGCAAACACTAACGTAACCGACAAGTCCGGCGAATATCTTTCAAACGCTAAGCAGTTCGAAGTATTCGACTTCAGCGAAACCAGATTCGGAGACGCCGGATTGAAACACCTCTACGCCCTTCCCTCGCTCAACATGCTCTTTCTTAGAGGCTTGAAAATCTCTGACACCGGATTGGCAGGTTTCATGCATCACCAAAGACTCAAGAGCCTGTATTTAGGAGGATCAAAAGGCATAACCGACAGAACGATTGAAATGGTCAAAACGCTACCGAGTATCGAGTCCCTAGACCTTTCAGCAACGTCAGTAACATCAAAAAGTTTAGCCGACCTCTCCACGCTAAAGACACTCCGACTTCTAAACATTGCTGGGTTGCCATTCTCGCCGTCGGACAGGTTCGACCTCGCGAGAAACCTTCCAAACTGCAAAATCGTTGATACTAAGTCCGGTGACGACGATTAGACATGCGTGCTCAGCCCGAAGCACCTAGTAGCGCGTGTACGTTTCGCCGAATTCAGGCGTATACATGCTCACGTAGTCTTCGTAGGAAGGAACAGGCATTCCGGCTCTAATCTCATCGCGATACCGTTTGTAGTACTGGCGATAGCGGTCGTCGTCAGACTCTTGTTGAACATTTCGATCGGAATTCGAGGACGCGGTATCGTAAAACACTTTGTCCACATTGCCGCGCCCATCGTGCATTTCAGCCTCGTCCCGATTTATTTTGATAAAGCCATTTTCGGCATTCGACGTTATGTACATGTTGCCGACGCCGCTCTCCATGCTGTATTTAACGCCTATGCCTAGCGGTCGCAACTCCTTGTCGAGCACGGACATGGCCATCGTCATGTCTTCATTGTCATCGGTGTTCAGCAGCAACATAATGTCTTGAACGTCTCCAGTCATAATTGACTGTTCCAAAAATTTGATGCGTGACTTTTCGAGGTCGTCGAGTATAGGAGACGCGTCAAGGCGCGCGGCCAGCCTATCCAACAGGTCTTGCCCCCTTTGGTCTTCAAGATTTCCGGACAAGGCGCTTTCTACTTGTTCGGCGGTTTCGTCAGTACGGAAGCGACTGGCGCTCGCCTCGTAGCGTTGATACTTGCCCACCAGCTGCTTCAGCTCAGACTCAAACTCATTGCGATTGTAGAAGCTTAGTTTCTCGCGGAAACTATTGAGGTTTTGATCATTGCAAAAGATATCTCTGGACTCTCCAAGTCGGTTTGGGCTTGCATCGAACTTCACATTACCAGCTTCGTTGCGCCGCCCATCGTCCGGCACGACAAGAGAGTCATCATTGATTGCAGGAAAACCGTTTTGTCTGAACGTTCTCCACAACTGATGCGGAACATCGCGGCCGTCAATGAAGTTGATTCCAACCTCTTTCGGTACTCGCTCATCAGTTCCTTCATTCTCGGGTCTTCCGTGATTGAAGCCAGAAACCCCACTCTCGCCTTGGCCTCGACCTCCACGTCCGCCGCGCCCACTTCCGCCCTTGCCAGAACGTTCCCCATCACCACGTCCCCAAGATGAGCTGCCGCCACCACCGCCTGCACCTTCATTCGAAGTGAATCCGAGAATGTCCGAAAGCTGATTGAACAACTTCCGAATTGACCTGTGAATCTGATCAGGATGCCCATTGGAGACTTCGGAAAGAAACTGCTGAACATTTTTGGCTAGGTCTTCAGAGCCAAGATCTTGAGACTCGCGCTCCCTCTCTCGTTGCAGTGAGCGTTCATGTGCAACCGGCATCTCAACATGTCTTGGCACATCCTCAACTTTCGCCACATCAACTTCCGGATTTCTCTGCGCCACCGCCGCTGGTGCCGCCTCAACTCTAGGTTTCTCATCCATGTTTTTCTTTTGGTAGATATCATCAGCAAAAGAGAGTTCCCGCACATCCTCTCTAGTGGCACGCCTCGGCTGCAATTCTCCCCCTGCCAGGAGTTGCATGGCTTCTCTGCTAATTTGAAATTCCGGTTGTCTGGTAAGAGTCTCGCGTGTGTCGCGGCGTTCGCTCGCATCCGCTGTGTAGGTTGGAGTGGGACTCATCTGGCAGCCTCGCAATGGGGATGCCTGCAATCTAGGTTGCAAACCTTTCAGAGACTTTAAATTTGCTGCCGAGCAAGCGTAACCCAAAACTGGCTGCCTCGACCACCCTCACTTTCTACGCCGATGGCGCCGCCATGCTGTTCGACAATCGCCCGGGCGAATGCCAATCCAAGCCCCGTACCACCCTGTAGTCGCTCGTCTTTGACTTTCGCCTGCTCGAAACGGTTAAAAAGCCTGGGTCTAAGCTCTTCACTGATGCCTGGTCCATCGTCTGAAACCGTTATCTTGATGTTTGATTCGCTCGCCTCAACGCCAATGGTGACGACATCCCCCTTGGAGGAAAACTTTACGGCATTGGACAACAGATTGACCAAAACCTGCACAAAATAGTTTTCATCGACGGTAACGTGCAGTGCTCTATCAACGGTCGGCGATTCGATGGACACTCCGCGATTTAGAGCGATGCTGGAGACTGACTGAATGGAACGTTTTATGATGGTCGCGACCGGCACAATATCGAAAAACATTTCGAGGCGTCCTGCCTCATGCTTGTATACGTCCAAGAGGGTTGAAACGATTTCAATGAGTCTTTCTGCATCGTCTCCTACATCACCTGCGCGAGCTTTCAAACCGCTCAAATCGCTGTCATAGACACCATCTTCGATCATCCCGACATAGGCTTGAATTGAAGTTAGAGGCGTCCTGAGATCGTGAGTAAGCATCGAGACAAACTCTTCCTTCATTTGAGCAAGTTCTTGCCGTGCGCTCACATCTTGAAATAGCACAAGCCAGTGTCCGCCAGTCTCATCATCAAACGGTCGCACTACCACTTCAGCCTCGAATTTACCGCCTCCCGGCTTGTGTGCCGCAGCCTCTTTCGCTGCCGTGCTCTCGCTGTCACAACTGAGGGTTAGGCCACCATCACAAGTGAAGACATCAGCGAGTTGCCGCCCGACGAGTTGACTGATTTCGCAGTCAAAGAGAAGAACACCACCCTTATTACACACCTCGATTTTGCCTGTTTGAGACGTCACCAACAATCCAATCGGCATGGACTCAACCAAAGTTCGAAGTCTTCTTTCGCTTCTATCGAGGCGAGTTGTCGTGTTTTTTAGCACCTGTGCAAGTTGATCGAAGAGGCTTTTCAATTCATTTGAGTCTTTCGCATCTCTGTCACCCGATTTGTTGACCGAAATCCACAACCTAGCAAGAAGCTCATCAAACGGAGTCTGCATGCTATTTCTCGGCGTCGTTCGACGCATCAAACATGTAGCCGCGTCGATGAACTGTTTTGATAATTGCCGGCTCCCCGTCGCTTTCTATTTTGGAGCGAATACGCGCCACATGCACGCGAATCGTCTCCGGCGACGATTCTGAGTCGGAAGGCCAGATGTGCGTTTGCAGCGCCTCAAGATTGTAAATATGGTTCGGGTGTTTCATAAAAAACTCGAGCACTGCAAACTCCTTCGGCAGAAGTTCGACAGCAACACCGTTCTTCACGACTTTATGCGTATCTGAATAAAGTTCTATGCCTCTCAACTTGAGCACATCAGAGAGCATTTCTGTCGGTCTACGCAAGAGTGCGCGAAGTCGCATTGCAAGCTCTTTGAAGTGGAACGGTTTAGTCAGATAGTCATCGGCTCCGGAATCGAATCCAATCTCTTTTTCTGAGATTTGATCCTTGCCAGTAAGCATTAAAACCTTTGCCACTCCGCCCTTTGAACGGTAGTTTTTTAAAACGGAAACGCCATCGACATGCGGCAGGTCCCAATCAAGAATAAGGGCATCGAATGCGCTTACAGCAAGCAGATCCTGCGCATCGCGCCCATTGGACGCCCACTCGCACTGGAATTGTTCTTTGGGTAAGAAATCCAAAATGAGCCGGGCGAGCTTTTCGTCATCTTCAACAAGGAGAATTTTGGACATTTCAGCAGCCTGAGAGTAGCCAGTCTACCTTATCGCAAAAACGGAAAAGAATGATGAGTTTTGAGATTTCAAGATCATCTGGCGGCAAGCCCGGGGCATAGTTCCAATCATACTATTTATTTTAGTATCCGCAAGCCAAACGGAAAAACGCGATGGTGTCAGGGTTCTTCGAAGAAGCACCACATACACCACCACGCTTCCCGCGAGTGAGTTTTTGAGTCAGGTCGGGTAGAGACGCAGGCAGTGCGCCACCCAGCAGCGAAGGCCCTGGAAGCACCGCTTCAGCAGTGCCTCCAGGGTTGTTCACAAAGACGCTTCTTTTCACAGAGGCGGCTTCGAGTTCGCTTTGGGCCGGTTAGACCGCTTCGTCGATCTCGATGCTCGAGTAGTCGCTGCCGATGCGCACGGACGGACCGTACACCACCTTTGCGATGCGCTCGAGAATCTTCTGCTCAGCAGGCAGCGCGAACAGCGCTCCCAGTGAGGGCGAGATCATGTCGGCGCCGTCCCAGTACATGAATTCGAACCGCACTACCTTCCGAGTTTGCTCGGACAAGAATACGTGGTGCGGCGTGTAACCGCCCAGACCACCGCGATAGTGGGGGTTCGAATAGTAAAGGTGACCGTGCGTCTGCACGTACTGTGCGACCATCTCGATAAAAGTCTCCGCCTTCATGCGAGCGTCCGCCTCAGACTTCATCAAGCGAGCCAAGGCTTCGACTGCGGCGTCGTAGCACGCCTTGCCCGCACGAATCGCCTGCTCCGCAACGATCTGCGACTGCGCATTCAAGTCGATATGCTTGTTGTTGCTCTTGCTGAACACGTCCCAGCCGGCGGTGAGCGCCTGCAGATGAGTGATCATGGCGCCATAGGCGGCACCGACTTCGCGTTCGACGGCGTCGTCTGCCTTCTTTGCGTCGAAGAACGGCTTCATGCTTTGCGCGTAGAAGCCGCGCATGCTATCGAGCAGCGGCGTGGACTCGACGGAAGACTTCCTCTTGCCGTCGGCGGGTGTGCAGGCAAGCTGCACGGCGACGACTGATTGGCTGATTGCTCGGGACAGGGCGCGAAGGCAGCCCTGATAATCGTTTGTGTTGCTCATGACTTTCTTTCTCCGTTTCACGGGAGTTGGTTTGTGGGTGGGCTAGACGCAGATACAACATCGCTTTTGCAATCTGCTACACACCGCCGGCGCCCTCAGTTCGGCAGCGGGAGATTCGCACTGCGAGCTCCTTTCACAGAGCTCGCAGGCGAACACTCGGTTTGAGGATTGAATTACTTCGACGACCGCACTGACGCCCTCGCCTTTGCAAGAGAAGCCAGCACTTGAGCCTCCGTGCTCGTCGGCGAATCGTTGTTGTCGATGATCACGTTGGCCTTAGCCTTGCGATCGTCTCGATTCATCTGAGCGGAGATGCGCTGACTTGCCTCGTCGCCAGTGAAGTGATTGCGCTTCATCAGGCGCTCGGCTTGCGTGTCGAGCTCAGTGTCGATCACCCAGACCTCGTCGAAGTAGCCGCCGAGGTCGAGCTCGAAGAGAATCGGATGCAGCACCGCAACCTCCCTTCCGGAAAGCGCGGCAACCCGAATCTTCATCAGCTCTACGACAGCAGGCTGCATGATCTGGTTGAGCGCAACCAGCTTCGCCTTGTCGGCGAAGACGATGCGCCCAAGCTTGGCACCGTCGATTTTGCCGCCGGGGAAGACGAGAATGTCGCTTCCAAACAGCGTCACGACAGCGTCGTATGTCGGGCATGGTCCGGCCTGCAGCTCGTGGGCGAGGCTATCGGCATCGATTACCTCCACCCCTTGAGCCTTGAGCAGCTCTCCGACGGTACTCTTTCCGCAGGCGATTCCTCCTGCGATTCCCAGAAGCAGCCTGGGACCTTCGATTCTCTGTCCCAGGCGACTCGCTTTCGCAGAAGCCTGTGGACTGCCAGCCCCGGAGTCGGGGTTTGCAGCCGCTCCAGGCACTCCGTGAGAGTGGTCTATCGGCAGGATGTTACATGATTCCTGACTCATAACTGACTCTCTGTTTTGGTTTGAGAATCCGCGCCGATTAGGTGGACGGCAGAATGCCGAGCACCCTCAGCGCGAACATGAGAAGCAGAGCGACGCTCGCAATGACACCGAGGGTGGTGCCCATGCGTTTGTCTTCGATGAAGCGGCCGAATCCCAGACAGGTAAACAGGGTCACGAACACTCCTGCGGCACCCCATGCGAGATGCTCGAGAAGGGTCTGAGGGTGCCCGGCCATGACGACGGCTCCAGCGGCCACGAGGCCGATGAGGAGCCCCCAGGAAACGACGAAGAATGTTGCTATCGCTTTCATAAGGACTTGTCCTTGATCTGCAGGCGCCCACGCATCATGCGTCTTAGACGCGACTCATGGCGTGTGCCTGCCGTCTTCTGCACTACGGTCTGACGCAGCGCACGTGCGCTGCGTCCCTAGTGTTGAACTCAACTTGAACTGCAAACGATTGCCCGCACAGCACGATACTGCGCGGACGAATCGTTAAAGTGAACTTCTGCCGAGCCTGAGCGAGTTGACAATGACTGAGACCGAACTCAGGCTCATCGCCAAACTTGCCACCATCGGGCTCAGAAGAATTCCCAACCAGGGAAAGAGAATGCCGCTTGCAATCAGCACACCTGCCACGTTGTAGACGAACGCGAAGAACAGGTTTTGCTTGATGTTGTCGACGGTCATGCGGCTGAGCTTCAGGGCTCTTACGATACCGGTCAGATCCCCGCCCAGAAGCGTGACCTGGCTGGCTTCGATTGCGACATCGCTGCCGGTGCCCATGGCGATGCTGACATTTGCCCGCGCAAGCGGAATTGCGTCGTTGACGCCATCGCCCGCCATTGCCACGACCCGACCGGCTGACTTGAGCCTGTCGATTTCGGCACCCTTTTGATGAGGCAAGACATCGCTTACCACATCTTCGATGCCGAGTTTCTTGGCCACTGCTTTCGCCGTCGTCTCGTTGTCACCCGTGAGCATGACGACCTTGAGGCCTTCGGCCTTGAGCGATGCGATCGCGGACGGCGCCGATTGCTTGATCGGGTCGGATACAGCCAAGATGCCCGCGGCTTTCTTGTCTATGGCAACGAAGATTGCCGTAGCACCATCTGCTCGAAGCAGCTGCGCTTTGGCAACGAGCGTTGATAGATCGACCCCGAACGCTGCGAGCATCTTGTCGTTGCCGACGAGAACCTCGTGCCCATCGACTCTGCCAGAGATTCCGGCTCCGGCATGAGAGGCGAACCCCTCAACTGCAAGCGAAACCGGCGAGCGCGCCCGAGCACCACCAATGATGGCACCTGCCAGCGGATGCTCACTAGCCACTTCCAGTGAAGCGGCCAGCTGAAGCATGCGAGACTCGTCCACCGGTGAGGCTGCATCCAGTGCGATCGTAGTGAGCTGCGGCTTGCCTTCGGTCAGAGTACCCGTCTTGTCGACCACCAGGGTGTCGATGGAGGACAGGAGTTCCATCGCCTCAGCATTCTTCACAAGTATGCCTGCACGGGCAGCACGGCCGGTAGCCACCATGATGGCAATCGGCGTAGCCAGCCCAAGCGCACACGGACAGGCGATGATGAGAACAGCAATGGCATTTACCAGAGCGACTCCGAGCGATGGCGTCGACGGCAAAAGCATCCAACCGGTGAAGGTCAGAGCACTCGCTAACACCACGGACGGAACGAACACAGCTGACACGCGATCAGCGAGACGCTGCAGAGGCGCGCGGCTTCTTTGCGCTTCGGTCACGGACCGAATGATGTGCGAGAGGACGGTTTCATCGCCGACTCGCTTCGCTTCCATGACCAAGCCACCAGCACCGTTGATGGTGCCTCCAGTGACGCCGTCGCCCAAAGCTTTTGCGACGGGCATAGACTCGCCCGTCATCAGCGACTCGTCGACGCTGCTGGAGCCCGAAACCACTTCGCCGTCCACAGGGATCTTGTCGCCGGGCTTGACTCTCAGCCAGTCGCCGACACGAACCAGTGCCAGCGGAATCTCTTGCTCCGAGCCGTCTTCGAGAACGACGTTGGCGGTCTGCGGTGTGAGCTTGAGCAACGCTCGTATCGCTGCTCCGGCTTGGGCCCTAGCTTTCAACTCGAGCACCTGTCCAAGAAACACGAGGGTGACAATCACCGCCGCGGTCTCGAAATAGACGCCTGCGCCATGGTGCCCACTTCCAACTGTTCCACCCAAAAATTCCATCATCACCACGACAGCACTGTACGCGTATGCCGCACCAGCGCCCAGCGCGATGAGGGTGAACATGTTTGGGCTTCGATTGACGAGTGACTGCCACGCTCGCTCGAAAATGGGCATGGCAAGCCACATCACAAGCGTTGTCGCTGAAAACTCGAAGGCATGCAGCAACTGCGAAGGAAAAGCTGAAACGAGCGGCATCCCCGGCAGCATCGAGAGCACCATCACCCATAGACTGGGAAGCGATAAGGCAAGGCACAACCCAAAACGTCGCTTCATGTCCGTGAGTTCAGGGTCGGGCGCTTCGTCTTGGCTGACCGTGAGGGGCTCCAGGCTCATGCCGCACTTGGGGCACGGCGCAAGCACACTCGAGCGAATCTCAGGATGCATCGGGCACGTGAACACCTGCCCGGCGACAACGATGGCAGCCGCCTCTCGACGCACCAGCGCAGCGGAGCACTGCGGACAGGTTCCCCTCAATTGTCGCAATACCCGCGGATGGTTGGCGCACGAGTAGAGCCCGTCTTGATGCTCCTCCTCATCGCCGAGGTACTTCGCCGGATTAGCCGTGAAGCGCTCGAGGCAACGAGGATTGCAGAAATAGAACGTGACCCCGTTGTAGTCGGTTCTGTACTTCGCTTTTGCCGGGTCGACGTTCATGTTGCAGACGGGGTCTTTCACAAGCGCCGGCTTTTCGACTTGCTGCGACTCGACGACTGCCGGTCTGGCTTGCTGCTGCAAAAGAAACTGCTGTGGATTAGCCTTGAACCTCTCCAAGCAGCGTGGATTGCAAAAATAGTAAGTGTTTCCACCGTGCTCGAATTTGTGCACGGCAGTGACCGGGTCTACCTTCATGAGGCAGACCGGATCTATCTCGAACTGCCTCGTTTTCGGCTCGGTTCTATGACAGCGATCGCCATTTTGGGCTGGGTGCTCATGATGACTCACGGTTGACTCCTGCGCTTACACTCCACATCTAAGAGCCTGACGAACAAGCTGACAATACATCGATCTGCTTTCGCAGATAAGAAGCACGTATGTGGAAGAAGCATAGAACGGATTATCCGGGGGAAGAATTCTGCAAGAGCTATCAGTAATTTATGCCTGAGCCTATCGACCGCGTGTGACGAGATCAATTATTGGTAAACTTTATGAACTTACCCGCGCCGTTCATTTCTTGATGGTTGAAATCAAGTATTAGAAGGGCGCGCCCGTAATTTTAGTCGCACGCATACGGGCGTTTCTGACCATTATGTAAGCTAGCGCAGCCTGGCCATTGCCTAAATCGACTAGCAAATTTGGTTGGAACGAATGTAAGTTCGCCGCGGCGAAGAGGCATATATGAGTAACGGACAACTCCTTGTCCTGTGTTTGAGGCCTCAGAAAAATGTCGAAGAACCAATCTCAAAACCAAGCAGCCGAGAGAAACTACGAGGTTCTCAATCCTGACAAGGGTGTCCATATCAAGGCTTGGGTAAAGGGCGTTCAAGTCGAGGACGCAGCTGCTCAACAGCTAAAGAATGTTGCCGCAATGCCGTTTATTTACAAGTGGGTGGCGGCAATGCCCGACGTTCACTTCGGCAAAGGCGCCACCGTTGGCAGTGTCATTCCCACACACGGAGCCATCATTCCAGCCGCCGTCGGAGTCGACATCGGCTGCGGAATGGTTGCCCTCAAAACTAGTCTCAACGCGCGTCAGCTTCCCGACGATCTCAAACCACTCAGATTAGCGATAGAACAGGCGGTTCCGCACGGACGAACCAACAACGGAGGACCGGGAGATAAAGGATCTTGGGCCGAAACCCCCGGTGCAGTGAATGAGGCTTGGGAGCGCCTAAAGCCTGGTTACGACGAAATCGTGGCCAAGTATCCCAAACTAGATCGCGGGCAACATATCAATCATCTCGCCACTTTAGGAACCGGAAATCACTTCATCGAAGTCTGCTTAGCTGAAGATGATTCTGTTTGGTTTATGTTGCACAGCGGCTCGCGCGGCGTCGGCAATCGCATTGGTTCTTTTTTCATTGAACTTGCAAAAGAAGACATGCGACGCTACTTCATCAACTTGCCCGATCAAGATCTGGCATATCTAGTGGAAGGAACAGACCACTTCGACGACTATGTGCGATCAGTTAGCTGGGCACAAGATTTTGCAATGACCAATAGATCTATCATGATGCAGCACGTGCTGGCGGCGGCGCGCAATTGCGGATTGCCTGAGTTTGACGCCACAATCGAAGCGATCAACTGCCACCACAACTACGTATCCAAAGAAAATCACTTCGGTCAAAACGTTTTTGTCACAAGGAAAGGCGCAGTGAGAGCACGCGAAGGTGATCTGGGAATCATTCCCGGAAGCATGGGCGCGAAATCTTATATTGTGCGCGGCAAAGGGAACAATGAGAGTTTTCACTCATGCAGCCATGGTGCAGGTAGAGCGATGTCGCGAGAAGCGGCAAAGAAGCGGTTCTCGCTCGCAGATCACGCTCAAGCGACAGAAGGCGTCGAGTGTCGCAAAGACGCCGACGTCATCGACGAGACACCTGGAGCGTACAAATCCATCGATGCGGTTATGGAAGCGCAAAAGGATCTGGTAGAGGTGGTGCATACGCTGAAACAGATAGTTTGCGTGAAAGGTTGATGAAAACTACTTATTGATGGACTCGAGTCCACGGGATCACGGTGCCAACGGGAACAAAGGAGCATACACGATGGTAGAAAAACTGGCTATTCAGCGAGAAAGTGACGGCGCCATTCTCTATCTCGACTTGGTGGCTGAGACTCTGCAAGGCGGCAACCTGATTGTGGTTCAGGTGGCACCGGAGCATGCACAGGTCCTCAACGAAATCGTGCGGCAGCAGATGGCATTCAAATTTTTTGACGATGGCGAGGACTTTCACACGGAGATTACAGGCTCGATCGTGCGCCTTACTCCGCATACCTACAATCAAGGGAAACCTCAACTCCAAGTTGAAATCGAACAAGACATGGCTTAGACACTCGACGCACACCAAGCGTCCATGCCAAGTATCAGAAACGCCGCCCACACTATAACGCCTAGTTGGTGCAGGCAATCGAAAAAGGAGAGGAGCCCTGAATCAGCACCGTATCCGGTAGCAAATTCAGAGCTCCAATTCATCACTCACAACTCTCCAGAAGAGCCTGCCCCGTAGTTGCTACTCCTCGACTTTCGGCAATGACGGCGGTTCTTCATACGACTGGTCGCGCAGATACTCGTCGGCGATCTTCTCGCGAATGTTTTGCTGCGACGTGAATTTCCTCTGCGAAATGATATTACCAGTGGCGTCACGCTTCGTTTCGGACGCGAGGGTTCCATCTGCGCGGAATTCCCTGAGAGTGCCGTGCTTGTCGCCGACACTAGCGGCTGTCTCTATCGAGGCAGCGGTCTTGCCGTCCTTCTGAAGCACGATACTCTTCACCGCAATTTCGCCCGAATACACCAGCACACGACGAAGGAGCAGGCTGTTGTCTTGGCTGGTAAACCGCCATCTCTGACGAAAATTTGTATCACCCTTCTCATCGAAGACAAACACGTCAATCTCGCCAAAAATGGACTTGAAGCGCGCCAGCCTCATCGTTCCGTCAGGACGAAAGTACTCCGCCTGAGTAAACTGAGGTCCGTATGAGACCTTCATGCTAAGCGTGTTTCCGTCACCGTAGTACCTGCTGTACTCGCTCGTCCCACCAGCGACATTGCTTCTAAGCCACATTTCCGTGCGCGTCCCCGCGAGTGAGAAGAAAGTCGTCAGTCGTCGACCGTCCGGAAGAAGCTTCATGACGGACTCGAAAGAGCCATCTAGCCGAATCCTTTCGTCGAGAAGCGTGATGCGCTTGGTGTCTTCGTTGCCCTTATCGTCAACCAGCTTGTGACGCATCACACTGGTGCCGTCCAAGTGATACCAACGCGCCTCATAAGTTCCGTCACGCAGCCGCATTCCATTGCGAAAGAGCGTGCCGTCTTCTCGATAGAGCCGGTCTTCAAGAAAGCGATTCTTATCGTCCGAACGAACGTACAAACGCAGGACACGCTTCCCATCACGCTCGGGGAAGTACTCGTGGCGCTCAGCTTCGGCACCGTTTGCATGAAGCTTAAGGTTTGCATGGTTGCCGTTTTTGTATTCGACAGTCGCGGAAACCGGCGTCACACCGTCCTTCGCATAAGTAACGTAGCGAATTTCTTCGCCATGGGTTTCGTCCTTGAGTTCAACTCGAACCGGCAAAGAAGCCGGGTAAACGTTTTCGTCGGCTTTCTGCCCGCATCCTTGCAGGAACAGCAAGCCGAACAGTCCTGCTGATGCAAGAGCAATTCGTGAATAGGACTTCATGGGTCTTATCCCTCAGTTCTGCCGCTAGGGCGAACTGGAATATGTTGTCGTACCTGAAATCAGGTGGCTCATCATCGTTGAGCACTGCACCGAGCCAGCCTCTCGCGTTCAAGCTGCAACCGTTCCTCAGGAACCGGTCTCGCCAAACTGCTTTTCAAATGCAGCAGCAAGAGAGGCTTTTTGATGAACGAGAGAGAGAAACGCGCGGTGCGGTACCAACTGAAAGTGAAATGTTTAGACAACAAAGCTTAGTGGTGTGAGGCCGCCGTGAACACTTTCGATATCAGAGCCTCGGCTTGTTAGGTTGCTTAACACAAACAGGCTAAGTGCCAAAAGAAGAAGCATGCGCCGGCATGTCAAGGGTTTTTGATTGTAAACCGCTGGCTCTGAGAGCCAATAGCAACACTTAGCGCGACCACGTCAGGCGAGTGTATGTGAGGCAGCAAAACATTACCACTACATACATTAGTAGCCGCAGTTCCAAAACCAAAAACAGAGAAGACAGCCTGCGCTGCCTTCCCTGCCTTTGGCCCAACCTAAAACTCACCTACCGACCGGGTGTGGTCAGTTAGTGGTCTTCTGGTTGTCGCTGGTGCTGCCGGCGGCGGGCCCCGGCGGAGGGGTCACGTCGGTGGGAGCCTGACCATCGACCGGAGTCTCGTCCTTCGTTGCGGCGGAGCCGTCGGTGAGCAGAGGAGTCTGCGGCGGTTCGGTGACGTCGATGACGGTAGCGGTCCCGTCGATGACGGTTCCGTTCGCGCCGGACTTCTCGCGCTCGGATTCCTTCTTGGCTGCGACGATGACCTCGACGGCCGCCATCGCCTTCGGGTTGTCGCGCAGGTACTGCGCGATTTCCTCGACCTTCTTCTCCTTGATGCCGAGCTTCTGCGCCGTTTGTGCGACGCTGAGACCCGACGAGAGCGCCTCGTGCACTTCGACTGCACTCTTCACCTTCTTGGCGAAGCTGCGCAGCTTGAAGACGAGGACGCCGACACAGAGCACGACGATCGCGACGATCACCGCGATGACGATCAGAATGACCTTCAGAACGACCATAATTTTTTTCTACCTGCTTGTTATTGTGCGGGGTTTAGATGACGCCAAGTCGGCGTCCGGTATGCCGAGAGCCGCACACTCTCGACACCAATTAGCGGGAGCAGCCCTGGCTGGAAGTCTGCACCGCGAGCGGTACCAGACCACCAGACAGAGCCGTCCCGCAAACGCGTTGGTGCTTACGCGAGTTCCATGAACGGACGCAGGTACGCATCCGCCTTCTCGCGCAGGGGCTTGTTGCTCGCGTTGCTGCAGTTCGCCACGAACTCAGCGAGCGACGCAAGCGCCGCATCGTCGAGCGAGGGAATCTGCTCCGCCGTAAGAAGGTCATTCACCAGCGCCACAAACATGGCACCCTTGTTGTGCGCAACCTTGGCACCGTTCTCCAGCATCATGTTGTTGAGCTTGAGTTCGGAGCTAATGCCAGCGCAGCACACGCCGTGTGCCACAAGCACCTTCACGACATCGGGTCCGAGGTTGGCGCAGTAGAGGTCACCGGGCTTCTTGCCTTCGGTGGTCTCATCCGCGACACCCCAGATCTGTCCGTCGATGAGGGCAACTTGAAAAGAACTTGAATCGACTTCGCACGGCTGCTTGTCGGCGGTGAGACCGACAAGTCGGCCACCGGCGAGGCTTTGTACGCCGACGATCCACTGGACTTGATGTCCTTGGCTCAGGAGGAGAGCTTCAAGGCTCTGCCCCATGAACTCAACATCTTCGACTATGAGTATTCTCATGGTGGGCCTCCTGTGGTGATTTGACGCCACAAGTTAGAAGCTTCTGCACTGGTTTTGACACATTGCAAAAGCAAACATTACCTGCAAAAAAAACGACGTTGTTACCCAAAGAGACGAATCTCCAGCAAGTTAATTAGCTAATTGAGACCAAGCTGGTTATCCGGGTCTTTGACTACTTCGAGGAAAAGTGAAATAGAACGTAGATGTACGGTGCTCCTTCATCACAAACAAAAGCAAGATCTCGCTTTAAGGCTTTAATCTGCCAGGAAGGAACATTGGTGCAGGCAGAGACCATTTTTGGGGTAGGCAGGAACAGTTGCGTAAACTCCCCACTGCCCAAGAAGCGAAGTACGTGGCGCAGCTGGCACAAGAGCCGAAGTATCGCTTCGCTAGCTCTGCTATTGACAACCTATCCGAAACACGACCATTTGGACCCAAATCGGCACTTTATTACCTAACATTTAGGCAACTAAGCTTATAACTTCTGGATTCACTGACCTCCGCGCTGGCAGGTTCAGATCAAGTTTTCTTCCTCCAGGCTCATCTCGAGAAACCCCTTCGAAACGCCTTTTTAGACAAGCTTTTCGCCTCATTCTTCTCACGGTTCGTGAGAGGAGTTAAGCAGCTTAGTCATCGGCTTTTGAGTGGGTCGCCTGGTGATTCTTTTGTTTTGAAACAAGAACCGAAAGGTGATTGAAATGAACATAGTCGAATCCACAAGACTCTTCGAGGAGTGGCTGTCACAACAGACCACACTCGTGAGAGCCGATCTCGCAATCAAACATCGCGAGATGAGCACTGATCCTTTCGTTTTCCTTCGTGCCACCTTCTACCGATGGGCTCAGCTCTTCCCAGAGCTTTTAAGCGAGCTTGCAGACGCGCCCCCTGTGCTCGGCCCGGCTGACTTGCACGTAGAGAACTTCGGTACCTGGCGCGACAACGAAGGACGCCTCATCTGGGGCATCAACGACCGCGACGAAATGGCTCCGGTGCCTTACACAAACGACCTC
>CAYZJR010000054.1:42087-45415 GCA_964478655.1 uncultured Candidatus Obscuribacterales bacterium
AACTCCTATGCTCAATTCTTATCGATCGCGATTGCGACGGGTTCTTCCCACCGCAATCATGGCTTTTGCAGAAGTTGCTTTCGGTCTGGTCGGTTTCTTCTGGACCCTGTTTTGCTTCTTCTGCTGCATGCTCATGTTCGCCTTCTCGGTGGTGCTCGTCAACGACCACGTGCTTCCTTGGGTCTCCTTCTGGCCCGAGTCGTGGTATCACGCGACATCGCTGATTCTGGCTGTGCCCATGACGGTTGTCGGCTTCATGCTCATGGAGCTGATTGGCTTGGTGCTGCTCGTTCTCGCCATCCTGATGGTGGTCGGCATCATCACGCTTCTGGTCTCGGGATGGCAGAGACTGACGGGCACACGCACTCCGCCACCGGCAGGCAACTCCTGAGCGGTTTCTCAGCCGGTGGTGATGGTACCGCCGGTGATTGCTTTAACAACGTGCTCGCTGGCAAGCGAGCCACTACGAAAGAGGCTTTAGTATGGACAAGCTAATCGGGTTGTTGGGAATTGCCGTCATCCTCGGGATAGCGGTTCTCCTATCGAATAACCGTCGCGCCATCAACTGGAAACTCGTGCTCTCCGGCATGGGTATTCAGCTAGTGCTGGCGTTTCTCATTCTCAACGTGCCTGCCGTCCGCTCCGTCTTCGACGGCTTCGGCAACGGCATTCAGGCGCTGCTCGACTGCGCCCGGCAAGGTGCCGCGTTCGTTTTCGGTGACGAGTTGGCGAAGACCAAGTTCGTCTTTGCCATCGTGATTGGTGCCTCCATCGTGTTCGTCGGCGCACTCACGTCGCTGGCGTATCACTGGGGCATCCTGCAGCGCATCGTGCGCGGACTCGCCTTCTTGCTTCGTCGAAGCATGGGTGTGTCCGGTGCGGAGGCGCTCTCCACCGGTGCAGAAGTGTTCCTCGGACAGGTCGAGTCGCAGCTTCTCATCAAGAACTATATCGCCAAGGTCTCGCAGTCGGAACTCCTGGGAATCATGGCAGCCGCCATGGCGACCATCTCCGGTAGCGCGCTCGTGGCCTATGTCGGTCTGGGCATCGACCCCACCTACTTGCTGATGGCGTCGTTCATGACCGCGCCTTCTGCACTCGTCGTCGCGAAGATGATGGTGCCGGAGACGGACAAGAACGCCGCATCCAGGGAGACGGAGCTCACCGACGATCGCACTGCCGTCAACTTCATCGAAGCCGCCGCCGATGGTGGCTGGCAGGGCTTCAAGGTTGCCGCCAACGTCATGGTTCAGCTCATCGTGTTCATCGGGCTGGTGGCGCTGGTCAACCTCATCCTGTCCAAGATCCTCGGTCAGTTCGGCGTCAGCTGGACCATCCAGGAGATCGTCGGTTGGTTCTTCACGCCGGTGGCATGGCTCATCGGCATTCCGTGGGACGAAGCGGTTCGCGTCGGACCTCTTCTGGGCACCAAGACCGTGCTCAACGAGTTCATCGCCTACATCGAACTCGCGAAGATGTCTCAGGCGGGCGAACTCTCTGCCAAGACCCAGATGATCACGACCGTTGCGCTTTGCGGTTTCGCCAACCTCGGCTCCATCGGTATCAACATCGGTGGGCTGAGCCAGATGGCGCCGGAGCGAAAGGGCGACATCGCCAAGATGGGTCTCAAAGCCCTGGTTGCTGCCACGATGGCCTCCTGGCTGACGGCAGCAATCGCCGGATTGCTGATGTAGACCTGCGAAGCGACGCGTAAGCCGCAAGGCTTCGCCGTCGCAACTCGAAGAGTTCTTCAAAGGTGGCGGGAGCCCTGGCCAGGGCTCCCGCCTGTTTTCAACTAACCGGATAGGTGGAAGCAAGTGGCAAGTCAGCGAAAAATTCTGGTTGTCGAAGACGACCTGACTCTTGGGGAAATGATTGCCGAAGGCTTCGAACGATGCGGACACAGCGCAAGCTGGTTCGTGCGCGCTCGCATCGCCGACGGCAAAGTCATCCTCATGAATCCGGACGGCAAGGAATCAAGCCTCGACGCAGCGTCATTCGACGTCGCGTTCGTCGATTACCGTTTGAAGGGAAGTCCACTTGACGGGACCGATCTGACACCGCACTTGGTGGCGGCCGGCTTACCGGTCGTCGCCATGAGCGGGCTGGAAACATACAACCAGCAAATGATCGGACTCGGCGCAAGGGCATCCTTCGTCAAAGAGGACCTGGCATTCTCACTGCTGCGCAAGCAGTTTGATGTCGAGCCTTACGTCCGTTCATAAAAAGACGCAACAAATCCGAAAGGGCGCACCACGGACGGTGCCGCCCTTTCTTTCCGAATTTCCTAAAAGGAAACCAAGATGACGACTTCATCGATTCAAGAGACGCTGCTCGAACGAGCGCGTCGCAAGTTCTACGAAATCGCGGGTGGAGCCATCGATTCCGGTGACGTGCGGGCAGCGAAGCTGTCCACGCGGCAACGCATCGAGTATTTCAATACCCCCGAGTTTCGCGACTGGGTCGCCTCCGAAAAGGCGGCCGGACGTGAAATCTTCTGGCTCAAGGATGTCGACAAGACGCAGGCTGCGGGCGACATCTTCACGTTCTTCTTCAAATGGCGCGCCGACAACAAGAAGTTCTCGAGACAGCAGCTTGCTGTGATCGAGCGCTTCCTGCTCGGCCGCAAGAGTTGGTTGGCCCGCACCGGCATTCGGCTGTCGCGTGGTCTCTGCGGACTCGTCGGACTGACGCCCTTCGCCGAATCGCTGTCGCCTTACGAGGTGCTGCGCCTGTGGAACGCCAAGGAGGAAGGTGGTCGCGATGCCGACGGCATCGGACTGCTCGACTTCTGGTCGGACATCTACTGGCCGACGCAGGTGGGGCTCACCGAGGAGGAGAAGAAGGCACAGGTCAAGGCTTTTGCCGAGTCCGTCTATGCCACGAAAGTCTACCCCGGCGTGCCGGAGGAGAACCGCCTCCTCGAGTCTCTCGGCGTCAACGTGGTGATCGTCTCCAACGGCGATCAGGAGCTGGCTCGTGCCGCTTCCGACATCATGGGCATCAAGCCCGAGAACGTCGTCGGCTCGCACCTGAAGTACGAGAACGGCATCGCCACCGGTGTGAACCACAGCTACGAAGTCTTCGATGAAGACTGGGCCGTACGTCCGCAGCCAGGCAAGCCGCTCTCCTTCCACTACTGGCTCCACGTCAATCGTGGTCGCTGGGGCTGGAAGCGCATCGACGAGCGCAAGTTCGTCATCGCCGGCCGCGACGGTGACTCTGCCTCCGCTGATGGTGGCATGATGATTCTCCTTCATACGCCTGCGATCGGAAACTTCATGGTCGACACTCCGGGCGAACCGGAGCGGCTGGCTCGCATGCAGAA
>CAYZJR010000055.1:0-43881 GCA_964478655.1 uncultured Candidatus Obscuribacterales bacterium
GTGGTCACATTTCTGCGCCTAACTCAACTGGTCGGAGGCTAAAAATTGGCTCTCGCACAGCTCATGGCATTTTTAAATGACTTGCCGGAGCCAGAAGAACAAATTACGCTGACCGGTCCAGACGATTTTGAGCTACGTGAATCAAGCGATCTAAAGGCAGAGCATGAGTTTATCTCGTACTTCCTCACTGACTTGATTGATGTAGGGCAACTGCATCTTGACGAACCTACGCTCCCTTCCAGCATTGAGAAGGCCGAAGCCTACAAGCGGGGCATTCCTAAACTTCGCTCGTTTTTCACCAATTCAGCCACGCAAAACTCTCAGAATTATCTTGCAATCCTTGAGCGAGTTTTTGCTTACCAGAAGCGAATCCACGAGCGAGCATACAGCCCTTCCAATCACTATCTGTTCTTTCTTGTCGGTCCGGCATATGAAATCATGGTGACGCTGATGGACGCGGGCACCAATTTCGATACCATAGCTCTTCCAACTTTTCAATGGATATCATCATTTTTCACATTCACAGGTGAGCTGGAAGCGCTTGTAATGCGGCTCCTTAAACAGACTCAAGATAAGTTTCCACCTGGTGAGTTGCCAGATGCATATCGGATAGCCATAACAAATCTTCGGTCAAACATTTTCGGAAGCCAGTTCCAGCGTCCGGCATTGGTTGAAACTATTGATGAAATTCTTGGTGATGGTGCCTGGAAACTCATTGCCGCTGGTGAGCATTGGAGCGATCGAGTAATAAACGACGTAGACTCGATGGACTCGAAAAGTCGAATGAACTGGTGCGCGCTGTTTCAACACTGTCTGACAATTGGAGCTTCTCGACCAAAAGCCAAATGGTTCACAGAAACAGGAAGGCTCTTGGGAGCCATTGGCAACGATCAACTAGAGACCTGCCTGCTTCGGTGGTTCAATCTTGTGACAGATGGACGATCCCGACACTGTCTCGGATTCGAAGTTGCTGCGCCAAATTGCAAACTGCTAATTCAACGACACAATCTTGAACTATTACGCGGTCTGGTGTTCTCATGCGTGCATTTGCAAAGCGAGGAAATATGCAGCGCGTTAGGAAACCTCAGTTTGGTCGGCTACCAAAGGTTGCCTGGTTTAGGACCACGCGCCATAAAGGTTGGAAATGCCGGTGTCTTCGTGCTGGGAGAAATTGGAAACCCAGCTGCTGTAGCGCAACTCTCGATTATTAAGGCGCGATGCAAGTATCGAGCAGCGCAGTTTGGGATTGAGCAATCGCTGTATGTAGCAGCTATCAAGTCAGGATTACCGCCAGAAGAAATCGAGGAAATCGTCGTTCCCTCTTATGGCTTGTCAGATCCTGGTATTCGCATTGAGGAGCTAAATGCGTTTCGGGTTGAGATTGAGATCAACTGCTCGAAAGCAGAGATTCGCTGGTTCGATTCCAGCAATAAGCAGATTAAAGAACCGAGGAATGAATCCAAACATGAGTTTGCTAGCGAACTGAGGGAACTTAAGCAAGCGAAATCGGACATTGAAAAAATGCTCTCTGTGCAAACAGCTCGTATCGAGAGATTGTATGTGGGGAAGAATTCGTGGAACTATGCGACGTGGAAAGAGCGGTACCTAGACCATCCATTGGTAGGCACGATAGCAAGACGACTAATTTGGCGATTCACAAATAGACAGGGGCAACAATTTAGCGCAATTTTCCACAATGGAAGATTTGTAGACTTAGACGATGCACCAGCAGACATGGCCGAACCATCTGAAGTTTCCTTGTGGCATCCCGTGATAGCAGAGATGAGTGAGACACTCGGCTGGCGTGAATGGCTCTTTACTAAGCAGATGAAACAGCCGTTTAAACAAGCGCACCGAGAAGTCTACAGACTGACTGATGCTGAACGAGCAACACGCAACTACTCAAATCGGTTTGACGGGTTGTACGTCTCACAAAGTCAATTTCACGCTTTGTGCAGAGCCAGAGGATGGAAGTCATCATTACTACCGTGGAATGGCTCTGCTCCTGATCCCTCCTTCGAAATTCCGTTTATCAGTCTGCGTGTAGTGCTCGAAGTCCAAGGAGTCGGTTTATATTCGACGAACGCCGCGGATGGCAATTCGCTCTTCTACTACCTTCAAACCCACCGGACTCTCTTCAAAAACATGAACCTTGAAGATGTCCCAGAGATCATCTTCTCGGAGGTCATGCGAGATATTGACTTATTTGTAAGCGTAGCAAGTGTTGCTCTAGATCCAGCTTGGTTATCTCACAACCCACAAATTCAATTTCGAGACTTTGTTGACGACTTGCCATTCGGTCCACTTGCAGATTCCCGAAAAGAGATGTTGCAACGAATTGTGCCCATGCTGAAAGTAGCAGACAGATGTTCATTCTCCGAAAGACATCTCATCGTCAGAGGAGACCTCTGCACCTACAAGATTCATATAGGAACCGCCAACATCTTTATGCTGCCCGACGAACTGTTCCTCTGCATTCACGGGACAGAGACTCGCGGACCAGCGAACTTTTTTCTACCGTTTGAAGGAGACGCCGTTTTGTCAGAAATTGTAAGCAAGGTACTTCTGTTAGCAAACGACAAAAAAATTAAAGATGAAACAATCATGAGCCAAATTAGGAGAGATCAATTGGCTAACTTCCAAGAGTAATTGGCTGCATAAAATCGCTCTACATCTTCAGCCTGGAGGCAAATTCATGGCTCTCGAAAGACTTTTACAGCACCTCGACGGAAAACCAATGTCATCAGGTCCAACTATAACCATTGGCGAAGACGAGTTTGCCATGTCGGAATCCAGCGATCTAAAAACCGAACATGAGCAGTTGTCCACTCTTCTAGAACAACTTGCGCGACTTGGTGAACAGGCGTCTAACCCTGATATCCCAGAGTACGACAGAATTTGCCAATCCGATGTTGCTCAGCGCACAAAATATTTTCAGGCTTTGCTGGAAAGAACTTTCGCCAACGAACTACTTACATCTGGGACGGTGGACAGGAATGTCCGCTACAACAAGTACTTTCAGCAATACGGCGTCGACCACTTTTTCTGTAGTCTTCTTCGCGCTGGAGTTGACTACGACACGGCTGCCCTGCCTGCTCTTCGGTGGATAGCAGCTCACTATAACGTACGGAGTCATGCATCAACACTGATTGAGCTCCTCAAAGCGACGAAAAACCATTTCCAAGATTCGCCAATCCCTCAAAACATAAAGGAACTCCTGACAGAGATTCGAGGTAGTGCATCCGATAGCTGGCACAAGATTGAACGAGTAGTGACAGCCATTGATGACCTCATCGGTCCTGGAATTTGGCAAGAGATCTATTCAGGTGAATTCTGGACAGACAAGATAATTTCTGATCTTGAATCGATGTCACCACAAGAGCATCAACAATGGAGGGCGATTCTCAATCACTGCAGAACCGCCACATCTGCAAAACCGGGAGCAAAGTGGACGAAAACAGCATCGCAACTGCTTGCATCTTTAGACAAGGAACAAGTGAGAAGATACTTAATCAGTTGGCTTAACTTGGTTGAAAGAGGTCGGACTCGCCCGACAATAGTCACGGGAGCCTTTGTCACCGACCATCAATTCAAAATCCAAGAAAATAACATGGACATGCTCCGCGGGCTCGTTTGGTTATGCGCACATGTTCCTAGTCGCGATATCTATCGCACCGTATCCAGGGTCACCCTGTCAGCCTACAAGAAGATAAAAGGAATCGGCCCGCGCGCCGTAAAAATCGGAAATGCCGGTGTGTACATTCTTGGTGAGTTCGCAAATGAAGATGCTGTGGGGCAATTGGCGATACTCAAAGTGCGTGTCAAGTTTGGCACCGCACAAATTGGAATTGAGAAAGCACTCTCGGCCACTGCAGAAAAAGTCGGAATCCCCAGAGCCGAGTTGGAGGAAATGTCTGTTCCCGGGTACGGCTTGACAGAGGTAGGTGTGCGCCGCGAGGAGTTCGGAGACTACAAAGCTGAGCTGGTTATCGATGGTTCGGATGTAGAAATTAACTGGTTCAACGCTGATGGAAAACAGCTAAAGAGTGCACCGAGCGCGGTGACAAAGGATAAAGACTATTTCGAAGACGTAAAAGAGCTAAAACAAGCGGCCGGAGACATCGAAAAGATGCTTCCCGCCCAGGCAGCCAGAATCGAAAATACATACCTTCAAAAGAAGAAGTGGGAGTACTCAACCTGGCATCAACGATACATCGAGCATCCCCTAGTTGGGACAATAGCAAGGCGTCTTATTTGGAACTTTGAAGATGGAGACAAACCCGCAGTAAGCGGCATTTATCACGAAGGCAAGTTCGTCAAATCTGATGGACAATCACTTGGTGAAATTAAAGACAGTTGCACTGTGACGCTGTGGCATCCACTGGATCGCAACAATGAAGAAATCCTCGCATGGCGAGACTGGCTCATTCAAAATCTCGTTAGGCAGCCATTCAAGCAAGCACACCGCGAGATATATGTGTTGACTGATGCAGAGAGAAACACTGAAACATATTCGAATCGCTTTGCGGCCCACGTAGTAAAACAGCATCAATTCAATGCATTGTGTGGCGCCCGAGGCTGGAAAAACAAGCTTCGATTAATGGTAGATGACGAATATCCGCCGCCGCATATTGAACTTTCTGCGTGGAATTTGCGCGCCGAATATTGGGTCGAATCAGTTGGAAACGACTATGGTGTCGACACCAATGAGAGTGGCACCTTTCTGTATCTTTCGACTGATCAAGTACGTTTCTATAGCACACAGGCAGCGCAGAACCGAACGCATGCAAGTGGCGGTGGATACACAACATTCGGCGCAGATCGACATGAGAATCACCCACTGACGTTGGATCAAATACCGCCCATTGTATTTTCTGAAGTCATGAGAGATGTCGATCTTTTTGTCGGAGTCGCAAGTCTGGGCAACGACCCCACCTGGTCAGACGGCGGTCCAGGCGGGCGGTTTAGAACTTACTGGAACAACTTCTCATTTGGGTCGCTTGGTGCAACAGCAGAGGTGCGAAAAACTGTTTTGCAGCGCTTGGTACCTATGCTCAAGATCGCAGATCGCTGCTCCTTCAGCGACAGATTCCTTGTCGTGCGCGGGGATATCCGAACCTACAAGATTCACCTGGGCTCAGGAAACATCTTGATGGAACCCAACGATCAGTATCTATGCATCGTTCCGAAGCAGTCAATTGGTGGCGAAAAAGTAGATGTCTTCTTGCCGTTTGAAGGCGATAACATGATGTCGATCATCTTGAGCAAGGCATTTCTTCTAGCCGATGACAAGAAAATCAAAGACTCCACAATAACACGTCAGATTGGGACGACAGCCGTGCATTAGCTGCTCTCAGCGCTTCTGTGCAGTCGCAGCCGACTGTGGATACTCAGTCCACATCCAATATTTCGGTTCGACATCTTCTTCAATTTGACGATCTTTTATTCCGTAGATAAAACAGTTGTCTGTGAAGTCGTCGTTCAAACACGAAACCTCACCAACGCAAATGCAGTTAGGTCCTGCCTCTCCACGAAACTGATGACACAACCGCGGGGGCAGTGTGACACTCTCTCCGGGACGCAAAATCAACTTTCCCTTCGGCGGAAGTTTGATAGTGATACCATCCAGCTGAACCGAAACCTCGCGATCTGCGATGTCTTTCTCGTCATCAGATGCCCATCCCAACTCCACTTCCAAGTTTCCACCACCACGGTTGATCAAGTCTTCCGTTTTCTCCCAGTGAAAATGCCAGGGAGTAATTTGATTCGGTCTTACCATCATTGCCTTCTCGGCGTATGTCTTGGTCGTCTGCGGCACTCCATTTGCCAACAACCCATTTCGAATAACAAACAGCAAGAGACCCGATTTATAGAAATCGCCGGTCCCAAAGTCGGTGACCATCCAACCTAAGCCGTGCTTGCGAATCTCATCAGCCTCTTCGCCTGCTTCTTTCCACTTCGCTGTAGTCCACATAGACCAGGGCGGCAAATACAATTGATGCGACTGGAAAAACTTGATTGCTTCGTCGATGAGGTCATTGATCTCGCTTCGTTTCATTTCTGTCCTTTCCCAGTGGGCGCGGTGGTCCTGGTTCGCTAGATTGGCTTATCTGGCTGATCTTGAATTGGTAGTCTGCTGCTTCTTTGGTTCTGTTGGTCAATCGCATCAAATCTGCGTACTCAGTTAAACATTCAATCAACTGCGGTCTATTCGCTGTCGGAAGCCGCTGCGCAATGCTCAATGCCTGAGCAAGTTCCTCTTCAGCTGCCTGCATTTTTCCGAAATCACGATCAAATTGAGCCAGCTTCAAAAGCGCTGACACCGTTTCACCATCAGGCTTTGCTTGGCTTGTTCGAATCCTCACCGCTTCCGCAAGCAACGGTCTAACTTCACGCAGTCGCTTCCGACTCTGGTGGCACTTCGCCAAATCTATGTTCAACTCTGCTATTCGCGGGTCCTTCGCCGCCAATTCTTTCAACCGCTCGATGGTTGCAGTCAACAACTTTTCCTGATAGTCGTACTCTCCGTATGCAGAAAGAGTCCGGCTCAAAATGAGGGCGCGCTCGAAGATCGGAGTCAACTCGCTGCCTTGAGGGATACTCTTTATCTCGCTTACAAAGTGATCTGCTTCAGTGCGAGCCCGTTCTGCGAAAATCGCTACCAATCTGGCATTTACTTTCTCCAGATCGTGAAACATCCCCCCACTTGCGTAAAGCTGTGATTGCCGCTCAAGCGTCTGCTGCAGCCGAACACGACCATCCGACAGATCTTGGCAATTGTGTTCGGCGATTGTAAGAAGTGTTCGCGAAATCGGAAACTGTCCAGCCGCTGACGCTCGATCAGACAAAAACACGCATGTCTGCCAGACGAGCTTTTTGTACATGGGGCCGGAGTCTTCAGCAGGACCCTGCCAGCACAAAGCGAAGCAGATAAGCCCTGCAACAACCAGCAATGCAGCGACTACTGCGAACTGAGCGCCTTTGCTTAGCTGCTTTGGTGGCTTTTCTGCATCCACGGCCTTCGAACCAGCCATGCTCGCGGCTACAAGTTCTGCAGACCGCGCTGCCGCCTGTCCTCCGGATTCTGCCAATGCCACTCTGGGCGCGCCCTCGATCGGCATTAGCCGTCCGCCATCTTCAGGACAAACCGAAGACTCAGAACCATACTGCTTGCGACAAATCAGGCAAAGCTTTGCCACCGTGGTCTGTTGCCGGTTTTTCTCATCAGCCATTAGAGACCATTTGCCAGTTCCCGCCGAGCTGACATGCCCGGTTGAAGGATGAAACATCCATGCCTGGGGACGGCCACCACAGTGATCAAGACCTCAGGTCCCCTTGGTCAGGTTCATACCCGCAAAAAGCATATGAATAACGTGGTTAGAGAGATAGCAACCGGTCGCGCACGTCTATCAGGGCATTAGTTCTGAGCTCGTTAGTTGAAAGGAAGCTAGAATAGCGTTCAAGACTTCGCACAGGAGTAGGATGCTTGAAATTGAAGGAACGCCAGAGATTATCGGCCGCTCAATGCATAGTGGCGGCGTCCATCCCGTTGATGGTTTCAATCGCCTTTCAGCAATCTTCTGCAGCCGCTCCAAATCAACCTGTTGCCTCTGTTTCTACAAAGACATCAAAGACCACTAGCGACGACTCAGTAAGGCTTACATCAACCGATGTTAAAGACAGAGAAATAATGCTGTACGCGGAATCTTCTCGCCCCCTCTCAAATTCGGAAACGAAGAAAGCCGCGATTAAACTGGCGCGAGGAGTTTTTGCCTCACACAAAGGTGCGACGAGATTCAAAGTCACGATCAAAGAACCTCGCGAGTCAAATCAGGTTTCCATCTCGATCGGAGACGTCCGCGCAATTGAAGGGAAATTAGTTTCAGAAGAGCAAGTCATGTCGTCGCTTGAAATCACGCCATCAAATACGATGGCATCTGCGAACACAGCGACACAAATTGGTACAGTTGCGACGAGGACTCCTAAGCCGGCATCAGTTGCAAACACACACGTATCTCACATGCCGGCTTCCAACGTTCCTTCGAGTTGGATCAGTCATCTCGAAACTAAATCGGGAATCGTTTTCTATACTCCCAACACTTTCGTTGCAAAAGCAAGCACCGATAAGAACAGTCTGTTAAAGCTCCATGAGTCGGAAGGAATGGGTGGTGAGATCGAGCTTCAGGTCTGCGATCCAGGAATCACACCAGACTTAGCTTCACAAATTTTCGAGCAAGCATATCTCTCAAATATGCAAAACTTTCGAAAGCTGAAAGAAGAACGCATCGCATTTGGTACCACTCGAAAGATCGATGGCATTCTCAAAGACTACACATTTACCATTCCTGGAATGAATGTGCGCCAAAGACTTGTGCTGTTCAAGAAGGGCGACAGGACTTATTCTTTCTCGTTCATCGCGCCTCAAAACACAAAAGCCGAATCAGATCTCCCAACTTTCTCCCTGCAGTTTTTGTCGAATGTATCCTTGCAACAAGCTCCCTCGGCGCCCGCAAGTGCAGCGTCCAAAAGCGAGAGTCATCGCTCGATTCAGTATCGCTCTGAATCTGCCGGTGTCCAATTCTATTACCCTGCGGGTTGGATCACCAACCAAAATGACAAAGACGCGGTGTTTTCCGTAAAGAATGAGGAAGCCGGTAAGATAGCGACTTTGAGTCTGTTTCAGGGAGAGTGGCACCCCGAATGGTCAATTGAATCAGGAGCTTCAGCGGTCGAAGAAAAATACTTCGCCTCACAAAAGAACTATAGACGAACCGAGCAAGACAGCACGAGTGTCGGCTCTGCATCTGCGATTCCAGCAGTTCATCAAGTCTCCGGATTCGATTTTGGTACCCACCGCACGAAGCAAATGATTGTATACTTCCGCAGCGGCAACAAGCTAAGTGCTCTATCAATGTGGACTGTGGGATGGCCGGACAGCGAGATGCGAAGCGCATTTCAGAAAGTCATCCACACGTTGTCTATAGTTGGTCAGAGCAGCAACTAATTAGACGTGCATTGAATAGACGTGTGACTAGACGTGTGCATTCGCCGTGCGCGAAAGTTCAAGCGTGTTCTTGCCTTTCTTCTTCGCCGCTTTCAGCGCTTTCTCAGCATCTGAAATGAACGCTTTCAAGTCCATCTTCTCTTCGAGATTCGCCACACCAGCACTTGCGGTCACTTTAAACTGTTCCCCAAGCGCCAGATGATGTGAGACTCCAAACGCCTTGACCACGCCGCTTGCAATTTCTGCGACATCTCGAATTGGCAGATTCTCAACAATAACGCCGATCTCGTCACCACTAATTCTGCCAATGACTTCACAGTTCCTAAACGCAGTTTTCACCATTTGTGCAAGACTGACAATCACCTTGTCACCAACTGCGAAACCATGCGTATCGTTGATACCACGCAAATTGTCGATGTCGAAAATAATCAAAGCATGCGATAGATGTCGATGGCGCGTAGATGTGATGCGAAGCGCATGTTCCATAAATGCGCTGTGATTCAGACATTGCGTCAATCCATCACTTTGAAGAAGCTTCTTAAAGATGCGATAACGCTCCAATCGTCCCGCCACTGCAGCAACTAAAAGCTGCGGCACCACTGGTTTGATCAAATGATCGTCACCACCTGCGCGTGCACTCTCAATGTGAGCTCGAAGCTGATTCTGAGTCGTCAAAAAGAGAATCGGAAGCGCTGCAAAGCGTTCGTTCTGTCGCACGTAACGCGCTAGTTCGAAACCACTCACGTCGCCCATAACGACATCGAGCAACAAAAGATCAGGACAAAAAGCCAACAATGTTTCTTCAAACTGTTTCGGGTCAGGAAGCCATACAACTTGATAGCCAGCGGCTTCCAGCGTCGTCATTATGTATGCGGCTTGATCTGGGTCATCTTCGACAGAGAGAATTCGGTAGCGCTCCGGCTTGTCTCGATCAAGCAAGAAGCTAAGTTTTTCCGCCACTTGTTCAACATCAATTGGATGTTCGAACATTGCATCAACGCCATTGCGAATCGCCAATACTTTGTCCAGAAATCCTTGTTCTTCACTCAAAAGCACCACTGGAGGCTTGTTTCCACCAGGCATCGCACGCAAATCTTTAATGAGCTGATAGCCACTTCCTTCCTTCAACGGAACATGCACTATCAAGGCATGAGGAAACTGCGTCTTCATCGCATTCGACGCAACTGTTGCCGTGAAACAAGGTCTCACCTTCAGCCCGCGCTTCTGAAGCGACTTCGTCAGCGCCTCGAGCTTGGCTGATTCGCCACCAGCCACCAAAACATCCAACGCTTCCTCACCCGCATGTGGCGGCAGCGCCATATCGACTTCCGTCGTCGCCTTCGACATATCCACAGTGCGCGGATCGATTTTCTCGTTTGCTGCAGTCAAAATCTGAACCATCAAAAGCAGCGACTGACGCAATCGAGTTGTGTGCGCGGGCATGATGCCCGCATTGGCGTTGTAGATGTTCTGGCACATCTCCTCGCCTGATTCAGCCACCTCGGTCAAACTGTCGAGGTCGTAAACTCCTGCTGTGCCCGCCACTTGGTGAAAGTGGTCGCCTAAGAGTTTGAGATTCTCGCTATCCCACGGACTATCATCGAGCTTCTGTAGAAGCTCTTCCATTGCCTGGGCTCGTTCGAGCGCTCGCTGAACGAAGCGCGCCTTTTGCCCCCGCAGTTTTTCAGACCACTCTTGCATCGATCAGATTCCTCAGGCACTTACCCCTAACATCGTGTTGAGCTCAATGGTCAATTGGTCCAGCCTAAAGGGTTTTGCCAAATAACCGGTCGCTCCGGCACTCATGCACAGATTGCGTTGCTCTGTTCCCTTTTTACCCGTCAGCATAAGAATTGGCGCGGTGCCCCCGGCTGCTCGATATTCGCGGCAGACTTCAACACCTTCCTTGGCCGGGAGTTGCCAATCGAGAATAATGATTTCATAGTTGCCAGTAGTCGCCATCTCAAGCGCTTCTTCACCATCGCCGGCATGCTCGACATCGTGTCCCTTGAACAAGAGCCACTCTCGCATTGTCTCAGCCAAGCTCGGGTCATCCTCCACCAGAAGGATTTTTGCCATGAAACGTCTCCGGAACGAAACCAAAACGCATTCATAATCCTATCATTTAATGAGGCTTCAGCAGTCGCGAAGCATTTTGCCCTAAATGGAAACCCCTCTTGCCCAAAACCCGCACAGCCATCGAGTTCTTCTCAGGAATCGGAGCATTCGCCGAGTCCGCAAGAGGTTTGCCCATAGAAATCTTGGCTGCGTTCGACCAGAAAGCTGAATGCAACGCGGTTTACAAGCATAATTTTGACCTGACGCCGTCGCCAAACAATCTGGATTCCGTTAAGGCGCAGAGCATTCCCGAGGCGGAAATCTGGTGGATGAGCCCACCCTGCACTCCTTACAGCAGAAGGGGCAACAGGCGTGATGCTGAAGACCCTCGCGCTGCATCGCTTTTGCACCTTTTGAAACTTATGCAGACACTTAAGCCGCACACTGTGTTCGTCGAAAATGTCGAAGGATTCTCAGCATCGCAAGTCCATTCTTTAATGGTGGGAACGTTCAAAACGCTCGGCATGAATCTCAAAGAGTTCAATTTGTGCCCAACAATGTTCGGCATACCAATGAGACGTCCCCGATACTTTGCAGTCGCCTCGCATGACAACATCTCGGATTTGCCAATTGAACGACATCGACAAGTTCCGCTAACAGAGTTTCTCCTTGGTTCTTCGACTGATTCTGAACTCATTGTGCCCAGTGATATTACGTCCAAGTATCAGGCGGTGCTTAACATCGTCGATCCGAATGATGACGATGCAACACTTATCTGTTTCACCAGCGGGTACTATCGCTGTCACAAAGCAAGCGGATCTTTGCTAAAAACCGGTGACGAGCAAATTCGACGTGTGTCACCACAGGAGATGCTTCGTCTTTATGGGTTCTCGGAGAACTTTGAGTTTCCGCATCAACTGACACTGCCACAACAGTGGAAGTTACTAGGCAACTCCGTCGAAACGCGATGCGTAAAGCACCTTCTGCGTTGCGCCGGACTTCATTGAGTCACCTCAAGTGCACTACGAATGTGAAATCCGGCGTAACGGAATTCGCGTCCGCGGGTTTTTCTTTCCACATTTCGACGTGAAGATCGGCAGGTAGAGCAGTGTACGCCCATTCGTCAGTAGAATCACGACCAGGGCTCATGTTGTTGCAACCACCAGGAACCCCGCATGTATTGCCGCAATGAATCATTTGTTCGATCCAAAACGCGTCACCTTTGGCTTTCCCATTGATTACATTTTTGGACTTCGTCGGAGAAGATCTCCAATAGTTCAAATTGAAATCTCGCGCATTGTAGAGCACCACCATAAACCGGTTTTCGTATTCTTTTCGATCTGAAGTCGCAGGATACTTCGCAATGCGAGACTGAAAATCGCTTACATCGTAAGTCACTTCTGCTCGGCTTTGGCTGGGCCACCACGTCAGCTTCGATGGTTCCCAAAAGAACGGGAAGTCCGGCTTCTCAAGCTCCTTTTCATCATTGAACTTCGTTTGATCAATGATGCCGCATGTTCCTGAATTTAGTCCAACCAACAGATAAGGATTCAACAAATATCGCGATTCTTCCGCTGGTCCCTCCATGCTTTTGGCGCCTTTGCCATACCATGCAGAACCTATAGTCCCCCACCACGGCTTCTTATCTTCGATCTGTCCAAACACAACTTCGCTTGGAGTGTATGAACCGTTTACAAGATATGGAAATTTTTCAACTGTATCTCGACGCAGTTTCAAAACTTCCTTTCGCGTTAAGTAGTTAAGCGAAACCGGCTTGCTAACAGGTATCTCGACCATCTCAGGAGCAATGGCAGGATTTGCATAAAAGAGGCTGTTGCTGTTATTCGGTTGCATATTTTCCTGGCTCGCTCCACTTTTTTGCCCGACGAAATACGACAATGCAAACCCCGCGAGTACTACTGCACATGCGATTGCCGGCTTCAGCTTGCGAAACGATTCTGAAGTGTTTGCCATGGAGACAACCTCTAAGTCAACTAACCAACCTGACGAATCGACCACTCAATGGTCTCTAAATCTCGGGCGAAATGCAGAATCGGGTCAGATTTCGACAGGTCGAATTCGAAGAAATCAACCATCGTGTTCAACTCAATCTCGGCTTCTGCGAGCTGCAGCGGCCATGGCTGATGGTGCACGTCGCCGCGGAAAATCTGCCCATCATCTTGGACGACATAGAGGCAATACCGTTCTGTGAGAAACTCCTCAAGCGATCCTCGCTGCGCCAAAAAAACATCGCCGACCGGTCTATATCGTCCTCTAAACTGAGCCGCAGGAGCCTGATCATCGGCTCTGGAGCTGTAGTAGTGAAAATCCTCACCATTGCGCGTGCATCCCATTCGAGCGGTGAAATACGGTAACTGATACCAAATTCGCGCCATGTGCACTGCCAAAGGATTCGAAGCATCGAGACTCAAGAAATAAACACCGGGGTAACCACCCACGGTGACATAGGTTCGCACATTAATTTCCAAAAAATTGGAAAGTCCGGGAACCGCCGGCAGCAACCGATGACGCACATTCCGCATTTTGAAAGGAACTATCCCAAGCCACGCGAAACCGTCATAAGTATCGATTTCAAGACCATTAGGAACCGCCCTTTTCATCAAGTCTTTGGGAATCGGCCAGTGTGCAAACAGCAAATCCGACCACGTCTGCCTCATTACGAACGGATGATAAGGCACGGGGTATGGACGATGCTCGGTTCGTTCAAGTAATGGATCCAGTGACGTCATAGCCCAAATCTTTCTTTAACGTAGCCGGGATTCCATAAATAGCTTATATGATTCTCTTTACCACAATGCGGCGGGTGCTACCCAAAGCGGCATTTTTCGTGATTTATAAGTCGCAGAGCAATTCTCCAAAAAACATGCAAAACCGTCCGCGATTCACGCCAAAGCGAGATTCCGAGCCCAAGCAAGAGACTCGGCGATTCGTCGCAGCAGAAAACAAAACCTACATCGCATTTTTCAAGCCTTATGGAGTTCTGACTCAGTTCACTCAGCCTGAGGATTCTGACAAAGAGGTTCTCTCCTCGTTCGGGTTTCCGCCGCATGTGTATCCTCTGGGAAGACTCGATTACGACAGCGAAGGCTTGCTAATTCTCAGTGACGATGCTCGCCTCAACTCCGCATTACTCGACCCATCAAAAGGGCATAGGCGCGTCTATTTGGTGCAGGTGGAGAAAGTGCCAACATCCGAAGAGTTGAAAGTGTTCACTCGTGGAATCGTGATCGGCAATTACAAGACTCGCCCAGCACGCGCAGAACTGTTGGAATGCGAACCGCAACTGCCACCACGAGCAGTGCCAATCCGAGAAAGAAAAAATATTCCAACCTCTTGGTTGAAATTAACCCTCACTGAAGGCAAGAACCGGCAAGTACGAAAAATGACCGCCGCTGTCGGCTACCCTACCCTTCGACTAGTACGAAGTGAAATCGGCGGAATAAAGCTTGATTCCCTTAACCTTGAGCCAGGACAATGGCGCAAATTGACACAAGAAGAAGTCGCAAAACTGTTTGAACGATAGTCGGAAACTTTTCCTTGGTGAACGCCAAAGACTGTGGATTTACACAGTGACTTTTTCATTTTCAGCGCTACGATGGATTTATCGAACCTATGCTAAACCCATCTCCGCCAGGGCATAAAATAAGCAAACCCTTCATGCTGCCGGATTCCTGACTCTCAAGTACCTCTCTAAGGAATACTTTGATGCCAGTGCCACGCGACTCCAGAGAATCGAACCCTCAGGCTGACAAAAGCACGAAATCGAAAGCACGGGTAGAGGAAACAAATAAGACTCGTTTGGCCGAAGAGGCAAACGGCGGCGATGCAGCGAAACGAGAACCTGATGTTAGACGGGCGCAAGCGCCGAAGGACCCGCCGCGCTCAGGTAGCGGAACTCACCCCGAAAGTACAACACAGCGCGAAGGCACAGCAACGCAACGCGAAGGCACAGCCACACAGCGCGAATCAACGCCAGTGCAACGAGAAAGTACTCTTGCTCAAAATAGCGGAACATCCTCGCAACGCGAAGTTTCGCCTGCACATAGAGAAGTTTCGCCTGCACATAGAGAAGGTTCTTATACACATAGAGAAGGTTCATCTACACACACAGAAGGATCGCCTGCACAACGCGAAAGCCTACCAACACAACTGCGTGCCGACGCGCCCGCCAAGCAGGAGATCGTAACGACACACCGCGATGCACTTATCCGGCGAGAAGAATCATCGGCGCAGATAGATAGACCGACTGAATCACGCGAGGTCACTCAAATGCAGCGCGAAATCTCTACCAAGAATCTCACAACTCGCAATGATGTTTCATACACAAAGATTGAAGAGAGTGTTATTCCATCCATCAGAAGAGATCTTGCCAAACCGGATTCACCCTCACGAGAAGCGCACTCTGAAACCCAGGACCCAACTCATCGGAGAACGACACGACAACATTCCACATCCGAGGCTCGCACCGAGGCGCACCACCACGAGTCATCTTCAGAAAAAATGCTAAGAGGGCAGGTTGAGTATCTGAGTGCACCGGACAGACACACATCCAAGTCATCCACTCACGAGATAGCAGGCGAGTTTCAAGACAGTTGCCGAAGTCACGTTCCATATCCGGGAGAAAGAGGGGTCGTCAAGTTTTTAGATCTATTACCCGAAGATGTGCGCCACCACATACGCTGGCAGAGCAGCCTGGTAGTGGGGAACGCCAATGTCCACTCCAACTCAATAAGCGCGGCACCTCCGACAGCAGCCTCACCAGTGCAAACATCGACACAAAGAGCACTCAACCCAACTTCAGGTCAGGACATCAATAACTCAACGCGTATTCAGAACAACTCTGAGAAAAAAAGTACTCAAAAGTTTCAAGTAACCAACTCCAAAGAACCGTCTTCTCACACTTCACCACTTCCCGGTCAAACAAAAAACTACAAAAGCAATAAGTTCATCGGTGAAAAGAGGTACATCACTGGTGTCGAGATCGCGCTTGCAGCAATTGTTTCAGCAGCCGGTATCGCAAGGAATCGATCTCCTCTTGCACCGAAAGGAGAAGCACAAATACCAGAACTATTGACAAATGATGCTCCGAAAACTCGTACTATTCAGACAAGCGCGAAATCCGACACTACTTCCATCAGTAGCGAGAAATCGACCTTAGCACCAGCGACGAACATCCAGCATAACGCGCCGCCGGAGAAGCCGACAGTTTTAGAGAAGTCAGTCGAGAAAACTGGTTCACATGCACCCGGCTCAATCAACTCAGACAAGGTTCTATCTGACGGCAAACGAGTAGCGCTGGATCGAATTGAGCACAGGATCGCTTCAGCTGACGAAAATGAACATAGCGACTCGTCTCCAAACGAGCACAGTACAGAGATAGAACACTCGGGAAGAAAAGTTGTCAGAACACTCCAAAAAGCAACTAACGAGTTGTTTGGACAATGCTCCGAGCCGAAACTATTTGCAGTTAGCTCCAGTGATGTCGCAACATATTCGGTTGAGACTATCGCAATTGTTCCATCGACCGAAGAAGAGCAACTAGCTACCTATGCAATAGACGTGACAAGATCGCGTCCTAAAACCTTGATTTCTCTAGATGACACTCTTGCCAGTATCGCGGAAGCTTTCTATCACGATGCAAACTTAGGATGGTTGATAGCTGATCTCAATTTGACATGGTCAAAAGAAACATGGGTCGACGGGAAAAGAATTGTTGAATTCAAGAATCGACAACAGGTCATCCTTCCGCTTTGGGAAGACGTGATGTGCTTTTACAGTCGGCGTCCATCTAATGCAGATCCGGAGAATTTAGTTACAGTAGTAGTGGAAACTGCAATAGATCGAGAATTACTGGACAGCGAGCTTAGTACCGTAATTGGTGGCGTCGCTCCAAAGAGCAAAAAGAGAAAGCCAATAAGAAAAGACTTCAAATAAGAAGTCGACGGAGTCTAAAACCCACTGCGAATGACAGGCACCGCTACAGAAACCGTAATAGTGATCGGCGCCGGAATTGCTGGACTAGCAGGCGCACGATATCTCACATCAAAGGGCTTTGATGTCACCGTTCTTGAAGCAAGGAGCCGTCCAGGTGGAAGAGTGTGGTCAGATGCTTCCCTAGGCACCGCCGTTGATCTTGGTGCAGCATGGATTCACGGACAGCATAACAATCCTATCTATGACATTGCGCTACACGCAAAGATTGCAACTGCACCAACCAGCTTTACCAATAGTCTATTGCTTGACGATTCAGGAAATGACATGAGCGGCTGGAAAGAAACTTTCTTCGCGGCAAGAGCAAATCGTATCATGCATCGCCTTAAGCGTGTCGCAAAGGTTCTAGACAAGGATATTTCCGTGGGCGAGGGCGTGCACCTTGCACTTGCGGACAAGCGTTTCAGTCGACACGAGCTGGCTTACTTGAATCGGCATTTGACGGAGTTTGAGGCACTAAATGCAGCACCACTCGAAGAACAGTCCTTACTTGCTCTTGTCAGTGGTTCAATCGCATTCGAGGGCGGAGACCTCGTACTACCCGGTGGATACGCACAGATTACAGAAGAACTCATAAAAGGCTTGCATATAAAGTATGGCGAGGTTGTAAACTCCATCTCCTATGACACAAACGGAGTTTCCGTGACTACCGATAGGGGCGCTTACAGAGCCCGTCGGGCAATCGTCACCTTACCTTTGGGTGTTCTGAAGTTGGGTCGAATTGAATTTGATCCTCTTCTGCCTGCGAATAAGCAAGAAGCAATCGCGTCTCTAAACATGGGATTGTTCAACAAAGTAGCTGTTCGGTTTGAAGAACCATTCTGGCCGCGCAACCGCGACATGATAGAACTAACTCCCTATGGAGATCGCATCACATGTCAGATTCTCAATTGGTTCAAGTACACAGGTCATCCAATTCTTGTCTTTTGTATTGCTGCAAACACTGCTAAAGAATGGGAGACAAAAACAGACGATGACATTCGAATCACCATTGTTGAGATACTTCAGCACCTATTTGGAAACGCTGCACTAGAACCAACTTCCATCAACGTCACAAGATGGGGACAAGACCAGTTTTCGATGGGATCTTATTCAATCGTTCATCCTGGAGCGACTCCAAAACTTTTCCATGCTCTGGCTGAGCCAGTACCTCCTCTCTACTTTGCCGGAGAGGCGACGATTCGCGTGCATCAAGGAACTGTCCACGGTGCTTACATCTCAGGCATTAGAGCAGCGCGTGAGTTGCACAAAGAATTTTCCGAAGGATAGATTGGAGAAGCTGCAGCTTTTGCTAGAAATCCATAACTGCAAACATCACTTCTTCCAATTTCACTTTCTTATAGCTGGAAGGCGCGGAAAAGACCTTCGGATCGACATTCTCCTGCTTCACGGAGATCGTATCTAAAACGATGCGAGCCTTTGTGTGTCCCGTTTGAAATCGAAGTGGAAACTGTCCCAGATCGGAAACCCCATACATAGCGCTAACGAGACTCACTATTTTGGGATTAACTGGCAGGTCCTTGCACGCAAAGTACTTCCAACGAGAATCCGGTTCATCAACTTTCTTGTACACCTGCACTTTTCTGTCGCACACCTTCGACTCTGCGTCGGCTTTCCATGCTGTTTTGGACATAGTACCCGTAGAGGCAAATCCTCTAAAGCGAGCAGCAAACCCACCGTTAACCTGAGCGACTGTCGTAGCGCACATAACCTTTCTAGAATCGGCGAAAAATACAGGTTGCCACTTCGGTGCGGACATCACCGCACTGTATCCGCGTGCTATATCGTTGACTCTCACACCTTGGTCGGTGATTATGACATCGCTTCTACCCGCCGCCGGAATGTCTTGATGGATAACCCAACAGCGCACGTCCTTTGCATACGCGAGCTGAAACGACGAAATCCATAGCACAACAGTAAGCGCTTGAACGCGCCAAAGCCATGAAATCGAAATCGATGAGTGATACGAGGATTTTTCGAACAAGCAAGTTCTCCAAGTTCTCCAAGGCTTTCCAGAAAAAGGAAAACTCAGCACGACAAGTCGTTACATCTGCAATTTACTGCGCAAGAACTGCAACGTCAACGGAAACGCTTCACGCATTAAAGGTGTGTGGTCTCGATGCATTCCAAGCAGACCTCCAATCAATTCTGCACAGCATTCTCCTTGTCCTACTGTCGATTGCTGAAGGAAGTACCTTAGACGGTGTGCAGTCTCTGAGTCGATTCGAGCCTGATCTTGCCAGTAAACATGACGAAACTCTTTTGATTCGGAAAGATCATTCAGACAGTCGTCGAGCGCGTGGCCCAGCTCATGATACAAAGCATTCTTCATATCTCCTTCTGCAATTGGGTCGCTTACTGACTCATCATCCTCGTCGAGCGTGTGCTCTGCGATAACAACCTTTCCATTGATGTAAAATGCAGGACAGCTTTTATAAGTGCCACCTTCGTAACCACTTGCCTCCTGATACTTGCAGCCCGGTTCGTAGTCTTCGACCGTCGGTGTGATGTAGATCCTGACTTTATTGATCAAGAGACAGCCCTTAACTGCCTCGGGAATTCCTTCGAGCGCCTTTTGAATCGCTTTGACTTTTTCAGCGCTAACAGCTGGACGATCGGCTCGTGGACGAACTACAGATACGATTCCGTCAATACTTGCTGCAACGGGACCGGGCGCGGCTGCTTTGCGCGGTGATGTCCTCTGAAATTGAGTCAGCAGTCCCGCTTTTTCCAACCATTGCTTTGCCTGAAGACCCGCAGGGCTGGTGGGAAACCGTGAATACAACGTTTGGTAATACTTGATGCCGTGCTCTTTCTCACCGATGTAGAGGCAGCAATTTCCCAGAAATAACAGTGCCAAGCTGTTCTTGGGATTGGCGTTAGAGGCTTCCATAAACTTCAGAAGTGCTTCGCGATACTTCTTTTTAGCGTAGAGGTCGGTGCCTTGATTAAACTCGACGTCGCCTTTCTCAAAGGCAATTACCGCAAGGCTCGCAACCAAAGACACACCGATAGCAGCGATAGCCGTTGCCAATACCGAGCGAATCGATACCACGAATCTTGCGCCTCTCATTGCCTGGGTCGGTCCCAGTCAATTATTCCCTTTTTGTCACTGCCCGAATACAAGAGTTGTTGAGACCCATTCTTGGACGGCCTCCAAGACTTGTTAAGAATTGGGTGAACCCGACGCCGATATGAAGCCACTGGTCTACAATTTGGAGACCTTTACTTAAACAGTTTCCAGGAGGTGCCTGATGAAGCGTGGCTTTCAATGCGCGACTACATTGAGTTTGGCGGTCTTAATTGCAGGTGGAGTCACTATTAATCCGGTTTTTGCCCAGTTCAATTTCGGGCAGGTCAATTGGGCACAAGTGCCAACTTACATCGACACAAGCTCCCGGCTTACCTCTATAGAGAAGCGACTCGTGGAAGACTTCGCGGCCGGTCGCTTGACCCAAACGCAGCTCGATAGTTTCAAAAGGGAAGTAGACAAGATAAGAACACAAGAAACTACGTTCCGCGCCGACGGCAAGTTGAGCGTGTTTGAGAGAATGCGCTTGGTTGTTGAGCTCGACAAGCTCGATGCGCAGATTCAATCGGGGTTAGGCACAAGGACAACCGGAATCACGGACGTACCTGGTCGCGAGTCGGATATCGGCAGGATAATTTCCGAAGCAGTAATTACCGGCAGATTGACAGCCCAAGAAGCTGAAGTCTTCAGGCAAATGCTTGACCAGATCAAAGCGAAGGAAACAACTTTCAAAGCCGACGGAACACTGACCCAAAGCGAAGTCTTGACGCTTTCAGTCGACTTGGACAAATTGTCGTCTGATATCGATTCCAAACTCAGAGCGCGCGTAATCTCCGACCCAGGCATTGATTCAAAACAAGCAGAGTTGAGTTCGAAAATAAACAGCCTAGTTTCCACTGGAAGAATCTCTTCGGTTGAGGCTGAGTCGCTCAAGCAAGAATTGACGCGCATCAATACCCGCAAGGAAGCGTTCAGATCAACTGGCGGTGGATTAAGTTCAGACGAAGTTCTCACACTTGCACTGGAGCTGGAACGTCTCGGCGCTCAAGTCAACGCATACAATCCTCCTTCAAACACGACACAAGTGAAGAGTATCGACGAGCGCCAAGCGGAGCTGAGAAAATCAATCGCCGATGCGCAAACCTCAGGCAAATTGACGATCATGCAAGCAGGCGAGTTGATTCAAGAACTCGATCGAATCGAAACCCTCGAAGCAACTTACAGAATCGATGGAACGCTTACTGATGGCGAGATTTTGACACTCGCTCGCGATCTCGATAGTTTGAAAACACGCGTCAACAACGTGACTCAGGCATCTACGACAACTCTGCCAGGCATCGACTCTCGAAAGGACACGATAAGGAAGAAGCTGACCGATGCTGAGGCAGCAGGAAGACTAAACGCAACGGCGGCAACCGAACTAAAAATGGAGATGGAGCGCATCGAACAGAAAGAGCGCTTCTATCGAGCAGATGGTTCTCTCAACGACACCGAGACACTAGTTTTAGCTAGCGATCTCGATGCACTTGCGGCCAAGGTCGAACACTCATTGAGTGCTCTTCCTAACATCAGTGACCGCAAACGGGACTTAGAAACTCGCTTGAATGAAAGTCTCGCTTCAGGCAGACTCTCACCTACAGACGCCGATGCCACCAGACAAGACCTTGCCCGCATAGGGCAATTGGAGTCGACATTCCGCAGTTCGGAAGGTGTGCTCAGCGACCAAGAAGTGGTATCACTTAATCGCGAGTATGATGCAGTGAAATCGCGACTAGAGCGAAGTATGACACCACTACCGGATGTCGCCGCCAAGCGAGCGGACCTCGAGAAAAAGCTAACCGCAGGTTCGTCATCAGGAACTATCTCAACGCCAGCATTTGCCGAATTCAAAAGAGAACTCGACCGCATTGCCGGCGTCGAGGCTAGTTTTAGAGCGTCGGACAACTCGTTGAACGATTGGGAAGTTATGACGGTAAATCGTGACCTCGATCGTCTTGCGACGGATATGCAACGAACCAGTACTGTAGTGTCAACGGCGCCAAAGATTGACACATCGAAGATTGCACCAGATACACGCGGTCACTGGGCAGAATCTTACATCGCAGTTCTATCTGACCGTGGTACCATCGGCGGTTTCCCCGACGGGACTTTCAAGCCGGACGATGGAATAACTAGAGCACAATTTGCAGCAATCGCCGTTAAAGCGTTGGGTCTGCCGGATGCCGGCCGTCCAGCAAACTTCAAAGATGTTTCTGCGAAGTATTGGGCAAACAAGGCAATCAGCACCGTCAGTGATGCCGGTCTTGTAACCGGTTTTCCTGACGGAACCTTCCGCCCAGAAGACAAAATCACCCGGGCCCAGGCGTTGGTCATTCTGGCGAAGGCTCTGCCAGGTGCTGCAGGTACATCATCCGAGCTTTCACGCTATGGAGACGGAAGCGAAGTTCCAACATGGGCGCTTCCTTCAGTAGCCAAAGCAGCGCAAGCAGGAATCGTGGTTAACTATCCCGATCCTCAAAGGATTCGTCCAACGAGTCTCGCGACAAGAGCCGAAGTGGCGGCGTTGACATATCAAACCATGGCTAACTTAGGCCAGAAGCTTCCGCCTCTAAAGGTTGGTCTTGAAGCGTCTGGAAAATAACTAGCTCGAAACAATCAATCTTTGATTTCGAAGTCGAACTCGTCTTCGACCCAGTCTCGCAGTTCATCTTCGAGCTTTCCGATTTCATCGGGATCTAGCAATCCACGCCTCAACGCCTCAAACACTATCCGCGTGCGCAAGTTGAACATTTCAACATCAGTCAAATTCTTCAACTTTAGAATGTCGGCTGCAATCAATTTTTCGGCGAGCGCTGCCAGTCGGTTCTGCACACCACGCACGCTTATGTGCCTTCGTGCAGCTATTGCCTTGTCGGTTAATCCGGTGACCATGTCCAAGAGAGTTTCAAACTCAACATCTGACAGTGATTTGTCCCTCGACTCCAATCGATCTTGCACACCACGCACAAGCGGATCTATATAAGGATCATCGTTCAACAAGACGCAGCGAATTGCCAGCTTCAGTTTCTCGTCTGGTTCACTCTTCAACGCGTACCCGTGAATTGCAACGTCGGGCACGATTTTGCCGAGTTCTCTCACGTATGCCTCGCGATGGTACTGCGACCAAAACAGAATTCTCCTGTCAGGCACCTCAGACCACATCTGCTGTGCGGCCTTGATGCCGCTCATTTCAGGCATCGAAATATCCATGATGACTAGATCAGGGTTGCACGATCTCGCGACTCTGAGTCCTTCCGCTCCATTATCGGCTTCAACAACTTCGGCGGACGGAACGACGTCCCGCACAACCCGAGCGGCATGCTGACGCAACCCTGGAACGTCTTCGACTATCAGAACTCGCACCGATTAGTTCTCCGCTCCATTACTTCTTGCGGCCAGGTCGAGTTGAATCTCGACAACTGTCCCCTTCCCGCCTTCGCCGGGCTGCCACGCTATTGTAGCGCCAATGAGATCTGCTCTTTGTCTCATGTATCGCAGCCCTCTCGAATCATTATTGAGCTTCTGAGGGTCGATTCCTTTTCCGTTATCGACGACTTTGACAATCAGATGCTGTCCCTCGACATCGACAAACACTCTAACAGTGGATGCACCCGCGTGTTTGATTATGTTTGTAATCGATTCCTGCACAAGGCGGAACAGCAAAGATTGTTCAATCATCGAAAGCACCTCAATGTCAGTGCTTGATGCACTCGATTTGAAACGCGCTTTGAAGTTTCCCCGTTCACCGCCTCTTCGAGCGCAATCTTCGATCGCTGCAATTAACCCAAGATGCTCTAAGGCTGATGGACACAGACTATCCATTACCTCACGAATTTCACCAGTTGCTTGAGTGATCAGAGTATTTATGTTCCTCTCGATCTCCTCATCAGGCGACTTTGCATAGTCGTCAAATTTTTGCTTGAGGATTTTCAAATCGTTTAGTACCTGATCGTGCAAATCAGCAGCTAACATGCGCCTTTCGACTTCGTCTTGTTTGACGATCTGCAGACGAGTTTCCTGCAATTCTCTGTTTCGCAACATGAGCTCATAATACTGTGCTTCATAGCGTTGTTCACGTTTGCTCAGAAGACGCCAGAGATAGCCGGAAAAGCAACCGAGAACAATGGCGGAAACGTGGCCGATTGGCTGTGTCGGTGAATGAAGGGTCGACCAAACCAACCAATCGAGAATTGCTGAAACGACCAAAATCTGAATACTCGCCACCACTCGCGGTATCTTCGACAGTTTGTAGCCGACAAAGAAAGAACCATAAGAAATGCACAGCAGAACCAGTAGCGAGACAGATGCGTTGTATGGTTCTGCCAACGCAGGCTGCGCGTTGTAAATTTGCTGTTCTGTAACACCGAACGCAAGCATTATCCGTTCAAAAATCTCGCGATCGATTACGGACAACTGCAAAGAAAGTAGCCATGCAACTCCCATCACCGCAAGCGGAGTTAACACAATACCGACATTTCGCAGAGTTGGAGAGCCTGACGGGGTCATCGCTTTAACCGTCTTTCAAAAGTGCGACACTAAAGTCTGCGAACCTTGAACACCACATATAGTAGCAGCGCAGTAATCAGGAGTTTTCGCAATTCTTGTTGATTTTCGTTTTTGCCTTCTTCACCACTTAAGAAGATCTGCGTAAGAATGCCTAGACCAGCGACACCTCCAGCTCCCTTGAATGGAAGTGAATGTTCAGTGGCCGCAGTCTTAACCAGGTCGACTGCCACCTTTTCGAAAGCTTCACCGACTCGCTCTACAGTCTTTTCATGTTCCTCATGATGAACAACCACACTCTTGGTTCGATGATTGACGTGAACGCCATGCACGCCGGGCAACTTCTTCAGTGCTGCCTCCAGTTTATGCACATCGCACCAATGCTGTTTCGAGACTTTGACTCTGGTTCTGCCAGGAGTTTTGTGCACGACCTTGCTTTTCTTATGACCTTCCTCTGCTCGCTCTGAGATGCGCATTACAAACGCGGAGATATTCTTCACCACCAGGTGCACAACCAGGACGATGCCCGCGACTTGCAGGCTCTCGCCCTCGACTACAGCTTCCAGCATCTCCGTTCCCACCTCTGCAATTGTGGCAGCGATTGAACTCGCGGCTTCGGGAGAGCCGTTGTGATGTACGACAAGCGAACCTGTTCTTGGACTCAGATGCACAGAGTTGACGTGAGGCAGCTTCGTAAGCGCCTCATGAACTTTCGTCAGGTGTTCATGCTTTTTGTGCGACTTCGCCATGCGCACTCGCATTCTGCCGAGAATCTCGTGAGACACCCCAACCGGATGCGACCCAGCGACTATTTTCTTCATCTCAACCTCTGATGGAACCGCGAGAGTCCTATAACCAGGACACTATAGCATCAGGGCCGAGGTCGTGAATTAACGGATTCTATCGGTTAAACCAGTGGCTGCGTCCATTATTTTCGGGGTTGGACGCCGGCAATCTGGAGTCGCTTCTGCGTGGCGATTGTTTTTCAGGAACTCTGTTATTGCTCTGTGGAATCGCCGGCAAGGAGTCGCCGGTTACGGTCTCGAACAACGCCAGTATGCCGTCGTTGGACTGTTGCCCGAGTCTTTCGTGAATCGCCTCTTCGACCAGGCGATTTTCTTGCTGCTGCTCAGGATCGGTCGAGACTTTGTTGAGATCGCGAAATACGTGTATCCATGCTGAAAGGCCTGCCATAGCTTCCTCACAATGCCTAATGCGGTGCGGTTCGTTTAATGTGTTGTTCTCCACCGACCCAACGCGCATCTGTCGTCGCACAGAGGTTCTGTGCAAACAAACAACTTTGCTTTATAGATGCCAGCCAGAGAATCGGGAGAGAATCTGGTCTGTTGAGCGGTGTTGTAACTGCATCTACGCCGACTCATCAGTAATTAGGAAAAATTGCAAAATGTAGCAAAAGTCCGCCTGCACCGTCCGATAAGGCTTATGCGGGTCTATTGCAAACACAAAAGTTCTATTGCATGCTAAAACAGGGCAAAATTAAGTAAGGGCACTTTCGAAATTATCGGATGGATACAGCAAGAACAGCACGAGATTCTGGTTCGGGAGAAGATGACTCTCGCAAGTCCGTGACGCGCATGTGCCCGCGCTGTTCAATGGAACTCCCTCCAAGCGTCAATGTTTGCCCCAATGATGGCTATCTCTTCAGCCCCGATTCGGAGCTGAAAGCGCTCCGAGAAGACCTGGAGTTTCTCGAAGTCATCGGCTCAGGCGCCAACGGTCTTATCTACAAGGTACGACATCCGCTTCTCGACAAAGTTGTCGCCGTGAAAATGTTGCACTCGCATTTGGTGTCTGACCAGGCGGTGATGCGCTTTCATCGAGAGGCTAAAGCGGCGAGCAACCTCTCACATCCAAACATCATCGTCATTCACGACTTCGGCGTTTCGAAGCATGGTCAGCCCTACATGATCATGGATTTCGTGGAGGGCCAGACGCTCGCAGCCAGAATCGACAAACAAGGTCCAATGCCGGTTGGATATGCCATTCCCATATGCACTCAGATTTGCGATGCCCTGCAACATGCTCACGACAAGGGCGTTTTGCACCGCGACATCAAACCAAATAATATGATGCTCACGGATCTCGACCGCGAAATTCCAACGCTCAAGATTCTGGATTTCGGCTTGGCCAAAGTGATCCACCCAGATGGCAAAGAAAGTAAGCATCTGACAAGAACAGGTGAAACAGTCGGCAGCCCACTATACATGAGCCCAGAACAATGCCAGGGAGTGGACCTCGACAGGCGTTCTGACATTTACTCTCTCGGTTGCGTAATCTATGAATGTCTTACTGGTTCTCCACCGCATGTTGGAGACACAGCGATCACGACAATGTTCAAACACCTGAATGACCAGGCCCCGAGTCTGAAGGAAGGCTCGCTTGGTGTTGATTTTGGAGAGGAACTGGAAGAGATTGTCGCAACGATGCTTGCGAAAGAACCGGATGATAGATTTCAGACGATGCGTGAAGTGAAGCAAGCGTTGTTGGCTTATTATCAAGGATCAACGAAACCTGCGATTCCGGGTCGAGCCAAACCCAGGACAGTCGACCCTCAATCTTTCGAACCAACCGAAGAACTCAAAATCGTAAAGAAACAAAAGATTTTTACGATTACATCAGTTCAAATCGGTTTGTTGGGAATGGCTATTCTAGTGAGTTTTGGTGTCGGTCTTACAATTCCGCACATTCTGAGAAAACCAGACCCGCCTCCGGAAAGTAAACCGATCAGACAGACATTTACTGAAGAAATCAGGCTTCCGGAAAACCCTGCTGTAGACCATGTCGAGGATGACGAGCTCGACAAACACACAAGAAAAAATCCGTTTCTCAAGGAATATACGCTACGCGGCGAAGACATCAGCGACAAAGGAGCGATGTATTTAGGCAGGCTCAAACGGCTGCAAACGCTCGACTTGAGCAACACTAAGATTACAGATGAAGGTCTCAAGGGATTATCGAATCTGTCGAACCTGATCATTTTGAACATCGGTCAAAACAGCATTACAGATGCAGGATTGCAGTATCTCCCACCAAACCTGATTTCGCTAAATTTAGAAAACACGCAAGTGACTGATCGCGGTCTGAAACAACTGCAGAACCTAAAGTCACTTCAGCAGCTGATTTTGAAGAGCAATCAGCAAATCGCTGACAAGTCAATCGATGCGTTAGTGCCACTTAAAACGTTGTTTGATCTAGACCTGGAAGGCACAGGAATCACCGATGATTGCTTCCCAAAACTTCAGAAGATGCCTTGGCTCAGAGCGCTGCATGTTGGACGTACAAAACTGTCTGGTCGCAACCTCGCACTCTTAAAGGATCTAAACCAACTACAAGCAAACGACATGACTTTGAGCGACAACTTCATTGATAAGTTGGTAACAATGAAAGGCTTACAGCAGGTCGATTTATCGCGAACGAATCTGACGGACGAAAATTTCCTCAAGCTGTCCAAGTTGAAGAATCTCTTTATCGTGCTAATTGAGCGAACAATGGTCTCGCCTTCTGCGATCGAGAAGTTTAAAGCGGCTCGTCCAAATGTTCATGTTTGCGAAACCAGGGAAGACTTTTACAAACTATTGGGCGTGAAACCCACAAAGTATGTACCTTGACACAGAGCGGCTTGTGATGCGCCATCTCAGGATGAGCGACTTCGATAAGTTGATGGAGTTCTACCAGGACGAAGAAACCATGCGTTTCTTTGACGGCATCATGTGGGAAGAAGAAGCAAAACATCAATTGATGCGTACAATCGACGCGTATTCAGAACCCGGCAACTCTTCTTATGGATTTCTCGCGGTCATTCTAAAGTCGACGAACGAGCTCGTTGGTCGATGCGGACTTATAAAACAGACAGTTCTGACAGTGCCGGAAATTGAAGTCGCATATTTAATCGATCGCCGCCAATGGAATCAGGGGCTCGCAACAGAAGCGGCGCAGCGCCTGAAACAGCACGCACTTGACGATCTCGGGCACAAACGAGTCGTTTCAATCATCCATAAAGAGAATAAACCCTCCATACGCGTGGCACAGAAGAATGGGATGTCCTGGCAGTCTGATTTGGCGTTTAACAATTTGCCGTGTGAACTCTGGGCGGTTTCAAAGTAGATGTATGATCACTACATCAAAGGACAAGCCAAGGCATCAAAGGAATCTCAGGCATCAACAACGTAAGTCCCTGGAGACATTTTCATGACCGGCGGCTGGGGAAAGACCAACCAAGATAAAGAGATGGAACGCATCCAAAAGGATGCGGTAGCCACAGTCGAGAAGATCATTCAAGCCACACGTGTCGCACTGCAAGACGAGCTGGCCATCCAGCAAATGGAATACGAACAACTCTATGGACTCAACTCCCCACAGTGGGATGAGTATCTAAAGACAATTGCACAGAAGTTGCAAGGTCAAGGAATTGGAGCCAATCTCGCCACGAATTGGACGTACACTCGCATTCCTAAAATGAGTGCGGATGGTACGAGTTCCGGCACGAACGTAGACGTAGTCGAAAAAGCTATGCTCGACACGATAACCGGTATTCACCAACCAGCCGACGGCAAGAAACTTGAGAAGGTGCCACCAATTGCACCGATGCCTGAAGGTGCTACTCCAAGAGAAATTCGCGAGTTTCTCAGCAAGTCGCACCAGAACTTGCCAAACATTCAGCGCAGCTCGCAAAGCTCATCGCAAGGAAATCTTCCTCGCATCCAAAACCAAGCGCAGCAAACTAATTCTCAAAACATGCCCGCTTTGAACCCAGGTGCTCAAAAGCAGCAGCAAACGCAATCGCAAAACGTTCCCGTTCTCGATCAAGTCGCGCAACAACAGGCACAGAAAGCTCTAGAACAGAAGAAGCAACAAGAAAACCCGAATTCGGATCAGCCGCAGGACTATTCATATGATCCCGCGACGGCTTGGGATGATTTTTAGCAGGAGAAATTATGCTTCATATTCGAAAAGCAGCGTTGCACCAACTGATCCTAGTCCTCGCTGTTATTCCTTCCTTCGTGTCAACAATGGCACAGCAAAACGCGATAGCAGCAAACCAAACTGAAGATACGAATACACAACTTTTGAGGACCCTTTGGGATTTATCAAGAACGCACAATCTTGCGATAAGAAACTTCTATAAGGAATTGCAGACAGCTGGAAAGAACCCAGAAGACATCGATCTCCTCTTCAGCAGCGTCCTGTCGGAGAGCTCTGGGACAACCCATGAACCACACGATGCTCGTAGTGAAATCCCGGATAGACACTGGTTCCCGATGAGGCACTTGGCACAAAAGTTGGTCATCGCCTTCAGACGATTTCGCACAACGTGCAAGCAACTTGAACAAGCCGATCTAGATTTCGAAGATCTCAATTCAGTGTATTACAAATCGGTGGGATCAAATAATCCCGAGGTCGATAGAGTTCAGTTGGAGTATTTATTGCGTAGCGTAAAACGTGATATTGCGCACCTCAAACAAGATAGAAAGGAATCGTTTTATGAAGTAGTGATGATATGCGGCGAAGAGGCGCGCCCCATGCTAGTGTCCATAACTGAGGATCCGACGTTTGCAAAAGAACAAAGGGACTGGGTTGTTAGGCGGTGATTTCTCTCATTTTCGACGTCTAGATACCTGCGAGATAAGCCGCTTCCACTCGTCAGTCTTGTTTGGTAGTCCCCACTGGCCATACGAGTATCGGAACTTTCTTCGCTTGTCCGTTAAGTCATATCCGTCTGCCTTTCCGACAACACAAACCGCAAGTTGCTGCAACTCAGACATCTTCTCGGCAACCACCGAAGTCGGTGTCATTGGAAAAAGAATTTGCAGAAGTGTATAGATCGTTTCACTCGAAACCATTCCTTGTTCGATTCTGTCAATGATTTTCGCCGCAATGTCATCAAGCTCAGTTTTATTGAGCGCACCAGTCACAATCCGACTCGTGATTAAAGAGCACATGTCTCCAGGCAAGCTGCTAAACAATGAATACAGATCCATGTCACGCAACAAAACATCAATCGTTGCTTCACGAGCAGCTAAGGGCAATGGAGTTACCTTAAGTTCAGAAAAACACCATACTGCGGCAACTCGCAACACTTCACTTTCAGAAGAGACCAATGTCGTCAGCAGTTCAATCGTTTCCTTGGATCGATGTCGAACGCCTCCAATCAAAAGCACACAACCGGCCTTGTACAGATCCGAAGACTGCTTGTCATACAGCCGGTGGAGAATCGGTCCAACGAGTTCGACCTTGTCCGGAAACTTAGATAACACGTGGGCAGAAGAGATCGCAATTCTCTCTCAGTCGTCATCAACTAAATCGATGTGTTGATCAAGTCTGTCTAAAACGGCTGTCCGCGCATTCTCAATCCACTGCAGCTCCAGCGCAAGCTTCGCTTTCATCTCGGATTCAGCCAGGTTCAACCGATTTCCATGAACATCCAGATATGAACGTCCATCTGCAACAGAAGCGAGCAAAGCCAAGATGCCTTCTTTGTTCGGGTTGTTCGGTAGCGAAACCAACTCTAGCAGGAAGGGCACCACATATGATGTCGCCTCGTATACCGTTCCTTGATGACAAATGCTATGAGCCAATTGCGCGAAAGCTTCATTTGACTTTTGGTCCGAGACCTCTTTGCTCAGTTCATTCAGCCACTTTGGCACATCTGTTGCCGGTCCGTAGGCATGCCGGTACTTATGCCAAGGTACTGTCTCGAGATCGTCTAACATAGTTGGTTCACTCGTTTGGTCGTCGCTACATTTTATCGTCCGATCTTGCAACAGGTGAACTCTTAGCACTTGTAACTGAACTACGTCTATTCAGTTACAAGCTGACGAACTTTTCTTCGCGATGCTATGATCGCTCCATTGCCATTTAATGGTATCGGAGGAACGAACATGACAAAGCAAGATCCAAATCTACTTGCATCACGCCTTGATGCGCATCGTGGTCCTGTTCTTCACGTCCGCTTCGAGGGACAGAGCCGCGACATTCCGCTCGAGTCGCTCAGAGTTGGCACGAGTTCTTCCGACCAGGCGATTCGAATTTCACTCGCAAACTATTTCGACGTAGCTATCGAGCGTTTCGACTCGATGGTAATCGAAAGACACGAAAACGGAAACCTCACAATGCGACCAGAGGCGGTTTTTGGATGACAGAATCAGGACAGCCTGATCCTCTTTCACTGATAGCAAAGCTTGAGAAAGAGGAGCAAAAGCTGTCAGAAACTGTCTTCATGGCTCCTGTGATCTCTGGCTGCAAAGTCAGAGTTCGCATTTGTGGAATCGTTTATGAGCTGAGCGTTTCAGACACACCAGACTTCACCGATTTTTCGGGCTGGGGTCTTCTGCGCGTGATCGATATCGGTCATGCGCAGGTGGTGGGTCAAGCGAAACTCTCGCAGATCAGATCGTACTTAGATCTGCTGCCAAAAGTTAGACTGATCGTTCTCGATCAATACAAAGGGACGTACTGGGCGATCCCAGCGGCGGGTGGAGACAAGCGATTTGAAGTCGCGCAACCGGTACCCGTGAATTTGGTTTTGCAAGCCGCGTCATTCGATCAGATCATCGCACGATTTGATGGCGGCGCCTTTTGGTTTGATTCAGCCGACAGACGTCGCAATCCTTCCGTTTCGCGAACACTTCGAAAAGCGCTTGAAGACGACGTTACACCAAAAGATTTGCATTGCAAAGAAATGGTGCCGCAAGACCGACGCGCATATCAATTGATGTGGTTAGACAGACATCCGGAATTGCTCAATACAATTGTCGAAGCAAACGATGACGCAAGCAGACTGCGAGCCGCACTCCGTCACGCAGGCGCAACACTGGACTCCTTCTGGGTTCGCGGCAATGATCGCTTAACTGTTCGCTACATCATAGATGGTGCAACGCACGTTTCAGAGATTCGCATGAGCGATCTCTCTGTTTTGACTGCAGGCATCTGTTTATCCGGTCAAGATCAGAATTTCGATCTGACAAGCCTGGTCGGAGTCATGAGGGAAAGCCGCGGCAGAAGGCACGACGGCGAAGACTGGTAACACACAAGATGAAAGAGAAAAACGAAATCTCGTACATTCTTGTAGGCGAGAAGCGGAACAATATTTGGCTTGCCAAAATGCATTGGTACACCAAAGGTTCACCAACTTCTGTCACTTTCGACTGGCAGCGCGTCATGACACGCGAAGAGAAGCATGGAGATGTTGTCGGATTTTTTCACAGCCATCCAAAAGGTTTCAAAAATCCAAGCAATCGCGACGACAAGACAATGGATGCTTGGGTGACGTGTTTCGGCAAGCCGCTGATATGCGCCATTGAAGAAAGTGGCGTCATCAACGCTTGGTTGTATCGTGGCGGTGAAGACCTCAAAAAGAACAAATCGAAGGCTCTCGAAGAAATGAGTCTGTCTTCTGCTCAACGGTTTCGAAACCAGTGGATGGTTATCATCGAATAGTTGGGTAGAATCAAAACAGAAGGCGGAGGGCTTTGCAATGGCGCACAAGTGGCATCACGAACAAATTTATCGTGGTACCGATGAAATCAAAAAGCTAAGCACCGTCAAGATTGTAATTTGCGGTGCGGGTGCACTTGGTTCTAATCTCGTATGTCATCTTGTACGCCAGGGAGTGACTCAACTCACTGTCATCGACAAAGATCGTGTTGAAGAACAAAATATTGGCACTCAAGTCTACAGCCTCGACGACGTCGGTGCACTGAAAGCCGAGATTCTGCGTAACTTGATATACCGCGAGGTTGCAGAAGAAATCAATTCAGTGGGACAAGAACTCACAGAGAAAAACGCATCGAAGTTGCTGAAAGGTCACGACCTGATCATCGATGTTTTCGACAATTCGGTATCACGTCGACTCGTTTATGAAACAAGCAAAACCCTCAACATTCCGTGCTTGCACGCGGGTGTCAACGGCGACTATGGTGAAGTGCGATGGAATGAGGTCTACCGAGTTCCTAGCGATGCCGGAGACGACATTTGCGACTATCCTCTTGCGCGAAACCTGATTCTATTGGTGACAACTGTCACAGCAGAGACGATTGTGCGTTTTATAATCAAGAACGAACGCTTGAATTTTTCAATCACGCTTGGTGACATGCAAATCAATCTAGACACCGATCTCTAAAAGAGCCGATCTGAGAATCGATCTGCACACAGGGTAAGTCGATCTTACTGAACTGTTCCGTAACAAATCAAAATATCAAAGACTTGCCAATCACTGCGATTCCAAGGTTTCATATTCGATAATGGCGAGTTCAGTAATTACCCTAGAGCGAAACCCATCCACTCGGGTAGATTAAGAACAGTCCTGTCCACCAACAGCAAGAGCCTACAAACTCATAAGGTTGAAAACAGCTCTCGCGACTCGAATAGGGCGCTTTTTTATTTTTACAGATCAGAGTTGGTGCCCGCGAAGAATCTGATCACAGACGGAACCTGTAACAGATCAGTCTCGGGACCGGGAGATTCCCATGCCCAGACGAATTTGGCACCCAGAGAACGTCCGACCGCAAGGAGTAGAGCCATGACTAGACGAAACCGCTCGCGAGGTGCCACAACCGGTAACCGAGGTTCAGCAGGTGCCGTTGCAACAGGCGGCACAACTCTGTTTGATCCGTTGTTCCAAAACCTAATCACCAATAACAAGATGTCAGAGGAAGACTATCGACTCGCGATTCTCAACGCGCTATTGAGAACACCGCACCGCAACTTCGCTCCATACATCCCATTGTTCAAACACGTGCACGACAAAGACCCGCTCTTTTTCGGTCATCTTGCTGCGTGGTATTTCGAAAATGGTTCTGTGCATGATTTGAAACAGCTCTTCATCGCATGCATGGCCACATCGAATTTCTCTGCGGAGTACAGAGAGGCTGCGGCGTGTCTCGTCGACAAGTTGCCACCATTTCAGGTGGAGCGTGTCGTGAGAATGGTGCGCGGTTACAAGGAGAATGGGGAGTTCGTTGCCGGCGTGGCCACTTCGGTTCCACGATCTTTTAAATCTGCAATCGAGCAGTACCTGTACGAGCGCGAGAAGAATCAGAAGTCTTTTGACTCGGCCGTCTTGCATGCAAGAAAGCCGCTGAAGACACTGTATGCTTCGCTGCGCATCAAGCCAGGTCCATACGCGCAACAGATCTTGTTCGACGACAAACCACCGGAAGAGTCTCGATTGGCGATTCTCAAGCAGATCGCTAAGAGCACCGATTCTGGTGAGCAAGCTCGCTTGATCGTTGAAAACAACATTCCATATCGAATTGCCGTTTCTTGCGTCAAGACAATGACGCCATCAATTCTGGTGGCACTCGTGAATGCGATGACTCCACAAGAGATCATCAACAACATGGGTAGCCTCAAGAAGCGCGGCGCCATGGACAACAAAGATCTGCGCGCATTGATCGACAAGAAACTCGAACAAGCGAAAACAGACAGCAGAGTGTCTGCGCTCAAGACGAGACAGGCGATCAAGTCTGCCGGACTCGACGAGGAGATGGAAAAGAAAGTTGAGGCAGTCGGCGACGTTCAGATCAAGTCGAAAAAGCGAATCGGACGATCTACGGCGATTCACGTCGACAAGAGCGGTTCGATGGAACAAGCAATCGAAGTCGGCAAACAGATCGCAAGCATCGTTGCGCCGGTTTGTGACGCAGGTTTGTACGTCTACGCTTTCGATACGATGGCTTTTCCAATCAAAGCTGCCGGAAAGGAGCTTTCTGATTGGGAGAAAGCATTCAAAGGCATCACGGCAAATGGTGGAACATCATGCGGTGTCGCCGTTGAAATGATGCGTCGGTCGAAGGAACAGGTCGAGCAGATCGTCATGGTCACAGACCAGGAAGAGAACACCCATCCTTTCCTTGTGCAAGCATTGCAAGCATACGAGAAGGACCTGGGCGTGCTTCCAAGTGTGATGATTGTCAACGTCGGAGGTAACTCCGGCTACCTGCAGCGTGCTCTAGAGTCTGCAAACATGCAGGTGGATACATTTATATTCACCGGCGACTATTACAGCCTCCCAAGCATTCTGCCGCTATTGTCAGGCGGAACGAGGCTTGACCTGCTCATGGAAATCATGGCTTTTCCAATTCCGGCTAAGCCAGCAAAGGTTTCTGTGGGCTGAAGACAGCGATCACAACTGAAACAAAGGGGGAGGGTACAATAAGCTTGTACCTTCTCTTCTTATATGGTCTCTCGCTGTTCTTGCTTGTTGGAGTTGAAAAGATCAAATGTCCAGAATTTTGCTCAGATCTCTTCTGATAACAATGGTCCTGGCGCCGACAACTTTGCTGGTCACTTCGTGCAAACACTTTGAAGTAGCAGATGCATTTCACGAGAAAGCAAAAACCTGGGTCGTGAAGTCAAACATGTGGAAAGTGCGTGAGGCCGCAGAAGCATTTGCAAAAGACCACACGTACATGTATCCAACCCAGATTGATGACGAGTTCAAGTCTTACTTTGAGGGCGGCGATCCGAAGTCGAAGAAACCTGGAAAAGCTCCCAATAACCCATTTACCGGAACGGACGAATGGCCTCAATTAGGTTTCATCGTTAATCTCGAAGAATCGCGAAATGTGCTGCCTGGCCCGCTTAAACGCGGCATCTTGGAGTACACTCCGCTGGAAAATGGCAAGAGCTATGCCATCAGGGGTGGTTCCGAAGCAGACAAGGCAATTGGTGCCGAGGATGGTGGCGCAGAAACACCAACCATGATCATTTCACGCGACAGCAAGCCGCCAAGCAAATAAGCACTATTCATCGTTAACGATGCAGTGACTCCAGCGATCGTGCAGCGCTCGCTGTCTTGAATCGAAGAGAATCGCAAAGAACCCGGCAAACAAAAGTACTGCTGAGAGAATTTTGTGGAAGTGCCGAAGAGTCGCTTGTTTAAAAGACACGCGCCTACCGTTTTCGTCTTCGACAACTAATCGCACCAGCATTTTTCCGAGAGTAGTTCGATACGATGAACTTTCCAAAAGCGCATGATAGAGCCAATTTGCAACAGACACACAGAAGAGCAAAACTAGAGCGAATGCCAATTTTGTTCCTACAATTGCATCTCCTGACAGAAAATGCGCCGCGCATATCGGTGCAGTGAGAGCGCTTATACCCTCAACAAAGTAGACCGGTAAAGTTGAAACCCAATCGGTCCATCTTTCGGTGGCCAAATCCGTGAGACCCATAGAAGCCTCTAAAAGCCAGATGATGTAGGTCAAGATTCCACCGATCATCATGACGATGAAAGCATCGATCAATCCGGCACCAAATCTGCGCAAAAGATATGAATGGTAAGAATCCATTGCTAGTCTCGATCTTTACGTGCGGTCTTCAATATATCTGTTATACCGCCAGTAACCATACTTACTATTAGTAATACGAATGATCCTTCCAGGAGTGGGACGAGACCGTTTATAGCCAAATGAGCAGGCCACACAGCTGAGACTGCAAACAGTGCCACCGCGGGGAAGGCCCAGAAGCTGACGATCCACAGCGGAATCAAAACCAAAAGCGCGAGTCCAAAGGTTGCAAGCGTCCACATGGTTGCAAAGAAAAGCACCACCCATTCCACGACTCGAAGCAGCACGCTGAAAACTGCTGCGATGGCAACAGCTTCCATGAAAGTTCCGTGATACTGGATGCCGGGAATCATTGGCAAAACGTACATGAAAGCCAGTGCTTTCAGGGCAATTCGAATAAGCAATCTAATCATGCGGGCTGAGCCTCAACGAGCATTCGGGTACCAATTATTCACAATTCAACAATAGACTGACTCTTCCAACGCATAAAAGTCAACAAACTTTTTTCCGTTCTCGAACAGACCCTACCCAGTCTAGCCCCGAATCGACCAACAAAATTACCATGGAAACATTCTCTCGCGGCGACACCAGCCAACAACCGAACAATGCTCCGGCATCTTTAACTATGGATCGTTTCTTGCGTCCAGGCGACGCACAAGCGACGCAGCCGTCGCCGGCGCAATTTAATATGTTCATGAGCCAATTGCCTGACACGCGACTCACCGATTCCTCGCAGAAGCTCGCTGATGGCCAGCTGTTGCCGAACGTCAACATCGATCGTCAGCAGTTTCGATTCACCGAACAAAACTTCGCTGACGCCGCCGTGGAATCTGCCAAGACAGGAAAACCAATTGTCGCGTTGTTTGGACGTCCTGGCACTCCCGCATCGGACAACGCGCAGCAGAAAATCGCACCGCAACTGCAAAAACAGTTTGGCGATCGCGCCGAGTTTGTCTCGATAAATATGGATACTCTCCAAGGTCAAAAGCTGGCGCAGGCATTCAACGGTTCCAATGAATCTCCTTATATGGCTGTCCTTTCTTTAGGTAGAACCGCAGATGGGAAGGTCAAACCGGTATCGGCACCATCAATGGGTTTTCGCGCAGGGGATGTGAATGCTTGCACGAATGAGTTGAACAACCTTTTGCCTGCTGCAGACCGATCGATGCAGTTAGCCGGTTTCCTCAGAGCCGAGAAACCACCGACGGCAACCGACAAACCACCGACCGGTCCGACAGGTCCAAATGGTCCAGGTCCAACAGGACCCGGCGACATCAGACCGGCAAGCGACACGACTCAGCAACCAAGCGACATCAAGCCGGCGTCGGATTTGCAACAAGACAAGCCGATGCAGCCTGCAAGTCCATACAAAACTGAGGCGGAACGGAAGTTGGCTGAAGCAGTTGCAGAAGACATGAAGAGAGTCGACGCACTTGCGGCAGCCCGCAAAAAGAATCCTGGTGTGACTCCGGCAGATATTCCTTCCACACCGAATGACACCACCGTTCCACCCAAAGATCGTGTAACGCCGCCACAAGACAAACCAAAAGTGCCAACTGACGGCAAGTATAAATTTACGGAAGGTGATTTCGATCAAGCGGTGCAAGCGGCAATTGCTCAGGGCAAACCAATCGTGTTGAAGGTTGGAGCTTCATGGTGCGGTCCTTGCAATCAGATGGAACGCAATGCGTGGCCAAAAGTTCAAGACGTGTTGAAGGACAATGCAATCTACGTAAATGTGGATGCCGACAAGGCTCCAGACATCAGACAACGATTCGGCGTCACGTCGTATCCAACTATTATGGTTCTAAAACCGACTCAAGGAGACAATGGCAGCGTAAGCTTCCAACACGTCGGAGAACAAGGAAGCGTGATGGGTGCGCAGCAGTTGCGAGACTACTTACAGCGAAATCTCGGAGTACGATAACTCGTTACGAACGACTGTCGGTTGACGAAGCTTGAGACTGCAGCACATGCTTGTGATGGTGCGCATGCTCGTGCTCGGTGCCCTCGGCTAGAGACTTCACATTGTCGAGTCTGCGCTTGATGTCTTTTGCCACATTGTGATTGGTGATCTCTCGTGCGAACGGAACGTTCACGCCCGTATCGAGATACGTAGAGAGTTGAACGATAGTGTGCTTGCCATGATCGGCGGGAGACAACTCCCAGGTTCCTTCGAAGGCGCGGAAGCGATCGGAGTGGATCAGCGCGTAGTCGATTCGCTTGCACGGCGTGTCGACTTCTTTGTAAGTGCATGATGCTTTGCCGATTACCGGCAGCCCATCAAACTTTTCTTCAAGGATGACTTCGTTGTCGAGCGACTTGACGATTTTGCGACGCTCGTTTGATCTGGTCTGTTTGATTGTTTCCCAAACCGACTCAGGATCAGCATTTACAACGATACTTGCGTGCACTCGCTTGTGGTGATCGCTCGAGGCGGATACCGGAAGTGCAGTCAAACTGGACGATACAGTGATCGCCATCAAACAGGAAATTAAACGAACTCGATTCACAGTCCACCACCAACGCGAGAGACTCAAAAGATATGCCTGTTTGTATTCTTCCAACTTCTACGAATTCAAAACGTGTCAGGCTGAGAATTCTTGCGATTCTTTCAATTATTTTGCGACTGCCTAACCTACAGCCGGGGCGGGATACCGCCGTCGCAATTCAGACATGGCTCCGGGAGAGGCTTTTCAAACTTGACAACCATCGATGGCGGGTGTCAAAGTAGAAAAGGAAGCAAGGCACCGTGCTTTATATTTGGCGTTCCGTACCCTGGTGGGAAGCGGATTTATGGTCAGGAATCTTTTTCTGCTGCTTGGTTTGACTGATGGCGCTTCGTCTCTCGAGATGAAGAAGGCATATGCACGCCTGATTCAGAAGCTCGACGCGATTCAAAATGAAGAGGTCAGCAAAGAACAAGTCGCCTGCATCGTGCAAGAAATCAGGGAGCGCTTGAGCGATAGCTTCGAGTACATGAAGTCGCTCGACGCAGAAAACCAATTTTCAGGAACCGGATGCAGACCGAAGTTGGGACAACTTCTCGTTGCGTGCGACATGTTGTCTCTCGAAGAACTCGACTCGGTACTTGAGATCCAACGCAACGTTCTTGTCGATGACACCGCACTTGGCGAGTTGTTGGTGGCAATTGGATACGTCACAGAGGAACAATTGGCTCACTTCCTGAGATTGCAAGAGGTGATCAAGCTTCCACCGGATCACCCTGTGCGATGGGGTCAGCGTCTTGTGGAGTTGGGCATGATCACTGAAGACCAGCTCAAAATCGCGCTTATTGAGCACCGAGCAACTGGTGTCACCTTAAGAGAGGCGCTAATTGAGCGCGGTTGGTTGAGCACAGAACTCCTCGACCGAATCTTTTAGAGGAACATCCAAAGTCCGCTTATAATTAGGTTCAACTGCCCGCAGAGGAAGAATTGAGCCGCGACTGGGACGAATGCAAACAATCAGCGGAACGGGCTCAGGCTAATGGAGACCTGGCTACGGCGGAGTTGCATTGGCGTGCCGCGTTAGCGATGGCAGAACAAGCTCAAACCAAAGGCGAGCGGTATATGCTTTTGGCACCAACTTTGATTGCACTTTCCGATGTGCTGGCAAGGCAGCAGTCATACGAAGAAGCAGAAAAACATTTACTTCGCCTGATTGACGTTGCCACTGAGATTGAAGGTCGATCCAGTCAGCAAGTTGGAAAAGGGCTCAACGCACTTGCCGGAATCTATTTTAGAACTGGACGGCATGCCCTTTCAGAGCCGCTTGCAAGAGAATCACTCGGCATTCACGAGCAAATTTTTGGACCCAATCATCCGGAAGTCGGATTGATAGCCGGAAATCTCGCAACACTTTACCAGTCCACAAAACGATTCGGTCAGGCGGAACCACTCTATCGAAAGGCAATTGGCATTCTTACGCGTGCTCTCGGTGAAGATCACCCGCAGGTTCTACGCCTGAAGACGCGCTTTGCAGCGATGCCTTCGCTGACGAAACGAATTGAAAAAGCGAAGATGTCGCGCACACTCGTCATGCCGATTGCGGAGAGATTGAAGCTGGCAGCGGAGCGTTCTGCACCTGACGAGCCGCTTCCGCCGGAAACTCTTGCCGGCGAAAAATTCGAAAAGCGCAAAGCGGCTCCGTGCATGTATCACATAAAGACGCTGCAGGACTTGAAGTCGCAATCAGTTGATGATGACAAGAAAAAAAAGTAGGAATGAGGAACCAAGTTGGCATCTGATCGCGTAGCTTTTCCACAAGACTTTGTCTGGGGTGCGGCAACCGCCGCCTATCAAATCGAAGGTGCCTGGAACATTGATGGCAAAGGCGAATCCATTTGGGATCGCTTCTGTCATGAACCAGGCAATATCGACAACGCACAAACCGGTGATGTAGCCTGCGATCACTATCGGCGCTACAAAGATGACATAGCGTTGATGAAAGAACTCGGACTCAAAGGCTATCGCTTTTCTCTCTCGTGGCCGCGAGTCTTGCCGGATGGTACTACAAAAACAATCAATGATAAGGGTTTGGACTTCTATCAGCGATTGGTTGAAGAACTGCTCGAACAGGGCATCGAGCCCTATGCAACTCTCTACCATTGGGACCTTCCTTATGCTTTGGAACAGTCGAGAGGCGGCTGGACAAACCGCGATATAGCCGGTTACTTTGCCGACTACGCACACCTTATGGTCGACAAGCTCGGCGATCGCGTCAAGAATTGGATGACTTTGAATGAACCAGGGGTGGTGACACACTGCGGCTACCGCGCAGGCACGCATGCACCTGGAGTCAAAGATTTAAAGACGTCTTTGGCAGTTGCACACAATCTTCTTCTCTCACACGGCTCTGCAATGAAAGCTATTCGCGACACACGAGCCGACGTGAAAGTAGGAATCGTTTTGTGTCTGTGGCCCTGCGTTTCTGCCAGCAACGACCCGGCTGATATTGCAGCGGCGCAACTGTCTTGGGAAAAGGACGGGGCATGGTTCCTCGATCCTCTCTTTAAAGGTTCCTATCCAGATCAGGCGTGGAAGTCTTATGGCAGGCTGGTTCCTGATGTGAAACCTGACGACTTCGAAACCATAAAACAACCGATGGATTTCTTGGGAGTCAACTACTACTACCGCACCGTCACCGGTGCCTCGGGTCAGGTCACGCGCATTCCAGGAAGCGAGTATACCGAGATGGGCTGGGAGGTTCACGCACCTGGTATCAGAGATATCTTGGTTCAGGTAAAACGCGATTATCCTGATGTTCCACCCATTTACATAACTGAAAATGGCGCCGCTTTCAAAGACAAAGACGACGACGGCAAGATTCACGACGAGCGCAGATTGGCGTATATTCGCGATCACCTCGCATATGTCCACGATGCAATGAGCAAAGGCGTCGAGGTGAAAGGGTATTTCGCGTGGTCGTTGATGGATAACTTCGAGTGGGCCTTCGGCTATTCAAAACGCTTTGGGCTGATTCAAGTAAACTACGCCACTCAAAAAAGAACCTTCAAAGACAGCGCCCTCTGGTATCAGAAGGTGATCCACGAGGGCGCTTTTGAGCTCAAAGAAGAGTTAGTCGTCTAGAAAGGAAGTGGGAACGGGCTGGCTGGTCCTGAAGCTGGTCCCGAAGATGGTCCGGAACCTGGTCCGGGCATCGGAAACGGCATTTCGCCAAGACCCGGAATTGGAGGAAGACCAGGAAGATTTAGGTCTTGACCGCCGTTGAAGATTGGAGGCACAGGCAAGCCACCACCGGGAATCGGAAGCGGCAATCCGGCACCAGGAACAGGAAACGGAAGTGGAATTCCACCAGCGCCCGGAAGCGGGATTGGAAGCGAGGGCAACGGGAAGTTGAAAGTGCCGCCATTGGCGCCGCTTTGCGAAAACTCGGGACCACTCATCGAGAATTCATCACCGCCCCATGCGTTGGGCAACATGCTGCCGTGACCGGTGGTCAAGCCGGCATCTCTGATTCCGACGATGCCTTGGTTGATTCTGTGAGATTGCGTGAACTGTTCGTATGGAGGAAGTTGGTCGCCTTGACCTTCGTCACCATAGATCTGTTCGGCGAAAGCGCCGGCGTTGCGGACGAAGCTATCGGTCGTGGTTGGTGGAAGACCGTTTCTGACGGCTTGCGCGTCGGCTGGGTTCGCCAGGGCAAACATCGCAGCAACAGCGAGCAGGGCTTGAGTCAGGAGAGCTTGGTTTTTCATTTTTCCTCGGTCCGCATTGGGGGCAACATTGGCTCTACGGAACCGCGCAGGGAATTAGAGGGATTAGGCGGCACTGCAACCTTAATGTTCAGTAAGATTGTCCGGAGGCTACCATTGGGTATGTTTCAGGTGGAACATAATCGTGGAATCTTTGATTATTGGTGGTTTCTGACTCTAAGTGTCTGATATTTGGACTTACGAGTTTGATATAGGGGGTAGTCATGAGAAGGTGGTTTTCGTTGCTGGCGCTTGCGGTGACTCAGGTTGCGGTACCGCTCATGGCGTTTGCAGGAGACACGATTGTCAAGGAAGCCGCGACGCCCGCATGGGCTGACGCCATGTTCAAGGGATTTGATTGGCTCACAAAAATTGCGCTTGTGTGTTTGATTATTTTCGGAACGCTCTATCTGTTCCAAAAGAAAAAGCAGCAGCCTGCTCTGGCTGAAGGAGCAGAGGGTGCGGTTGGGGCTGTAATTGAAGCGAAATCGGAAGGAACATCAGAAACTGCGGAGTCTGAAACAAAGGCAGAGCCAGCAGCTGAGGCGGCCGCCGAACCAAGCAGCGACTCGTCGAAGTCTGAAGGCGTTTCGGATTCGGAAACAACTGAGTCCACAACCGAAGCTTCATCTTCATCTTCATCTTCAACTTCAACTTCATCTTCATCTTCAGCAGAGGAATCGACAGAGACTACTTCTGCTTCTGAATC
>CAYZJR010000055.1:43981-45104 GCA_964478655.1 uncultured Candidatus Obscuribacterales bacterium
GAATCGACAGAGACTACTTCTGCTTCTGAATCAGAATCGTCCGAGACCGCAACGGAAAGTACTTCCACACCTGAAACATCTGCTGCTGAACCAGCGCTGTCTAAAGAAGAGAAAAAGGACGGCGACACCGGCGGTGGTGGCAAGAAGAGAAATAAGAAAAAGTAACCGGCCGGCAACGGCGAGTGTCGAGGGGTCAAAAGTTGACGAGTTGCTAAGTGTCTAGTCGACTTGACACTTAGCAACCGGAAAACGCTGACTAGTTCACCTTTTTCTGTCTACTGTTGCTCGTAGCGGATTGAAATTGCAACCATTTCTCCGTGCTCACTTGGAAGAGTGGTCACGCGCAGCTCTAATTCTTCGCCCGATACATTCTTCTTGAATTTGCGATCTTGCGGCATGTCTGTGACTGCATCATTCAATTGAGCGATCGACTTATAAGCGCGAACCAGCTCTGGATGAATTTCCTTAGGCAAAGCACAATCGGCAAGAATTTCTCCGCTCAAAAGATACCGCAGCATAACGGCTTTCGCTTCTGGTTCGAGGTGAATGTCGGTGCAACGTTTGATTGTCGCTTTACCGATGATTTCGGTAGCGAGCCCCATCAACGCGCTTTCCGGTTTCGGCGGTGGCGCTGCTGCAACTTCTTCCTGTGCCACCGGCAGTGGTTGCGTCTCAACTTGAGCAGCAGGAACACGTTCTACCGCTGACGGCGCAGCCGCTGCGACTTCAGCAACGGTGGCGGCCAATGAAGGAGCAGGTTCAGCCACTGGTTGCGGAACAACCGGTTCGGGGGGCGTCGTAATCGGAGTAGGCGGTGGGACCGGTGCCGGCTCGGCGGGCGTCGCAATCGGCATTGGAGTTGGAGGTGGAGTTGGAGTTTGAGTTGGAGTTTGAGTTGGAGGTGGAGTTGGAGCTGGCTCCGGTGCAGGAGCTGGTGTTTCGTGAGGCACTGCAGGCACTGCAGGCGGTGCAGGCACAGGCGGCGGCTCCGGAACGGGCGGCGGCTCTGGCGTAGGGGCTGGTTCTTCCACCTTGGGTTCAGGCACCGGTGGCGGTGGTGGGAGTGGAGGCACTTCCGGTATCGTAGGCGGCGCTGGAACCGGCTCTGGAATTGGAGGAGGCG
>CAYZJR010000056.1:0-44752 GCA_964478655.1 uncultured Candidatus Obscuribacterales bacterium
GCTATCGACACAAGCAGTCAACCGAAGGACCGCCATGCACGACCGAAGGACCGCCGTGCACGAAGGCGTCCGAGATTGTGCTGAAGATTATGGAGCGTACCGGGGTCGAACCGGTGACCTCTTCAATGCCATTGAAGCGCGCTACCAACTGCGCTAACGCCCCGCAACTAAGACTTATACCATATGTTCAGGCGGCTGAGATTAGCCAAGGCGCTAACTTTGAATCGTTCCTTCTAGCCTTAACTGATTGGATTTTTTACTTGCGATGTCGGCGCCGGATTGATCGGATTGGCTGTGGTGCTCGTCATCACCTTTTCTTTGCTGCCAGGGAGCTGCCTTTGCACCTTCTTAAGCTCTTTTCGAGCGGCAACATACTGTTTCATCTTCTCTTTCGCCCACCGCGCCTTGCTCTTCAGGTTGAGGAAGAAGTACTTGTCGGGCGGCCACAAAAACGAAGTTTCAAAGTAACACCAAATGGTGCAACCCTGGCAGAAGCTCCAGGCTCCTTCCATCTTGCGTTTCTCTTGAACGTGCATGCTGTTCCAAATATCATCGAGGTTCGAACGCCCGTTTTCATGCTTGATCTTCAAGCGTTCATCATGCATGTGGTAACAAGGCAGAAGCACGTGATCGTCAGGCGAAATCACGATGTTTGAACTAATGGCGCGGCATCGCGGATTGCTCACCTGATTGCCACCATCCAAATAAAATTGCAAGAACGCCCAATTCACGCAGACATTGTCAAACGTTGCGAGGCGCTTGAGCTCTTTCATTCCTTCGGCGTGCAAGAGCTCGTTGTCGCAGTAGTCGAACACAGGACCAAGCAGCACAATGACGTTCTGCTCTTGCGCAAAACGAATCACTTTCTCCATGTGACCAATCGATTCAGGCGTTGCTGTGGCAATAATTGAGGGCATTTCGCCAAGACTCTTCGCCAGCTTGATTGAGTCGATGACCTTTTGATAGCCGTCGATTCCGCGTTCCTTTTTGTATGCATCAGGATCTGTCGTCGACAGCGAAAACTTCAAATCGTCGATGAGACCCTGCAGTTCCTTCGCCTTGTTTAGATAAAGCGTGCCAGTATTTGCGACGCTTGTATAAAGTCCCATTTCCTTCGCTGCACGCAGCACCTTGGGCAAATGCTTGTAAATTAGCGGTTCTCCGCCGGTGAAGTCGACAACCTTCACACCCAGGCGCTTTAACGCGGCGAGGTTTTCAATAATTAGTTCAGGCTGAGTTTCCTTAATAGGAATGTTCTCAGGCTTGATAGGAATGTCGCAATAAGTGCATCTGGAATTGCACTTATAGGTTAGATAGTAGTTGGCCAGAATTGGCGGCAAGTCTCTTTCTCCAAGTTTTTATTGCATGATGTTTCTTGCTTAAAACAGTTGCAAATATGAGTCTGAAAAACGCCAAGAGTATTATGACTGTTCCATCGCGGCGTGCACCAGACAACTTATAGCACGCCTAAATTAGCTCCACATCATGAGATCGCTTGCGAAGTGCAGGTATCCTAACGGTGCACATTGTCTTCGACAGGCTCATCCGCGGAGTTAATAATGCGTCATCCGCGCCTACTTACAAGTCAGAATGCAGTTCTGTTGATTGTCGACGTTCAAGAACGCTTCAGAAAAGTCATGAGTGATTTTCCGGAGCTGATCAAAAGCATCGTCACGCTCGCAGAGGCGGCAAAGATTTTAAAGGTTCCGGTTGTTGTTACAGAGCAGTATCCTCAAGGTCTTGGTTCAACCGTAGCAGAGATTCAGTCCGCGCTTGGCGAACACAAACAGTTTGAGAAAAGTTGCTTCAGTACTTGCGGCGGTCAGGACTTCAATGATTGGCTCAGTGGGCAGGAACGTCGGCAGATTATTGTCTGCGGCATTGAAGCTCACGTCTGTGTTTGTCAGTCTGTGCACGACCTTCTGGCGCAAAACTATCAAGTGCATGTCGTGACTGATGCTATTGCAAGTCGAATTCCGAAAAACAAGGATATTGGAATTCAAAAGATGGTTTCATCGGGGGCACTAGTATCTTCGGTGGAAATGGCTCTCTTTGAGATGCTGAAAGAGTCAGGCACAGACGACTTTAAAGCTGTGCAAAAACTGGTCAAGTGAAAAAGAAGTCTATGGAATCCCTGAACAAAAAACTGAAATACAAAGCGAGTGCATTAGTCTTGCTGTTACTTTTGACTGTAACTGCAGGTGGTGCTCAAACTCAAGAGCAAAACCAGCCGGCGCTGCCTGGTCAGGCGCCTGCACAGTCACCGGCACAGGCACCGACACGCATGCCTGAGTCGCAGCCAGGAGCGCCGCCGTCTGCGCTTCCTTCCCGGTCGCCTGCACAAACGACATCGCCGAGTTCACCAACCTCACCGACATCGCCGAATACTGCAGGTTCTCCAACGACTGGCACTGATTTGCCGCCGCTTCAGTTGAGGGGGTTAGATGCGCCACCGAGCCCTACGAATGACCTCGGAATTACTCCCTCCCAGCGCTCCGGGGACTACGGAGTAATCAACGATCAAGCTGATTTGTTCCGGCAAAAGTTTCTAGTTGGTGAAGCCATCGAATTGCAATTGCCTCAGCCGAGCCAGTTGCTGCCGCTAGGTGCCAAGCTGCCTCCCATCAGGCTTGAGGCGTCTTATACGCAACCGATTTCGCTGCGCGAAGCAGTTAGGTACGCGGTCGATAACACTCTCGACATCCGTATTTCACAAGAAGGTGTGGAGTCTCGAAAGTGGCTGACTATCGGCGCATATGGCAAGTATCTTCCCGACTGGTTGATGAGTTATCGCTCTCAGTTGTTGGCAGGTTCGTCGCTGATAGGCGGCGTCATTCCGACGACGTTCCATACACCAAACGTGGTTGCTCAAGCCGGTTTTCGCTTGCTTGGTTTCTCCGGTGGACGAATAACATTTGGTGCTTTGGAGAGCCTTCATAAATACAAAGCCGAGAAGCAACTTCTGCGAGGCACCATAAATGATGTCTTGTTGGACGTGACCAAGGGATACTATGAGGTTGTACGCAACCAGGCATTGCTGCAGATTCAAACCAAGGCTGTCGAGGTTTCGCAAGCACAATTAAATCTCAATAGTCAGTTGGAACGTGCTGGCACCGGTACGAAGTTTCAAGTATTACAAGCTGAAACTCAGTTGGCTCGCGACCAACAGGCGTTGTTGGCGCAGGAAATTGCGCTCAGGCGCGCCGCGATTAGATTGGCGACAGTCCTCAATCTCAACGCGACGGTCAACTTGCTTTCTGTCGAGAGAGACGTTCGCAAAATCAGGCTGATCGATCCTAATCTCGATATCAACACGCTGATATCACTGGCGATACTATACCGACCTGAGCTCAAGCAGTTTGAACAGTTGCGAATTGCTGCGGCACGCAACGTTCAAGTTCAAGCCGCTAACTTTTATCCGCAGTTTTCATTCTATGGAAACGTAGCGGGCAACGGCGCGACATTGACGAGAACGTACAGCATCTCCCAGCCGTCCTTTACCAGCGTGGTGACGAACACACCACTGACTCGTCAGACCGGAGTTGCTGCAAACGGAACCCCAATCACGACCGCCGAAACCGGTGTGCAAATCGGGCAACCCAACGGAAATCCCAGTGGTCCAATCCTTGTGACAGGCAGTCAGTTTGTGCCACCCGAGCGTGTTGGCAGACAATTGCGGCGCTCGTACACATTGGGCTTTTTGATTGATTGGAACTATCCCAACCTAGGAATTCCCGATTTAGGAAACGTTCAATCGGCAAGAGCGTTGGCGCGGCAGGCGATGCTTCGCTCAAATAAGGCTTTGATGGACACGTTGCAGCAAGTGCGAACATCTTTTCTGGAGAGCCAAACTGCTGAGCGACAAATTGAAGTAGCGACCAAGGAAGTTCTTTCATCCGCGGAAGAACTGCGACTGTCGCGCGTTCGCTTAGCCAATGGTGTTGGCACGAACATCGATGTGATTAACTCACAGCGCGACTTCACGACAGCACTTGTGAGAAAGGCCGAAGCGATTATTTTGTTCAACAACTCGCAGGCGCAATTGCTCCACGACATCGGTCTGATTAGTGTCGATACGCTTACGTCCGGACGTCTAACTCGATAGTGGCCTTCGATTCGCTAACGCTGTTTGGTCTTGTCGCCGTATCACTGATGCTGCTTTTCTACGCGCTGGAGGGACGTTCTGCGTGGTTCGTTCTTGCTTTCGCTCTGTCGTGCGTTCTTGCGTCCATCTATGGCTTCTTGCAAGGCGCGTGGCCATTCGGTGTCGTCGAAGGGATCTGGTCGATCGTTGCCCTTAGGCGCTGGTGGATTCGCAGAGGCTAAGTCTGCGGTTTTAGGGAACGTAATACATCTTGTTCGGCAACTTGGTGCACTCTTCGGAATATCCCCCGGAAAGGTCTGAAACTTGATCGCCGATGTTCAAAACGATCTTGAAGCCCAAACCCTCAATCTCCTTGCGGTATTGCGATTTCATTTCGCCGGCAGGACGCTTGTCACCTTGTGCTCGAAGGTAAAGACCGTCGTAGGGAATGTTGCGAAACACCAAGTTTTGGATAGTTGCAGCTCTGTTTTTTTCCGTTCTTCCTGTGACAAAGAAAATTGCAATGCCATTCTTTCGCGCCCAGGCGAGAAACTCCGCGGTGGGTAATGTCGGCGCTTCCGCTTGTGCAACCCATTTGTGAAACTGATCCCAGTTCCAATCCTTCATGTCTTTGAGAAATGGTCTGTTGTCCAAAAGTGTCTCATCGATGTCCGAGACTATGGCGAGGTTCCTTTCTCCTTTATGCTCTTTCAAATAGCTTTCGCAGAACTTTCGCGCCGATTTGATCGCTGCATCAAACTCTTTTTTATATTCCGAGGTCTCAGAAAACTTGAGGCCCGCTTGAATATCATCAGGCGGAACCTTCTCCAGCGACTTCACTTCGCCACATGGACAAGCGTCTGCGCTCAATATCAATCCGGAGTTGGTTGGCATCAAATACAGTGCTGCAACTTGCACAAGCAAAACACTGCCGATTACGATCGTTTTTTGAAGCAGCGCATCGAAAGTTCGATTGTCCATAGGTAAGCCCTTCCAATCCTGTTGATTCCTGCAAAAAGTGTGAAGTGCATTCTACTCGGTTGTTGGCCGAGATGCCTAAGTGTCCCTGCGGTTGCCTGGGGCAAAAAGTCGTGTTTTCGATCCGTCTAGCCGACTAGACACTTTGCAACAGCGCAAAATAGCAAAAATATAGCCCGTCACCGATCTTGCGAACCAATTCAGAAATTTTGAAATTCAGTTGTTTTCAAATCTGCGCGCGGCAAGTTCTATGCGCCAGTCATCTTCACGCCGCGGCCTGCCGCGTACGTGGTGGCACCGCCGATAACTCGCTCTTTGCGATGGGTCGGTGCGACCTCAACTTCTGCGATCTCATTTTCATTGAGGTTGCTGGCATCGGTGTACATGCCCCAGGACGTGCACTTTATCTTCTTTGCTTTACCTTTGCGCTCACCTAAGATCCGGTCGGGCTCTGCAATAAAGAAAAGCAATGCCATGCCGATGATTACTGTGGCGGAAATAGAGAAAAAGTCCATATCAGTATGCCTCCTTGGGGCAGTCTGATTGCGCTTCTGCGCTTGGGTTCTTTGCGCTGTCCTGGCTGCTCGCCGCTTTTGAGGGCTTGGCATCCAGAAATCAAGTGAAGGATACGCCATTTCCGGACGCGTGTCCATGGGAGATGCACCATGTTGAACCTTATAAAAAGCAAACGGGGGCGCATTTGCGCCCCTATTCCTTGGATGGTGTGAGGTTGGAGGATTGGAGAACTACTGTTTCAGCACTACTGTTTGAACACCGCAGCCAATTCTTCGTACATGCCGGCAATCTGCGTTGTCACCGCCGCTGTTTTCGGATTTTCTTGCGAATACTTGTTGAACTCTGCAGCTTTGGTCTCAAAGATGCCGCGCAGTTTGTCATTCAATTTGCTTACGTGTTCGTTCATGGTGATCTTTCTAGCTAGGCATAGCGTCGCCGACAACAGGCTTGTGCCCGCTGTAGAGACTTAGGTGGGTAAAAGAGAAGGTGAATTAATTCTGTCTCAAATGCCAACTAATCTCAAGGGGTTTCTGCAAAAAAAGTTGGTTATCTCTGCATATTTTATCCACGACCGCTTTATGGAAAGCCGGATAAATACTGAATCGACTCTGGTATATGCATTTTGTTCCCTTGTGCATATTTATCGGCGATTCAAAATCGATTTTCGTTTCAACCAAACAAAAAGAGGCTCCGAAGAACCTCTTTAATGCATTGCTCTAAAAGCTACTTAGCGCTTTTTCGACTTCTTGCTAGCAGCTTTCTTGGGGGCTGCTTTGGTGCCTGGTGTGGACCAACCCTTTTGTTTGGATTGACCGTTCACAACTTCCTTGAGCTCTTGTCCTGCGCGGAACGCTGGAACTTTGCTGGAAGGAATGCGCAATGGAGCCAAGGTGCGCGGGTTACGGCCCGTTCTGGCTTGGCGGTTGCGGCGTTCGAATGTACCAAATCCAACCAATGTGACTTTGTCACCGCGGCTGATAGCATGCGTGATGCTGTGGATGATGGCTGTCAACGTTGTTCCGACTTCGGTTTTCGGTTGTCCAGTCATGTCTGCGATTTCGCTGATCAACTCAGCTCGGTTCATTGTGTATCCTCCTTAGGATAAAAACCACACAGGGGCTTCCAACTGCGGGATGTTAGCAAACGGTAATTCGTTACACAAGGGATGAGCAGCCAAATTTAAGGCTTCTGGCAAAAAATAATTTGCGCGAAGGGCAGTCTGCTTAAGCCATACGAATATCGACTAGGTGTCCAAAAGCGTGCAATCGCTTGGCCTATTGGGCATCGCAACATCATGCAGTGGTTCGACTGCGATAGTAGGAGGTGGCGCTCTCAGGCAAAGGACGCGCCGCGAGGTTAATATATATAGGAGTAACCTGCGGCCGTTATGACATCGCTTGCATCAGCACTGCAGCCAACCGTTCGAAATCTGCTAGCCACAGAGGCAATGGCAGATGCTCGTGTATTGTTTGGCGAGAACATGTTGGAGCGACCGATTCTGCAAGTCGTTTCAATCGTTAATCCGCCGCCCAGAGCGGGGAGTTTGGTGGTTGTAAGGATGGAGGTTCTGACTGGAAAGGAACCGCCACAGATCAAGGGTTTGTCCGGGGTTGTCATTATTCAACCTGCTGCAACTGAGACTCCATCGACGGTTGCGGCAGCTAAGGGTGGAACATCTGCAGCGCCAGCAGGAGCAATACAGCCTGTTGGAGACGTAGCGCTCAAGCGTATTGTCAAGTTGTGCGCTGAGGCGGAGACGCCGCTGATTGTGGTTCCTAGCTTCGGCGAACCGGGACAAACAGCCGATGACATAAGACTTGCCTATCTTCGAGAACTGAAGTTGAACAGTTCGCGATTGCAGGCAATGCTGCTTTCAACAGTGTTGGAAGAAGGTGTTGAGGGGTTGGTGGAAGAAGTAAGCACCATGCTCAATCGACCTGTTGCGGTGGAAACCGCTGACTTCAAAGTTCTCGGCGCAAAGAACATGGGCGCTACTCCACCGGCGCAGCAATCGAGCTTGGCAGAAGCGGCTATAGATTCATTGAAAGGGCGATTCGAAGAGAAAGAGCTGCGACCCCTGCGAATCGGCAGAAGATTGGTATTACCTGTGATGCTGGGTGAAAGTTTGGTTGGATACATATCGGTGATGGTGCGACCAACCGATGATGTCGACGAAATCTCTGAATGCCTGGGTCCTGCCGCGCTTGCCGTGATGGTCGATTTCAGTCACCGGCTGAAGGATTCGCCTGGTTTCTCAGTCACACAAAAGACTTTGTTGAAAGATCTCTTGTCTGGGCGTGGACTGTCCGCGGCCGATCAAGAACGAGTGGAACGTCACTTTGGTTTCGATTTGTGCGACGGGTTGTGTGTGTTCGCAATACAAGCAAAGTCGCCGCCGCAGCCGCCGGATAAGGCTCCGACCTGGGCGGAAGATGCCTACATTTCGGTTGAGGCTGAAGGAACAAGAGTGTTTGTTGTTCCCTACCACTCAAAGAAAGGCAACTGGCAAGAGTTGGCAGAGGCATTGGTGCGCAAGTTGAAAGATGAGTGCGGGCAGTTGCGCATTCAGCTCGGAGCTGCGCGTGTTGTAGAAACGATGCTTGATCTTCCTGAGGCCTACAGAGAAGCGAGGCAAGCTCTGATCATCGGGTCGATGATAAAAGGTGATGACGACTTCACGATCGGGTACGGCGAACTCGGAGTGAAAAGGCTTCTCTACCTGGTTATCGATCATCCCGAACTCGATCGCTTCTACGAAGAGAACCTCGAACCGCTGGAGTCATACGACAAAGAATGGGAAAGTGAGCTGGTTTCAAGCCTTCGCGTATATTTGGAGCATGGAGCGAATCTCAACTCGGCTGCGCGTGCTTTGTTTATTCACAGGCATACTTTGCGCTATCGACTCGAACAAATCGCCGATATTCTCAAGGTTGATATAGACTCCCAAGAAGTTTTGCTCAATTTGCAGATCGCTTTTCTGATCATGGACATGAAAAAAGACTACAAAGGAAAAGAGATAGTTTGAGCGAGCCTGCAATCAGAATCGTTGCTGTCACAAAAAGCTTTGGCGCGAATTTTGCAGTTCAAGCAATCACACTGGATATCGAGGAAGGTGAGTTCTTCAGCCTCTTGGGACCTTCCGGCTGCGGCAAGACGACGCTGCTAAGAATGATCGCCGGATTTGAAACACCTACCAATGGAAAAATTCTCATTGGTGGAGCCGATATGAGCAATGTTCCACCACATAAGAGACCGGCAAACTTGGTGTTTCAAAACTATGCTTTGTTTCCACATTTGACGGTCTTTGAGAATGTCGCCTTCGGCTTGAAGTCGAGCAAGAGACCCAAGAAGGAAATTGATGAACGTGTAAAGACGGCACTGGATTTGGTGCGGCTTGGTGATTTTGCATCTCGAATGCCAGCGCAACTTTCCGGCGGGCAGCAGCAGCGTGTCGCCGTTGCACGAGCCGTTGTCAATCGACCCAAAGTGCTTTTGTTGGATGAACCGTTGTCCGCTCTCGATGTACAAATTCGCGAGGAAATGCAAAACGAGTTGGCGAATCTGCAGCGGCAGTTGAAGCTGACTTTCGTGATGGTGACGCACGATCAGCATGAGGCGCTTGCGTTGTCGCATCGAGTGGCGGTTCTTTGCCAGGGAAATTTAGAGCAGGTTGGAACGCCCCAGGAAATTTTCGAACAGCCAAGTACGATGTTTGTTGCAAGTTTCATAGGTCAATCGAACTTACTCACTGGCCGCCTTAAAAGCAGAAATGGCAACGTTGCCGCTGTCGAGATTGATGATGCGTCAACGATTATTGTCAGAGACAATCCGAAGTGTGCAAGCATCAAGGAAGGAGAACCGGTTATTGCTTGGGTGAAACCGAACTCTCTTTATTTAAACAAAGACGAGGCGCTGTACAACTCCAGCGACGAGTATGGCGAGTCGATGCTGAGCACCGTTTCTGCCGAGGTTGTTGGCAGGTCGTATCAGGGCTCGGCTGTGGAGTATCTGTGCAAGTTGAACGATGTTCAGGTCAGAGTTTCACTGCCTGGCAAAGAAATGCATCCACACGCAATCGGAGACAAGGTGACATTATTTGTGACCGGAGAGTCGTGTTCGTACTTGTCCGGTGATGGCAGTGTCGCTCTTGGGCAGCCGGTAGAGTTCGACAAACCCTCCAAACAAACAGCTCTTAGCTCATGAATCGCCGACAGTTTCTGCTTGCATTATCGACTCTTTGCGGAGCGAGTCTCTCTGCGTGCAATTTGGTGGAACGGCAAGCATCATCCGAAGTGCATGAGAAACAGTTGAATGTGTTCAGTTGGGCCGATTATTTGCATCCCTCGACGATACCTGAGTTTGAGAAGCGCACAGGTATCAAAGTTGTGTATGACACGTTTGCATCTAACGAGGCGCTTCTTGCGAAATTGCAAGCAGGTGGTTCTAAATACGATATCATCGTGCCGACATCGTACATGGTTAAGCAACTGATCAAGATGGACAAGCTCCAGGAGATCGATCACGCGAAACTCACTGGTTTAGACCGTCTCATTCCTAGGTTTTTGGATCCATCCTATGACCGTAACTTGAAACATTCCATTCCATATACTTGGGGCACAACCGGAATCGCTTTCAACTATGATGCGGTATCGACTCGACTCGGAGAAGCATTCGCGAAAGGTGCCGAGTCCGGGGACGTAGACCAGAACTTCTTTTGGGAGCAGAAGCTAGGCGGGCGAATAACGCTGCTTGATGATGCGCGAGAGTCCATTGGCATGTCTTTGAAGCGATTAGGTGATTCTTACAACAGCACCGACACTCTTGCAATTGAAAGTGCGACGGCGCAATTGCTTGTGCAAAAACCTTTGACTATGTGTTACACATCGGATCAAGTAATCACGCAGTTGGCTGCTGGAGACAGTTGGTTGGCATTGGCGTTTAGCGGCGATGCATATCAAGCGAAGCGCGACAACAACAGCGTTCGCTATGTCATTCCAAAAACAGGAACATCAATTTGGGTAGACAATTTATGCATTCCGCATGGGGCACCACATGTGGAGCACGCCTACGCATGGCTTAACTACATGCTCGAGCCCGCAGTCGCCGCAGCGATTGCGGAGCACACAAGGTTTTCCAGTCCCAACAAACTAGCATTGAAGCGCATTTCATCGGAGCTTCGCGATGATCGGAATCTCTATCCGCCTGAGACGATTTTGGAAAAGTGCGAAGACTTAGGCGATATTGGCAACGCGGTTTTTGTGTACGACCGCATGTGGACTGAATTGAAGTGCGGTTAGCGTTATGGAGATTGATTGAGCGCAATCACAAATCGCGAGCCGCTTTCCAAAGTCTCAAAACACTCAAGCTTCCAATCGCGGAAGAACTCTTTCAATTCATCGTCTGAGAAACAACGCAGCATCATGCCCTTACGGCCTTTGTCGGTGTATACATGCGTTCCATCACCAAGCTTGTAATACTCACCGGGCCCGCCACCGACTTTGTCAAAACAGCCTATCAACAAGCCGCCTGGTAAGACGATTCGTTTCAATCTTGCAATTGTTATCTTGCACAAGTCATAGGTCAGATGTTCGAAAATCGAGTTTCCAACTACCGCATCGAACGAGCCTAGCGGGTATGCAAGCGCTGCGATGTCGCCGACGTCAAACTCTATGTCGAGATCTTCTTGGTCGGCCCATTGATTTGCCAAAACCAGCGCCTGAGATGCGATGTCGAGCCCTGTGACTTTGAAGCCGCCTCTGGCTAAGTAAATAGACAACCAACCGCTGCCGCACCCGAGATCGAGAATGCGATCGGCATTGTGAGCCTTCAACGCAGCCGGAATTCTCGGCACATACGGCATGTCGGGCATTTGCGTGTAGGCAGTTTTTACTGCGCTCCAGGCTCTTTCCCAGAATTCGAGGTTTTCGGTGTACACATCGGAGTTCATCAGCTCAGAAAGCTGAGCAATGGAGCTGGAGTCCTTGGTGTCCTCTGCTTCTTTTTTGCTGCTCATCATTACTGGTCTCCTGACCTGACGTTCCTGAGGCTCGGCTTGCTTTGCCGTCTCCAATGCGGCGTTTCATGTTATCACGGCTGGCTGAGTGTCGGATAACTGTTTGATTTCAATGTTCCGTCTTGCATTCTTGAAATGCTTATAGGTTCAGCCGGACGGGCCTGGCAGAGCTTTAGTTACAACCGTATACTTATAGATTAGATCTGACTGCAACAGGGTATCTATGTTGAAGGCGTAGAGGGGTATGTCCTACCTTTCCAGGACTGCTCAACATGGGATGAACTTGGCTAATGGCTGAGCCTAGTCGCACACAATTGCAAATGATGCTGGTTCAACAATCTGGACCAGGTGCCTTGCCGCTTAGCATCATCCCACCGAAAGAATTTTTGCCATTTTTGCGCAGTGTCGAGTCGCTTGCTTTGGAAGAGCGGCTCAACCCTGTAATGGTGTACTGGTCGAGGCAGAGCGCTCCTCGCCTGTTGCCTGAGGGACCGCGCTATGGCGAGCTCATTCGCGATGCTTTTTATGTCGCGATTTTCTCCGAAGAACGCATGGGTGAGCGCCCTGATGAGTGGTGCATGCTCATGGAAAGCCAGGGGCTGTGTCTTGTGGTCTACGGACAAGAGGCGCTCGAATCTCCCGACCTCAAGTATCAATGCACGGGCTCTATGGACCCGCGCGTCGTCAGCCAGGCATTCAATACGCTTTTGCCGGTTTGGCAAGGCATAGATATGACCGAGAGCAATCGTCTTGAAGATGCTCGCGTGAATCTTGGACCTTGCGGTAGCGCGCCGCCTTATGTGAAGCGCATGAAAGCCGCATGGCCTGTGGTTAAAGCACCCATTCAACAGAGTTTGTTGTTGGAGGTCGCGCAGTCCCCACAACAGTGGGAATCAGGCCCGCAGCCCTATCAGCCTGTCATTCCTCCACCAGTCGGCGATAAGATTCAGCCGATTGCGTTTGATCCTTCTGGTTCGCAGCCCGTCTTTACACCGCCATCACCAGCGGTGGTGACAACAGGGAATTATCCGGTTGTTACTCCAGGTATGGGAGGGAACGGTCCAAACGGTCCCAATGGACCAATCGGTACCGATGGTAAAGGCGTACCCGGAGGTCAACCTCCGCAGCCACCGCAGCCGCAATTTGTTCCTCCTGCCATAACACCAAATGAGATGGCGCGGCGCAGTCAAACGCGCCTGCAAGCGATGAAGCAGGAAGAAGAACAGCAGCCAGTAATCCAGCAGATTATTCCTCACGCAGCGCAAGCCATCATCAGCGATATCATCGGGCAGTTGCGTCACTCCAGTGATTTGTATTCAATTTTGCAATATGCTATTCACACATTGACTGATGTTGTGAAGGCAGAGCGCGGATTGATCTGGCAAGTCGTCGGCGACCAGCTCGCAGTTACCAACGAATATGCAGTAAGCGAACACGCATGTTTCGCTGGCAACCAGCTGAATTCACAAGAATCGACGGCGATCGTTCTTGAGTTTCTAGGCAGATTTCCGGATGAAACCGGTGCTGGTGTAATCACCATCCCTGATACCGGAAAAGATACACAGTTGCACAAGATGTCACCCACTCTTTCATCACTGATTGAACTCGGCGAAGTAAAAGCGAGGCTGATGGTGCAGCTGCGATCTCGCGGTATCTTCTCGGGCTTCCTCGAATTGCAACAATGTTCCACCAGAGAATGGACTGCCGATGATGCGGTCGTCTTGCAGCGCGTAGCCGAAGTGTTGTCGGTTGTTGTGCAACAGTCCTTCGACCAAAGCAAGATCGAAATGGACGCGAAGGAAATGAAGCTCATCAATGAGATTGCGAGCTTGTTCCGTGAGTCGCGTGGTCAAGGCAGCCAAGAGTCCCTTGTTAAGTCGATTATGCTCGTGTCGGACCACATGGGTTTCGTCAAGTCTCAGATTTATCTGTACCGTCACGAAGAAGCGGTTCTCGAACCGCAGATTCAAGATGGAAATGGTGCCGTCGATCTGACGCAAAAGGACAATCCGTTTGTAGCAGTCTTCGAATCCGGACGAGGCAGAACCATCAACATGGAGTACAGCCGTAAGAAGGATCCATTCTTCGGTCACGACATGGCTCTGGTGCTGCCGCTCGTTTCAGAAGGATCGCGCTTGGGTGTCATCGGACTTTGGCAACGCCAACCTTCAAGGCCTCAGTTTAGACCGCAGGATAGAGAACTCGGTTTGACAATCGCCGGTCACTTGTCGAACGTTATACGTGCAGACCAAGCTATTCAACAGATTCGCGCAGATCAGCAACGCGAAGCGCTAATCAACAAAGTATCGAGCGAAATTCGTCAGTCGCTCAAAGAAGTCGACCAGATTATGGAAACGCTTGTTGAGAGCTTGAGAGATTATTTCAAGCTGTCTGCTTGCATGGCGTCGTTGTTCGACAGTCAGACCAACGAGTTCACCAAGCCGAAGATTGCAGGAGATCTCGGTATTTCGCCTGTTCCTGAATTGGATGGGGAACAGTTTGCCACATCATTCACAGAAAAATTGGTTAAGCACAATCTGGAAGAACTCAGTTTGGGCCAAGCCATTTTCTTGAAGCAACCTGCAATTTCAGAGATTCTCAAAGACGAGCCGATGCCTGCGGAATGCAGGGCGGTTGTGTTGGTCCCTCTCGTCCACGCCGGTAATTTTAAAGCGGCACTATGTATGGTGCTGGGCGATCGTAAAAGACCGCTGCCGGAAAAAGATATGAAGATGGTCACCGACCTCGCGGACAGAGTCGCGGTTGTGGTATCACACGCCGAACTGTTTGCGCAGGTAGAGCGGCAAGCCGTTACCGATCCGATGACAGGCTTGTACAACCGTCGTTATTTCCAAGAACAGTTGTCCAAAGAAATCGATCGCTTCCAACGGTTCGGTCACCCGTTCTCGTTCATCATCGTCGACCTCGACTATTTGAAGAAGATCAACGACACGCTCGGTCACCACTTCGGAGATGCAGCAATTAAGCACATTGCCAATGTGATTAAGCGCAATGTGCGCGACGTTGATACGGTCGGCCGATTCGGTGGCGAAGAGTTTGTCGTGCTGCTGCCTGAAACGGATTTGAAATGGGCACGCATGGTGTCGGAAAGAATTTGCGCGGCGATTCGTGAAAAACCAGTTGATGGAGTTGGCACTATTACTGCTTCTTTGGGTGTTGCCGTATTTCCTCATGACGCGCAAGATAAAGACAAGTTGTTCGAGTTGGCCGACCAAGCATTGTTCTTGGCGAAGCACCGCGGGCGCAACCAAGTTTGCTCTGTTACCGAAGATCTCATGCCGTCGCTGGAAGGTGATGGCGAACAGATGCTCAAGTCAGCCAAACAAGCTGAAGCAGCTTCTCGATACACGAGAACTGATGTTCCGCTTCCAGGAATGAAAACTTATAACGCTGAAGACGCAGAAGGCGCACCAATCACCGCATTCGATCTGGATTTGATTGCGGAGAAAGGCATTCTCGGAATGTTTGCGCAGATTATTCGAGCGCTGGAAGAAAAGGATGGTTATGGAAGCGAACGCTCGCCGCGTGTGTATGGATACGCAAGCAAGATCGCCCAGGCTCTTCACTTGTCGAAGGAACATTCAGAGGTAGTGTCTCTTGCGGCAGTGTTGAGCAACCTCGGTAAAATCAAAGTCGACGAAGAGATTTTGAAGAAGCCCGAGGCGCTTTCAGGTGAAGAGCGCGAGGCAATCGAGAAGGTGCCCACCATCGGCGCAAAAATTCTCGAGCCTGCCAAGCTTCTGCACAGAGTCTCGTCGATTATTGAAGCCTTCCATGAGCATTGGGATGGCACCGGGTATCCAAACGGAGTTGGTGGCGACACGATTCCTGTAGAAGCGCGCATCATCGCGTTGGTTGATGCGTATACCGCGATGACCAGCGACAGACCGTACCGAAAAGCGATGTCTCACCAAGATGCAATCAAGGAAATCCAGAGTGGGTCAGGGAAGAAGTATGACCCGCGTCTTGTCAAGGTGTTCGTGACCATACTCCAAAAAGAGCATAAGTCGTAAAAGCCTTGTTCTTGCTCGGTCTTCGAAGTTTTCTACAGATCGAAACTTAGAACAGATTAATGAGGGTTCAGGCACCTTGCGACCTCTTGGAATCTTGTTATAATTGTAACGATCGACCCAGTTCCAGGTGCTCACCTGTCAAGCGGGCCACCACTAGTTGGACCCCGATTTAAGTCTCAAATTGAGAGCAGGACAGTGGCGCGATCTCCGCTTAAACCGCGGAACCGTACATCCGGAATCGGTCCCTGCTCCTAACGGAAGGAGCATGTGAAAAAAATGGAGCAAGCCCCTCTGGGCCCGGTGGGTGAACCGGCAGAGGGGCTTGATAGCGTCTGGGCTTTTTGTGCATGTAAGAAGGTCTTCATCAGAGCGCTGAGAAGGTCTTCACTTGGTATTCAAGAGACTTGTCTATAATGGGCGCGTCTCTGATTCCAAGTATGTAATGGCGCCAAATTCAATTATCAAAAACGATTTCTGGAAGCGACTGTTTACCAGCAGTTTCTTTCTTGCCCTGACCGGCTTTCTTGCACTAAATTGGCTGTGCGCGTCTACTCCGCTTTGCGAACAACAACGGCTGAATCAGCAGTCCTTCGTTGAAGATGCCCAAGCGCGCGAAGAGGGCAAACCAGCAAGCTGGTGGTTAGCTAAGTCATATCTGGATTTGCCTAAGGCACCAAATGCGGTTCTACTCGGAAGTTCTCAGGTTGGCGGTTTGCAAGCTGCCGATGCCGATACGTTGAATCGTCCAGTGGACTTCGTTCGCGACCACCGGTCGCCTACTCTAGAGCGTGAGCTTGCTAATCGCATCGGCGGCGAAACCGAAGTGTTCACCGCTGCTCTACCGGGCGCGATGATGTCGGACCACTTCCTGATTACCCAAGCACTGTTTTCAGCCGGCAAACTGCCCAACGCAGTCATTCTCACACTTTCACCACGAGACTTCATCGACAATTCACTTCCGTGTGCAGGCGCGACTGGACCATTCAGATTCTTTTCAAAGTATGTTCAACTCGGTCAGCTGCAAGACGTCGCATTCCCGGACTTGTGGTCGCGAGTCGACTTTGGCGTGAGTCAAGGTATGCCGTTGAGACGACTCTCAAGCTTGTTTGAGATCAAAACGGATGAAGCCGGTACGACTGTCGAACGCGAGAAAACCGAAACAGATGCCGAGCGCCAAGCTCGCTACATAATGGGTGGCTATGCCGGAAACGTTCGACCTGGGCAGTCAACGATCAACCCTCATCTGCCAGTATTTTTCGTTGACAACACACTGGACTATCAAAAGAGATACAGAAACACAAACCCTCCCACCTATGCAGTACAAATGCGTTTCTTTAAGGAACTGCTCAAGAGTATGCATGAGCGTGGAATTCGCGTGATTGCTGTTGGTATGCCCCTTTTCACTACTAATCGTCAGATACTGCCACAAGAGTTTTGGAACGAGTTTCACTTCCGCATCAGCAGTGCCTGCACTGAATATGGTGCAGAATGGTGTGACCTTTCTGACAACCCCGACTTCACCGGTGACGATTTCTGCGACACTGTTCACTTAAATGCACTTGGTGGCGCGAAGCTGGCGAAGTGCCTGGCGCAGGCTATTTCTGTGCGTCCCGCCATGGCCCGAGCAATGATTGCAAATCCACAAGATGGACGTGCCATTGCCGGCACCAAGTCCACGACGATCAAATGAGGCGAGTACATGAATCGCCGCCAACACGATAGCAACGATTTCCACTTCGGAAGTAAAGCGTTCTCAATCGCATTCGCCCTAATGGGTGCAGTTGTCTTTCTATTCGCGCAGCCTGCGGTAAGGGCCGGCGATAATTCGACCGAGCCCAAAGATTGGCTGAAGGTTGGAGTGGCATGGTTGTATTTCAATTGCGGAAATACCTATGACAACATAGTAAGACACGACAAGGCTGTTCGCTCATATGACCAGGCACTAAAAATGGTGCCGGAATCCATTGAGGCATTAGATTGTCGTGGCTATTCGCTGGTGAAAATTGGTCGCGTCGATGACGCCCTTAAAGATCTCAATCGCGTCATTGAATTGAAGCCATCATTCGCTGGTGCATATTTCCATCGCTCAGAAGCGTACTCCCAAGCAAAAAAGTTTGATCTCGCTAAGCAGGATATAGAAACAGGAATCAAGCTCGGCGGAAATGAAGTCGATTCGAATCACGCAAAAGACTTCATGAGCATCAAAGAAAAGGAGCCGCGATGACCCAGGCACCTTCCATTGCTCGAGTAAGCACTCCTACTGTTCCCGCCAAAAACGAAAGTGCTTGGAAGTTCTTTGCTGCACTCACAGTTGTCTATTTGTGCGTGCGTATTCCATGGACTTTGTCATTGCCAGTTTGGGAAGCGCCGGATGAAGCAAACCATTTTTGGGTTGTTCATTTCTTGATGGAACATTTGAGATTACCGACAGCAAGCGAGGTTGCTGCGGCCGGACCGCCTGCTGAATATGCGTCGCTTCCGCAACTTGGATACATTCCCAATGTGATTGCTGCATTGTGTTCGCCTGAAACTCTGACACCGTTATTTTCTCGGTTTGGTGGAATGGTGGCGGGACTGGTGACTCTGTGGACCTCCGTAAAGGTCGGCACATTGCTGTTTCCGTCCAATCGTCTAGCGGCTCTTGCATTGCCTTGGTCGATCGTCTTTCATCCCCAATTGGTCTTTGTAAACAGTTACACCAACACTGACTCGATGGCGACCGCCGTGTCGAGCTTGATTGTTTTGATGCTTGTGTCATCCTTTAAAGGCGGTGTGAAAGGCGGTATAAGCATTTCGCGCGCCTCTGCAATCGGTGCGCTTTTCGGGCTGCTTGCATTGTGCAAACATACAGGTCTCTCTCTAGCTCCAGCGATACTCTTTGGCGTTGTTATGTGTTGCTACTCAAATAGCATGTCGCTGCTTCAAATGGTGTCACGTGTGATGGCATTGCTATTTGCTGCTGTCGCCGCATCGGGCTGGTGGTTCGTCCGAAACTACAGCGAGTTTTCAGGCGACTGGCTTGGGACGCGCACCATGTACGACAGCTGGAAGACAGTGTTGCAGTCAGACTCAAACGGAGTAATCAAACACCCATGGCCTGAACTGACCAAAATGGCATATTGGCGCTTCATGTTCTTCGACTATTGCGGTCTGTTCGGTTACATGGACAGGTACCTTTGGCGTCCTGTCTACATGATCTATCTGGCTTTCTGGGGAGCGTCAACGCTCGGCACTATTATCGCCTTTAGAACGCAACAGCGTGTTGCCGTTAAACAATGGGTGAAGAACAATGCCGTGTGGTTGATGTTAATTGCCTTTCCGATATGCAATTTCCTGGCTAATGTGGTTGCCACGTCAATGAATGTAACTGGTCCTCACGGGCGGTATCTATTTCCATCTGAGATTCCCATTCTTGCTTGTATAATCGCAGGGCTGGCAGCGCTTGGACATCGCGTTGGAAGCGCGTCAATCGTTGCCTTGATCGCTTTGAATGCAGTGGTCACGATTGGAGCTTGGTGTGCATTCTACATGCCGCGCTAGCTGATGAAGGGAGACTCGAAGGTGTACACAAACCCATGGAAGACATTGGGGACGCGCGTTGCGTACGACAACCCGTGGATTCGAGTGCGAGAAGATGACGTTGTGCAACCTGATGGAAAGCCGGGCATTTATGGAGTCGTTCACTTTAAGAATCTTGCCATAGGCGTTTTGCCGATCGATAAAGACGGAAACACATATCTCGTAGGACAGTGGCGATATGCGCTCAACCTGTACTCATGGGAGATACCGGAAGGTGGATGCCCTTACGGTGAAGAACCTCTTGATGCCGCGAAAAGAGAGTTGTTCGAAGAGACCGGATTGACCGCCGGCAAGTGGCAGCTCCTCGGTGAAGGACATCTTTCAAACTCAGCAACAGATGAAGTTACCTACTATTACCTCGCGACGGAACTCACAGAAGGCGTCGCTCAACCAGACTCAGTCGAGGAGTTGGAATGCAAGAAGGTTCCATTTGACGAGGCGCTGAGAATGGTGCTCGACAATGAAATTACGGATGGGTTGAGTGTAATCACAATCTTGAGCTACGCAGCACAGCGGCAATTGGGAAGAGTCTAGTCAACTGCGCCTGCTTTTATCGTTTCGAATGCTGCAAGGGCTCTTGCTCTGGCTTTCGCGTGGTCGACGACCGGGTGCGGATATGTCGTTCCAAGGTCTACGCCAGCTTTGCTCAGCTCCGCAGGTGGTGCGTCCCACGGACGGTGAATCCATTTCGCATTCAGATTTTTTAGTTCGGGAACCCAACGTTTCACATAGTCTCCATCAGGATCGAACTTCTCTCCTTGAAGTGTGGGATTGAAGATTCGAAAGTAAGGAGCAGCATCGGCACCGCATCCTGCAGTCCATTGCCAGCCAAGGGTGTTGTTTGCAAGGTCGGCATCGACAAGCGTGTCCCAAAACCAATCCGCGCCTTCTTGCCACGAAATCAAAAGATGTTTCACTAAGAACGAAGCGACAATCATACGCACTCGATTGTGCATCCATCCCAGTTGCCAAAGTTCTCTCATACCCGCATCGACAATGGGATAGCCTGTCTTGCCGTTTTGCCAAGCTTTCAGCAAGTCGCTGTCGCTTCGCCAAGGGAAGTGATTGAACTGTTTTCTGAGTGGCTCTCGCGTTGTTTCTGAAAAGTGGTAGAGCAAGTGATAGGCGAATTCTCGCCAAACTAATTCTCTCAAGTACGATTCGCAACCGGATGCACAACTTGCATTTTCGAGCATCGCACTTTGTGCTGCGTACCAAATTGTATTTGGGCTGATCTCGCCGAAATGCAGGTGAGGAGACATCTTGGACACCAGAGCTTTGCCCGGTGTGTCCCTGCCTTCCTTGTAGTCTGCAACGGCTGATTCGAGAAACTCCTTCAGTCTTTTATTGGCACCATCTTCTCCTGGTTGCCATTCCTTTTCCATTCCTTGCGTCCAATGAATTTTGGGAAGCAAACCAAGTTTGCTGACTTCCAGCGATGTTGGCAGATTAGAAGCAGGAATGAACTTCGCGCCGGAGAGCTTGACTGGTTGCCTTATTTTGCGCTTCTGCAGTGACTTCCAGAATGGCGTGAAGACTTTGTATGGACGTTCTTCGGCAGTGAGCAATTGCGTCGGATTGTGCAGGAGAGTTGAACAACATACGTCCACACTCACACCCGTCGACTCAAGTGCATCGACAATCGTCTTATCTGATTTGCGCAAGTCGGGTTCGTACCTTGCATTGAAGAAAACATGCTTGGCACCAGTCTCTGTTACGAGTTTCAAAATCGAGTCCAGTTCGCTGCCTTGTCGAATGACAAGATGACTTTTGTATCGCTTGCGAAATGATTCGCTTAAGTCCATAAGTGAATTGTGAAGCCACCATCTCGAGGCGGCACCTGGAGGAAACGAACCGTAATCGTCCGGAGACCAGATGAATACAGGCAGTATGGATGAGCCCAATTCTGCCGCCGCGGCCAGAGCCAGATTGTCGTTTAGCCGAAGATCATTCCGAAACCAAACTATCGAAGGTGTCTTCATGCGTGCTCCTACTTCTTGCGATAAACGCGCATTTGAACCCGCTCAATCGTTGCTAGCCCCTCGCCTACGGCATCGTCAACGACACTCATGAAGCGTTCGATCTTCTCTTTCTCATCAATGATTTCGATAACGAGTGGAAGGTCGACAGAAAGATCCAGGAGTTTCGCCGAATGGACTTTAGTGTGCGCACCGAATCCAAGTATTCCTCGAAAGACGGTTGCACCGGATAACTCTGCTTGTTGTGCTTGTTTCACCAACCATTCATATAAAGGCATTCCTTGATGCTTGTCGCGTTCGCCAACGAAGATTCTGAGCATAGAACCTTCCCTCACCGAAACAATTGATTCGGATGACATAAGCTCTCCTATAGAAACCTTGCGATTACCATTCCCAGCCAAACCATAATGAGTCCAAGAACCATTTGTCCAACCGCATTCAGGACTGCAAGCCAGTATTCTCCATCTCGAAGCAATTGAATCGTCTCGTAACCAAAACTCGAGAATGTTGTGTAACCCCCGAGTAAACCCACAAAGAGAAAAAGCTTTGCATCATTTTGAAAGAGTCCACGTGACTCTGATAGCTGGGCAAGAAATCCAATCAGCAAACAACCGAGCATATTGACGCAGAAAGTACCAATCGGAAACACCCAACCGATCGCTAGTTGCTGTGTTCCAGTCGCCATCAAATAGCGAAGAACGCCACCTAGACCTGCACCGACGAAGATGTAGAGATAACTCACTGGGTCCCTCACTCAGCTGGCGATTCTGATTTTGCTTCTTCTGCCACCTTATCGTGGGGGGCTGAATCACCATCAGTGGTGATGGCTGATATCACGGCGCTCGCGCTATCAGTCACGAGTGCTGGGCTGGCGGCCGGAAGTCCCACCCGGTAGCTGGTACACTCCAACGCATATGGGCGTTCCGCCTTTAAGCAGGCTGAGGGAGAATTGAACCTGCAATCATCGCAAAGATAATATCCCTTTCCCTTCCTTTTGAACGCCGTGACGATCGTTAGTCCAGCCGCGAACAGTCCGACCGCACCAAGAATCAACCAGTAGACCGAGTCTGAAACCACAGCCCTACCGCCTGCCGTGAAGTTTTGGATCGAGAACGTCTCTCAAAACATCACCAATGCTGTTGAAGCAAAGAATGGTGATGAAAATCAAAATACCCGGTGCAATGAGCCAAGGTTGATTTGTCAAATCATTTACATTATCCAATGCCGCCTTGAGCATGTTTCCCCAACTTGCATCGGGTTGTTGAATTCCCAAGCCGATAAAGCTAAGCCCGGATTCCATCAATATGAAGCTAGGTACTCGCAGTGTTGCGGCTACGATAATGAAACTCGATGTTTGAGGAAGAACATGCTTAAGTACGGTGACAAATTCCGGCATGCCTACCGCGCGAGCTGCTTGCACAAATTCTTCTTCGCGAATGGAGAGCACCATGCCTCGAATGACACGAGCCAGCCCGGCCCAACTTATGAATGAAAGAATTACCACAATCAGTGCGAATCTTTCCGAGCTAGTCATGCTGGCTGGAAGAATTGCGGCCAAACTTATTAGTAAGTAGAAGCTCGGAATCGACATGATTGCTTCGGCGATTCTCATCATGATGTTGTCTGCGATTCCGCCGATGAAACCGGAAATGCCACCATAAATGATTCCTATAGGGAACGCGATGAATAAACCTAAAAAGCCTATGGTTAAGCTCTTTTGCGCGCCAAAGAACAGTCGCGAGAAATTGTCGCGCCCATTTATGTCAGAACCAAGCAAGAAAATTCTTCCAGGTGCTTCCACTGAAAACAAATGTATGTCACCAGGGATGATGCCGAATACTTTATAGGGTTCCGCTTTTACAAACCACTTAATCGGATAGGCAACATCTTTCTTCTCCGTATACAACTGTTTGAACGTCGCCTCGTCGAAGGTGCGTTCGATGGCATAGACGTAAGGGGTTACGAGCTTACCATTAGCGTCTTTGATGTGAATTGGGGTCGGAGGCGCATTTGCAATATCCGCATCACTGAAATACATAGTGTAGGGTGCTAAGAAATCAGCGAGACCAGCAGCTGCGTAAAAAAGGAGCAAGACTATTAGCGAAGTGCGTGCTACATGATCTCCCCACAGTCTTTGCCACGGAGTTTTCTTCGGGCGTTTCGTCGGGGTTTCCTGAGTGATGACTGGTGTTTCTGCTGTCATGCGCTACTCCAGTGAGATTCGCGGGTCGACAAACCTTAGCGCAACATCTGCTAGAAGGTTGCCGGCGATAAGCATGACGGCGCCCAACATCATCGACGCCATAACCAAGTTCATATCTTTGGTAAGAACCGCCTCAAGAGTTAATCGCCCCAGACCAGGGTAGGCCAAAACAATCTCAGTGAGTGCCGCGCCGCTCAACAGTGACGCAAACTCGAAACCCATCAGAGTAATTAGAGGATTGATTGCGTTTCTCAATGCATGTCTATACAAGACTTTCTCTTCAGGCAGCCCCTTTGCGCGTGCCGTTCTCACATACTCTGCTTGCAGCACGTCAAGAAGGTTTGCGCGCGCTTGTCTTTGGATACCGGCGAGGTTGACGAATGTCAGCACCGCCACAGGAATAATCAAATGGTGTGCAAGATCTAGAAATTGATGAAAAGAGTCTTTCTCGAAGAAGTCCTGAGAAGTAAGTCCGCCTATCGGGAGCACATGGGTCCACAGCGCAAACATCAACAATAAAAGTGCCATGAGAAATGTCGGCATTGACATACCGACCGCTGTGAAAATACCAAATGCTTTGTCGAGAAATCTTCCCCGGTGCACTGCCGCATACACCCCAGCCGGCAGCGCGATTATCCAGGTGAAGATGAGCGACAAGATGCTGAGCATCAGTGTATTTCCCGCTCGCTGCATAAGCAGGACTGATACACTGCTGCCGCTTGTTGAGATTCCAAGATCTCCTTTGAGCGTGTTAGTGAGCCAAATTAAGTACTGCTCGGGGGCTGGTTTGTTCAATCCCAAACGTTCTTCTTCCGCCTTCAAAGCTGCAGCAGAAATAGCTGGGTTAGCCCGAAGTTGCGCGAGCGGATCGATTGGTGAGAGCTTCAACATGGTGAAACTCATGATTGAGATGATCAACAGAAGCGGCAAGGCTTGCAATACACGTTTGAGAATATAGACGGGAACAGACATTACTTTTGCCCACCCTTCTCTATGTAGATTTCTTCGATGTTATGCAGGCTCCCCTTGGGGGTGTAGTTTACTCTCAAAGGTGTTGGGCAATAGTTCTTGACGGTGTTTCGAATCGCGGTGATGTCGAGAATTGAGAAAAGATATACATATGGGCATTGGTCGTACACTATTTGTTGATACTGATCGAAAAATTTGTGGCGTTCAGCATCATCAAGCGTAACTGCGCCTTCATCAAAACAGCTGTCGATTTGTTTTTCCCAATCTCTTGCGTCAGCAACGATCACCTTACCTGTTTTGTCTGGAAGTCGCTGATCGAAAATGTGCAGTCTCCCATCAGATTTCCAAACGTTAGCACCGCTATATGGTTCGATCTTGTCGCCGGTTAAGCCCATCACAACAGTTTCCCAATCCAAGCTGTTGTGCGTCTTGTCGATCATTATGTTGAAGTCGATTGGCTGGTAATGGACTTTCATTCCCAACTGTTTTAAGTCTTCTACGATTTGAATGCAAGTCCCATCACGGGCGGAATTTCCTGCATTGGTGATTAGTGTGAACTCAACTGGGTGCCCATCGGAATCATACAAACGGTCACCCTTTTTTACGAAGCCTCCATCTTTCAAAAGTTTTTCGGAGTACGCCAACTCCTGAGGATACTCCTTCAAATTTTTATTGAAGAAAACGGCGGCAGTAGATTCCGGACCATATGATGGCAGACCGACCCCTCGCATAACGTTGTTGATAAGACGGTCTCGGTTAATTGCGTGCGAGCAAGCGCGCCTGAAATTGATGTTGTTAAACCACTTTTGCTTGATCGGATCTACATACGGTTTGTTGCCCTTTTCTTTATTGTTTCGACGGTTCATATTGAACGCAAAAAAGGTCTTTCCATCATCAGGACCAAGGTTGTACATTGAAAAGTTGTCTGTCTTTTCTTTCTGCTTCATGAGAGCGGCGTCTTGTCCTCTGACAGAACGGATGTCGAGGAAATCGAGTTCGCCACCATAAAACTTGAGGAGTTGCGTATTTTGATCCGGAACGATTGCGACTATGAATTTATCGAGATATGGAAGCGTCTTACCGCTGGAGTCGACCATTGAGTAGCTCGGGTTTCGCACGAGCTCCACACGCTGCGATGCTACATAGCGCGATAGTTTCAGGGGACCACTCGTAACCATCGATTCTGGTTTCGTATTGACGCTCCAGAATGAATGAAAGTTGTCGTGTCCTTTGCTTCCTTTGATGATCGGTTCGATTACATGTTTCGGCGCAACCGGAATACTGGTAAGTGCATTTAAGAACGGGGCGAAGACCTTTTTCGTTTTGAACTTCACTGTCAGTTCGTCAACTTTTTCGACACTCGGGTATTGCCCGAATACGGACAGCGTGTCTCGTAAACTGGAGTTGCCATAGCCTTCTGCGACAAGTTTTCCGAATGTGAATACAACATCGTCTGCCGTTATTGGGTGTCCGTCCGACCACTTCAATCCCTTGCGTAATACGAAGGTGTATTCGAGGTTGTTTTCGCTTACGGTAACGGATTTGGCTAATTTTGGATAAGACTTTCCAGACCAAGGATCGACATCGACCAAAACATCGAACAACAGAATTCCGTAGCCATGGCTGTCTGCATCGCTGGCTTCCCAAACGTTAAAAGTCTTCGGACCGTTTCCGAAGGTTGATAGCGTTATAGAACCACCATAAGTGCCCTGCTTGAAGCGCCCTTGCCAGTACTCAACATCCTTTCCGTTTTCGGTTCTGGTAACTAGTTTGTACGGTCCGGGGTCAGGGAATTTTGTCTGGGCTGAGGTGTAAGTCTTTTGTCCACTGCGTGCAGTTGAACTTTCGGCTTGAGCGGGACTGCCGAGCGTTACAGTTCCAGCAGCACTGGCATTGGGAGGCGTCTCACTTATTGCTCCAACGGTAGAAGATGACGGCGAGTCGCTCACACCACATGCGGTGAAGATTAGCGGTATTGCTACCGCGCAAATCCACCGGAGATGCGATGACGCCACCACTGTTATTTGCCTTCCTTCCAAATTTCATCCAAATTGTGAAGTCCTTGAACATCTTGCGATAGTGCAGTCGGGTCGAAGTTCTTCAGTGTGTTTCGAGCTCCAACAATGACACGTGAGTTGGCCGTGTAAATAAACGGTGCTTGGTCATAAATGATTTTTTGCACTTGCCCGTAAATTTCTTTCCTCTTCGCTTTGTCGAAGGTTGTGGCTCCTTTGTCGAAGAGTTCATCGAGCTCCGTTTCCCACGGACGAGCGTCTGTAACGACGGGCTTGCCGTCTTTCGCATTCTCTGCTGGCAGGCGCTGATCGAACAAGTGCAACCTTGCGTCACTGCGGAAAACGTTAGCACCGCCGTGCGGCTCTAGTGGATCACCAGTCAACGAAAACAGCGCAGCATCCCAGTTGAGCGTGTTGTTTATCTTGTCGGCGAGAATGTTGAAGTTGATCATTTGGAAGTTTGCCTTTATTCCGAGCTTCTTAAGATCGTCGACAATCATATTGCCGATCGCTTCGTAGAATGTGCCACCTGATGAAGAGATGAGCGTGAATTCGACTCTATGTCCGTCCTTGTCCACTAAGTTGCCTTGGGCGTTCTTCTTGAAACCGGACTTCTCCAAAAGGGACATTGAGAAGCTTTCGTCTGGTTTGAACGCTGCCAACTGGTCATTAAAGAATGGGCTGCTTTTCGGTTCGGACGAGAACGCTGTGAAGCCGATTCCTTTGAAATAGTTTGCTACCATGTTGCTTCTGTTTATGACATGATTGACGGCTTGGCGAAAGTTCACATCGTTGAACCATGCTGACTTGATCGGGTCTACATACGGTTTTCCCGACTTCGGATCTTTGCGTCTGTTCAAATTGAACATGACGAAAGTGGTTCCTGCGGATTCACCCAAACTATAGAGAGTGTAGTTTCCTTGCTTCTGGGCTGGCAGAAGTTCGGCGACATCGCGAGCTCTGACGATAGTGGAATCAATTTCATTGTTCTTGAATTTGAGTAGGTTGGTGCTGACGTCAGGCACGATTAGATAAACGACTCTGTCTAGATACGGAAGAGCTTTACCTTCCTGATTGACGCCGTAATAATTTTTGGTTCTCGCTAGTTCGACACGTTGGCTAGGTACGAAGTTTTTCAGGACAAACGGACCTGACGTCACGAGTGTTTTTGGATCAACTGATGCCGACCAAAGCTCGTTGAATGCTTTTCGCCCATCAGCTTTCTTGATGATCGGCTCGATGACGTGTTTTGGCGCGATTGCTATTCCGAGCGTGCGTGTAAACGGTGCGAACGGCACGGGTGTTTTGAACTCATTTGTCAATTCATCGACTACTTTTACTATCGGTGATTTACCGCCGACGGAGGTGTAGTCGCGCAAAGACGAGTTGCCGTATCCGCCGGCAACAATCGTATTCCATGTGAATGCAACGTCTTCCGCGGTAATCGGCTTACCATCAGACCATTTGAGACCCTTGCGCAGTTTCGTTGTGTATGTCAGTCGATCCGGCGCGATTGTAAAGCTCTCTGCCATATCCGGTATCACATCGCCAGTGTATGGATCTGTCGCGACCAACCCTGGAAACATCAACGCGGTCAACTCCCGCGAAGTCGAATCAGCGGCGGCCCAATAGTTAAAACACTTGGGGTCGGAAGCGACGATCGAGCGAACAAGCGTGCCGCCAAATTTTCCGTTTGGATATCGACCTTGTCTCATCTCGACGCCGTCAATAACGACAGTCTTGTACTGCGGTGGCGGGGTCGGATTGACGTCTTCGAGTGCGCTTTTCTTTACCGTGCCGCCAATTTTCGTTTGGTCGGCCGGATTTTGAGATTGAGCCGATGGGTTTTGCGAAGCATTTTGCGGTTGTTCCGTTGTTCCGCCTCCGCAACCTGCAAGAGATGTTAGTGATACCACACTCAGTGCAAGCATTTGTGGGAAAACATTTTGGAAAGAGCCTTTGCGCAAATGCATCTTAAACCTCAACTAGAGTGGGTTCGAACAATACGTTCATTCAAGCTCTAATTCTAAGGCATTTGCGCCATCTCAAATCACTTGGCAGGCTTATCAGTCTTACGCCACACTTGGCGTGCGCGTGCTCTCGTTTCCAGTGCGTCCCACCACTTGCCTTGTTTCCACAGAGCATCGCTCAAATTAAATCGAACCTTAGCAATTGAAACACTGTTGAGGTCGCGTACTTGCTGCAACTCTTCGATGCTTTTTTCAAAATCGAATTGTGCGATTGGATACTCGCTCTGTTCCATTTTTACGAGCCCAAGCTGATTTCGAATTGCTCCGATGTTGTAATGCCGTTCCTTCAAAGAGGGTTGCTCGAAAACGATGAGCGCACGACTGTAAAGGTCTGCCGACTCGGAGTAATTTCGCATGAGTCTGTACAAGTCTGCGGCATCGCAAATCTCAAGTGCGACCTGCTCTGCGTGTCCGTGTTCCAATTCACCTCGAGTGCCGGATTTTTTGACAAGCGCCACTAACGGTTCGAAGAACCTTTTGGCTTCGTCGTAACGGGCGGGCCCTTGTTCTTTGCACGCATGTCCAAGAATGTATGCAGCTTTGATTGACTGATCGTCGCCGCCACCAAATCCTAAATCTGCGCGAACTTGCATAGCTCTTTTCGCGTATTCTTCTGCTTCGCTGTAATGGTCTATCGCCGCGAAACATTCTGCGAGCGCAAGCAATGTGTCCGATTCTTCGATCGATCCTTGCAGGCGCAAGCGATCGTCTGTCATCGTCTGGAGTGCACCGTTGTAATTCGCAATAGCTGCTTCAAATTTGCCGACTTGCTTATACCAGTTCGCGAGTCTTTGCACTCGCTTTAAAAGCTCTCTCGGGTCATCTGTAGGCACATGATCCTTTCGAACATACCAGTCGTATACATCATAGTTAGCCGGCATAGTCGAGTCTCGCTGAAACAGCCCACCATATGCTGAGCCTTGCGGCCACTCGTACTTCAAGTCTCGCTCCCACTGAGCGGGGTCCGGCATGGGTCCGTATGCCGGCCACAAGAAAATGCCGGAGGCGACGATTACCATTGCTAGTATCGTCAGTAGTGGCGCCACCAATTTTCCGTAAATGCCAAGTTGATTTTGATGCGTTTGCAGTGCCTTCAGCTCTGCCAGCAAATCATCGACCTTTTGATATCGATTCTCCGGTTCCTTCCTCAAACATTTGAGAATCATGTGCGAAAGTCCCTTCTTGATTTTCGCAACGGCGTTGATATTTGGCAGTTCCGGAGGAGTAGCGAACATATGCTTTTGCATAGTCTCCAGCATGCTGTCCGATTGAAACGGTGGATGGCCGCTGAGGCATTCGTACATGACGCAACCAAGCGAATAGATGTCGGCTCTGCTATCAGGAATTCTCCCCGAGCATTGTTCGGGGCTCATGTAAAGCGGGCTTCCAAAGATCGCTCCTGGTTTAGTCAGCTTGAAACTTTGCTCGTCGTTGTTCAGAAGTTTTGCAATTCCAAAATCTACAATCGTAACGAAGTCGGAGCCATCGCTCTGCTGCGAGAGCATGATATTGGCTGGCTTCAAATCTCTATGGACAACATCCTTTTCATGGGCGGCAGATAATGCAGAGGCCGCTTGAATGAAGATATTCAAAAATCGATCGACCGAAAGAGTTCCTTTCTTAAGAACGGTTGCCAGCGATTCGCCGCGCAAGAAGTCCATTATGAGAAACGGCAGCCCATCAGGAGTTTCACCCAAGTCATGGACTCCAATCACGTTGGGGTGGTGTATTCGGCTGGCTGAAGTCGCTTCTTGCTGAAAGCGAATGATACTTTCCGCGTTCGAAACCAGAAACTGGTGCATTATCTTGCAGGCAATGATTCGCTGTGTGAGGACGTGTCTGGCTTTGAACACCAGGCTCATGCCCCCTCTACCGAGATACTCGATCAATTCATATCGGTCAAGCACAACCATGCCGACATAGCGTGTCTCTGCACCTGCTTCTTCCGCTTGGGCGGCTGCCATTGTGCCGACTGTCAAAACCGTTTTATCTTCCGGTTCTGAGCCTTGCTGAGTCTGCTCGCCGGCACGAACTTCTACCTTGCCGAGGCGCTTCTGTGCCCTAATATCGTCGTCGGTCTGACCCATCTAGTGTATCTCTATCGAGTCACATACAATAGCTACGATTACTACGATTGCGATCTGGAATGCCAATATCGACTATGTACCTCATGATTCTTGATTACTAGCACTTTCAAAAGGGAATGTACCCTTCGGGTATCTGGCAAGGAGAAACTATGAACCTAAAGCTCTCACGCTCTTTCGCAACCGCGTGTTCAAGTGTTCTTCTTCTCTCGATAATTTCGCTTCCAGCATTTTCGAAGCCTACGACTACCGGCGTTGGTTCCACTTGGGTGCTGACTCAAAAAAGCAGCTATGCCGGCACGATGGAAACTATCGTCAGCTCTGATGCCATCAAGATGACATCAGACAAGATGGGGCTCGTTTTCCTCCTAAAGGCGCCGGGCTGGGATTGTTACGTCTACAACACAGGAAACAAAAACTACATCAAGCTTCCATACGAGCAATGGAAGAAGAAGCTAATTTTCTCGTCGAAAAAGGGCAAGTTTGATGATCCTGCGAATTTTAAGCCTGGAACGTTGAAAACAAATGACAAGCTTCTGGGGATTGCTACCTCTAAATTTGTGGTGAAACGACTTGCTGACAATCGGCTCGTTGCCCAGGTCTGGGTGGCCGAATCGGTGCAGGCGCCTAAGCAATTTATTGAGTTGATGCAGCGATTGCTCGGTAATATGCCGATGGGTGGAAAGGGTACGCCGTTGAAGGCAATCCTGCTTCAAGAAAATAGAGTTACAGGAAAAGAAAAAGATATGGTCGCTTTGGAAACTTTGAAGATGGCCAAGCAGTCTGTGGCCGCGAATGTGTTTTCGCCCCTGGCGGGATATCGGCTCGTGAAAGACGAAATGGCACTGATGATGGATGACGGAGAGTCCATGGGCGGAGGCTTTATGGGTGATGTGGGTGGTCCAAGAGGTCGCTGATGCGTTCACTCAAGGCAAGAATCGGAGCTGCCTTTGTACTGTGTTTGATTGGATTTATAGTCACGGGATGGATTTCTCGCGAAAACCTGGCCAAGATTTCTGATACCAAGTTTTGGGTTGAACACACCTATCAGGTGCTCAGCGAACTTGATATTGCCTATGGACAAGTAAAAGAACTGGAGAGTGCGCAGCGTGGATACATGCTGTCGGGCGACGATGTACATACTCTGTACGTCGATTCGCTCCAAAAAAGCATATGGGAGCATTTCCGCAAGGCGAAGGAACTGACGAAAGACAATCCGAAGCAGCAAATGCGAGCTGCGAAGTTGGAATCTATGCTCAGCTCGCAAATCGCTAAATATGAGCGTAACATTGCAGCTCGAAGAGCGGCTGGATTCAATGGCGTCCTCGCGCTTATGAAGAAGGAAGGACTGGTGCGCGGGCGGGCACTGCGCGACGCTGTGGATGAAATGCGTCAAGAAGAACTTGAGTTGTTGGCTCGACGTTCGAAAGCGGCATACGAAGCGATAAACAACAGTGAGAGGGTGAGTCTTGCCACTGTCGTGTCTTGCGCGCTTGGTGTGGGGCTGATTGCCTTGTGGCTGGTTTTCGAAATCTCGAAATCGATTGCCAAGATTCAGCTCGCCTTCAAGAAGGTGGAAGACGGTGATTTAGCCTATCGCATCAATCTCAACACGGGTGACGAACTCAGTGCTTTGGCCGATGCATTCGATAAGAAAACTGAAAGGCTGCAGGTGCTCTCCATAGCCAGTGAGGAAGAAAAGCGGATAAAGGATATCATGGCGCAACTGGCTCTCCTCCTGCAGGGACAGCGATCGATTGAGGCTGCCGGAAGAGACTTGTTTTCGGAGATGTCGAAGTCTGTTGAAATTCATCAAGCAGCTCTTTATTGGGATGACCCTATGTGTCCACCTGATACGCTGGCGCTTGTTACCACATACGGTTGCACTACTGAAGACTTACTCTCCACTGTCCGTATCGGTGAGGGACTTGTTGGACAATGTGCAAGAGACCAACGGATTATTCGTCTCAATGAGCTTCCGCCTGACGCGTTCATCATCAAATCCGCGTTGACCAAAGCGGCCGCTTCTGATGCGATCATTCTTCCTGTTTTGTTTCAAGAAAAACTTCGTGCTGTTGTCGAAGTCGCTTCTATAAATAGATTTTCTCCTTTCGAAGTTCGGCTTATCGAAAGAATTTCGGAGTGGGTCGGCGTCTACTTCAATTCAATCGAATCTGCCCTTGCAACAGACAATTTGTTGCTTGAAACTCAAACTTTAAATGAAGAGCTGCAAGCCGGTCACGAAGAGATGGAAACTCAACGTGATGAACTTGAAAGACTCAACATCGAACTTGAAGAGCGCAGCGATGCGCTGGAAGAGAACAACCAAGCCATCTCCGATAAGAATCGCGAACTTGAGCGTATACAGTTAGACTTGCAAGTGAAGGCACATGAGTTGCGGCAGGCCTCCAAGTACAAGTCTGAATTTCTCGCGAATATGTCGCATGACTTGCGAACTCCGCTCAACAGTCTGATGATTTTTTCAGAGCTTTTGAAAGATAATGACGGCGGCAATTTGACTGAAGAACAAGTCGATTTCGCATCCAACATTCATCAAGCCGGCAAGACGCTGCTTACACTAATAGATGACATTTTGGACTTGTCGAGAATTGAAGCTGGACAGATTCCGACCGATGTTAACTTTGTGTCTCTATTTGAAATCACCAAGGATTTGAAACGAACTTTCGAGAAAGCATGCGAGCAAAAAGGTATTGAATTCAATATCGAAGTCGATAACGAATTGAAGAAAGAAAAGGCGCTGCGCACTGATGAGAAGCGCCTTCTGCAATTGCTGAAAAACCTATTGGGCAATGCTGTAAAGTTTACCGAGAAAGGTAGCGTACGACTCTCTGTAAGAAAAGTAACCTCTTCAAATGGAGACGGAGACAGTGATGAAAACTTGGTTGCCTTCGTTGTGCAGGATACAGGGATTGGAATACCGGCCGACAAACACGACCTTGTTTTTGAAGCATTTCAGCAAGCCGATAGAAGTGTAAAGAGCAAATTTGGCGGTACGGGCCTCGGGTTGGCCATTTGCAAAGAAATCGCGCGCATCCTCGGTGGATATATCAAGTTGGAAAGTACACCCGGACAGGGGAGCACTTTTACATGCTTCCTGCCTGCCGACGGCAAGGTCAAACAAGTGCAGGCGCTTGCAAAAGCGGCTCCAGCCATGGTGGAGCATCGTCAAGCCGATCAAATCAACAACGAGCGCGATTTGGATTTGATGCTGACGTCCGCGGTGGAGGACGATAGGCTGTCCATATCGCCTGGCGACCGTGTGTTACTCATGATCGAAGACGATCCATCATTCGCGAACATGCTTCTAAGAATTGCGCGCAAGAACGACTTTAAAGGTGTTGTTGCTTTGCGGGGCCAGGAAGGTTTGGCTCTTGCCAGAAAAGTGCATCCACACGCAATTACGCTCGATCTCCGCTTGCCGGACATGGATGGTTGGGTGTTGCTCGATCAGCTGAAAACCTCATCTGATACCAGACACATTCCTGTGCATATCATCTCAGTGGAAGAGCAACGCGTGAGGGGCTTCGCAGCGGGTGCATTCGGATATCTGAGCAAACCTATCACTTTAGAGACGATTGACGACGCATTTTCCAGCGTAAGAACCTACATTCAAGATGCGAACAATGCAGTGCTTGTTGTGGAAAGCGATGAGAAGTTGCGCGCGGCATTCCTTGAGCTTCTGGGAGATGAAGTAGGCGCACCTGTTGCCGCGCGTGATGGCGCTGAAGCTATAAAGCTTTTGGAGGAAGATCGTAAGTGGGATTGTATCGTGATGGATCTCAATCTTACTGATATGAGTGGTTTGGAGTTGATAGAGAAAATCCAGCAGAAGGCGAAATTCTTGCCAATCGTCGCCTATGCGCAGCATCCACTTGATGTCAAAGAAGAGAAAGCTTTGAAAGATTTATCGCGTATGGGGGTTGTTAAAGGTGTTGATTCCCTAGGTCGATTGCTTGATGAGGTGACTTTGTTCTTGCATCGAATTGAAGAAAGTCTTCCCGATCAAAAGCGTGAGATGTTGGGCAAAGCCAGAGTGCAGGACAAGTATCTGGTTGGCAGGAAGATTTTAATTGTTGATGATGACCCTCGCAACATCGCAGCACTGACCAGTCTCTTGCAAAAGTATCAGATGGAGCTGCTAACCGCGAATTCAGGCGTATCCGCACTGCAGATGCTCGATAGGCGACCGGACATCGAACTTGTGTTGATGGACATTATGATGCCTGAGATGGATGGTTATGAAGCAATGGCTGCAATTAGGGCGCAGGAGCGATTTGAAAAGCTTCCGATAATCGCAGTTACGGCTAAAGCGATGAAAGGTGATCGTAGAAAGTGCATCGAATGTGGTGCCTCTGATTACATCAGCAAACCGGTGGACAGGCAGCAACTTCTTTCACTCATGCGCGTCTGGCTGTACAAAGCGTAGTGAAAAGGTTTGGCTGGCAATGCCGCACGCAGACTCGAATGATGAAGAGCATATCAAGCACCTCGTAGGCGTGTTGTACGAGGAGAGTGGGCTCGATTTCAGCAAGTATGCGTTAGCGACGTTAAAGAGGCAGCTGGACAGGCTAGTGCATATGCACAGGCTTTCTAGCATACAAGAGCTCACACACAAAGTTTCTTCCGACGGTGACTTCTTGCTGAAGATAGTAAATAGTCTGTCCATACCCACGACGACGATGTTCCGCACGCCGCCTTTCTATCTCTTGCTGCGAACAAAAGTTCTGCCTGCGCTGGCTGCTCGCGAGGTCGTTCGAATTTGGAGTGCCGGCTGCTCAACGGGAGAGGAAGCATATTCGCTTGCGGTTCTAGTTGACGAGGCGGGTCTAAGTTCGCGGACTCGAATCTATGCCACTGATGTTGTTGAGCCGTATTTGGAAAGAGCTCGAAAGGCCGTCTATCCGTTGAGACTGATGAAGGAGTTCACGAGCAACTATTTAGAGGCCGGTGGAGTTCATGACTTTTCTGACTATTACAGCTCTGGATACGACAATGCAGTGCTTCGCGGCTCTCTAAAGGACTGCATCACTTTTGGGCATCACAACTTGATCTCCGACTCTTCCTTTAACGAGTTCGATTTGATTTTATGCAGAAACGTCATGATCTATTTCAAGCAAACTACACAGCAAATAGTGCACAAACTGCTGTATGACAGCCTGTCTATGGAAGGCTATTTGGCTTTAGGAGACAAAGAGTCCATGAGTTTAGCCGACCTGAGAAGCAGCTACAGGGTTGTTTCAGCTCAGCAGAAGATTTACCAGAAAATCGTTTAGAAGGTAAAACAGTTAGTTGGAAAATGCAGTTCAATAGCAGCAAGAATAAAGTGCCGCGTGATGTCTCCTCCTATATCCGTTTGCATTCTTTACCGGGCGGTACAATATAAGGAATAAGAACTTCGGAGCTATCAGCAATGTCCAGGGTTTCTCTTTTGGTGGTCGAAGACCATCCACTACAGCAACGCTTGTATGAAGCGATGGCGAAGAAGCTGGATTTTGAATTGACGATTGTTCCATCTTGCTGTGAAGCCATCGAGCAGTTGACTGCGCAAGAACGTCCAATGGTCTTAATGGATCTCAGTCTTGCCGATGTTGATGGTTGCGAGTGTACAAGGCAGATAAGAGAACTCGATGAAACTAAGGGGCGCCGCACTACCATCGTTGCAGTTTCAGGCTCGGTCACGGAAGATTATCGAACAAAGTGCACCAATGCCGGTATGGACGATTTCATGGGAAAACCATTTTCGGTGCAGCAGTTTCGCGAACTAATCGAAAAATGGACCGGTTCTTAGCTTTACTTTTGGGTGGAACTTGAGAGAGTTCCAAACAGCTCTGGTGCGAAAGCTTGCACGGATTGAACGGTGACGGCGCCGCCGAAGTTCGTCAGTTCTCCGCCGCGTTCAGATATTGCGCGTACTGCGACCACGCCTACGACTTTCCCTTTCAAATTGACCACTGGGCCACCGCTGTTTCCTGTCGTAATCGGTGCGTCGACTTGCAGCATGCGCGGTGCAACACGGCTGATTCGACCGGTGTTGAAAGTTGGTGTGTAGTATTTCGAGGAATCTATGTCGAGTTGGTCGGATGCTGTCGGATATCCAATAACTTGAATCTCTTGTCCTTCTGATGGTGCGATTGGATCAAAATCAAGCGGTGCCACCGCAATTGGTGGTACGACCAAAAGTGCTAGATCCGGCTCACCTTCAGACTTCGCTACACGATAAACTTTGGCAATAATTGGGGCTTGCGACACGGGTCCCGGCAAATGAACGAAGTAACCGATTTCTGCAGTCACTCCTGCAAGGATCATGTATTTGTTGAACAAAACTCTTGCCGAATCGGCACGCGGTGAGAGATAGGTTTCATAGCAATCCCAGATACCATCAACCGTAGACTGATACACGGTGCGTTCTGCAACCGGCATGCTCTTTCCCTTTAGTGCCAGATTTGCGATCTGTTGAAGCTCTCGAAATCTTCCTTCAGCGTCTCGATTAACTGCAGTCTGTTCCGCATAAAGTCTCATGCCTGCATAGAATTTTTCGCACTCTCGAATCACAGGCTCTGCGCTCTGCACTACATGCCGATTGGTGATGAAATAGGTTTTGTCTTTTTGTGGTGTGCGCACAGGAAATGCTGAGCCGCATCCGACAACGCGAAAGCCCTTATCTTCTTTTGAGGTGCTGAAAACGTAGAGTCGATACTTTGGTGAGAGGTCGGCGATATGGCAAGACTGTCCGTCTTTAAGTCGAATTTTGAGACCGACGTTGACTTGGAAAACTTGGGTCTTCAGTCTTTTGTCGAGCTTCTCCCATGTTTCTACCGCTGATGCCGGGAGTCCTGCGATAAACGAGCAGGCAACAATGGCTGCAAGAACATAGATTGAAAAGTTTGATGTTCTTTTCGCCTTCATGTTGAGCGACGACATCACGGTTACCTCATTTACCTCATCCAGGAGGAACATATTACCTGTGCCTATGGTGATAATAAGAGATTGTCGCAGGAGTTGGCAAAGCGCGCTAAATTTCTTCGTAGGCAACTTCTATTTCGAAGGTTCGATTCCACGGGAAGGACAATCGCAATCGACCGGGTTGGCAGCCTAAGGCACCAGCGATTTTCTCGACCGTTCCGGACATTAGCTCTTGCAGCCGCTCTGGGCGTGCATCTCCGTTGAGTTGGCTTCTTACGCGTGCCTGGTAGGCCCAATCATCGGCAAACCTGGCGAAGAGCGCCTGTCTGAAGAGGCGATCTGTGTGGTCTGCATCGACTCGGTTGGAGGTGAACCAGCGAGCCACGCCGACTGCCAGAGCTGAGCCGACTGAATTGCCTGTGGTGTTCCAACCCGCATAGGCAGCCAGTTTTTGAATGAGGTCTTTACGTGTGAGGAGTTTTTCGACAAGAGCCGGGTCTGAGCCATTTGCATATGCGACGTCGCATAGGATGCAGAGCCCGGGCGCCGACTCCAAAAGTTTCAGCGTGCTCTGCACACCTTCTGCAGTATCGACGTGTCTGAGATCTTGACTGCCGGGAAGCATGATGTGGTCGCCCTGGCGCTGCGCAGAGCCATGAACGATCAGAGTCATGTCGCAGGATTCTGCTTCCGGTGAGTCTTGGAAGTGGAATGGTGCGCCTAGCGCCTTCAGCTGTGCTTCTACGGTTTGTCCGATGGTTTGACCTTCGTAGCGGCTGGAGCATCCTTTTACGCTTGGTGGGCTGAAACAGACCCGGATTACCGGTTTGCCGGGTTGCGACTGCTTCACGAGCCAACGTGCCAAAAGCGATGACAGAACTTCGTCTGCGCCTGCATAAACGGCGACGCGATCGGTAAGGTTCATAGACTGCGTCATCTGAATCAGCTTGTCTCGTTCCATCACGTTGAGTCCGAATTCACCGGAGTCGTCTTGACTGAATACGAGCCTGTCGATTTGCCGATCTTTAACTAAATTGAGAAGCGCTTGGTTTATTTTGAAGTTGCGCACTCGAGTATCCATATAATCTTGTCGGATTTCCGCAGGCACTTTTGCCTCGGCGGTGCGCAAAACTCCGGCGGGAAGCTGTGCTCTATCCATCAAGCGATGCAAGTAGCCCGACCACTCATAGATTTCGCGACCGTAGCGAGCCCAATAGTCCTTCTCTTCAGTGGCGTCGTAATTGTCAGAGATACGCATGATGGACGACTGCGCATAGACGGTTAGCGGCCTTTTCGACTTTTTCTTGAAATCTTTGACCAGATCCAGTTTCTTCAAAACTGATTTAAAGGGCTCATTCGACTTTCTGGAAGTGATCAAACCGCCGTATAGAAGTGTGTCGAGGCAGACTAGGAGCACATCTGGCTGTTCCGAAGCAATGGTCTTGTTGATCCACTCAAACAGCGAATCGCTGTCGCAGCCACGTTGCAGGGTTCCCATTTGTTCGCGAGGAGGGTAGAAAACATCTAACCCAGCCACTCTTGCCACTTGTTGAGGAAGAATGAAAGTTACGGGTCGATTGTCCAGCGGCACTAGTAGGGCTTTCATCGCGGTGTCGTGTGATCCTCTTTAGATGGGGTGTCAGGGAGAGCTGTTGATACCCAGCCCTGCGCGCTGGGTCAGTGGAACTGCGGCGTCCGGGACGATGTGAATACCCCGCTTGTGTGTCACTTCTTGGGCAATCACAACGCCGTTGCCGGCGGCACCTTCTGTCTCAGACGTCACAGTGCTTGCGATTTGAACATCGGACATGTCGTCTTTAGTCCAGAGGGCGGCTTCGAAATAAAGGAATTGCCCGATGAGATCGCCTTGAATAGGGGTTTCAACGGTGAGCGTGACTACTCCACTTTCGGGTATTTTGCCTATGGCTACTACCTTTCGGTCTGGACCTAACCGAATGCTGATTCCGTTAATCGGCTTGGCACCTGAGTTTCTGTCAGCCATTGCGATGGCCACAGAGCTGCCGGGTTTGCCCTTAATCGTAAATTCTGCCAGCTTTCCGAGCACCATACGTCCCGGCAAATAGAGCCGCGACGGCACTAGTCTGTCCGCTAAACTCAGTCTTGACGGGCGTCTTGGCAATGCCAGTGCTGAACCTGTGTCGGAGGCGCCCAACGAAATAGGCTTAACGCCTTGAGCGTCTTTTGCCATTGGCAACGCGCCTGACATGGGTGCACTCAACGTCGTATCTTTTAGGTTGATGACGGAACTGTCTGAAGTCGAAGGCTTTTGTGGCGAATTGGCAGGGTTTTGACCTCCGCCAAACGGTGTAGGGGTGGTGCGCAAAATAGTTTGCAGGTCGACCTCAGGCACTGCGCCTTCATCCAAAGCAAAGGCTCCTGAGCAAGTCAAAGCAATTGCTACGGCGCCGAGGAAGAGCCCGTTTTGGTTCGACGGACGCCGGAGGGAGCTTTTGATTTGTGGGCCAACTTTATTGGTCATTGCAAGTGTATGCTTAGGATAGACAATACTACCATCTAGCCTTACCGGATGAGGACTCCAAGAACATCGTTCTTGCTGTAAAGAAGCATTCCGCGCAGCAGGTTGGAAAACTTGGAAAAGTTGGGAAGGCTGAAAAAGCAAGAGGTGCTTTTGGTTAGCGGACTAATGACTACAGCAAAGCAGGCGATTGGAGCTTGGGCTGTCGATCAAGTTCCGCTTGCACAGGCATTTTGCATTGCGCTGAGTCTTCACGTTGTGATGTTGCCAGTAATGTGGATTGTTGGATGGGCCTTGCCATGGCCCAAGTATCCGATAGTGACTACCATCATTGAGTACGATTTGCAGGGCTGGCCGAACGTCGCGAAACCGAAATCAGTGATTGAAGTTCACGACCCCGATTTGAACCAGTGATGCTTTTTCACCAAAATTTCGCAAAAAGAATTGAACTTTTTGCAGGTGCCGAACGTATATAAATTAGGCGACCAATCGAACCTCGGAAATCTCATCGCGAACTTCAACTGCTACTGAAGGAGCTGCGTTTCGATTTTGTGCGTCTAGGCGCAGTGCCCGATTGTGCGATCGGCAGGGCGGAGCAACTATCGCGCGCATCTGTTTTGCATATCTGTTGCGGCTGTTTTAACCGGCTGCGCATATACGCCGACTGGTGTCATATACGGTGTCCTGAAATTAATAGAGGAACACATCGTTAGTGAAGTATCCTAGCCTCTGTAGCCTGAATTGGAGTACCTCTCGAAGCCATGCATCGTATATGGTGACGTCCAATTTGAATACATACTAGAGTGGTTTGATATGCAAGGTATATCAAACCTCTCATTCGACTAAGGTGACTGTATATGACCGGTTCTCTTCAATCCTCACCTGGTTCCGATGTCCGCGTTTCCTTCAAGGAAAAGCTCGGAAAAATTTGGAACTTCCCCGGGTCCGAAGCGAGCGAAGTTGCTCCTGAGGTGTTGGAGGCTACCGGTGGCTCAGAGATCCTGGCTAAGATTCTGGAGCGCCGAGGTATTTGCAGTGTTGCAGATATTGAGGCTTTCCTCGATGAGAATCGCTACACGCCTACCGGACCGATGCAACTGCCCGATATGGACCGCGCACTTGCACGTGTTACCCGCGCGATTGTAGAAGGAGAAGGCATCACCGTATATGGTGACTACGATGTCGACGGTGTCACTGGCACATCTGTGCTTTACACCGTTTTGAAGCGCCTTGGTGCAAAGGTCGACTACTACATTCCGCACCGTACGAGTGAGGGATATGGACTCAACCTCAAGGCTGTGAGCGTACTTGCCAGCAAGCATCGAGCAAAGCTGATCATTACGTGCGATTGCGGTGTTTCCAACTTTGCTGAAATCAATTTTGCAAAGTCCCTGGGAGTTGAAACCATTGTTCTCGATCACCACTCCATGCCAGATCTGCTTCCGCCTGCTGTTGCAATCGTCCATCCCAAGCGGCTCTCTGAGGAGCACCCACTCTTCCATCTGCCAGGAGTCGGTGTCGCATACAAGTTTTGCGAAGCCTTACTCATCGATCGAGGCTTCCCCGATGAAGTCGAACAGCTATTAGACTTCGTAACCTTGGGGATGATCGCAGACTTGGTACCGCTAGTAAGAGAGAATCGATATCTCGTTAAGATTGGACTTCCAAAACTAGTTAACTCAACTCGACCAGGATTGAAGGCGCTCCTAAAGCAAGTACGCGGTGAAGACACAGATCTCGTAGGTTTTGGTCTGGCTCCGCGAATCAACGCAGTGGGAAGGTTGTCTGATGCGAAAACTGCTGTTGAACTTATGACCACGGATGATGAAGAAGTGGCCGAACAACTTGCCGGACAGCTGCAACGAGAGAACATTCGCAGGCAAGAACTTTGCGAAAAGATTTTTGCTGAAGCCGATCACTACGTTTCGACCAGACTCAATTTGACTAGAGACAGGGGCATCGCCATCTATCAAGAAGGGTGGCACCATGGTGTGGTCGGTATCGTTGCTTCTCGATTGGTGGAGAAGTACAACCGCCCGGTATTTTTGGCAGAATTAGATCGTTCTGAAGGCGTGGTAAAGGGCTCTGCAAGAGGCGTACCTGGAATCGACCTGTATCAAGTGCTCAAAGAAAATGAAACTTTGATGACTCGCTGGGGCGGGCACAAAATGGCCGCGGGATTCAGTTGCGAAGCAGATAAGGCCGATTCTTTGTGCAAAGCGATTACCTTGACTTGCAACCGCATGCTTGCCGGCAACCCTCTTCGAGGGAGAGTCGACATCGATGTTTCGGTGGAGGCATCGAAGTTGTCGCTTGATCTTGCACAAGAGTTGAACAAACTTGCCCCATTCGGTATGGACAATAAGAAGCCGCAAATTTTCGTTGGCGACCTTAGTTGCATCGGTACCAAACCGCTCGGAAAAGATGCAAAACACTCGCGGGTCGTTCTTAAGTCAGAAGCCTCTCAACTGCCGCTCGAGGCAGTCTTCTGGAACAGTAAAGGTCGTGTGCCTGAAGAAGGTCAGCTGGTCGATGTCGTTTGCACGCCCTCGGTAAACACTTTCAATGGTCGAGATAGGCTCCAGCTCGTGCTTTCCGATTGGAGGGCTTCAGGGTTGACTGGCGAAGAATCGCAAGAGCAAGAACTTGAATTGCCCAACGTGATTGCGACGCCTGAGCTGGGAATGGTGCCGCCACTGGTGCCTGAAATGGTTCCTTCGCAACCATCGCTTAAGGCTCAATCGTCAGTTGCGACTCAAAATGCATCGACGCTTCCTGCCCAACCGACAGTTCCTGAAGTTTCGACAACCATGCTTGCCGCGGCGGCGCGACAACTTTCCGTCAGGCTGAACTTCAAAGATCTCAGAGGGCACGAATCTCCGGAGCTGATTCTGAAGAAAGCACTTGAGAAGGTGGGTGAAAAGATCGCAATTTTTGCCGAATCGTCCCCAAGGCTCCAAGGCGTAAATTTTGCAGACCGCACCACATTAAGTCGTGTCGAGCACCTGCTAATCTGGCAGTTTCCGCCGACAGTAAAGGTTTTCCAGCAATTGTTGCAGGAAACTCAGGCGAAGAATATTTATCTAGTAGGCGTGGACCAGCCCGAATTGGACGAGGGCGCTGCGTTTTTGAAGAGATTGTTCGGATTAGTTAAATTCGCTGTCAACCAAAGAGATGGTCAAGTGGATGGCGAAAAGCTTGCATCAGCCATGGGGTCAAGCAAAATGGCAGTTGCGCTTGGCCTGACTGTCTTGAAAAAGGTCAATCTTATAGATTGGTTCGCGGAGGAGGGCGTGCTTTACCTTGACCTCATAGGCGAGCCGGTAGGTAAAGCTGAAGACACCTCTGAGTACAGACAGCTGGTGGCTTCCCTCGATGCTGTAAAGACTTTTCGTCAGTGGTGTTCATCATCCTCTTTGAAGGATATACAATTAGGGCTTATTCCAAACTCAGTGGAGTTGACTGCACAGACGCACGATGCGTCGGAGTCTATTAATAGAGGACCTAATGAACAAGACCGGACAGAAGAAGAGTTCTTTGGCTCTGCCAATTGATGAGTCGACTGCTGATTGGCTCAAATCCACGATTAGAGATATTCCGGATTTCCCAAAACCGGGCGTTGTTTTCAAAGACATAACCACATTGCTGCAAGATGGAGAAGCTCTCTCCGTCGTCATCAGTGTGCTGACAGAGCGTTGCAACGAACTCAATCCGGACTTAATCGCCGGCATCGAGGCTCGTGGATTCATCCTGGGACCGGCGGTTGCGCATGCTCTCAACATCGGCTTTGTGCCCATTAGAAAATCCGGCAAGTTGCCCTATAAGGTCGAAAGCATCACATACGACCTGGAGTACGGCAAAGACACCGTCGAAGTGCACGTAGATGCTGTCAAACCAGGAGAGAAGGTCGTAATCATTGATGATCTTCTTGCAACTGGCGGAACAGCCGGAGCGGCATACAAATTGATGGAAAAACTCGGAGCCAAGGTTGCCGGCATAGGCTTCATTGTTGAGCTCGAATTCCTGAATGGTCGCAAAAACCTTCCGACGAGCAATACGGACGTTTTCTCGATTCTTCAATTCAAATAAACGATTTAACGACAATGCAAGCTGGCTAGATTTACTGGCTGGCACGCCACTCATTTTCGAGAATTGCGTACAGTTTTGTGTCGCGCCAACTTCCCTTGATTAGCATGTCTTCTTTGAACTCGCCTTCAAAGCGCATGCCGCACTTCTGCATCACGCGCGCTGAGCCTGGATTGAGGCTGTCGCAGGTGGCATAAATTCTATGCAGACCCAGTTGTTCAAATCCAAACTTGACCAGAGCTTGCGCAGCCTCAGTTGCCACTCCTTGCCCCCAAAAGTCTCGGTGCAAAACATAGCCGATTGCTGCTGTTTTGAATTTCGGCAAAGTAATCGTTAGTCCACATCCGCCGATCAACTTGCCTGTGGACTGCATAATGACAGCCAGTTCAAACGATTGTCTCGGTCTGTCTTTACTCAAGTCTATGGCACGCCGTACAAAGTTTTTTGTTTCGGCCGGTGTATTCGGACCCCACTCCACAAACTTAGCAACTTCAGGATCGCCGGAGTAAACCTGCACAGACTCCCAGTCTGCGTGAACAAACTCTCTGAGCAACAGTCGGGTGGTCGTAAGCTGCAATTTCTTGTCGTTGAAGGTCAACTTTGAAGCAGCATATTGTAGCTTGGATTGGTTGTGCCGGAGCTCCAGGCGTCCCATTTATTGTTGCAAATTGATCTGGGCGTATGTCTGAAATAAACGATTCTTTCTTCCTGTTGCTACACTGTTCGCATTCCAAGCGTCGCCGTGAACGAGAGTTCTAAGC